>JAVKDJ010000014.1:0-2256 GCA_040222275.1 Cyclobacteriaceae bacterium
GTCGAAGGTGAAACCCCAAATCGTTTGGCAGCGGACCGGCGAGACATTCCGTTTTAAACGGCAACAACCAAACGGCGACGGAGATCATTCGACAAGGCGTGTGACATAGAGGCTGGCCTCCTTCGCCAGCCCATATCTTGAATCAGATCTTGCCCCCGATGTGAATCCTATTTCGATTCAGGGTGATCGGAAAATGCTCTAGCGCTTCGATCCGGGCACCTAAAGTTTCAATCTGAGCAACGAGCATTCGTCCCAATGCAGCCGCCGTTTCCGGCAATCCGCTCTCATCCGTTTCGACAAGAGCAGCGAGGCGGCCAACATGCGCGACCCCGATCGGCGCGACAACACCTTATTCTGCCAGGTGCGCACGCAGCGCATTGATGGTTTGCGTGCGTTGACGAACCAGGAGATCGTGCGTCCGATATACCATAGCCGCAGCTTGCTGCTCTTCGGACTTCGGCGCAACGAACCTCATCGTCGGTCGAGTGGCAGCTTCGGCGATGGCCTCAGCATCGGCAACATCGTTCTTCTGCAGCTTCACGAACGGCTTCACATAGGCAGGCGGAATCAGCTTAACTGTGTGGCCATGCGCCCCGATCACACGCGCCCAATGGTGCGCACTGGCGCATGCCTCCAGCGCAACCGTGCATGACCGTTGCGCGCCAAAGAACTTCAACAGCTGACCACGCGATAGCTTGCGCCGAAAAACCAAGGACCCGTCCGCTGCCTGCCGTCCGTACGGAAATCCTGAAAATCATTCAAAAACCTCCACCGGAAACATGCCCCATTGCGGGAAATGTATCTTTGAGAAAAATCTGCCAAAGTAGCGCTAACGCTTCGGCATAAAGAGATATATTTTTATACTCTTCTTTTCGCCTATTCATCAAAAATTTGGGCAAATTTTTCTGAAAAATATTCCTTTTCAGTGCCCCTAATTTTGTCTATTTTTGTTTTGTTGAATTGATCTTTACATTCCGTATTCACAGCACTCAAGGTCTGCGCCCTTATGTCTGCGAGCAAATTTAGGAATTTTGAAAATTTCTTGATCGATTCCTTTTGCGCTGAGTACTCTTGGGCCAATGGGCCTGGAGCTTCTTTATTGAAGTCATCAAGTATAGGTTTAAGTGGATCAAGAAATTGATGGATCTTTTTTAATTTTTTATCTTTGTACATGGAATTCTTGGAGCAATCTATTCCATTTTGGGTAACAATTTCTTTGATTATTGGCGATTTTTCCAAGGCCCTCTCTATAAAATCCTCCACGGTACTTCCGTCTTTTTGATCAAAATATATCTTGGCTTGTTTTTGGGTTTCACTTGTCCCCAATCCTTCGCCACCAATAGCTTTGCTAGTTACCACGATTTCCCCAAAAAAAGAATCAGATTCTTCTTTGTTTTTTGGCTTCATTACAGAAAATATACTTGAATTATTTGATCTAATTCCAGAATTAGCAATAAAAGATAATACTGTACTCATGATTCCTTTCTTTTTTATTGCGCCACTAGGGTAAGCATTCCGCGGAGGAGTAGATATTGCTCTGCTACGAAAGAGTTTATACCTTCTTTCTTTCTTGCTAAATTTATTAGCGTTTCCTCGGTTTGCATATGAGGTTGCGTCAATAGTTGAAATGTTACCATCTCCGGGCATGCCGACTGTCCTTTGTATTTAAGCCAAATCATCATCGCATCCATCGTGATTAAGATGATTGGATGAGTTTTCACGTTGCTCAGATATATTATTCGTTGGTTCGTATCAGCTATGCCGTGTTGCCCCTGTCTCATATGAGACAGGGATTTTCCCTTCAATTTCATTGGAATGTAAAGACATTGTTGCCTAAATACTGTTTCTCTCATACCTGATCAGAGTCGCTCCCATTGAAGTTTTTTGCATGCCTTGCAAAAAGAACGCATCCTTTCGCAAATATTGATCCGCCAGTTTGCTTTCGGGGGCCGGGTGGCGTTTTGAAGCCAGAAAGGCAGTGTCAAGCTGTTTTGAGCGATTGCAGTGATGTAGGCAATTGGGTAGGCGATTTTCATGAAAATCTCCGGTTCCCTGCCCCACCTGAGGGAGTTCATTACAGCGTGTCGTCATTGCTTATGCTGTGTGGGCGAATAACGCTCATGCATGTCCCGCCAAGGGCAGCCAACACGCAGGACATGCAACATGCCGTTCAAATAACGACGATTATCCTGAGCCGGGCGGGACTTTCGGCCTCGCTCCGAAGGAAGCAATGCTTCAATCAATTCCCATTCTGCG
>JAVKDJ010000015.1:0-109231 GCA_040222275.1 Cyclobacteriaceae bacterium
TTTGGCTCGTATCTGGTTTAATGGATACGAGCCAAAGGCTCGCACCAGCGCAATTGCACATCTTGCCGTCATTTTTTCAATTGTGCGTTTTGGAAACAAAAATGTTAGGTCTCGCAGTAGCGAAAAAGCTTGACTAAACGACATAGACTTATTAAGTCTTGTAAGGGGGAAACGATGCAAGCTAAGCGCTGGGCTAATCAGGAATGAAACATCCATAATTGGTTAACATCTGCGCCAGTCTTTTTTTCCATCTACTATGCCACTCTATTTCAAGAGGCACATCCCGTACGGGGAAGCGCAGGATGCCATTTTGAATGGTATTGAGTTTTTTTACCTCAACAGCAAGTATTACTCTTTTAATAAAAAGCATTAAAATGAAAGTTCTGCATTTTTTTTTAATAGCCCTGTTAGTAACCGTTATCGGATTTGAAACATGTGGCCAAACACCAAATTTTAAACGCACCAGCTATAGCGGCGAATCGGTCGTATTGGAAAACGACCACATTACACTCAACTTCTACCAGCGGTATTTAGGCTGGGGATGGGGTGAAATAGTAACGCCTGAAGGCAAAATGATGGGGGTATTGGAACACTTTGGTGAATTGATGCTTCATGATCAGGATATTCCTGTCCGGTTTGTGGCCGATTCCTTTACAAAAAATAGTGATGGAAAAGAGGAGTCTCTGACATTTGAAGTAAAGTCGGTAGTGGTGCGGGACGTGCTTGATGGGACGTCATTTGACAACTGGATGGTTTATCCCTTTACCGAACCCGCCATAAAAGGAAAAGTAACATTTACCCTGTCCTCGTCTTTGCCCCTGGTGAAAATGAAGTATGAGTTGGTGGTCACCGGAAACTACAACGCCAGGTATATCAGGGGGCCGTGGATCAAAATAGGTGAGTCATCATTTGGAGCAGCAAAAGACGATGCTATTCTCCCAGGGGTGGATTGGGCTATCGATGACGAATGGACCAGCGGGACTGATTTTTTCAAAAACCCCTGGGCACTGAGGGTTGCGCCACACCCGAATAAGGTGTCGGTACCAGTAATGGCCGTTAGTCACGAAGGAGATGGAATAGGCCTTTCATGGAAACCCAACCAAACAGCCACCCGGTGGTTCAATTACAGGGCGCACCGTCCCCAGCCTGTCTTTGCTTCACCCAATTTTGTGGACAGAAAAAACAACCATCTGATGGGGCTGATGGTGCCAGACGCATCCATTGAAGGCCATGAAAACGAAGTGACCGCAGGTCAAGTACCACTTGAACTTAAAATCGGGCAAAAAATTAATTTTGATGCCGAACTATGGCTGAGCAAGGGTAATAGTGTAGATGCCATTGTTGATTATGTAACAAGAAATGGGCTGCCTGAACCCTCGAAACCGCGCTGGCCTCATGAGGAAACACTGGAGAAAATTGCCAATGCCTACAATACAAACTTTTGGCACGAAGGTAAAGGCTTTGGCTTGGTACAGAGGCCGGAGAAAAAAATTAAGCCCAATGTCCCGGGTTTTTTAAACAGGTATATTGCTGAAAACAGGAAAACCCAACTAGCCAAAGAACTAAGACAGAAAATAGACTGGTCTAATGGGAAAATGGGTGGAACAGGTAGCCCTGGCAGATCGGGCCAGACCGAAAGGGGCGAGAAGCTATTGGCAGAGCAGAATGAGGATGGTTCATTTGCTTTTAATCCCGACGATATTGGCAAGGATGATTTTAAGGTGGCCACATCTTTCATCGAGCCCATGGGCCTTAGGGGGGAAACGGCCCTTGATATTACCATCCGACCGGCCACTACCTTATTGAATATCGGTAGGGAAACCGGCGATCAACGTTTTCTGAAGGCGGCAAAAAAAGCTTTTGATTTTTGCCTGGATATGAAAAGGCCCGAAGCTGGTGACTTTTGGGAAACACCCTTGCATGCGGCCAATCTACTGGCTGCAGGCCATGCCGCTGTAGGCAACTACCTGGCTTATCAACAATTTCGCGATGAAAAGTACAAGCAAAAAGCCATTTACTGGATGAGGACTCTGCTGGTTTTTACCCATCTGTGGGAAACAGAAAATGTGCGGATGCTCTACAATACCAAGCCTGTGTTGAGTTCCAGCGATTGGTATTTTGCCAACTGGGTGCGGGACCATGTGCAGTGGGAGGTAATGTCTGTATTTGCCGATGTGGCCCAACACAATCTGAAATGGGACCAAATCGACCCAGAAATCGACTGGATAAGGTATCATACAGGAATCACCAATGCCATCATACGCTGGATGAATGTGGGTGAAGAGAGCGATTGGTTGCCCCATAACCTGCCGGAGACTTATGATCGGTACCTGCGGGGAGAATATGATTATGCCTTTCCGGATACGCACAACAGTGTGACCGGCAACTACGGGGGCATGATGATCCTGCCATCAAGGATAGCTGACAATATATACTACCTGATGGACAGGAAAAATGAAAAGAAATAAAAACTGCACCATGGTAAAAATTAAATTTTGCTTTTTGATATTGTTGCTGTCCCTGGAAGCTTTTGGCACAACCAGGCCAGATAAGGAGTTTAAAATTTTCCAGTTTCCCAAAGACCAAATCCCCCGGATAGATGGGGAATTCACCGATTGGGAAATGGTGCCGGATTCGTATGCTATTGGCCTGAATGAACTCAATGATACAGAAGGTGGGTTCGGCACCAACCTGGATCCTGAAGATTTTGACATTAAGGTAAAGGTGGCCTGGGTAAATGGCCTCAACCGGCTTTATTTTTATATAGAAGCACAGGACGACTACTGGAGTTTCAGCCATCATGCCCTTAGTCAGGATATTTTCGAACTCGTTGTAGATGGCGATATGTCTGGTGGCACTTTTATCAACCAGCACAATGGTAATAAAAATAAACTCACCAAAGGAGAATTACATTTCAAGGGACATGGTGCGCATGCCCAGAATTATCACATTTTCACTCCTGTTAAAGACAAAGAATGGGTCATGATTTGGGGCAACACACATTGGATCAAGGAGTTTCCCCATTACAATGCCGCATACGATTATAGTTTTGAACATGGTGAAAGCGGTAAACTTAAAATGGAGTTTTGGATTACACCTTTTGACCATGCCTCCCCACTGGGTTTTGAACAGTCGGTAGTATCGGATCTGAAGGAAAATGACCTTATCGGACTGTCCTGGTGTATGATAGATTATGATGAAAACAAAAAATGGGATACTTTTATGAACCTCTCCCATGATACCAAAATGATTTATGATGCATCGTACTTGTGCGCGTTTAGGTTGATGCCCCTGGATAAAAAATATCAAAAGCCTATTCAGGCAGCCTGGTCGTTTGTGGAAATCGACCGTGATTCCCGATGGATACAATTCAAGGACGAATCTTATGGAAAAATTGACAAATGGATCTGGGATTTTGGGGATGGCACCCGGTCTGAAGAGCAACACCCCAGGCACATATATGATAAAGCAGGCGAATGGACAGTAATCCTGACAGTAGAAGGGGCCGATGGTAAATCCGTTTTGTCAAAAGTCTGGGATGTGGTGACAAAATGAGAAGTGGTGGCGACTGGGATATTTTTATAATGAATCAATTCAAAGAATATGTTATATAAAGTACAATTAATCGTATTGGCCATACTGACATTGGCTGCCTGCTCGGCAAAGAAAGATGGCGAGCAACCTTCGAGTAAAAGCCGGCCCAACATCCTCCTGATAGCTGTGGACGACCTCAACGACTGGATTGGAGTGCTCGGAGGGCACCCACAAGCAAAGACGCCCAATATCGACAGGTTGGCCAGGAGAGGAGTCCTTTTCAGCAATGCCCATTGCCAGTCGCCGGTGTGCAATCCCTCCAGGGCTAGTTTGATGACATCCCTTTATCCGAGCACTTCCGGTATTTATTTCCTAAATCCCGACATTAGCGAGTCGCCGGTGGCCAGCAAGAGCCAGGTGATGCCTCAGCGGTTTGAAAAAGAAGGCTACAATGTGTTTGGTGCCGGAAAATTATTTCATAACGCGAAAGGCCTGAACGAGAAATATGTGCCCAATTATGCGGGCCAGTTTGGGGGATTTGGCCCAATGCCGGAAGAAAAAATCAGCACCTACCCGGGCCATCCGCTATGGGATTGGGGTGTTTACCCCGAAAGGGACGACCAAATGCCTGATTATCAGATAGCCTCCTGGGCAGAAAAGCGCCTCGGCGAAAAGCAACGCCAGCCATTTTGGATGGGGGTTGGTTTTTATCGTCCACATGTGCCTCAATTTGCCCCGCAAAAATGGTTTGACATGTATCCCCTGGAAACGGTTCAGCTCCCCAAAACCATTTCAGATGACCTGAAGGACATCTCTCCTTATGGGGTAGATATCACCCGGGTAAAGCATGTATCGCCCACGCACGAGTGGGTAACTGAAAATAAAGAGTGGAAGCCTCTTGTCCAGTCTTATTTGGCATGTGTGAGTTTTGTAGATGAGCAGGTTGGAAGGGTGCTTACCGCGCTGGACAATGGTGAGTATGGGGACAATACCTACATTGTACTTTTCAGTGATCATGGTTTTCACCAGGGAGAAAAAGAGCGCTATGCCAAAAGGAGTTTGTGGGAAGATGGTGCAAGGGTGCCACTGATCATAGCTGGCCCTGGCATATCTGACGGAAAAGTATGTACCAAACCAGTTCAATTGCTGGATATATATCCCACATTGCTGGAGTTGTCTGGATTGAAGGCAGATCCTTTGCATGAAGGCCATTCATTGGTGCCACTGTTGGAGGATGTCAATGCGGATTGGGACTATATGGCACGAACCAGTTTCGGGCCAGGCAACTATGCCATCGTTTCAGAGCAATACAGGTTTGTTCAATACAATGATGGGTCTGAAGAGTTTTATGACCACAAGAATGACCCTAATGAATGGTACAATGTTGCCGGACAACCAGAGTACACCCAAATAATTGAAAAGCACAGGCAGCAGGTGCCACTTGAACGGCATAAAATCTTGGGAAAGGGATCAACCGGGCATCTTTCTTATGAGGCCACAGAAGAAGGAGTCAATAGAAGGGTCAAGCCATAGTTGGGTAATTTTTTGCGCTTAATTTTATTTAGAACAAGCTATAATCTTATGAAAAACAATTGGAACAATAAGACAGCCATAATAACCGGGGGAGCCAATGGTCTGGGTTGGGCTACAGCACAACGGTTGCACCGGGCGGGTGTCACTGTAGTGCTGTTTGATACCAACAAAGATGCCCTAAAAAACGCCGAGCTGGAGTTGAAGCAAGATGTGCTCACCTATGATGTAGATGTAACCAATTTTGAACAGATAGATAAAGCCGTGCACGATGTTGCTGTCAGGTGCAAGCGCATAGATATCCTGATCAATGCGGCTGGTATCACCGGTGAAACCAATATAAAGTCTCATGAAGTATCGCTGGAAGATTTTGAGCGGGTTTGGGCAATCAATGTAAAGGGGAGCCTGGCAACTTTCAAAGCGGTGGCACCTTATATGTTGGAGCACCGCTATGGTCGTGTGTTGAATGTGGCCTCTGTATCCGGTAAAGAAGGCAATGCCGGCATGGTGTCGTACTCATCGTCAAAGGCGGCCGTCATAGGCATGACCAAATCGCAAGGGAAAGAATATGCGGAAACAGGAATCAGCATCAACTCCATAGCCCCGGCTGTGGTCCGGACCGGGATGGTGGCGGCAATGCCCGATGAACAGGTGAAGTACATGACCGACAAGATACCGATGAAACGCTGTGGGGAGATGGAGGAATTTGCAGCCATGGCCATGTTCATAGTGTCTGCTGAAAACAGTTTCACTACAGGGTTTACTTACGACCTGACAGGTGGCAGGGCAGTTTATTGACCTGCCCCGTTTTATAAAGTCCTCCTTGCCTAAGGTGACCGGTGGAGGAATAAAGCCAGTTTTGTCATGACATACGGCGTGAAGCACCTGATGTTTTTCGAAACCTGACACAGGTAATTTTCACCTGTACTCCACGGCACAAGGTCAACGCCCAGCCACCTTCGACTTTCTGTACAACTTTATGGCACCAATACCCACTATGAGGGACAGTACAACACACAAGGATATCACTAAAGTGTTTTGATGGTGTACATCATGGACATGGGGCACCACAGAATTGTGGGCACGACTGGCCAATGGGGCAAGGTATACAAGGACGAGAATTAAGCTTTTTTTCATGATTTTGAAATTATAGATTGTAAAATATCTTTCAATTGTGGCAATGGAATATCGTGTTCTACACTAATCCTCTGCAACGATTCATATTCAATTTTTCTTTGTTTGTAACCGGACGGTCGCACAACCTCTTTGACGGCCACCGGTCCGTATTCTGTGGGTATGGTGTGCTCTTTCCTTTCCAATATTTTTCTTTCTACGGGAAAATACCGTACCCCAATCGTAGGTGTGTTTTCCAGCAAAAAGTCGCTGGTGGCTTCCAGCTCTTCTTTCGAACAGAGTATGGAGATTTTCACGCCGGGGCGCCCCTTCTTCATTTGGATGGCTGTAAAATAAAAATCTATAGCGCCCAGGGCAAGCATTTTTTCCTGAAAACCCGATCCCAAGACTTCCCCCGAAGCATCATCTATCTGGGTTTCCACCACATAAATACCGCTTTCTTTTTCTGCCTCTTGTTTAATTTGACTTTCATCTAAAATGGAAACCCTCACTACGTTGGCTACCTCAAAATCCTTGGTGCCCGGGCCATAGGCCGTTTGTGTGGTAGTATGCGATGGTGCAGAAAATACCGGGTTCAGATACCTGAGGATAGCTGCCCCGGTGGGGGTGGTCTTTTCTCCTGGCTCGTTTCCTTTAAATGTAGGTACCCCGGTTAAAATATCTGCTGTAGCCGGAGCGGGCACAGGCAACACCCCGTGCTGGGTTTTTACAGTGCCACTACCCACACATACCGGGTCAGAATATGTTTTTGTTACATTTAATTTGTCCAGGAGAACGGCGCATCCTACTATATCCAAAATGGAATCTACCGCACTTACTTCGTGAAAATGGATTTTTTCAAGTGGTATGTTGTGGATTTTAGACTCAGATCGTCCTATGATCTGAAAAATATCCTTGGCGATGGTTTTGGCCCGGTCGCTGATATGCCCTTTATCAATTAAGCTGTTGATGTCTGATAGGTGGCGGTGTGGTCCATGGTGATGATGGTGTGTGCCATGGCTATGGGAATGGTGATGATTATGCTCACCCTCATTCAGGTCAATAACTTTTACATGTTGGCAGACAATACCATTTTTATCTACAGTATGTACCTCTACCTTTCCATCGTGCAGATGGAGCTTGTTGGGTAGGTCGATGATGTCGTCATAGCTGTCGGTAAGGGCGCAAAAGGCACTCAACAACATGTCCCCTGCCAGTCCTGAAAATGGTTCTATATATAGTATGCTCATTGGTTTCGTTTTACAAACTTTTAGCTGTTGAGAGACCTCAATATCCTGAAAGCAGCAACGGCTGCTCCATATCCATTGTCGATGTTAACCACAGTGATCCCATTGGCACAACTGGCCAGTAGGCTATTTAGTGCCACATGCCCTCCTTTCGACACCCCATAACCCACACTTGTGGGCACTGCAATAATCGGCTGGGGCAATAGCCCTCCCAGTACGGTGGGCAGGGCTGCTTCAAAGCCCGCTACCGCGATGATCACCTTATGTTTTCGTAAATTTTCGAGTTGGCCCATGAGCCTGTGCAGGCCGGAAACCCCCACATCCACCACCCGTGTAGCTCCAGTCTTCAAGTGCAGCAAAGTATAGTATATTTCATTTACAACGAACTGGTCGGAAGTACCCCCGGAAACGATGGCCACATCTGTCGGTAATGACCCAGGCTCAGATAAGTTTAGTCCAAATATTCCAGACTCCTGGTCATACATCGCATCTGGAAATATTTTTTTCAGCTCCCCTGCTTTTTCTATCTGCACCTTAGTGGCAAGTGCTGAGTGCCCGTTTTCTTCGAAATGCCGAAGGATATCTACCAATTGCGCTACAGATTTGGATTGCCCAAAAACTACTTCGGGAAAACCAAGGCGTTCTGTCCTTTGAAAATCAATATTGAATGTCTTATCAGCCATGTAGTGCCCGGTTAAGTTTGCCCGATACCAGGCCTTCTTTATCTATGGTGCAGCTCACAAAACCTAGCGATTTTATTTTCGCCGAAAGCGCAGGAAATAATTCCTCTAATTTTTCCAGCCTGTTCTCAGGTACCTCTATGCGGGCTTCTCCACCAAAGTGACGAACCCTCACATCAGCAAACCCGTGATCGTTGAGTATGTATTCAGCTTCTTCTATTTGCCGTAGTTTTTCAAAAGTGATTGTGCTTCTATAAGGTACACGCGAACTCAGGCATGGGCTTGCTGGCTTCTCCCAGTGAGACAGCCCCACATACCGGGCAATTTCCCGTACGGCCTTTTTGTTGATATCGCATTCCACCAAAGGAGACCTGATGCCAAACTCCCTGGCCGACTGCAGCCCTGGACGGTAGTCGCCCAGGTCATCAAGGTTAGAGCCATTTAGTGCGATATGCCCCGGGTATTTTTCCTTTAATGATTCCAGGCCCATGTATAGATGGTTCTTGCAGAAATAGCACCTGTTGGAAGGATTGCTAAAGTATTGTTCGTCATTCATTTCCGGGGTTTTGATCGTTTCCAGATGGATATTATATTTCTCACAAAACCCAACCGCTTCTTTGTAGTCTTTCTTTTTTAAGCTGGGAGATAAAGAAATGCAGCCTATAGCATTTTGCCCTAGAAAATGGTGTGACAAATACAGCACCAGACTGGAATCAATCCCCCCTGAAAAAGCCGTAATGGTTTTCCCTTGGGAACTGAACCAACTTTCCAACCTTGTCAGGTGATCTTTTACCACGTTTATTTTAGTTCATGTTAATACTATATGAGAAGGTGTTGTAACAATCTACTAAACTCTCTCATTTGATATTTTAAAATTACGATCATTTTCAATCCCTACCATCCTGTGCTTTCGGTAGCCTTGGGGCAGCTGGGTTAACACCAGCAGGATATAACAGGATGGTTTGAGCCATAGTGCTGGTTAAATTTAACATAAATTAGTTTCAGTCATAAAACCCCAACCTTGAGCTCGTATGGAAGACTACTCTGACAAACACCTGGGCAAAAAACCTGACCATGGCCCAACCCCTTTCAACAGACGTGATTTTTTAAAACTTGGTGCCTCTGCCGCTGTGGGTGCTGCCATAGCCCCAACAAGTGTGGGTGCAAAGGGAAAAATGCCGATGCGTAAGCTCGGAAAGACAGGGGAGAAAGTTTCTGTTTTGACCCTTGGAGGTTTTCACGTGGGCCATAAGGATGTGCCCGAGGATGTGGCCATCAACATCATACGGACTGCCATTGACGAAGGGGTAAATTTTTTGGACAATGCATGGTCTTATCACTCAGGAAGAAGTGAAGAGTTGATGGGAAAGGCACTAAAGGATGGCTATCGCAAAAAAGTATTGATCATGACCAAGCTGATGGCCAGAAGTGTGGATGAGGCCAAGCAGCAACTGGAGACATCCCTGAATCGCTGGGATCTGGACAGGGTGGACCTGTTGCAGTTTCATGCAGTATCGAGGGACAAAATGAATGTGGTGGATGATGTGTACAAAAAGGGCCTGATAGAATGGGCCGTGGAGCAAAGGAGCCAGGGTGTATTCAAATACATTGGGTTTACAGGACATTCCGACCCCAAACCTCTGGCCGAAATGATCAGGAGGGGATTTGAATTTGATACGGCACAATTTCCGGTGAATATTGGCGACCACCATCAGGAAGTGAGCTTTGAGCGCACCGTTTTGCCGCTTTGTATCGAGAAAAACATTGCTGTGCTGGGTATGAAAACGAACGGGATGGGCCTGATCGGCAAGTCTGGTGTGGCCACTCCTGCCGAATGCATCCGATATGCCCTGAGCCAACCGATTTCAACTGTGGTGTCGGGCATTGATTCCATGAAGATACTCAGGGAAAACCTGGCAGCTGCAAAATCATTTACCCCAATGAGCGAATCTGAAAAAGCCGAGATTTTGCTCAGGTCGAAAAACACCACCGAAAAGCTGGAACATTACCGCAAAGCATAATCCACCGAGGATCAAATGAAACGACGAAAATTTATCAGGCAAACCTCTGGCTTTGCCGCTGGGCTTGCCCTTGCGCCGTTGGCAGGTAGCCATGCCGTGGCAGACGGTGGTTCAGAACAGGATTACCCCATTATAGATACCCACCAGCACTTGTGGGACAAGGACAAATTTCGGCTTAAATGGACTAAGGATCCCATCGACAAAGGGGACTTCCTGTTACCGGAATACAGAAAAGAAGTGAATGGCCTTAATGTAGTGAAGACCATCTACATGGAAGTGGACATACCTGAAGAGCTACAGGAATATGAGGCAGATTTCGCATTAAATCTATGTAAAGACCCAACTTCTAAAATGGCTGGAGCGGTTGTCCATGGAGACCCCAGCAATGATAATTTCAGGGATTTTGTATCAAAATTTTCCAATGACCCTCACCTCAAAGGTGTGAGGTGCCGGTTTACGTCAAAAGAAGCCATGCTTTCCAACCAGGCCATAGAAAATCTCCGATGGCTTGGTGATCAGGGTTTGTTGTTTGATTTGGGGATTCCACCCACCTGGCTTGGTGACTCCCTCGCTGTAGTAGAGCAATGCCAGGACACCACTTTTATATTGAACCATTGTGGGACAGCCGATCCAGTGGCTTTGTTTCCACCGGACGTAGTGAAGCCACGGGAATCGAAATATGACGGCATCAAGTGGAAAAGGGATATAGAGGCCCTCGGTGACCAGGGGAATGTGGTATGCAAAATTTCCGGGATTGTGGCCCATGTGCGTGGCTATGACCTGCAAGCCAAACACCTGGCCCCAACCATCAACCACTGCCTGGATTCGTTTGGGCCGGATAGGGTAGTTTTTGCCGGAGATTGGCCAACCTGCCTGTACAACATGCCCCTCAGGCAATGGATACTTACCTTGAAAGCCGTGGTGAAATCAAGGAAATACGAGGAGCAAAAAAAGCTCTTTCATGACAATGCCAGGAGGATCTACAGGGTTTGATTTTTTTGATAGGGCTCAGCGACCTTTACCTAACCAGTTTATAACTCCTCAGCTATTTGCCTTTAGTACTTCCCTTTCTTTGATCGGATACCACGATTCAATTTTCTGCTTGAGTTCTTTTACTTTTTCCGGATATGCTTCATGGAGGTTGTTTTGCTCAAATGGATCTTCCGTAATCTTGTAAAGTCGGATGGGTTCGCTTCGTACCGCATCGTGTGTAAAGTCATAGCCCCCGGCCCCACCTTCAATTTGTCCATCGTAGGAAAGGATCAGTTTCCAGTCGTTTTCAATACACCACAAATAGCCAAGTGACGCTTCCGGGTTGTCTTTGTCCACGATATCATGTCCATAGGCTTCCCCAAAGATAATTTCCCTGTCGATGGGCTTTTCCTGGGTCAATTCATCCCATAGGTCTAGGCCCGGTAAATTATCTGGAAAAGGTACGTTTACCGCACTGAGCACCGTTGGAAACAAATCAATGCTGGAAACGAGCTCAGGTCTATCCGATGGTTTGAGTTTCCCCGGCCATGAAAACATGATGGGGGTTCTCACACCACCTTCCATGGGGGTCTGCTTGCTTCCGATATCAAATTTTTTACTGTTGGGCTGCTGTATCCAGCCATTATCGCACACATAATAAATTAAGGTGTTTTCCCTCAGGCCATTGTCATCAAGGTAGTCCACGATTTGGCCACAGGTAATGTCAAACCACTCCACCATAGCGTAATACCTGGCCAGGTGGATAGATTCTGTAGTAGGCAGGTACTTTTGCAGCAGGCTATCCGGTGGGGTATGGGGAGAATGGGGGAGGAATGGGGCATACCACAGGTAAAAAGGCTTTTCTTCCGATGCGGCATGGTCGATGAAATTAAAAACAGGCTCCATGCCCTTCCTTCCGATGACCAAACCCTTGTCTCCATGCCGACTGCCCTCTGTCATGCCATGGGTAAAACCACCCCGCTTGTAGTCACCTTCCCACCACTTGCCTGATTGGTGGCTGAGGTAGCCGTTTTTGGCCAATATTTTGGCAATGCTTTCATTTTCATCTATTCTTTGAAGGAGCTCCTCTCTGGGAAATTTGGTCGGTTTGTTATATCCACCCAATGGGTCGTTTCCGGTAATTTTGTGTTGGTGGGGATAGAGCCCTGTGGCCAGCGTCATCAGAGAAGGCCTGCAAATTGGGGTAGGCACATAGCCCCTTTTGAATACCACACTTTGGGAAGCAAGCTTGTCAAGGTTGGGCGTTTCGATAATCTCATGCCCCATAAAGCCATAGTCATTCCATGCCTGGTCATCGCTCAGCAGCAACACGATGTTGGGCCTTTTCAATTCTTTTTCTTGGCTTGCTTCTTTCTTTTGGCCACAATTGACCAGAAAGCAACTGCAAATAACAATGATCAGCACGTCTTTAAGCATTCTCATGGGTTGGTATCTAGTCTTTTGTTTGTGTTTTTTTACTAATAATCAAATACAGAAACCCACATAACAGCCATGCAGGGAGTGTAAGAAATGACAGGAATATGTCAAACTGGATGGACAATAAATACAATCCCCCTACACTGATGAGCCAGGCCAGCATTACGGCCCAGTTAAACTTCGAACCTGTCTTTTCAGCGTAATTTTGTACCACACCAATCCGGGGGGCAATATAGACATCAAAGACGATGATCGCCCCTACAGGTGCCAGGATAAACCCATAGAGGGCCACAAAACCCAACAGTTTCATGGCAAAAGCCGGGAAAAGCCCAGCTATCGTAGCAACAGCTCCTGCAATGATGGTCACCACCGGGGTGGAAACCTTGGGCATTAGAGTCTGAAAGGCCAGTCCGGCCCTGTATATCGTAGGATTGGCGGTGGTCCATCCTGCCAGTATCACGGCAATGATCCCGAATATCCCTAGGGCATTGTAGGCCATTGGTCCTGGTGCTACCGGAGGAGCCTCACCATTGGCCATAAAGGCCAGTGCTTCGGGGGTATTCAGGTACACTGCGTACAATAGTGCCGCAGATATCCATGCCATATAGTGTCCCACATACATGGCAGCAGCGGTGGTCCAGCCACTGGAAGCCGATTTCGCAAACCGAAATACAGACAAATCGGACATGCCTATGTGCATGGCACCATTGCAAAACCACGACCAGATGACCACATGCCAAAAGGTGAATTTGATCTGGCCGGGAAAAGGTTCAGAACCTTCACCCCAGATATCCCAAAATTCTCCAAGGGAACCGATCCCCAATTGTCCGATGGCGACTATTCCGGCGCATAAAAAGCCAAGCACTATAAATGGCGACATCCAGTTGGCCGCTTTGGAAACCATGTCGTAACCCCGTGCAGCAATAACGGCTATAATTGCCCCGACAAGTAAGACAATCACTACCCAGGGCACGCTATTGGGCATGGTGTCGGTAAGGGTGGGCATTTTCATATCGAAGGGTACGCCTACAGCCGTAGCAGATACGGTCACCATCGCCCCGGCCAGAAAGCAGAACAAAATGCCATTGGCCACATTATAGACAGAAACTAGGTTTTTCCCACAAATTTTCTCCAATTGATAATATAGTGTTAACCTATATTTCACCCCAATTTCGGCAGTGAGGTACCGCCAACTGAGCACAGCCATAAAGTTGCCTATGAGTAATCCGATGATGAGGTCGAAAGCGCTGACGCCTGCGGTGAGAAACAAAGGCCCAATCATAAATTCGGTTCCCGCAGCATGCTCTCCGGCGTACATGCCTAAAAAGCTCTTCCAGCTTTTGTGTGCGCTAGCAGCTACAGGCTCCCTTTCAAATTCCTGGCTCTGAACAGGTGGGTTTTGGTCTTCCATATTTGTATATAAGGTTGAATAATTTTGGAAAACTATCGAAATGGGCCTCACTATCCGTCCTGCTCTATCCTGTCGGCACAGTCTTTAAAATTAGGATAAATTCCTGAACATCGGCTGAAAATTATTTATGCCCCTTTATGGTACGTCATTCCGTAGTACAGCGGAGGAATCTACTTTTTCGATCTTGGATCGGCCATGTTTGATTTATTCAAGAGACCCTTCCTCCGTCAGGGTGACAAGACAGGCTGGATGTAGCTCAGACCTTACAGGTTTTCAAAACCTGTAAGGTCTCGTTAGAGCACCAGGTCGGTTTTTGTATCAAAGGGTAGGTTGTGTTTAACAATTCGGGGATTGCAAATCCTTTTTGATCAGGTAGCCCGACATGCCCTTCGGAACATGCCGAATAGCAGTGGTGTGGTGAGACCCTTCCTCCGTCAGGGTGACAAGGTAGGCTGGATGTAGCTCAGACCTTACAGGTTTTCAAAACCTGCAAGGTCTCGTTAGAGCAGCAGGGCTGTTTTTGTATTACGAGGTAGGTTGAATTTAACAATTCGGGGATTACAAATCCTTTTTATCAGGTAGCCCGACATGCCCTTTGGAACATGCCGAACAGTAATGCTGTGGTGAGACCCTTCCTCCGTCAAGGTGGCAAGGCAGGCTCTGTGCAGTCCAGACCTTACAGGTTTTCAAAACCTGCAAGGTCTCGTTAGAGCAGCAGGCCTGTTTTTAGGCTCATAGGGTAGTACCAATAGAATGCATAGGGATTGCAATCCTTTTTATCTGGTAGTTCAACATACCCTTCGGAACATGTCGAACAGCAATGCTGTGGTGAGACCCTCCTCCGATAGGGTGACAAGGTATGCTGGAGTGGAGCAAAAAAGAATGCCTTGTCATGCTGAACGCAGTGAAGCATCTCAGGAAGTAATGGTTTTGTTTGGTTTATATGCCTAAGGCAGGGTCATATTCATGTGTGCACATATACTAAAAATAACATTATATTTGAAAGGAAAACAAACCAAATGTGTTGCTTTTACCTCCTACATGGAAGTAAAACTACATAGTGTTGTTTATATTAAGTTACCTACAATACATTATGCATATAATTTTAGAGAAGAATGTCAAAGAACTTCAAAAGGAGTTCGAATTTGAAGTAAGTGAAAGTAAACTCTTCGAATTTTTTTGCAATTACTGTATTGTAAAAAAGTCATACCTGGGAAGGTTCAATCCATACGATGTAACAACGGAAGAGGACGATGCTTCAATTGACGGAATAGCATTTATTGTCGATGGAGAACTAATCAGCAAAAAGGAAGATGCAGAGGAGTATTTTAAATCCCACAAATCGAATCTTCCAGTTAAGCTAATTCTAACTCAAGTAAAAAGCGGAGAAAAATTTATTAAAAAGGAAATATCGAACTTCAACGTTGGTATTAAAGATTTCCTCTCCTTAGATCCGAAATTACCTAATGGGACTTTCAACGAGGAAAGCATAGATATTTTCAATGTAATAATTGATAATCTCAAAAAAGTTAGAAACAAGCTTCCTGACTTAGAGGTGTATTATTGTACTAGTGGCACATACTCCGAAGAAAGAGAGATTAAAGCTAGCTTCGAAATGATTGAGCGAGAAGCATCATCTACCGATTTGTTTCGAGAAGTCACAGTTCACCCAATGGGAAGATCTGAGCTAAATCAACTATGGAATTCAATCAATGCGAGTAATGAAGCAAAACTGACATTAAATGAATACTTTGGAATGCCAGCCATGCCTAATATTCCTCAATCTTATGTAGGACTCATAAATGCCAAGGAATTCGTTGATAAGGTACTTATTGATAGCAATGGAAATATAAAAAACGAAGTTTTTGAAGAGAACATTAGAGCTTATTTGGGTGAAAATCCGGTTAATAGAAAAATTAAATCCACTCTAACTAACGAAGACAAGAAGAAGCTATTTTCAGTACTTAATAATGGGGTAACAATTGTAACCCCTGATCTAACCCTTACCCCGAATACTAAACAAATAGAACTAACCAACTATCAGATAATTAATGGCTGTCAGACTAGTAATACACTTTTTGAAAATTACCATCTCCTTGATGACAGTGTTAATGTTGTAGTTAAATGCATAGAATCATCTGATGGTGATAATATTACAGATATTATTTCAGCAACTAATAGCCAAACAGATATACCCGAAGAGTCATTTTTCTCGTTGACGGAAAAGTCCAAATTAATTCAGAAGTTTTTTGAAATTCAAAACTCAGAAGTTGAAAAGGATAGCCAAATCTATTTTGAACGAAGAGAGAACGAGTTTAAAAATGAAGATGTATTGCAGTCAAGAATAGTTGATATAAAATCCATTTGCCGAGCCTACAACGCAATGTTTCTAAATCAGCCAAACAACTCTTCAAGATACGTTTCTGCCATTTTCGAAACCCAGAAAGACAACCTTTTTCAAGATGAAGACCAAGAAGTTTTATACTACGTTGCTGCCTTGACTCTTTGTAGGATCAGCTCTCTAATAAATCAAAGAAAGCACAATAGTCATAAGTACAGAGCACTTAAATGGCATATTTTATACATCTACAAATACTTAATTCATGAATCCATAAAAGATATTCAGTCCAATTCTAATAAGGCTAAATCGTATTGTGAACCAATAATTAAGAGTTTAACATCTTCAAGTAAAGAATACGAAAATATTTTCCAACATTGCTACAGGATAATAGATACCATTGAGTTCCCAACTTCGGACGTCTTGAAACGAACAAGATTTACCAGTGATTTAAGGGATGCCACAAAAAAGTACATGAATAATATGTAGATAACAAAGACTTCCATGAATAATCTATTGGGGCGAGAATAGTTTCAATTTAGCAAAAAACCAACAGATTCTTTTTTCAAATGCCTGTTGTAACCAACCTTACTCCCCGGGCCTTACACTCGTATGGTCCGAAACGATCAGCCATTGGCCATCTATTCTTCGCCATAGGAGGGTGAAGATGCCTCCGATATCGCCCATGGAACGGCTGAGGTCCCACTTGCCGACCATTTGGTAGGCATCATCTGAGATGCGGGTAAGGTGGAGTATGCCAAAAGTAAGTGTACCCATGGTGGCTTTGTTGGGGTAGCGGCGTTGGTAGTTTTCGAAGGTGTTGTGGTAGCCATAGGTGATGCCACCTGCGCCTATAAATTTCAACGAATCGGATACCCAGTAGGCCTTCATGAATTCTTTGATGTCGCCGTTGTTCCAGGCATCCTGCTGCTGGTACAGCAGATCGGTGATTTTTTGCTTGTCATCGCTGCTTGGTTGGCAGGCGTACAGGACAATGGCTGTCAGGAATAGGATGGTGAGGTGCTTCATGTTATGAGTCGGCAGGATCGACCGCCCGATCCAGTAGTTTTTGGTCCAGGTTTTTGGCCGTTTTGGCGCCTAGTTTTTTCATTTTCTCTGCCCGGTTGATCAGGTTGCCTTTGCCTTCATATAGCTTCTTGGCTGCCTCTACATATACCTTTTGGGTGGTGTCCAGGTGCCTGCCCACGTTTTTCAGGTCTTCGGTAAAGGCTACAAATTTGTCGTAGAGGTTGCCCCCTTCTTTGGCGATCTCTATGGCATTTCTGTTTTGATACTCCTGCTTCCAGATGCTGGCGATCGTCCGCAATGTGGCAATCAATGTGGCCGGGCTTACGATCACTATGTTTTTGGCATAGGCATCATTGAAGAGCTCGCCATCGTGCTGTACTGCCAGTGAAAAAGCCGGCTCTATCGGGATAAACATCAGTACAAAATCCAGGCTTTCTACCCCATACAGGTTCTGGTAGTTTTTTTCGCCCAGGCCCTTGATGTGGCTTCTCAGGGACAGCAGGTGGGCTTTGAGGTTGGCGGCTTTGTCTTCCTCGGTGTCCGCATTTACGGCACGTTCGTATGCCACCAGCGATACTTTCGAATCTACAATGATGCTCTTGTTGTCCGGCAGCTTTACCACTACATCGGGCTGGAAGCGGCGGCCATCCTCATTGGTTTTGGACTCTTGCACTACATACTCCCGTCCTTTTTCCAGCCCGGATTTTTCCAGGATGCTTTCCAGGATAAATTCGCCCCAATTTCCCTGGGCTTTCGAATCCCCCTTGAGGGCTTTGGTCAGGTTTTCGGCTTCCTTGGTGATTTTTTGGTTCAGTTCGCGCAATCCTGATATCTGTTCTTTCAAGGCCGAATTCCTTTCTATACTCTCCTTGTTGGTTTGTTCCACTTTTCGTTCAAACTCAACAATTTTTTCCCCAAGTGGCTTGAGCAAATCGCCTATGTTTACCTTGTTTTGGTCGGTAAATTTTTTGCTCTTGTCCTCGAAGATTTCGTTGGCCAGGTTTTTAAATTCTGCTGCGAATTTTTCCTTCAGTTCGTTGATTTCTTCCTTATGTGTGCGGAGGTTTTCCTGGATGTTGCGGTATTCGGCTTCCAGGCGTGTGTTCTGATTGTTGAGTTTCAGCACTTCCTCCCTCTCTTTCCTCAACTCGTCGTTGAGGCTGGTCATATCCTCGCTCATTTTATGCGATTTTTCCTTTTCGGCCGCCAGTTTCAACTCCAATTCCTGGGTGAGGAGCATTTCCCCCACACTGGAGCCATTGGACTGAAACTTGGATTTGGCGATGAACCAGGCCGTGCCGCCACCTATTATAATGCCTGTGATCAGATAGACAAAGTGAAATATTTCCATAAAAGAGGGGTTTGTGGCAAAAGTAAAAATTCATTTGCTGGATTGCCTATCAAAATGAATTTAAAATATTTGTCTTTTACCCTGGCCCACTATGTTTTCATGAGCCATTCCCAGGCTGGCAAAACATGTATCATTTTGTCGCCTTTTTTAAGTTCATCTTTTTGGTTGGCTGTAATAATGTACCCTTCTGTTTTCTGAAAAAAGTCTATGGTTTGCACTTCCTAAATACCTTTTTGACTAGAGGACGCTTTAAGCCCACGATAGACCGGGGATCTCAATTTGAATTCCAAATTGTATATTAGTAAAATACACATTTGTATATTACTAATATACAAAATACAAGAGTAATGAATTATTACATGGATTTCCTTATCAGGCTTGTCAATGGATTCGACTTACTAATGTCTTTGTAAAACAAAGAATTATCCCAGGTTTTTATAGCTTAGCGAACTAAACCCAGGCCATCTTAAATCCTGGGTTTGAAGAAACCCGGGTATTTGAGCCAACTGCAACTACGGATGGAAAAAATACTTTGTTAATGGGTACATTTAAAGGAAATGGGACGGCATTGAAGTGATGAAAGTATAACCTTGAATAAAAGAAGTATTTAATTGGAAGCAAAAATTGACAACTACTCCGGATGGATACGGGACTGCAATCCCGAAACCCTGAAAAGTGATTTTGAAGATATACTCATCCGGTCGGGGTTTGGGATCATCAATTTTATCGAGCATCATTTCGAACCTCAGGGTTATACAGGCCTGTGGTTGATCTCGGAATCGCATTTTGCCATTCATACCTTTCCCGAGGAGGGGAAGACTTACATCGAGCTGAGCAGCTGTAACAGCGATATGTACGATGATTTTTTGAGCAACCTGAAGAAATACCGAGCACTGAAAGAAGAGAGTGTATTGTGACCCAATCGAAACCATACCTGAAAGTTTTGTTGTTGGCATCTGTTTCCTTGTTAAGTGGAATAGTGCTGCACCACTTTGCCCAGTTTTCTTATCTCTTCTTTGATGCCAATATCTTCGACATTTCCCTGCTGGCTTTTGTATTTATGCTGCCAGTAGTAGTCCATTTCTGGTATCCGTTTTTAGACCGGGTGCCACTGCTGCCCACTCTATTGGTTGCCGTAATGCTGGCTGGCATGAACTATTGGATAAAAGAAGTTATTCTGCGTTTTCCCACTGTGCTGAATCTGGTGGTGTATGTGCAGCTTATAATGCTTGGCCTTTCCCTGGCCTTGGTTGGAAAACATGTTGGCATATCCCGCAAGTGGCTCAAACCAATGCTTGCTACAGTGTTGGTAGTAGTAGGGGTATTTCTTGGGCATTATGCTTTTTCCGCCCGTTGGCTGACAGGCTTTGCCTTTTTATCCCTTGTCGTGATTTTTTTGACCTTCAATGGCAGAAGGCATTTTAGTAGGGTAGCACTATTTACATCGCTGGCGGCATCCTTGGTTATTGGCTTTTCGATTACACCTGACGAAAAGGTTTATGCCAGCCAGGTGAAGTTTCACGACAAAGTGGTGTTTTCTACCAAAACACCATTTCAGCAAATAGACGTCACGGCCTGGAAAGGCAATCGGTGGTACTATTTCAATGGCACCAATCAATTCAGCACACTAGACGAATGGATGTATTATGAACCCATGGTGCACCCTGTAATGCAAATGGCAGATGCCAAACGACAGATATTGGTATTGGGGGGTGAAAATGGCATCATTGCCAGGGAACTGAAAAAATACGAAGAGGTGGCCCAGGTAGATATACTTCCACTGGATACCACTTTTTACCAGCTTTCGAAGAAGCACGACATGTTCAAAGATATCAACCAAAATGCCTTGAACTACCCGGCGGTTACCCGACTTGGCGGTGATCCATTCCGCCACCTGCATGCATCTGAAGCTTTGTATGATGTGATGATTATCGACCTGCCGGATCCCGTAGATTTAGAACTCAACCAGTACTATACCCATGAGTTTTACCAGCTTTGCCGAAAGGCCCTCAAACCGGATGGGTTTCTCGTTACACAATCCGGTAGCCCCTACTATGCCACAAAGGCATTTTATGCAATAGGCAAAACGCTGGAAAGTGCCGGGTTTCATGTGCTGCCCCTGCACAATCAGGTGATTTCCCTTGGTGAATGGGGCTGGATGATGGGATCGGCAACCATAACCACTCTGGAGATGAGAAAAAAATGTGAGGACATAAAGCTTGATGATATGAATACAAGGTGGCTCAACAGGGAAGCCATGAAAATGATGATGTCTTTTGGGAAACCCTACAAAATCACGGGATCGATCGACATCAATACCTTGAAAAACCCGGTCATTCACGAGTACTATAACGCGGGTACCTGGAAGTTTGAATGATGAAGATGACACCCGCTACGCAAAAAATATGGCTTTTCAACAAACCCCTGGACCTGATGGTACTCCTGGTCCCGGTATGGTTGGTCTGGGTGTTTTGCTTTTCACTTCCTGCCAGCATTGTAGAGGCCGATGTGCCACTTTGGGTATGGGTGGTGTTTGTGCTGGGCATAGATGTGGCTCATGTTTGGAGCACGATATTTCGCACCTACCTCGACAAAGAAGAGTTTGGCCATCACAAAAGGCTCTTGATATATACCCCGGTAGCGTGCCTCGTGTTATTCTTTTTTATAGCCAGTATTTCCATTGCTTTTTTCTGGACGGTGTTGGCCTATGTTGCCCTTTACCATTTCATCAAGCAGCAGTATGGTTTTATGCAGCTGTACCGGGCCAGGTTTGGTTTTGTGAAAAGCAAAAAATGGCTGTCGGATAAATTTATCATCTACCTGGGCATGCTCTATCCGGTGTGGTACTGGCACCTCAATAGCGACAGAAATTTTTCATGGTTTGTCGATGGGGATTTTTTTGATTTGGCTGGTGTTTTGTCACAGTTGCCTTTTGGGGTCAGTGCGTTAAACGAAATCAGCAACTACCTTTATTTTTTTCTGTTGGTATTATGGTTTGTCGAGGAGGAGGTCCTTCACCAGCGGCTTAAGCAAGGATTCCCAATCGGCAAGTGGCTGTGGATTATGACCACCTGGGGCAACTGGTACCTGGGTATAGTCTATTTCAATTCCGATATCGTATTCACGGTGACCAATGTAGTGGCCCATGGTGTTCCTTATATGGCACTTGTGTTTTTTTATGTGGAGAAAAAGAGGGAAAGGAAGAAACCTGGGCTTTTTTGGTTTGACAATCTATACCGTGTTGGGTTTATGCTGGGAGTGGTATTATTACTGGCGTTTGGTGAAGAGTACCTTTGGGACATGCTGCTCTATCAGGAGCGCACGAACCTTTTCGAAGCATTGATAGGATATCCCACGGCCATTGTGAATTCACCAATTTTTCAGGCTTTGGCTTTGGCGCTGTTGTCCGTCCCACAGGCCACACACTATGTACTGGATGGGTTTATATGGAAAGCAAATAGCAATAATCCCCATATTAAGACCCTGTTATTGAATTAAATATGGATAGAAGGGATTTTGTAAAAGCAGCTGCACTGGCCACAATGCCAATGATCTTGAAGTCGTGCAATTGGCCGGGAAGTGAGGGCAGCTACGACATAGTTGTGGATTCGGATGCCCAAACCGGTCATCTGGTTTATAAAAGTGGGAAATTTGAACGATTGCCTGTTATACAAACGGAATACCTGATTGTTGGGGGCGGGGTGGCTGGCATGACGGCTGCTGCACAATTGCAGGGAAAGGATTTTCTGCTGTGCGAATTATCGAACAGCCTTGGTGGATCGTCTTCGGCGGCACGATTTGAGGGCATGTACCTTTCCCAGGGGGCACATTACGACCTTTCCTATCCCCGGGGCTATGGCGAGGAAGTGCTGGGTTTTCTCGAAAACCTGGGAGTCATTCAGTACCAGCATTGGCGGGATAGCTGGGGATTTACCGATCAGCAGCATATCATTTTGCATCGCAAAAAAAACCAGTGTTTCGATCATGGTGAATACCGGAAGGACGTGTTGGGGGAGGGTGAAACCAAGGATAAATTCCTTGAAATCCTAAGTGCTTACTCCGGAAAAATGCATCTCCCATCGAGGCTGATAGAGGAAAAATTCCACCACCTGAATGCAGAAACCTTCCTCGGATTTTTGAAAAAGCATTTGCCTATGGATGATACTTTTGTCAGGGGACTGGACTACCACATGAAGGATGATTATGGTACTGGATGCGCGGAGGTTTCCGCCCTGGCTGGTATTCATTATTTTATGTGCCGGCCATATTACAAGGAGATCATGGAACTTTTTTCCCCACCTGAGGGCAATCAGTATTTCATCAACAAGATGGCCGAAAGGACAGGGGCAGAGCGATTGCTCACCAATCACCTCGTGAAAAACATCCGGGAGGAAAAAGAGGGCTTTATGGTGCATGTGGTGGATGTAAAAAACCAACAAGTAAAACCTGTAAAAGCCGATAAGGTGATTTACGCAGGCCAAAAACATGCCTTGAAATACATTTACCCTGCGGGATACGATCTGTTCAGGCAAAATACCTCTGCTCCATGGCTGGTGGTAAATGTGGTGACAGACAATACCTTGCCTTTGCCGGCATTTTGGCAGAATGAGATGCTTACCGAAGATACCTCCTTTATGGGATTTGTAGATTCTGCCTCCCAGTTTACAGGTCAATCCCGTTACAGGGTGTTTACGGCATATTATTGCCTCCCTGTTGGCTCCAGGGATGACCTGCTACAGGTGGAGAAAGAGAAGAAAACCATAGCCCAGTCCACGGTGCGCCATGTTGGAGATTATTTCAGGAAAGACATCTCCGGCTATGTAAAACAGGTTTTTATTAAAGCCATGGGACATGCCATGCCTATTCCCGGGCCCGGTTACCTTTTCGATGATAAAAACCAATACCGCACAAACAAACAGTTGGCCTATGCCGGGGTGGACAACAGCCGGTTGCCCCTGTTTTATGAAGCGGTGGACAGTGGGCTTGAAGCGGTGAAAATTTTGGCTCAAGTGTAGGTGAAAAGTATTTTTTGTTTAATTTGATCGAAATTTTTTTTCAAACCACGAATTCATTTTGTCAGGTAAAAAGATTTGGGAATTAAAACCCCCATTAAACCTGACAATTTACTTCATGACCGATAAAACCAATCAGATAGATAACAGCCCTGCCCTACTTGCCGCAGAGGCATTGGCCGACAATCCGGTCTTGGTGGATAAAATTTCCAGGGCCTGCGATGTGCCGGCATCAGAGGTAGCTGATTTGCTTACAGAAGTGATGCTTTTTCTCACCCTGATTGCCACGGAAAACCAAAAACTCAGTCCTTCACTGATAGTGGACTATGCCTGGCACGAGCTCATCCTTTGTACCAGGTATTATCACCAGTTGTGCGAGGAGAATTTTGGCAGGTATATCCATCATCACCCTGGAGGTGAGGAAAGTGAAAACATCAAACAATTTAACAATACCCTAAAATTATACCGGCAGCATTTCGGCAAACTTCCATCACGGTACTGGGGTACCATGCCGGAGGAGGATTTTGCAGATGCCGACTGTGGTCCATGTTCATCTTATTAAAATCAATCAAACCTAAACCTCAATATGTATTTCAGTAGTAAAGTAAGCATCAACCCAGCCCAGCTAACCAAAGTCGAAAAAATAAAACCAACCAGGGCCTTCAAGAAGATGTTGTTCCTCATGACGGGTGGGGCTGTGGCAGATAAGATAGCGGTGGAAACTTTTGCGGCTGTGTCTATTCTACAACAGCTTTATCGTGTGTTTGCCGCTACCGGGGTAAATAACATCATACGGCTCGCACAGGACGACATAGACTTTTACCTGGATGAAGAAGGGAAAGAAGATGACCTGAAAGAGGCCCTGGATAAATTTGACCTGGAAATAAATGATGCCATGTCTGAGAAGTTTGGGACGTTGCACATGGTGTTGGAGCATTTTGACGACAATTTTACATACCTCATAGATGTAAAAATCAACAGGACCCATGAAGTGGGAGAAAATCCAATTGAAATAGTGATAAATGGGCTTTTGAAAGATATGCAGGCCACAGCTGGAGATACGCCGGAAAAAGTAAAGGCACAAATGGAATCAGTATTTGCCAACCAAGAGGCCTATGATGCCTATGTAACACAAAAGAGGGGTTTGTTTGAAGGATTTGCCAATGGCCTGCAATTGAACATCAAGAAGTTTATGAAGGTGGAAGAGGTGCTAGTGGAGCATGAGAATAAAATCATGGTGCCAAAGGAAAGTGTGGGCAAGCCCAATGACATTGGCAGGAATACTACAGCATACGACCCTGTATATCATGGGTATTATGGGTATGACAATGCTTTTTTCTACGGATATTTCTGGAGTACCATGATGCATGACCACAATACCCACATTCACGATACATACATTGTATCGGATGATGGGCAAACGGTGGGGTCTATCGATGGTGAGGGAATTGACGCAGGCAGCAGTACCTTGTTTGATCCTGAGGCAGACTATGATACCAGAATCGCTTCTGACGATCTGGTGGAGAATGACTCCACGCTTACGAGCACTGACGATGGGAACTGGTTTGGGGGTGATAGTGATTCGGACGCTTCGTCCTGTAGTTCGTGCAGTTCCTGCAGCAGTTGCGGGGGCGATTGATGATGAAACTTCCTTCGGTCGAATAATATTAAACACAATGTATAAAAAAAGCCGAAACGAGAGGTTCCGGCTTTTTTCCAACTGCACTATCAACTTCCTTTACTATCCTACAAAAGCACCAAACTGTTGCTCGATTGCTTTGGGACTGTTGGCATATCCGGCACCCACCTGTACCGACATCACATCAGGGAATATGTCCTGAACACCCTCCTTCAATGCCTCGATGATATTCCTGGCCACATTCTGAGGGCTGTCTTTTTCCATTTCAATTTCCTTGGCCATGTCTGTGTCAATCGGTCCGGGATATACACCGGCTACCAGTATATTGGTTTCAGACAATTCCCCACGAATACTTTGGGTGATGCTGTGTACCAGTGCTTTGGAGGCGGAGTACGTACCTATAACAGGCATGCTGGCCAGCCCAACAACCGACGATACGTTGACGATAGCCCCTACCTCCTGCTTTTTGATAGTATCAGCGAAAGCATTGGTTAGCCTTACCAACCCGATCACGTTTACGTCCAGGTTTGTTTGCAACCCTGCAACGGCTTCCGGGTGGATAAATCCACCTCCATGAAGCACACCGGCGTTGTTGAACAGCAGCTCCGTATCGGTGGCGATTCTTGCTGCATTTTCTATGGAAGTACTATCGGTTACGTCAAGTTGAATGGCAACCACCCTGTCTCCATACTGCTCTACCAAGTCAAACAGGCTTGATTTGTCCCTTGCCCCTGCATAGACTTTTTTAGCACCATTTTCCAATAGTTCTATGGCAATCGCCTTGCCAATTCCTCTGTTGGCACCACTAATGAAGGCTACCTTGCCTTCAACATTAATTTTTACTTCTGACATCTTTTCGGTTTTTAGTTATCAATTTGATCGAACAGGTTTTACGAGGTTCCGCGTGCTTGGTCTATAAATATTTATTGTATATTTAGGTTTGTGATATTAAAATACCAATAACATGTTGAACCTGGAATGGCTCAGAACTTTTAGGGCAGTTTATAGGACCAAGTCCCTCAGCAGGGCTGCTGAAATGTTGAAAATAAGCCAGCCTACGGTTAGCCAGCAGCTCCTTGCCCTGGAATCCCGGATTGGGAACAAGCTATTTGTCCGCAAATCGAAAGGTGTGATGGAAACAGATGCAGGAAGGATGCTCAACACGCTTGTGGCAGGATCTATTGAAGAATTGGAAAACATAGAGGCCACAGTGATCAGGAAGGATTCGAAAATCAAGAACATCATCACATTCGGTATTTCCGAACATTTGTATAAAACCATCCTTTGCAACAGGCTGATGCACATGGGAGATTATGTACATGTGAGTTTTGGTACCAAGGCTGATTTGATCAAACAAGTGGAAGAAGGGAACCTGCTGTATGCTGTCATTCCGGATAAGATCAATACTTTCGACACGATTTGCCATAGCATTAAAATGCAAAAAATATTGCTCGTAGGGACTCCAGATATGGATTTTTCAGAGTTGAAAAGGTTGTATAAAAAAAGCCCAGTATTGGCCCAGGAGTGGCTTGAAGGAAAAACATGGTATGCCCATGACAACAATTCCAGTTTTATTAAAATATTCTGGCTCACTGTTTTCGATAAGAAGAGACCGTCCATTATCCCAAACTACATTGTCCCCAACGAATTTGAGGTATTGTTTCAATTGGCAGCAGGGTCTGGTCTGGCCGTGGCTTTTGATTCCACTGTCGGTCCATTTCTGGACAGCAATCAACTGCAGGTGTGTGAACTCAAGCCTGTTGAATATAGGGAGCTTTCCTTGATCGCCAACAAAAAGAAGGCAGATCCATTGTTGACAGCCAAAATTGTGGACTTACTGGGCAAGCAACCTGCAAGGTGATGGTACAGCCTACTAAAACCTCAAGGAAAGTCAGCACATATATCTTAAAATTCCGGTTAATATTTCTTTAGCAAAATGTTATACTTCTCTATGACCAGTGTCAAAAAGTGTTTGCGGATATAGATTTGAGTAGTGAAATGGACGTTACAAAGACATTAAGAATATTAATGTTATTTAAATATTAAAATAATTCCCCTTTCGTGTAAAAAGGCTTAAAAATTAACTCAATAATATATATATTGCTTTCAATTGATTTCAACCAGTCAATTAATGCGTTTTAATTCGATGTTATTAATTATTGCAACAAGCTATGGATGGATACTTTATTCGACCCACCAGGGTCTCCCCTTCGATTTACTTCAACCCCAAAAAAGGGCTTATGGACATGCGAGGCAGGTCATGCCCTGAAAACCCATTAAAATTTTACGATCATTTGTTTGATAGCCTGGACAAATTTGTATCTGAAGGATACACTACCCTAAAGACCAACATGGCGTTTGAATACTTCAATACCAGCTCTTCCAAATGCTTGTACCTCTACTTGAAGAAACTGAGTGTGATGCACAAAATGGGCAAAAAGGTAGTTGTCAACTGGTTTTATGAAGACGGTGATGAAGATATGTATGAGTCCGGCGAAGATTTGAGTAGTTTTTTTCACGTACCTTTCAATTTTGTAAAAGTGGATGAAATCAAGATTTTGGGCAAAGAGCGGGAAGGCCAAAAATCCCAATTGGTTGCCTGATCATCGTTATTCACCACTAATAGTATTAATCCTGTTATTAGACTACCAATGTTCTTTAGGATCTAAAGAGAATCAATATATTTGCTGCTTTGTTTTCAATGATCCTACAAGCAACAGATATAAAGAAAAAATATGGCGACCTTCAGGTGCTGAAGGGCATCAATGTATCCATTGACAAAAGTGAAATCGTATCGATAGTTGGATCATCCGGTGCTGGAAAGAGTACCTTGTTGCATATCCTGGGTACGCTGGACCAGCCAGATTCCGGGTCGCTTGCCATCAACAACAAATCCATCCACCAACTACCCCAAAAACACCTCGCTTCATTTCGAAACAAGGAAATCGGATTTGTATTTCAGTTTCACAACCTGCTGCCAGAGTTTACCACCTTCGAAAATATTTGTATGCCTGCCTTCATTCGCGGGGAGAACAATGGTGAGCTGAAAGACAGGGCTGGTCAATTGATGGAATTGTTGAAAATTGATGCGAGAAAAAACCACAAACCCTCACAGCTTTCAGGAGGAGAGCAGCAAAGAGCTGCCGTAGCGCGAGCCCTTATCAACGGACCTTCCATAGTTTTTGCGGACGAACCCAGCGGTAACCTCGACTCTGTCAATGCCAAAGAATTGCACAAGCTTTTCTTTCATTTGAGGGAAACCCTCGGTCAAACTTTCGTGATAGTAACCCACAATGAAGAGCTGGCCGATATGGCAGACAGGAAAGTGGAGATTAAAGACGGGATGATTGTTTGAGGATAAATTATTGATCGGCAAACGATATCCCTGCTATGTCCAAAGGTGTTAAGTTTATGTTGCTTTCTGCTTTTATATTCACCTTGATGAAGGTTTGTATAAAACTTATTCCCCATATACCTCCTATCGAAATCATTTTGTTTAGGTCTATTATTTCCCTTGTTTTGAGTGGGGGTATATTGATGTCCAAGAATGTTTCAGTTTGGGGAAACAATAAAAAAATCCTTATCCTGAGAGGAGTGGCAGGAGCTATCGCCTTGTCTTCTTTTTTTATGCTACTACAGCAAATTCCCTTGGCAGCAGCCTCTACGCTCCATTATTTGGCCCCTGTGTTTTCCACTATACTGGGTATTTTTATTTTGAAAGAACAGGTACGTTGGTACCAATTCTTGTTTTTTGGTATATCCTTTCTAGGTATCGTTGTTATCCAGGGGTTTGATCCGAGGGTTTCCTTTGGGCAAATGCTTCTTGGAGTGGGTTCAGCTTTTTTTACAGGCCTGGCCTACAATTTCGTAAGGAAACTCAAATCGTCTGAGCACCCCCTTGTTATCATATTTTATTTCCCGCTGGTTACCCTTCCTTTGGCCATCATCTATTCATTTTTCGATTGGGTGACACCCCAGGGCACAGACTGGTGGGTGCTACTGGCTATTGGCCTCTGCACACAGGTAGCCCAATATTTTATGACCAAATCGTATCAGTCGGAGGAGATTGCCAAAGTGTCCATTGTCAATTATACCGGGATCATCTACGCTATTGGTTTTGGCTTTTTTATTTTTGGCGAACAATACAACGTGCTTACATATGTAGGTATGGTTCTGGTATTGTCTGGTGTTATTTTAAATTTGGGACTGAAAAAAAGCAATTTTCTTAACCGAAAAACTTAATCATATTTATGTCAGGACATAGTAAGTGGTCAACCATAAAAAGGAAGAAGGGAGCCCTGGATGCCAAAAGGGGAAAAATCTTTGGGAAGTTAAGTAAGGAGATTTCTATTGCGGCAAAAGAAGGGGGAGGGGACCCGGACATGAATCCACGGCTCAGGTTGGCGATACAAAACGCCAAGGGTGCCAACATGCCCAAAGACAATATAGATCGGGCTGTTAAAAAAGGGAGCGGCGATGATGCCCAGAGTTATTTTGAATTAACCTTCGAAGGTTACGCGCCCAATGGGGTAGCAGTTTTTGTAGAATGCCTCACAGACAACCAAAACAGGACGGTTCAATCCGTTCGCGCAGCTTATAATAAGTATGGCGGGAGCCTGGGCACCAATGGTTCGCTTGAATTTATTTTTGAAAGAAAAGGAGTGTTTTCTCTGGAAATGCCTGAAGGTATGGATCAGGATGATTTTGAGCTTGAATTGATCGACGGGGGAGCCGGGGAAGTGGAATTTTCCGAAGGCTATGTCAACATCAGTTGTGCCATGGAGGATTTCGGAAACCTCAATAAAAAACTGGAAGAGCTAAACGTCCATGTAGAGAATGCCGAACTCCAAAGGATACCCAATACACAGGTAGCACTCGACGATGAAGCGTTTTTAAAAGTAATGAAAATGATTGATGCCCTCGAAGATGACGATGACGTACAGAGGGTGTATCACAACATGGACATTACATCAGATCAGGTGGATTTGATGTAGCGGCGATATTTCAAAATTGTAATGATGGATGATTTCTGTGGGTTAGCCAAAAAAGAAATCAATTGCTTTTAAGGTTAATCCCCAGTTCACTATCACCATTGTAAATAATTTTCATTTGAGCGGCAGACTGGCTTTGCCCGGAATGCTCCACCTGCAGGGCAATTGACTCACTGGCGTTCACCAACCGGAGGTTGTAATTTGTGGTCAGTTTGAATTGAGCACTTCCAGGACCACTGATAGATATTTCATTGATAAAGCTACCGGTATTGCCCCCTGTATTTTTAATCTTGAAGTTTGTCGTGCTACCGGCTTTCATCAATACTTCTTTAGGGGCCTCAAGCTTCGATGCTACCAATGTAATGCCATCCGGAGCATCTTCGCCATACACTTCCATGTTGAGCTGACGCCCTCCACCTCTGTTGGGAGAACCCCCGGCTATATAGACTCCCTTCCCTGATAATATGGCCTGTGTGCCATGCCTGGTGTAGTTCATGTCTGGTTTTTGAGTCCATGCTTTGGTCTTGGGATTATAGGCTTCTACAATTTTGTATGCAGGACCCTTTTCCTCTCCTTCACCTCCCATTACCATTAGCTCGTTGTTGAATACCGCTATGCCGGGAGCAGCCCTGGGTGTTGGGAGGTTTGTGTCAAGCGTTGACCAGCTATTGGTCTTGAAGTTGAATACATCCACTATGGCCGGCAATGGACTGAACACCCCACCTTCACCACCGGATTTTCTTCCACCCGCAGCAAATAATTTATCATTCATAATAGCTGCATAAAAATGATCTCTCTGTTGCGAGGCACTCTCAAGTCTTTTCCAGGTGTTTTTTTGTGGATCATATTCATCAAACCAATCGACGTATCCTCCATCATGCCCAATGGTGTTTCCTCCTACCACATAGAATTTGTCTTCGTAAACCACCAGGCCTGCACCACCGCGTCTTCTGTCTTCAGGAATTTCAGGACCTTTGATCCATTTATCGGAAGGCGGGTGATAGAGCCAAATGTTTTCCTCCGGGATTTCCCTGGGAAAATTATTGGTTTTAAAAGCGCCAATCACCCAAACAAACCCCTGATGCGTGGTGGCCTGGAAGTGGTTGAATTCTTTTGGGGCCATACTGCCGGTACTCCATGTGTCTGTCTTGTAATCATAAATATCCAGGCGCTGGGCCGATTCCCGCCCACCAAACATGATGAACTTATCGCCCGCCTGCACAAATGAACATTCATGGCGGGCAGTATAGTTTTCGTTTTCGTTTTTGTCAATCCAACTGGCACCAGATGTGTATTGGCTTTTATCGGACTGGGCATTAGCTTGGTGAAAAGCAGTCATTGTAGTTGCAATACATAAACAGGTAATCAATATGGAATTGATGTGTTTCGAATTTTTCATAGGTGCTTAATGAAGAAATTTTGAAGTATTCGCTTGATGGCAAATGATTGTAAAAAAAATCGGGATTGCAATAACTGTCCTTCCATTGACTTCCAACCGCAGTTTGCGCCAGCAAAAGTTAAATTTAATAGAGCAAAAAGTGAATGCAAAAACTTTGTTCATGATAGCAATTGGATTAACCAATGTAGCAAGTACGAAAGATCAATCCATGATGAACTATAATTGCTTAAATATTTGTGGATCGTGCGTCAATTATTCAGCCTCTTGGTTATTTTTAGGGAGGGATAAACTCATTGCTATTGAAACTACTTACTGATATTTACTCGGGTTCTTTATCGCTTCTGACGGATTTATACCAGCTTACCATGTCCTATGGATATTGGAAATCGGGCAAGGCGAACCAGGAGGCTGTCTTCAATCTTTTTTTTAGGGAAAACCCTTTCAAAGGGGGATACACGGTGGCTTGTGGCCTGGAATATGTCATAGACTATATCGAAAATTTCAAGTTTACAGACAAAGACCTCCGGTATTTGGGTGAGATGAAAGGCAATGACGGGGAGCCTCTGTTTGCCCCGGAATATATTTCCTTCCTGGGATCAATGGTGTTTAGCTGTGATATAGAGGCTGTACCAGAAGGCACACCGGTATTTCCCCATGAGCCGTTGATAAGGGTAAAGGGTCCTATTTATCAATGCCAGTTGTTGGAAACCCCACTGCTTAATATTATCAATTTCCAGTCACTCATTGCTACCAAAGCTTCAAGGATAAAATCGGCCGCTAAAGACGATCTGGTGCTGGAGTTTGGCCTTCGGAGAGCCCAGGGAATAGATGGGGCTTTGGCTGCTAGCCGTTCTGCTTTTATTGGGGGTTGCGATTCTACTTCCAATGTATTGGCTGGGAAATTGTTTGATATACCGGTGAGCGGCACCCACGCCCATAGTTGGGTCATGTCTTTCGATAGTGAAAAAGAAGCCTTTGAAACTTACGCTGACGCAATGCCTAACAATGTGGTTTTTTTGGTGGATACCTACGATACCATCGAGGGTATAAAAACGGCCATTGAGGTGGGTAGGGCGATTGCCGCAAAGGGTAAAAACTTTTATGGCATTCGGCTGGACTCAGGTGACCTGGCTTATTTTAGTTCCATTGGGAGGAAAATGTTGGACGAGGCGGGTTTTACGGAAACGAAAATTGTGGCGAGCAACGATCTGGACGAACACTTGATTACCAGTTTGAAAAACCAGGATGCGAAAATCGATGTTTGGGGGGTGGGCACCAAACTGGTGACAGCATACGATCAACCTGCCCTAGGAGCAGTGTATAAACTTTCTGCCATAAAAAACAACGCTGGCAGTTGGGTGCATAAATTGAAGCTTTCTGAGCAGGCGTTTAAAATAAACAACCCCGGTGTTCAGCAGGTAAAAAGGTTTTCCAGAAATGGCAAGCATATTGGGGATATGATTTACGATGTAGAGTTGGAAGATCAAAAAGTATATCAAATGATAGACCCCACCGACCAGACCAGAAGAAAATCTTTCGATCTCGAAAAAGAGCAGGCCCGGGATTTGCTGGTTCCTGTATTTCGTAATGGAAAAAAAGAGTATGACAGTCCGGACATACATACTATAAAGGAGTATTGTGCCGGCCAGATGGGCCGCATGGACGGAAGTGTGAAGAGGTTCGAATACCCCCACAAGTATCCGGTAGGCCTGGAGCAAGGATTGTTCGAACTGAAAAACGAATTGATATTGAAACTGAGAAACCTTAGCTAACAGCCATGAATTGTTTACTAATAGTAGATGTCCAAAATGATTTTTTGCCGGGGGGTGCCCTTGCTGTTCCCCATGGAGATGAAATCATTCCATTTGTGAACAAACTACAGCATGAGTTTGACCTGGTTGTGGCCACACAAGACTGGCATCCACAGGATCATGGAAGTTTTGCCGCAAATCATTCCGGGCGAAAACCTGGTGAAGTGATAGACTTGAATGGCTTGGACCAAATTCTTTGGCCGGTGCATTGTGTGCAGGGGGCTTTTGGGGCAGAGTTCTCGAAAGAGCTGGATGATGCTAAAATAGATAAGGTATTTGTGAAAGGGACTGATAAGGCCATTGACAGCTACAGCGGTTTTTTTGACAATGGTAGATTGAAGTCCACAGGACTGGATGCTTATCTGAAATCGAAGGGGGTGGAAAAGCTCACAGTTGTTGGTTTGGCAGCTGACTACTGTGTGAAATATACGGCACTGGACGCTATCGGTTTGGGGTATCAGGTGGAAGTGCCCAGGGACGGTACGCGGGCAGTAAACCTCATGCCAAATGATTTAGACAAGGCCATAGCAGAAATGGAGCAGGCAGGTATAGTTGTGAAATAAAAAAAGGCCACCTTATGGCAGCCTTTTTTTATCAAAAAAATTCTTTGGGAATTATGCCTTAGAGTCGATAAACTCAACAAGCTCTACAACTTTCGTTGAATATCCCCATTCGTTATCATACCAGGATACCACCTTCACGAATGTATCGCTCAGTTGGATGCCAGCTCCTGCATCGAATATAGACGTCCTTCCGTCACCTACAAAATCGTTGGATACCACAGCATCTTCGGTATATCCAAGGATTCCTTTCAATTCACCTTCAGAAGCCTCTTTCATGGCAGCTTTGATTTCCTCATAGCTTGCAGGCTTTTCGAGGTTCACTGTAAGATCCACTACAGAAACATCAGGGGTTGGTACACGAAACGCCATGCCTGTAAGCTTGCCGTTCAGTTCAGGAATAACTTTTCCAACAGCTTTGGCTGCTCCGGTAGAAGATGGGATGATGTTCTGGTATGCACCGCGTCCACCTCTCCAGTCTTTCATAGATGGGCCATCTACAGTTTTCTGTGTAGCAGTTGCTGCATGTACAGTGGTCATCAGGCCTTCTTTGATACCAAATTTGTCGTTCAATACCTTGGCAATAGGAGCCAGGCAGTTGGTAGTACAAGAAGCATTCGACACGAATTGCATGTCGGGAGTGTATTTGTCATGGTTTACCCCAATCACGAACATAGGCGTGTCGTCTTTTGAAGGAGCAGACATGATTACCTTTTTAGCACCAGCTTCGATGTGGCCTTTGGCGGCATCCTTTGTCAGGAACAAACCTGTAGATTCTACTACATAGTCAGCACCTACTTCGTCCCACTTCAAATCCGCTGGGTTCCTTTCGGCAGTTACCCTGATTTCATTTCCATTTACGACCAATTTGCCGTCTTTTACTTCAACTGTGCCCTTGAAATTTCCATGTGTAGAATCATACTTGAGCATATATGCCATGTATTCTACATCAACAAGGTCATTTATACCTACGACCTGGATGTTAGATCTCTCTGCTGCAACCCGGAAGACCAATCTTCCGATCCGTCCGAAACCATTAATTCCAACTCTAATCATTTCTCTTTGTTTTAAATTAATTTCAAATATTTTGTGCAAAAGTAATATTCTGCATTGCTATTCCAAACAAAAATCACTAATCAATGGTTTCAGCCGAATCCGGTAATTTTCGGGAGGTTCTAATCTTAATTTAATGATCAATAAAATAAAGTTATTTATTTGAATAAATAATTTGTTAAAGAAAATTATTCTACTAATTTAGCCTCTGTAACGACCTAAGGGAGTTGATTATCAGTTAAAGTGGATGTTATTTGGATATTCCGTTTAGGTCTTTTCAACCAGCAGGAACAGGTTATTGATGCACAGGTTAATATATCAAGACTAGTTTGTTTCAATCTAGTCTTGGTTCCTGCCTTGGAGTTATACCACGCAATTTTCTTCTAGTCAAATTCCTACATTTTTTTTACCCAACCCGGTATGATTCAGTCATGTTCGAAAACAATATACATGCCTGTGGTTCGTATTAATTCTGGGTCGCAATAGATGTTGTGTTCAAATGACATGCATTTTCGACCAAAAAGGACTAATTTAGTAGCAGCCGATTTTCTTAAATCACAGAATTATTGAAGGTTAGGTGGTTACAATTCAACAGATTGTAGTATTAAAACAAAAGCTACGGCTTTTTGATAAATGAAAGACAGGGAGGTACTTGAAAGAGTAAGCAAAGGTGACGAAAAGGCTTTGGAGTATCTTTACAAGAAGCATTATAGAATGATGACGCGTATCGTTCTCAACAATAATGGTTCGGAAGATGAAGCCAAGGATATTTATCAGGAGGCCCTGTTGGCATTTTGGCAAAAGGCGATAGGTGGAAATTTGGTATTGACATCAAAAATAAGTACCTATCTTTACAGCGTGTGCCTGAACCTGTGGAGGAAAGAACTAGACAGAAAAGGTAAATTTGCCGAAAACGACAAGGAGGAGTACACCTTTCAGGAGTTTGAAAAAAAGGAAAGGGTAAGGATTATACATGAGTGTATACATGAGCTGGGAGACAATTGTCGTAAAATATTGACCTACCATTATTTTGATGGATTGTCAATGACGGACATTGCTAAAAAATTGAATTTGGCCAACACTGATACGGCCAAAACGAAAAAATATAAGTGTAAAAAGAAACTTGATTTGTTGATAAAAAGGAAGTATTCATCTTCCGACTTCTTAGATTGATATGTCAATTCAAAGTGAATACACAAGGCTGGTAAACAAATATCTGGACAGCAATATGTCCGGGTCGGAGAAGTTTATTTTCGAGGAGCAGCTCACAAGTGATCCGTTGTTGAAAGCGGAATTTGACCACCAAAATGAGATCATCAATGGGCTTAAGGAGTACCGCAAAACACAGCTCAAAACACGCCTTGACAATGTTACTATAAACCCAGGCATCCTTGGGGTTATTTCACAATCAGCCACAGTAAAGACATTGTCTTATGTGGTAACTTCAATTCTGGTAGGTACGGGATCGTATATGTATTTTGCTGGTGAAGAGGTGGTGCATGTGAACCTACCTGCTATTGAATCCAAGCTTGAGTTTGTCAACCCGGAAACCTCTCCTTCACCTTTCGGTAGGCAACTGGATTATAGATATACAAAAACCATCAACCCATCTCCCTGGATAGATTTGGCCGAAGAACGGCCAATTGTGGAAACTTTGAAGGAAGAGGCCAATACAATAGATTTTAATGTGCCTGAGGTAAAGGATGATGTGGCCGGGGATGTGATCCCTGAACCGGATCAGATTCTTGAAAAAGTCATTACCCAAAATGTGCCTTTTACTGAAGCTGTGAAGATTGACAAAGTGGATATTGAAAATGTAGTGACAAACAGGTATAAATTTCATTACAAACTGGACAACAACAAGTTGTACCTCTACGGGAAATTTGAGGCATCCCCTTATGAGATTATTGAGATCAACAGCTTTCAGGCCAAAAAGCTTTTCTTCTATTATAATGGCCAGTATTATCGCCTATATCAGGACATCAATGATATCTCGCCTTTGATCAAAATTCAGGATCAGAAAGTCATCACGGAACTCAATATTATCAAATCCAAGGGTTGATTTTCACTCTGCACTAATTTCAATCGTTTCGCGTTATAGCCCCTGATGTTTATTCTACTCTATTGAAAATCCTTTATATATTTGGGTTAATTTTGGCGTGATGTCAGTGAAAGAAAAAAAATTCAAAAAGAAAAAATTAGGCAGTTACCCATTCATTAGTGTGGTATTTAGCATTACGCTTGCCTTGTTCGTGATTGGCCTCTTTGGTTTGCTTGTCATTTTGACAAATAAGTTGACACAGACCATTCAGGAAAATGTAGAAATGCAGGTTTTTCTGAACAAGGACCTGAGCGAAAACGAAATCACCAAAATTTCCAAGACATTATCATCAAAAGATTACGTCCATGTGAAAGATGATGTGCCGCAGGTAACAACCATTACAAAAGAAGAAGCAGCAAAACAGTTTACAGAAGAGACAGGGGAAGACTTTGTTAGTTTTCTAGGGGACAACCCCTTGCGCGATGTGGTCGTGTTGAAAATCAAACCGGAGTTTCACGCGCCTGAAAACCTTTCATCAATCAAAGAAGAAATAGGTGCTATCAGAGGAGTGTATGAAGTTTCGTATATCGAAAACCTCGTCAATAGCATCAATGAAAACCTCACGAAAATCAGCCTGGTCCTAATTGGGTTTTCTGCTATTTTATTTATTGTGGTGGTCATCCTTATCAACAACACCATCAAACTGGCGTTGTTTTCCCAAAGGTTTCTAATCAGGAGTATGCAATTGGTAGGAGCTACGGCATCCTTTATTCAAAGGCCGTTTTTGGTGAGGGCATCCATTTATGGGTTTGTGTCCGGCATAATCGCCAGTTTGATACTCGGTGGTTTGCTCTTCTTTGCCAATTCAAAGATTGAAGGGTTGAGCGATTTGCAATCAAATGACAAACTGCTCATTTTGGCTGCCATTATTTTGGTGCTTGGAACTATTGTTGGTTTTATCAGTACATTTGCGGCCATAAGGAAGTACCTCAAGCTCTCATTAGACGAACTATATTAAAAACTATGGGTAAGAACAACAAACTTGCATTTACCAAAACCAACTATATCCTGATGATAGCCGGGATATTGGTGCTCATTCTTGGATTCGTATTGATGTCACTTGATTCCGAACCTTATGGCTTTGGCACCCTTGGATTGACCATCGGTCCTATGACAGTATTGTCTGGTTTTGTAATAGAGTTTTTCGCCATACTACATAAGCCCAAGGAAGGTAAATGACATTTTTGGAGGCAGTAATCCTTGGGATCGTCCAGGGTCTTACCGAGTTTTTACCGGTTAGTAGTAGTGGGCATTTGGAGATTGGGTCTGTTCTTCTTGGCATAAAATCAAAAGACAACTTGCTATTCTCGATAGTGGTACATGGTGCTACCGCACTGAGCACTATCATAGTTTTCAGAAAAGATATTTTTCAAATCATCGGCGACTTGCTCAGGTTTGAATGGAATGAGTCGCTGGAATTTGCCCTAAAAATCCTAATTTCCATCATTCCGGTTGGCATTGTTGGCGTTTTGTTTGAGGATGAGATAGAAGCTTTTTTTGGAGGGAATGTATTGTTGGTAGGCTCCATGCTCATATTCACAGGGCTCATGCTCATGTTTACCTTTTTTAAGGGCACCACTACCGGAAAAGTAAACTACCTGAAAGCACTCATCATTGGCATCTCGCAGGCCATCGCCATCATGCCGGGAATCTCCCGTTCTGGGGCCACCATCTCCACCGCACTGCTGCTCGGAGTAGATAAGGAAAAGGCCACCAGATTTTCTTTTCTGATGGTATTGGTACCTATAGTGGGCGCAATGCTATTGAAAGTAAAAGACCTGATCGAAACACCCGAACTGGCATCCGATATTTCGGCCATGACACTTCTTGGAGGGTTTTTGGCAGCTTTTTTGTCAGGGCTCATGGCATGCAAATGGATGATATCCATCGTGAAAAAAGGTAAATTGATTTATTTTGCGATCTACTGTTTTATCATAGGCAGTATAGCTATTGCCGCAAGTTTGATTTGAATATGGGGTTTGATTTTGAAAATGGAGAAGTACTGCTGATAGACAAGCCTAAGACGTGGACTTCTTTTGATGTGGTAAAAAAGCTAAGGTACGCACTGAAAGTAAAGAAGATCGGACATGCAGGTACTCTAGACCCACTGGCCACAGGTTTACTGATTGTTTGTACCGGAAAATTCACCAAGAAAATAGAAGGTTATCAGGGGATGGACAAAACGTATGAAGGTGTAATTGAAATAGGGAAAACCACACCTTCTTATGATTTAGAGACCTCCTTTGATAACGAAAATAGTTGGGAAAATATCACAGATATGGATATCTATGAAGCAGCACGGCTCCAGACAGGAACCTTCCTTCAGACCCCTCCTGTGTTTTCAGCTATAAAAGTTGGTGGAAAGCGGGCGTATAAAAGCGCCAGAAAGCAGGAAGAAGTAGTAATGGAACCGAGGCAGGTGAGGGTAGAAGGGTTTGAAATCACCAAAATGGAATTGCCGGAGGTGCATTTCAAAATAGTATGCTCCAAGGGTACCTATATCAGGAGTATGGCCCACGATTTTGGCCGGCAACTTGGCTGTGGTGCCCACCTCAAATACCTGCGCCGAACTGCCATAGGAGATTATCATGTAGATAAGGCCCATCAGTTGGATGCATTCGTTTCAATGGTAAATGAGCACCGTGCGGATTTGGATGGGTCTGCGACTTGAAAGAAATGAGAGATGATAGTAATTGACGGGGAAGAACTGCAAAAGAAAATACCGAATGCCATAGTCACTAGCGGGACTTTTGACGGGGTTCATATCGGCCATCAGAAAATCTTGAGCGGGATCAGCGAACAAGCCAGGAAGGCAGGTGGCAACAGTGTGGTGCTTACATTTTGGCCACACCCCAGATTTGTCATCAACCCGGAAGAGAAAGGGTTGAAACTTCTATCCACCTTTGAAGAGAAGGCGACATTGATACGGGAAGCAAAAATTGACTACCTCGTCAAACTACGGTTTACAACTGAATTCTCTAAACTGACATCAGAGCAGTTTATCAGGAAAATACTCATAGACAAACTGGGAACCCAAAAGCTTGTGATCGGGTATGACCACCACTTTGGCAAAAACCGCGAAGGTAGTTTCGATTACCTCAAGGCCAATACTGACAAGTTTGGGTTCGAGGTGCAGGAAATTCCACGCCAGGACATAGACCATATAGGGGTGAGCTCTACCAAAATAAGGAATGCCCTTTTTTATGGCAAAGTGGATGTAGCCAGTGAATTTCTGGGTAGGCCTTATGAACTAACAGGTACAGTGGTTTCTGGCAACAAATTGGGTACACAGATAGGATTTCCTACAGCCAATATCGAGCTGGAAGAAGAATACAAACTGATTCCGGGAAATGCTGTGTATGCCGTGCGAGTGAAGACCGGTGACCAACTTTATAGTGGCATGATGAATATTGGGACCAGGCCAACAGTAGATGGGACTGCCCAAAAATTGGAGGTGAATATATTCGATTTTTCCCAAGACCTTTATGGAAAACAAATCACCATATTTTTCATCAGGCGTATAAGGGATGAAAAAAAATTTGCCAACGTTTCAGAGTTAAGTGCCCAATTGGGCCTGGACAAAGAACAGGCTAAGAATTTCCTTACCTGATTTCAGTTTAACGGCAACCATTCCTTACCTGCAATCATTATAGTTAGTAAACGATCGCAAAGTTTTTCTTGTATATGTGACTTTTAGCACAACAATTGCTTGTTAATAGTCGTTCCTAATTCTTGAAACTAAAGATATAGTTGTAATCCCCTTCTCATGAACAAAAAAACAACCTTCATTTTAACCGGATCGGCACTCGCGCTGATTATCCTCTTTCTGTCCTTTAGATCGGGCACAGATGATACTTCTTCAATAATAGTCAATGTTGTCAAAGGTGAATTTGTTGCCGACATCAACGTGACAGGAGAATTGGAAGCGAGAAATTCTGTAAAGATACAAGGGCCGAGCAATGCACGCCAGCATAGGATTTATCAAATCACGATCCAGGATATGATCCCTGAAGGGACCAGGGTGAAAAAGGGACAATATGTTGCGAATTTGGATCCTTCCGAGTTGGCAGGAAAGTTAAAAGACAAACAGCTCGATTTTGAAACTGCCGAATCCAAATATCTCACCCAGCAGTTGGACACCGCATTGGAGATGAGGGAAAAGAGGGATGAATTGATCAACCTGAGGTACGCAGTGGAAGAAAAGGAATTGGAATTGGAGCAGTCCCAATTCGAACCCCCCGCCACCATCAAAAAGAACGAAATAGCACTCGACAAGGCCAAAAGGGCCTATAACCAAAAGAAAGAGAGCTATGAAATAAAGAAGCAGCAAAATGTGGCCAAGATGGTACAGGCGAGAGGAGCGAAAGTCCAGGTTCAAAATGAGCTTGCGGGCCTCAAAGAATTGATTAAAGAATTTAGAATCCTGGCACCTGAAGATGGCATGTTGATCTATGCCAAAAACCCATGGAATGGCCAACAAATAAAAGCTGGAAGCCAGATCAATGTCTGGGACCCTGTAGTGGCCACCTTGCCAGATTTGAGTACCATGAACTCTAAAACCTATGTCAACGAGGTGGATATACGCCGTGTGAAAAAAGGTCAAAAAGTGGTCATTGGATTGGATGCCCTACCAGACAAGCAGCTTACCGGTGTGGTGTCGAGAGTGGCCAATTCCGGTCAGAAAAGACCAAATTCGGACAGTAAGGTGTTTGAAGTGATTGTTGAAATCGACAAAGTGGATGAGCTTATCAAACCCGGAATGACATCAAGCAACAAAATATTCACTTCAGTAATAGACGAAACCCTCTCTGTGCCCCTCGAAAGCCTTCACAATTTTCAGGATTCGGTCACTTATGTATATGTAAAAGAAGGGGTGGGGTATAAGAAGCAGGAAATTCAGGTTGGGGAGATCAATGACACCTCTGCCGAAGTTTTGCTCGGTCTGGGCGAAGACGACAAGGTGTACCTGTCCGCTCCTGAATCCGGTGACGGGGAAATTGCACTTTTGCCCGAACTCAACGGCAAAAGGAATAACGAGAAAGAAGTCGTTGACAAAAGCAATGAGGCCAATAATTTCCCAAGAAAACCAAAGCCCAATTCATGAAATCCCATAAGGTGCTAATGAATTTGGATATAGCTACAGAAGCTGTATTGGCAAATAGAATGCGTTCTGTCCTCACTGGGCTGGGGATCATTTTCGGTGTAGCGGCAGTCATTGCTATGCTCGCCATTGGAAATGGAGCCCAGCAGGAGGTGATAGAACAGATGAAACTTGTAGGGGTAAACAACATCGTGATCAAGCCAGTTGTAACCCAAAGTGAAGAGTCTCTCGTGGAGGAGGAACAGGCAGGCGAAGAAAAGAAGAAATTCTCCCCGGGCCTGAATTCCCTGGATGTAGAGGCCATAAAGGAAACTGTCCCGGGAATAAACAAAATCAGTCCGGAAATTGTGCTGGATACCTACCTCATCAACAATGGCATCAGAAGGACAGCCAAGCTGGTAGGTATTGAGCCCAGCTACTTCGATCTTTTTAATTTTCAGGTAGATCAGGGTAGAAATTTTTCCGACTACCATCTCAGGCATGGAAGCCCGGTATGCATCATTGGATATTCGATCAAATCAAAGTTTTTCCCATTTGAAGACCCCATAGGCAAGTATCTAAAATGCGGCAACAATTGGTTGAAAGTGATTGGGATACTGGAGAAACGTGAGATTTCATCGACGAGCATCCAAAGCCTTGGCATCAGGGACTACAACATGGATGTGTACGCCCCTTTGCAGACGGTGCTGATCCGGTTTGAAAACAGGGCGATAATTACAGACCAAATGCTGAGGGCTGCCAACCGGCCTGCCAATCGCAGCTCTGAGGATAATGAAAGTGCTGGTGGTAAAAATTACCACCAACTCGACAAGCTGGTCATTCAGGTGGACCGCACCGAACTCATGACTCCTATGGCCGAAATAATCAACAGGCTGCTGAAACGTACCCACTATGAGACGGTAGATTATGAAATAGAAATCCCGGAAATGCTCCTGAAACAGCAACAACGGACCAATGATATTTTCAACTATGTTTTGGGGGCGATTGCAGGCATTTCACTATTGGTAGGGGGGATTGGTATCATGAACATCATGCTGGCTTCTGTACTGGAACGCATCAAAGAAATTGGGTTGAGAATGTCAATGGGTGCCAAGAAGCAGGACATTGTAAATCAGTTTTTGTTTGAAGCCATGATGATCAGCATAACCGGTGGCCTGATCGGGGTTGTCCTGGGGGTGTCCTTCGCACTTCTGGTAAGCAATATAGCCGGCATACCCACTGTAATCACAATTAGTTCAATATTACTTTCATTTGGAGTAGCAGCTTCCGTGGGCTTAATTTTCGGCATAGCCCCCGCCAGAAAGGCCGCTACCCAAGACCCAATCCAATCCCTTAGATATGAATAAGCTTTTAATGACCTGTGCTTTCTCCATTCTGTTATTGTCCACGAATGCCCAGGATCTCAAACTCTCGCTTACCGATGTAATTGAGATGGCCAAAGCACAGTCGCCATCAGCTAAAATTGAAGAAACCAGGAAAGAGACCCAATTTTGGGCCTATCGCCGATTCAAATCCAACTATAATCCCAGACTGTACCTATCAGGTGAGCTGCCCGGCTACAACAGGGATTTTAATGAAAACCGATTGGACAATGGTGAGATTGTTTATCAGCCTCGTGAGCAAATGTCGTCTTCATTGAGCCTTGGTTTGTACCAACCGATAGCCCCGACCGGTGGCACGATCAGTGTCAACAGTACAGTCAACCAATTCAGGGACATTACTTTTGATTCAAGAAGATATAACAATACATTGTTTAACATAAGGCTACAGCAGCCTCTGTTTGGTTTCAACGAGTTGAAGTGGGACCAACAAACGGAACCGCTGAGGTATGAAGAATCCAGAAGGTCTTATGTGGAAGAAATGGAATCCATTTCGCAGCGGGCAACTGAAATGTATTTTGACTACCTCACTGCGCAAATTGACCTGCAGATTGCCCAATTTAACCTGGCAAACAACGATACCATTTACAATATTCAGCAGGGAAGGTACAATATTGGTACGGTTTCAAGGGATGAAATTCTCCAGGTGGAGTTGCAGCTCCTGAGGTCACGACAAGGGGTAACGCAGGCAAGTTTGGACATGAAGACCTCCAAACTCAGGCTGAGCAGTTACATAGGTTTGCAAAGGGGGGCTGAAAGTGCGCTGGAATTGTTGCCGCCGCTTGATTTGCCAGAATTCGACATATCGGTTAACAAAGCATTGGAGTATGCGAGACAAAACAGGTCCGATTACCTTTCGTTCGAGCGGAGGAGGATAGAAGCAAAGAGAGATGTCGTCGAGGCTCAGTCGCAGCGATTTGATGCAGTACTAGGGGCATCCTTTGGTTTGAACAAAGCCTCATCCCAACTGAGCGATACCTACGCCGACCCCAATGATCAGCAACGTGTAAATGTCACACTTGGCGTGCCATTGCTCGACTGGGGAAGGAGCAAATCCCGGGTAAAAATTGCACTGGCCCAGCAGCAGCTGAGTGAGTATCTTCTCCAACAGGAAATACAGAATTTTGAACAGGAGATCACAACAATCGTAAGCCGGTTTGAAGTATTGAGGGCACAGGTTGAAATTACCAAAAAATCTGATGAAGTGGCCCAGGAGCGTTACGAAGTGGCGCAAAATCGATATCTTATTGGGAAAATTGACATCACCAACCTCAACATTGCCTTGCAGGAAAAAGATGCAGCGAAGCGAAGTTATATTTCCGCATTGCGTGCTTTTTGGACAGCATATTTCGATCTGAGGAGGCTCACTTTGTATGACTTTCTTAACGATGAATTGCTCTATCAGGTAAAGGACTAAGCCACTGGTTGCTATACTCTTTCCATTAATTTTTTTTCAGGGGAAAAGAATACCCTAACTTTGCGCCCCAAAACTAATGTGGCCTTTTTGTAAAATGGGCCACCAATGGCCGATACAATAATTTAAGGAACAAAGATGAAGAAATCCAATATCAATATAGAAGTAACCCTTGATGAGAACAGTGTGCCACAAAAGATCCAATGGCAGGCCGACGACCACCCGGGAGAAGACCTGATGGAATCGAGGGCTGTATCTATATCTATTTGGGATCCTGCCCAGCACGATTCCCTCTCGCTGGACTTGTGGACAAAGGATATGAATGTGGACGACATGAAGAGGTTTTACATCAACATGTTTGGAGCTGCTTCTAATACCATTCTCAATTCTACGGGCGATGAGTTCATGGCCCAGGAAGTAAAAGACCTTTGTGAAAAACTGGTCGAATATTTAAGAAACCAATGAAAAGGTTTTAAAACCAAATAAAAATGAACATATTGTAAAAAACCGCTCTTTTTTTTGTATTTTTTAGGTAATATTAAATTTGATAATATTTCATTAGGAAATATTCAGTTTAAAACAATTTACTTTAAAAATGAGAAAGAAAATGAGTAGAAATTTTACAAAAGCGCTCATGTATGTTTTGATGTTTTTTGCCACTACCCAGGCAATGGCACAAACGAGCATTTCAGGTAGCGTGAAGGACAGCAACACCCAGGAGTCATTGCTTGGGGTCAATGTCCTGGTCAAAGGCAAAGTGCTAGGGACGATTTCCGGAACTGATGGTACGTTTTCACTCAATGTGGAATCAGCCCCACCCTTAACATTGGTGTTCTCCATGGTTGGGTACCTCAGTCAGGAAATAGAAATCACAGATACCCAAGTCAGTGGACTTGATGTTATTCTGGAAGAAAATGTTATCGTTGGACAGGAAGTGGTTGTATCTGCTTCCCGGGTCGAAGAATCCATTATGCAATCACCGGTATCTATTGAGAAAATGGATATACTGGCCATTAGAAATGCCCCGGCGGCAAGTTTTTACGATGCACTAGCCAACTTCAAAGGCGTGGACATGAGCGCCCAGAGCCTCACTTTCAAATCTGTGAACACCAGGGGCTTTAGTGCCAATGGCAATACCCGGATGGTACAATTGATAGACGGAATAGACAATCAGGCACCAGGCCTGAATTTTTCTGTCGGCAATGTAGTGGGTATTTCAGATTTGGACCTGGAAAGTGTGGAATTGTTGCCCGGTGCGGCCTCTGCACTGTATGGCCCCAATGCCTTAAACGGTATTTTGCTCATGAACAGCAAGAGCCCGTTTGAATACCAGGGGCTTAGCGCTACCGCTAAGCTGGGTGTGACCCATGCCGACGAAAGGGACCATGAGGCTTCTCTCTACAAAGATTTTTCAATCCGCTATGCCAAAGCATTCAACAACAAATTCGCTTTTAAGGTGAACGCTTCCTGGCTCAATGCCCAGGATTATATGGGGGTAGATTTCAGGGATAGGAATAGTCAGGAGCTTGAGCGACAAACCAACGACTATGCCCTCAATCGTGCAGCCAACAGGGCTTATGATGGTGTCAACGTTTATGGAAATGCCGGCTTCAACCTGGGAACCCAGGTAGCGGACAGGGCGATCGCCATCGGCAATGCTCCAGGCGCAACGCCCGAGCAAATGGCAACTGCAGCTAGCCTACAGGGTGTACGGTCCTTAATTCCAAATGATGTTTTTTCACCACGTGGATTTAGTGAGTCGAGCTTTGTGGACAATACCACCGAAAGCCTCAAACTCAATGCTGCATTGCACTACAGGATCAACGATGATATTGAAGCCTTTGTACAAGGCAACTGGGGATCGGGGAGCACTGTCTATACTGCCAATGACAGGTTTGTTCTGGACAATTTCGTAATTTGGACTGCCAAGGCAGAAGTGAAAGGCTCTAATTTTTACGTGAGGGCATACAAAACCCAGGAAGATGCGGGCGACAGCTATGCAGCGAATACGCTGGCTACAATAGTGAATCTGCGTGATGGGTATTACAACAATTACCTGGGAGCATTTGTAGGGGCCAGGGCAAGCCAAAATCCCCTCACAAATGAGCAGGCCCACCTTGCCGCCAGGGCATTTGCCAATTCGCAACAAGTGGTACCAGGCACTTCAGCTTTTGCGGCCTTGCAAGCTGATATACGGAGTGAACCCATCAATGGATTGTCAGGTGGGGCAAAATTCCTGGACAAGTCCAACATGATGCATTTCGAAGGCGTTTATAACTTTTCCAACCAAATAGAAGCAGTGGATTTGGTAGTAGGGGCAAACTACAGAAGGTACAACCTAAACAGTGAAAACACACTTTTTGTGCTGGATGAAAACGGTAACGAAGTTGGCTGGGCAGAATATGGAGCATTTGCACAATTGTCCAAATCATTGGCTGACGACAAATTGAAGCTTTCGACTTCCCTTCGATACGATAAGAATGAGAACTTTGCCAGTCAGTTTTCCCCAAGGGTGTCTGCAGTATATTCACCAAATTTAAACCACAATTTCCGGGCTTCCTTTCAGCGAGGGTTTAGGAACCCTACAGCACAGGATCAATTTATCGATCTGGATGTGGTGGTACGTAGGCTGGTGGGCAGTAACCAGCTGCTCATAGACAAGTACCACTTGAAGACAAACCCTGCCTATACATGGCAATCTGTACAGGATGCCAAAGCTTCGGGCAATACTTCAGAACTGGAAGTACACGATTTTAAAGAATTTAAAACAGAAAAAATCGGCACCTGGGAAGTGGGGTACAAAGGCCAATTGTTTGACAGGCTGTTTTTGGATACTTATTACTACTACAGCTCTTACACCGATTTTATTGCTGAAATATTGCTGGTACAGTCCACGCCTTCCGGAAGCATTCCGGATGCAAGTTCGGGCGATCCAAATGCATTGGTGAATGGAGGCCTGTCACAGGAATACGGATTTGACATCAATGCAGATGGAAATGTAACTGCCCATGGATGGGCAGTGGGAGGCGACTATTCCATGGGACAGGGCTGGCACCTAGGGGGCAATATCTCATTCAACAAACTGTTGAGCGAAGATGATCTGGTAGCGCAAGGCTTCAGGTCTGCCTTTAATACTCCTGAATACAAGACCAACGTCAATATCAGCAACAGAAATGTGATTGAGAATTTGGGGTTCAGCATTGCACTGAAATGGCAGGATGCTTACAAATGGGAGTCTGCCTTTAGCCAGGTACGAGGAAACGTAGTACCTTCCTTTACCACGGTAGATGCCCAGATCAGCTACAAACTGCCCAGCATGAAATCGATAGTGAAAATTGGTGGATCCAATATTTTCAACGAGCGCTATACCACTTCATTTGGTAACCCCAGCATAGGCTCTCTCTACTATCTCTCTATCACCTTCGATGAATTCCTCAACTAATATTAACCCAGAGAATGATGAAAAATATATTATATACAACCTTTTCAATCATGAGCTTGCTGATATTTGGTGGGTGTATTGATTCTGAAGATGAATTAAAATCTGAGCTGCTGGCCGGAAATAGTCCTGGCGAAAGCCTTCAACTTAGTTCCGGAACAGCGGATTTTTCAACCTATGTCGCATTAGGAAACTCCTCAACTGCGGGATTTGCGGATGGGGCACTTTACCCTCAAGGCCAGACCCATTCTTATCCCAGCATGTTGGCGTCACAGTTTACGCTTGCAGGTGGAGGAAGCTTCAATTTTCCGGACATTTCCAGTGGCAATGGTTTTGGGGGATTGAACTCTGACAACAGTATAAGGGGAAAATCTTTTATCGATATAGCGTCTGCATTGGCGAACCCTGCCAATGCCATACAGTTTACCTCGGGATCGGCACTGAACCCTTCTTCTCAAAGTTCGATAAACAACTTCGGTGTTCCAGGAGCAAGAATTATAGACGCAGTTACCCCAGGCTATGGGAACTTCAACCCCTTTTATGGAGCATTCCAGTCTTCAGCCACTGGCTCGATGCTTGGTGACGCTGTAGCAGCCGGAGGTACTTTTTTTAGCGTTTGGTTAGGCAGCAATGATGTCTTGAGGTTTGCCATCGCTGGTGGTGAAGAAACGGATGACGATAGCACAGAAGGCAATCAAGAAAATTTATTGAATCCAGATCTGCTTACACCGGTTTCTTCTTTTTCTGACGCCCTGTCGGGTATTTTGGATGCTTTGTCTGCCAATGGTGCCAATGGTATAATTGTAAATATTCCCCCTGTCACCATTCTTCCTTATTTTCAAATAGTGACCCAGCTTTCAGGTGGTGTCAATTTGATCCCATTGGATGCCCCGACCGCATCAGTTGTAAATGATGGCTATTCAGATTACAATGATGGCCTGGATGCAGCTGTGTTGTTTGGGGAAATCACCCAGGAAGAGGCGAACAGAAGAAAGATTATGTTTGCTGCTGGGGCCAACCCTCCCGTCATTACAGATGAAAGCCTGACAAAAGCAGATGTTTCCCTGGCATTTGGTGCACCTCCGGGATCGGTGATTTTACCAAAACTAAGGCATGCAGAGGCTACTGATTTGTTTCCATTGCCAGCACTAACGGTGATAGGTCAATTGGCCGACCCTGGAGACCCGACTTCTGTTTATGGTGTGGGGGTTCCTGTACCTGATAAGCACACGTTAACTTTAGCTGAGCAAGCTGCTATAATTACCCGCTATGCTACTTTCAATGCAATTATTGCAGGGCAAGTGGCAGAAAGGAGCAATTTGAGTATGCTCGATGTTGGAGTTCAGTTTGCTGATATTTTTGGTTTGTCGGCCCAACAGGCTGCTTTATTGGGTCTGAGTGCTGAAGCACAAGCCGCTGCTGATGGTGTTCCCGGAACGATGGTTGATGGCTACAACATGGTGGCTTTGAGTTTGGGTGATGACCTGTTCAACAGTTTGTGGTCTTCAGACGGCATCCATCAAAACCCAAGAGGGTCTGCTTTGATCGCAAACCAAATGATCCGTATTATAAATGAGGCGCACGGCTCTGAATTAAGGGAAGTAGATGTGCTGAATTTTGCAGCTTTAAACGCCAAACTCCCATAAACAAGGGTCAGGTTATTTATTAATTTGGACTACCTAAAGTGGGTCCATTTATAAGTTTAAATTTATACTTCAACATTGTGAATGGGGCTGTCTCAAAAGTATTCCGTCATTGCGAACGGAGTGAAGCCTGCCTGTCGGACAGACATGGCAATCTTATCATACAAGGTGCGATCGAAAGTTGAGATCACTTCGCTACGCTCGTGATGACGGCTTGTTGGACTTTTGAGACAGCCTCTATTTTTTTTAAACGAAAAGGAATATTATGTTTGAATCCCTGATAAAAGAAAGAAAGTTAGTACTTGCTTTGTTCTTGTTGATATCATGCGTTGTTTTAGAAGGGTGTATAAATTCAGAAGATGAACTGAAGTCAGAATTGCTGTCATCGAACCAACCGGGGGAAAGTGCCCAGGTAAGCCCGGGTACGGCCGATTTTTCGAAATATGTGGCGGTGGGCAATTCGCTCACGGCAGGGTTTATGGATGCCGCTTTATACAATGGAGGGCAGGTATATAGTTATGCCAATCTCCTGTCAAAAGAAATGCGGTTGGCCGGTGGAGGCAGTTTTAACCAGCCTGATATCAACTCCGTGAATGGATATAATGTGAGTGTGTCTGACCCTGAAAACGGAATAATTTTGGGGCGGTTTGTGTTGAATACGAGCATACCCGGACCTGAACCACTCGCTGACGGTGACCTCACCTCAATATTGACCCCATATACAGGTAGTGTCAATAATTTTGGAGTACCAGCCGCAAGGGTAGTGGATATAGTAGTGCCGGCTTATGGCACACCTGATTTAAATGGTGATATGATCCCTGAAGGAAATCCCTTTTATGTTCGGTTTGCCTCTGACCCGGGAAATTCCACTGTGTTGGGCGATGCAGCAGCAGCCAATGGTTCGTTTGTGAGCATTTGGATTGGGCAAAACGATTTGCTCGGCTACCTGACGAGTGGTGGTACTTCGGCTGACGTGGAAGACAATCCGGCAGCCATCCAAAGCCCTTCGTCACTGACTGACGTGGCATATTTCACAGATGCCTTATCGGCTGTGGTTGGTACTATGACTGGTGGGGGACAGAAAGGAGGCGTTATAGCTAATTTGCTGGATGCAACCTTCACCCCTTTCTTCAGGGCAGTACCTTACAATGCCATTCCTTTGAATGCTGCTACGGCTGCATTCCTCATGGCAGGCCCCAATGGGGATGATGGTTTCAACGACTACAATGATGGATTGGATCAGTTGGCATTTTTAGGACTGATCACCCAGGCTGATGCGGATGCCCGAAAGGTGAATTTGGTGGCTGGTGCCAATCCAATATTAATGGAAGACGATCAGCTTGAAGACATTTCCCAGTATGACCCATCACTGGAGGGTAGGGGACAAATGAGGCCTATGAAACCGGGCGAATTGCCCCTTCTGACATCTGCAACTGTGCTCAATACCCAGCCGGAAGGCTTGCCGGCCACTGCCGTATATGGGGTTACCTGGCCCTTACCGGAAATGTACACTTTGGCCGCTGACGAGCTGGCCCGACATGCCGATAGGTTGGCAGATTTCAATGCGACGATTTCTGCGCAAGCTACGGCTAATAACCTGGCATTGGTAGATGCCTATGCCATTATGCGGGGTATTGCCGCGGGAGGAGGTGTAGAAGTTGAAGGTCAGATGCTCCTTCCGGATTTTTCACCCAACGGGGTTTTTTCAACGGATGGGATACACCCAAACCCAAGGGGTCAGGCAATTTTGGCCAATGCCTTCATTGATGCGATCAACACCCAGTATGGTTCGACTTTGCAGAAAGTGGACGTGCTAAACCTACCAGGTGTAAGTTTCAAATAGGGGAAAAACAAAAGAATTGTAAAAAAAGGCTTTTCTGTCGCTGGCAGAAAAGCCTTTTTTATTTTGATCCATCGCCTTTCAGTCAGATGACTTTTGTAGTGCCTTAAACTCCTTCAATTTTTTCAGTACCTGTTGGCGTACTTTGTTCCTGAGAACTGGCGACCAACCCAACAATAGGCCTGGCAGGCCAAGTGCCATAGAAGACCACCTCCAGAAACTAAAGGAATCTGTATGGGAGATGATATGCCCCTGATTGAAAGAGAAGCGCGCCTTGATCTTGTTGTGCACTTTTCTTTTTTTAATGCCAAATTCGTATTGGGCCTCCCAATCTACCCCGCCAGCCTGGTTGTCTGCCCATTCATTGGAGTATGTGATCTTTAAATCCCCACCTCTGGACAAAAGCATTCGCCACATCAGGCAGGCATCTTCGGAATTGAGTGGGCCGAAAGCCGGATCTTCAAATGCCACATTATGACCATAGCAGGCAAGCATGCCTTCTACATCCTTTTTCGCAAAAGCGTCATAAAATTTTCTGATGAGCTTTAAATTTTCTTCCATTGGCAGAAGTTTGTGGGTGAAACGTTGAATTGACTGATTAGCCTGGAGGCAACCAGTTTATCTCAGCTGGATTGATGTGTTTGAAGTTAGCGATATTGGTGGATAGTTCCTACCAAACCAAGCGCTTTGTGATGGACATACATCCCTTAGATGCTGTCGATAAAATCTACCAGGCTCACCTCCCTTTCCAGCCCAAATTTTTTTCTCAACCTGTACCTGGAAGTGTGGGCACTTTCGGCAGATATGCCAAGTAAACGTGCCATTTCCTTACCAGTAAAATTCAATTTCAACAAAGCACATATTTTGAGGTCATATTGATTGAGCGAGGGAAACCGTTCTTTCAGACGCTCATAAAAACCCTCATTCACATCAATAAACCGGCTTTCAAATTCTTTCCAGTTGTCAGTGGCGTTGAGGTTGATGGTTTTCACCAGTTTGTTGATTTCCCTGGTGTCGGGTTTTTTGCTGAGTTCCTTGAGGCCTGCCTTCAGTTCTGATAGAAGTTCGTCTTTTTCTATTAGCCGCACGGCGGACCCGGTCAGTTCCTTGTTTTTAAGGCTGAGGATTTCCTGAGCCTTTTGGTTTTCCAGCTTTTGTTTCTGTTCAAGCATTGCTTTCTCTGCTTTGTGTCTGGACTGTATATATCTAAAGAGTAAAAAACCGGTTGCGATTAGAAAAACAAGCGTTACGGCCAATATGGTAAACTTCAACAACCAAATCCTGTCTTCCCGTTCCAGAAGTGCCAAACGCTGTTCGCTGGCCAGTTTTTCCTGCTTTTCTTTTTCAATCCTAAAATCATCTTTGATCTCCAGCAGGTATTTGTTGTTGGGGCTTCTGCTGCTGTACAGGGACGTATTGATGGCGTTTGCCCGGATAAGGCTTTCGTAAGCACGAGTAGGCTTGTCCATTTTTAGATACAGCTCTGAGAGTTTTTCATATACATCCGGCACATAATTTAAATGCCGTTTGTAGTCATTGGCATTGCGGAGCGCATTTTGGTAAGATTTTTCGCTCTCTTCATATCGGCCATCCCCCATGTACAGATCGCCCATGAGTGTATAGAGCACTACGAGATAGCTGGGTAAATCTTTCTTCACCACCTTCTCTACCTGTAGCAGTGTCTGTTCGGCCTCTGTATATTTTTCTTCCTGAATAAGTAGGTACGCATATTCCGCTTCTAGTAGCGTACTGTCCAATTTGTTGGGGCCCAGCACCATCCGGCAACTGTCTAGATACGCCCTGGCGGTGGTTACATTGAGGTCATAGCGGTAGTGGATGGCCAGGGGCCTGTAGTTGTTCAAAAGTAACGTTGGGGCCAGAGTGCCATCAGCTACGAGTTTCTTGTTGATGTTCAGGGCTTTCAGGTAATATTTCAATGCCTCATCGCGGCGCTCATACAATGAATACAGTATAGCCAGTCCGTTGTAGCTTTTTGCCTTGGATGCTTCGTCCCTGATGCCATCGGCCAGCAAAAGTGCTTTCCAATAGCCGTCGTAGGATTGCTGGAAGTTTATCCTGCTACAGTACAGCAAAGACACTGCGTTCAGGTTTTCAATGGCCCCAAGTGTGTCTCCATTGGATAATTTTTCTTCCCACGTAACATCAGTTTCTTCAATGAATTCATGCTGAATTGAAAAAATAATGGAATCCAACGCTGGAAAGTCAGTTGATATATGGGTAACTGCGCGTATGTCCTGTGCTACAACAGGAGCCAGACCCAGGTTGGTACATAAAGCATAGAACACCAACGCAATAAGCGTCTTTTGCCAATCTATTTTATGGATTGGCACAAAGGTTAAATTTACGGTTTGAGCTTTAGTACTAGGCATTATTCTTGTCAGCAGGGGAAAATCCCCAAATGATTTTCACTGACTTTATTACAATTTTATCATTTATCCTCAGGATAAGAAAGTTCTTTGCGTGCTATATTCAGCGCTATGGTTGAAACTTGCTAAGTTTTCCACCTACAAACTTTTAGAGTAGCTGTAACTCATATTCGGTGTGGTAGGATCTAGAATTTAAGTTTTTACTTAAAAACTAAACTATATCACCATAACAACGTTTTAGTAATTGCTAAAACATTAAAATACTATGAGCAACACATGTATCAGAGTACTGGCAGATGTCAATCAAATAAGGGTTTGCAAAGAAAAGTTGAGCGAGCTGGATGCGCAACTTTTGCATGCCACCAAAATCTTCAACTTAGCTGGAAATGCGGCACGCCTTAAAATCCTTTTATTGCTTCACATGGAAGATCAAATGTGCCCATGCGACTTGAGTGATATTTTGGGAATATCCGTAGGAGGTGTGTCCCAGCACCTTAGAAAGTTAAAAGATGGTGGTATCGTGAAAGACAAAAAGGTAGGGCAAACCGTATTTTACTCTTTAATACACGAGAACCTGGGTATTGTAAATCCTGTGTTGGAGAATTTGGGAGGTCAAAACCAAAAAGAACCTGTATCATGAGCAGTGTTAGCAAAAAACTTAAAAAAACAGGTTTCTTGTCAAGAAGTGTAGGAGCTGGATTATTGGCGGCAGTGGCGGCTTCATTGTGTTGTGTCACTCCTGTATTTTCTTTACTTGCGGGAATTGGCGGTATAGCTGCCACATTTTCCTGGATGGAACCGTTTCGCCCATACCTGATAGGCTTAACTTTGGTTACATTAGGGTTTGCCTGGTATCAGAAACTAAAAGCTCGCTCAACAGAAGAGGTGACATGCGCCTGTGATGAAGAATTGACTTTTTGGCAATCCAAAAAATTTCTCTCGATCGTTACAATCTTCGCTATTGTCATGGTAGCGTTTCCCTACTACTCTGGAATTTTCTACCCGGAAAATTCAAACAAAAAAATCTTGGTGGCATCTGAAAGAAACCTTGTGGAAGCACAATTGGAAATCCGGGGAATGACCTGCGTTGGTTGCGAGCACAGCGTAAATCACGCATTGAATAGTGTTGAAGGTGTCATAAAAGCCTCATCCTCATACAAATTGAATAAGGCATCCGTCACTTTTGATCAATCCGAAGTGACTTTGGAATGGTTAATTCAGGCAGTTGAGACAGAGACTGGATACGAGGTAGTCGAAAAAAGAATTGTTAAACAATAAACCAAAAAGAAATGAAAAGTATTCTGATAACAGTTTCCATGGTTGGGTTGCTGAGCCTATTAGGATTTTCACAATCAAAAGGACCACTAAATCAAAAAGACCAAGAGGCTAAAATAGTAAAGCTGAAAGTAACTGGATTGAGTTGTGCCGGGTGCGCGAACCACCTTCACAAAGTGCTGAAAGCACAGCATGGTGTATTGGAAAACCATGTAGAATATCCGGGTGATATTGCGGTAGTCACCTATAACCCTAATCACACCAAACCCAAGGAAATAATAGAAGCAATTGAAGGTAAGACTACCTATAGGGTAGAGGTTCTGCATAAAAAAAAGTCCAATGAGAACGGAATTTAAAGTGCCGGATATTTGGGATTATCTTGTGTGGAGCGACCATCGAATGCTGAACATATTGGAATCTATTTCCGAAAAAGACTATGACCATGAATTTTCTGGATTAACAGGTAGTATAAAATCTAAATCATCCCATATTGTTAGTATCTACGACTTTTTCATCAGCATTTTTAAAGGAGAACCTCTCGCGAGTTTCCCGGATAGGTCCGGCCTCACAAAAAAGGAATTATTAGAGCTTTGGAGAGATGATCTTAGAAAATTGAAGGTATTTGCTAATTCAGCACATGATTTTTACCCCCTACCATTGGCAAACAATCAACGGGTGGCAGCAAGGCATATAATTTTGGATGCTTGCTTACATACAGTCCATCACAGAGGCCAATTGTTGACCATGTTGCGGATGTTGGGAAAAGGAAAAGATGACATTCATCCCAGAGACACTAATATGGACTATTTAACCTATCTATTCGAGCTCAAGCCAAATGAGATATTACCTGCGCCAATGGATAATGAAAAATAATATGGAAAAAGAAATTGAATTACAATCTACTATCGCATGCCCTGAATGTGGTTACACAAAACTGGAAAACATGCCTCAGGATGCCTGTCAATACTTTTATGAGTGTACCAGATGCAAGAAAATCATCAAGCCACTAGCGGGTGATTGCTGCGTTTATTGCAGTTATGGATCCAACCCATGTCCGCCTGTTCAAAAAAATGGTAAGAATTGCTGTAATTGAAGGACTTTATAAAGCGGCAGAAATTTTAAGGTATTGGGTTTCTCCAATATGAGTGTGTAATAATTTAATTTGCTTTTATTTCATATATTGCAAGCTAACTATTACACTATATAATTATCAAATTGGTTTGAAGTACGGTATCAGCACCCTCCGTTTTTATTCTGTCCTTATTATAGCCCTGACATTGCTCACCCAATGCAGCAACAAAAACGAACCAGAGTTTCTTCTTAGGGCCAGTCACCTGGTCAATGAAAACCATGCCTGGTACAAGGCATTTGAATATTTTGCCGAAATCCTCGAAGAGCGCTCCAATGGGCGCATTAAAGTAGAGAATTACCATTCAGAACAATTGGCCAAAGAAATAGAAGCCATCAGGTTGATCCAGGCGGGGGTGATAGACATGACCACCACCGGGTCCATGCTGAGCAATTGGATTGATATTGTGGTATTCAGCGAAATGCCTTTCCTGCTTCGGGATTCGATTGATATGCATGCCTTGGTAAATGGGCCTATTGGCCAGAGAATGGATAGGGAAATGCGTGAAAAGACCGGCATCAGGCCCATTGGGATTTTTCAGCGAGGGCCCAGGCACCTTACCAGCAATCGTCCGATCCGGCATCCCGATGATTTGAAGGGCCTCATTATACGTGTTCCCAACGTGCCCTCTTTTGTCACAGCCTGGGAAGCCCTGGGGGCCAAGCCGACACCAATGGCTTTTTCCGAAGTTTTCACTTCGCTACAGCAAGGAACTATAGAGGCCCAGGAAAACCCTTTTGCCATGATCAACAATGCAGGCTTTGCTGAAGTGCAAGATTACCTCAACCTGACGGCCCATGTGGTAAGCTGGACCTACCCGGTGATAGGAGAGAAACAATACCAGGCCTTCCCCGACGACCTCAAAGCTATATTCGACCAGGCGGCCAGGGATATGCAGCACTTCGAACACCAGATGTTCCTGTCAAATGAACAAAGCGTGCAGGCTGAGTTGAAGAAGAAAGGGATGGAATTTGTGGAAGTAGATAAAGAGGCCTTTGCAGAAAAGTGCCGGGAAACAATTTACAACAGCTTATCTCCCGAAATGCAGGAAATCTATCAACAGGTTGAAGAAATGAAAAAACAAAGAAAGTGAAGCAACTGATCGAAAAAATATTAAAAGCCGGGACCTTGCTGAGCACATTTGGCTTTATTGGTTCTACGCTAATACAGATATATGCGCGTTTTTTTATGGACAGTGCACCTTCATGGACGGAAGAAGCCTCCAGGTTTTTCTTTGTTTATGCCATGAGTTTTGCTGCAGGACTGGCACTAAAAGACAATTACTACGTCTATCTGGATGTTTTATATGCCAAATTAAAATCCCCGGCCCGGAGGTTGGTCGATATTAGTGTACACCTGACTACTATTGCACTTTTCATGGTTTTGGGCATATATGCCATCCAGTATGTGGTTTTGGGTATTCCTGAAAAATCCCCAAGCCTTGGCTTTCCCATGGCTGTGGCTTTTGTCAGCATGGTGGTGATGTCCCTGTCTATTGTGATCTATGCGGTATATGAACTAAAATCTAGCCTCAATAAAAAACATGATTAGCGTACTCATTGTAGTCTTTTTGATTTGCCTGTTACTCAGGTTTCCCATAGCATTTTCCCTTGGCCTGTCTTGTCTGGTGTATGTGTTGTTGAAAGGGATACCACTAATTATCCTTCCTGCCAAGATGTACTCAGGCATTGATGTATTCATCCTGCTTAGTATTCCGGGCTTTATCCTTTCGGGCAACCTGATGAACCATGGAGGGCTTACCGAAAAGATCATTACATTTTGCAACCACCTGATGGGGCACATCCGTGGCGGCCTGGCTTTGGCCAATATTGGGGCGTCCATGCTTTTTGCCGGTATCTCAGGCACAGCAGTGTCCGACACAGCGAGTATAGGTGCGGTAATGATCCCTGCTATGAAAAAAGAAGGCTATGGAGCAGGTTTTTCCTGTGCCGTTACCGCTTCATCTTCTACAGTCGGGCCGATCATACCTCCCAGTGTGCCTATGATCATAGCCGCCACATTGAGCGGACTTTCTGTGGGCAGGTTGTTTCTGGCCGGGGCACTACCAGGTTTTTTACTGGGCTTGGGAATGATGGTGGTGGCTTATTATATCTCCAGAAAAAAGAACTACCCTAAGCACCCCAGAAGCTCTTTCAAGCAAATTGCGCTTGGGTTTTTGGATACCTTTTGGTCATTGCTGATGACTTTTATTATCCTTTTCGGGATCATAGGAGGGGTATTCACCCCAACGGAGGCTTCTATCATCGCTGTGTTCTATGCCTTGGTTATCGGTACTTTTGTTTACAAAAGGCTCAATTTTAAGAATATAGGCCATATTGTACTTGATTCTATGAAAACGTCTGCCTCCCTGATGGTACTGGTGGGTTTTGCCAACCTCTTTGGGTGGATATTGTTAACGGAAAGGCTGCCGCAGGCGATCTCGGAAAACATACTTGGTTTTTCACAAAACAAGTACATGGTTTTGCTTTTGATCAATATACTGTTGATATTCATTGGCACATTTATGGAGACCATAGCAGCTTTGTTGGTGTTGTTTCCCATCCTTCTCAAGGTAGCCATGGCCGTGGAGGTAGATCCTATCCATTTCGCTGTGATTGCGGTGCTCAACCTGATGATCGGGCTAACCACCCCGCCTGTGGGTGTTTGCCTTTTTGTGTCATCCAGTATAGGCAAGGTCTCGATGAGCGAGGTAAGCAAAGCCAGCCTGCCTTTTCTTGCTGTATCGTTTTTAGTATTGGCACTGGTAACGCTCGTGCCTGAGCTGTCCCTTTTTCTGCCCCGGCTCTTTATGGACTGATGGGGAAGACTCGCCGAAGGTTGTCACAAAAAACAGCCGTGGCAATGGCTACATTGAGTGATTCTGCCTTGCCAAAACCAGGAATCTTTACAGGGTTAGTGATGAAAGGGACCAGGCCACTGCTGATTCCCTGTGACTCATTCCCAAACAAGAGTATGCCTTTGTCTTCGAAACTGGTCTCGTGAATGCTTTCACCTGACAAGACAGCCCCATATACAGGAAGATCGGATTGGTTGATGAAATCCGGCAGGTTTTCGTAATATACCCTGATCCTTGCAAATGAACCCATAGAGGCAGAAATAACCTTTGGATTGTAGGCATCTACCGAATCCGGTGAGCATACAATGTGCGAAAAACCATACCAATCCGCGAGGCGGATGATGGTGCCTAGATTGCCCGGATCCTGTAGGTTTTCGAAAGCCAGTACATGTCTGTTTTCTATCTTCAGTACTGGTAGTTCGGGGATTTGTACCACCGCCAGGGCAAACGCATTGGTTTGGAACGACCCGGCCTTTACCAAATCTTTCTCAGTTACTATTTCGAACCGGGTATTCCCTTCAGCCATCTTCTGCCCATTTTCCTCCAAAAAACGTTGTGTGACAAATAACCTCCTGATTTTGAGGCTCGAACCGAGCAATTCAATCACATTTTTACCCCCTTCTACCACAAAAGATTTTTCCCTTTCCCTGTATTTTTTTAATTGTAGGGATTTAATGAATTTTGCATCTTTATTTGTGATCATCAGCAAGAATCTTGTGTTTGCAAATTAATCTAAATCCACGCAGTGGAAAAAGGCTTTGTTGATTGTTTCAACGTTGGACAATCCTGATTGACGGCATGACAACAATAGCCTCCGGTTTCGTTGATTATAGGAGAAATAGCGAAGGCCGATTGGGTGGTTTTAATATCGAATATTAATGCTGAAAAGGATTTTTTCATCTTTCAAAAATACAGATATCATTTGCTATATTGGCATTCGGCCTGCTTTATTGTTGATGGTATTTTTTGTGCTGGCCCTCGGTGGTTGTATGGGCACAAAGTTTTTAAAAGAGAATGAAAAAATACTCCATAGCCAAAAACTCAAAGGGGCAAAAGGGTTTACCATAGAAGACATAGAATCCCTTTATGTCAACAAGCCCAATAAACGGCTTCCTCTGTTGCCAATCGCTCCATACATCCGTCTGTATCAAAATGGCAAAAAGAAATTTGATCCTGAAAAGTATGAAAGGAAAAAGGCTGCTATTCGGGAAAAGTACCTTGAAAAAATAGAAAAGGCCAGTGACAATGCCAGAAGGGAAAAGAAGCTAAGGACCAAAATGGCCCGAAAAATTGACAAGCAGGACAAGAATCTTAAAGAAGGAAACCTAGGCATGCGTATGGGCGAGCCGCTGGCTGTCTTCAATCCCGATGACGAGGAAATCACCCTTGACAAGCTCCGATCTTATTTTGATTCCCGGGGGTATTTCAATGCGGAAGTGTCTTATACCACACAGCCGGTAGGTGAAAAAATGGTGAAGGTGATCTATGAAGTAAACCGAAGGGCCTACTACTACATCGATTCGGTTTATTATGGTATTCCCGACTTGAAAGTAAAAGACCTGCTGCTCAATTCAATGGAAGAATCTTTCATCAAAAGGGGCCATGTATATACACAGGAAACCATTGTGAAAGAACGGGAGCGCATAAATGACCTGATGCTCAACAACGGCTACTATGACTTTAGCCGTCAGTTTTTGAGTTTTCAGGTGGATACTTCCTACTTGAAGAACAACCGTGTGGCCGTGGGGGTTATTATCAACAACCCGTCGAATACCCGGGAGCACAAAGTGTACAGACTTGATTCGATTATTTTTACTACCGATGCAGACATAAAAGGGGTGAGGGCAGAACGCCAAAATGAATCTTACAACAACATTACCTATCAATTTTATAAAAAACGCTACGGAAAGAGGTTGATGGATTGGAGGACTTTTATTTACCCCGACAGCCTCTACAGCAAGGCGAATACATTGGAAACACAGCGCCAGTTTTCCAACCTGGATATTTTCAAATTTATCAATGTAAACTATGATACTACCGGAGGCAAGTTTATTGCCAATGTGTTTACCAGTCCGCTACAAAAATACCAGACAGCAACAGAGGCCGGGATCAATGTGAGCCAGGGACTGCCAGGCCCTTTTGTGAATTTCAACCTCAAAAACAGGAACACCTTCAAGGGATTGGAAGTGATGGAACTGAATGGAAGGATAGGATTTGAAGGCCTGGGCGGTGTGTCGCAAAAAGGAAACGGCTATTCAAGTCTTGAATATGGTGTCAACCTCTCCTTTACTTTTCCCCAATTTTTGTTTCCATTTGGTGAAAAGTTCAAATCCAAAATAGGACGGTTCAACCCCCAGACCCAGGTCAATTTCGGCCTTACCTATACCGACCGCCTGGAATACCTGCGCTCCAACATCAGTTCATCGATGAGCTATACCTGGCAGTACCGCCAAAACAAAATTTTCAACCTCACTATCGCCGATATTAGTTACATTGAAACAGATATTAACGATGATAATTTCAGGTTGAGGCTGGAAGAATTGCAGGCCCAGGGAAACAACCTGATCAATTCGTTCAGCAATTCATTTGTGAGCAGTACGAAATTTGCCGTGATCAACAACTATAATGACTATGGCAATAAAAACCAGAAGTCATCCTACCTGCGGTACTCTGTAGAGGCCGGCGGCAACCTGCTGAAACTTGTCGGTGAAAAATACCTCGACGAAAGCATAGAGCACTTCCAGTTTGCCAAGGTGCGCGGCGACTACCGGTCCACCATACCGATCAATTCCAAGGAATCCCTGGCCTACCGCTTTCATGTTGGCTATGCCTTGCCCTATGGTGAAAACAAAACCCTGCCTTATGAAAAATTCTTTTTTGGAGGGGGCAGCAACAGCCTCAGGGCATGGGAACCCCGCAGGCTTGGGCCGGGATCTTATAGTCCAACAGACAGTCTTGGCAACTATTCCAACAACTTTGAGCAGCAGGGCGAGATTATTTTCGAGTCGAGCATTGAATACAGGCATAAAATATTTGGGTTTGTCTATGGAGCCCTATTCATAGATGCCGGTAACATTTGGACCATCAGGAATGATGGCTCACGCCCGGGTGCGCAATTTGAATTCGACAGGTTTTATAAGGAAATAGCCCTTGGTACCGGTTATGGGCTCAGGTTCGATTTCAATTTTTTGCTGATGCGCTTTGATGCAGGCCTCAAATTGTACGACCCGGCAGGCCCGCCTGGAACACGCTTTATTGGCCAGCGTGGATTTAGGGAAGCTGCCTTCGACAACTACAGGAGGCTGGTGTTCAACATTGGGATAGGCTACCCCTTTTAATTTATTCAACACTTTTAGAGAAACTACAGGAATGATGAAGGAAGAAGTTAGTGATTGGTTCAAAAGCCTTCAGGACGATATTTGCAATCAACTGGAAACTGCCGATGGTAGCGGTAGGTTTAAGGAAGATTTATGGACAAGGGCAGATGGTGGGGGAGGCCGTACGAGAATACTTGAAGATGGTGACGTCATCGAAAAGGGAGGGGTCAATTTTTCTGCTGTCCACGGCCCAACACCAAAAAATATACTGGAAGCCCTTAAGTTGGAGCCTTCGGATTTTTTTGCAACCGGAGTGTCCATAGTGATGCACCCCCAGAGCCCGATGGTGCCGATTATCCACATGAATGTGAGGTACTTTGAAATGAGCAACGGTATTAGCTGGTTCGGTGGAGGGATCGACCTCACCCCCCACTATGTGGACAAAGCAGATGCCCAATATTTTCATCAAAAAATGAAAGATGTTTGCGACCGCCACCACAAGACGTATTATGGTGAATTTAAAAAATGGGCGGATGATTATTTTTATATCAAACACAGAAAAGAAACCAGGGGGGTTGGTGGCATATTTTTCGATAGGCTAACCGCCACTGATGACATAACCTGGGACGACAGATGGTCCTTCGTGCAGGCTGTTGGCAAATCGTTTGCACCCATATACACTCATTTCATGGCTAAAAACAACGGGCTATCGTATGGGGAGAATGAAAAAAAATGGCAATACCTGCGCCGTGGCAGATATGTGGAATTTAACCTGGTGCTGGACAAGGGCACTAAATTTGGGCTCGACACAGATGGCCGGACAGAGTCTATTTTAATGAGCCTGCCCCCGCAAGCCAATTGGGTGTACGACTACCAGCCGGAAAAGGAATCTAAAGAGGAAGAAACCCTCAACTTGCTCAAAAAAGGTATTGCCTGGGCTGGAAAATGATTGAGTGGTTGAACCATATCGATCAGGAAACCTTTCTTTTTTTCAATGGCCTGCATGTGGATTGGATGGATCCGGCTATGCTATGGATCACTGATAAAAAGACATGGATACCATTTTATGTGCTTCTAGTTGGGTTTATTGTCTATAAGAAAAAATGGAAGTCAGTTTGGATGTTCATTGCTATAGCCCTGGTGATCACAACTGCCGACCAATTCACTTCTGGGTTTATGAAACCTTTTTTCGAAAGGTTAAGGCCCTGTCACCAACCATTGCTGGAAGGGTTGGTTTATAATATAGGCAAGTGCGGGGGGCAGTTTGGGTTTGCCTCTTCACATGCAGCCAATACCTTTGCCATAGCTACATTTTTATGGTTGTGTTTTGTCAATCAGTATAAGGTGTTTGTATGGATGTTTGCCTGGGCAGTGGTGGTTTCCTACAGCCGCATATATGTAGGAGTACATTACCCTGGTGACGTGCTCGTTGGGGCACTGGTAGGCATGGGATGTGGATATGCTGTTTTCTGGTTGTACGGCAAGTTCGAGCACTTGCGCTCTTGACGCCTGCTTTTCCCGATGATTTCAGAAAAGACTATTTTTCAACTGCCGGAATGAGTCGCTTAGCATAGAAACAGTTAGCCGTCAATCTGATGCCTGCTTGTCCACCCTGAGACCAAATGACATGATGCCTGGAAGTTTGTCGGTACGCATAAACTGCTTTACTTTGAAGGTGTATTTTCCACTGGCAGGAAATTTGAACCCGGAAAACACCAGTGCCTGTCGGTCGAATATATCCCCAAGCCCTTCACCCAGTGGATTGCCCGTTTTTTTATCAAACAAAATGATTTCCTGAAGTTCAGAGCCTATGATGGTTGAGGTGGAGTCTTCCAGAAAATACTTCAGGTAGATATTATAATAAGGATAAAAATCCGCATAACGGATATTGTAGGAGATGTCGTAAGGTATTTGGTTGTCTGCTATTTCCAGGTTGAATGTTGGGAGTGTGTCTATATGCCAGGTGTTTTCCTCCAAATCGACATAGGCATCATATATTTTGTTCTGGTCGCATGCAGAAAAAATGATGATGGAAACAAAGATGGGCAGATAGACTTTGGCAAACGTGTTCTTCATGTGTCAGCTATTAAAAAATGCTAAAATACTACATTGGCAATGAATTAAAGACCCATTCCTTTGAAGTTGCTAAAAATTGATGATGGGCAAGCGGTGGTTTTGGATTAGGCAGAATGCAGTAAATTGATATCGCTCAAATGGCAGCTTATATCTAAAGACCACATGGGGGGTATATTGCAAAAATGGTGGCCATTGCCAATGCCCCAGGCTAGAATTTAATCTAAAAAATAGATATATTGCTCCAAACATAATTAACCCACTATACATGCAACCAACCAGGGCTTTCGACTTTATTTTTTATCAGCAGGAAAATTATCCCCAAAACGATTGTTTGAACTATAAGGTGAATGGGATTTGGAGAAACTACGCTACCAATGAAGTCATTGCCATAGTAAACAACGTCAGTCTGGGTTTGCTCAAATTGGGGGTGAAGCCAGGTGACAAAGTAGCCATAGTATCCCCCAACAGGCCAGAGTGGAATTTCATCGACCTGGCCGTACAGCAAATTGGGGCCATTAGTGTTCCTATGTACCCCACCATCACGGTGGAAGACTATAAATACATATTTGAACATGCTGAAGTCAAACTGGTGTTTGCCGGAACCGAAGAGTTGGTCCGAAAGGTGAAAGAAGCTATCGAGTCGCTTGACATTTCCGATGTTTATTCTTTTGATGAAATCAAAGGTGTGGACCATTGGACGAAAGTCCGTGATATGAACAGGACCGAAGATGTGGAAGTACTCGATGAATACCGAAACAACATCAACGAAAACGACCTGTTGACTATAATCTATACCTCTGGCACTACAGGCCGGCCCAAAGGGGTAATGCTCAGCCATAAAAACATAGTGAGCAATACACTGGCAGTAGCACCCAGGTTTGGGAAGTTGCTGGAAAAAGGCAATGCCAAATCCCTCAGTTTTCTTCCTTTGTGCCATGTGTATGAAAGAACAGGGCTCTATTATTTTATGTATTGGGGCGTGTCGGTTTATTATGCCGAAAGCATGGAAACCATCGCCGACAACCTCCGGGAGGTAAAACCCGATACCTTTCATACTGTGCCGCGGTTGCTGGAAAAAGTGTATGACAAGATTATATCCAAAGGGTTTGAGCTGTCAACCTTTGGCAGGAAAGTGTTTTTCTGGGCAGTGGACCTGGGATTGAAATACGATCCGAACAAAGACTTTGGCTGGTGGTACAATTTTCAACTAAAAATGGCCAATAAGATCGTTTTCAGTAAATGGAGGGAGGCCCTTGGGGGAAATGTAAAGATGATTGGGTCTGGTGCAGCTGCTTTGCAGCCCAGGTTGGCCAGGATATTCTGGGCTGCCAACATTCGCGTTTGCGAAGGCTATGGGCTTACCGAAACTTCGCCGGTGATTTCAGCCAATGCCCCCACGCCAGAAGATGTCAGGATAGGTACTGTAGGTAAGATACTCGAAGGGGTAGATGTGAAAATCGCCGAAGATGGGGAAATATTATGTTCCGGGCCCAATGTGATGATGGGGTATTTCAAGCAGCCCGATGTAACAGCCGAAGTGATGACTGGTGATTGGTTTCATACCGGGGATATCGGGGTGGTGGAAGATGGCTTTCTTAAAATTACTGACAGGAAGAAGGAGATGTTTAAAACTTCCGGGGGAAAGTATATCGCACCACAACCTATGGAAAACAAATTTAAAGAGTCCATATATATAGACCAGGTAATGGTGTTGGGCGAGGGACAAAAATTTCCTTCCGCTTTGATAGTACCAAATTTTGAAGCAATAAAGGAATGGGCTTCAAAAAATCACATATCTGAAGAAAATATGGATGCCCTGGTGAAAAATGACAAAATACAGGACTTGATACGCCGGGAAATAGACAAATACAACCAGGAATTTGGTAGCTGGGAGCAAATTAAAAAAATCGAATTGATGAGCGAGCCTTGGGGGGTAGATACCGGTGAACTCACGCCTACCCTCAAACTGAAACGGCGGGTGTTGAACGAGAAATTTGAAAGCCTGATCAATAAAATCTACTCTTTTACCAGTTCCTGAGGTTTAGTAAAAGGCATCCTCGAAGTGCTCCAGCCTTTTTTCATCATCAATGGCTATTATATCAAACCGGATATTTTTCTGCCAGTTGTTTTGATGTATAAAGTGGTCGGCAGTTTCAATAATTAGTTTTTTTTGGGCGTCAGTCACAAATTCTTCAGGATTGCCATAGTCTTTGTTGCTTCGGTATTTTACCTCAACAAACACTAACAACGCGTTTTTTTCAACGATAAGGTCAATTTCACCCCTTCCAAACCGATAATTGCGGGCTACTACCTCAAACCCCATGTTTTGAAAGTGGGCACTGGCATTGTCCTCTGCTTCTCGGCCGAGCAATTGATTCTTCGTTTTTCCCATTGTCAAATGTGATTTTTTCAACGAACACCCAGAATGGGTGCTTTCCTTCTAACAAAAGTACAAAATACCTCAAAATCGTGCGAATTGAACGGCATGATGTTATAAAAATCCCAATGTTGAGAATTTTTCAACAAACTATCAAACATCTCAACAGGCGAAAATTGGTTGTTTTGAATGTTTTTTTTCACACTCGACCCATTTTTCTGTAAAAACTCCTGGTTCTGGGTATTTTTTTACCCTGAATATAAATTTTGGTTATAAAAATTATAAAACATGGGTGTAATAAATACTAAAAATGTATTTATACACGTAAATAAAGTTTTTTTAGGGTAAAATTTTGACCATAAAAACAGTTTTGACATACTTTTGCTTGCAAATGGGGTAAAAACCAATCCCCAACCTTTATTTATTTAACAATTTAATGAGAGAAAGTATGAAAGAGCTTTTGCTAAGAATTACCACTGAAACGCTCGGTACTGAAACAATAAACAGTGCCACTGCAGTTGCTGCGGTTGCCCAGGAAGCTGCTTCCGAAGGAGCCACAGCATTATTCACTGCCAACAACATCTGGATGATGTTGGCAACAGCACTTGTTTTCATTATGCACCTGGGATTTGCAGGTGTGGAAGCAGGTTTCGGACAGGCTAAAAATACTGTCAACATCCTATTTAAAAACACCATCACTCCGATCATTGGTTTGGTTACCTACTGTTTTTGTGGGTTCAACCTGATGTACCCGGGTGAATTCAACATCATCGGAGATGGAATCCTCGGATTTGCAGGATTTGGTATTGGCTATGATGCTGCTACAAGTGGCGCATCTATCGGGTATGCCAGTGCCGGATATACTTACTGGACAGACTTCTTGTTCCAGGGCATGTTTGCTGCTACTGCTGCCACCATCGTATCTGGTGCCATTGCAGAGCGGGTAAAATTATCAGCCTATATGGTATTCACCGTAATTTACGTAGGCCTTGTATATCCTTTCTTAGGCAGCTGGAAATGGGGAGCAGGATGGTTAGACGCTATGAATTTCTATGATTTTGCTGGTTCTACGCTGGTTCACTCAGTAGGTGGATGGGGCGCATTGGCTGGTATCATCGTGATAGGCCCAAGGCTTGGAAAATATGTAGATGGCAAAGTGATCGATAAGCCCGGAACTTCTGTGCCGTTGGCAGTAATAGGTGTATTCCTGCTGTGGTTGGGATGGTTCGGTTTCAACGGTGGCTCTGTACTGTCAGCTGATCCGGATTTGGTATCCTATGTATTGGTTACAACATGCCTGGCCGCTTGTACAGGTGGATTGTTCGGTTTTTTCACCGCTTATGTACAATTCAAAAGAATGGACCTTGGTATGGTGCTGAATGGTATCCTTGCCGGCCTGGTAGGTATTACTGCAGGAGCAGACGTGGTATCCATCAACGAAGCACTGCTCATAGGTGCTGTAGCCGGGATACTGGTTGTGATTTCAGCAGTTACCTTGGACAAATTCAAACTGGATGACGTAGTAGGTGCAGTATCTGTGCATTTGACTTGCGGTATCTGGGGAACTTTGGCAGTTGGGTTATTCTCTTCCAACGCCGATCACACATTTATGACACAATTAATCGGGGTATTGTCTTACGGTGCAGTGGCTTTCCCTATAGCCTTCTTGTTGTTCTTCGTGTTGAAGAAAACTATTGGTGTTAGGGTTTCTGAATTGCATGAGGCTGAAGGGCTTGATAGCCACGAGCACGGCATCAGGGGATACACGATTGTTTACGATAACTAATTCTTAGTTGAATTGTTAATAAATACCTGCCCGGATTGTAGTGGGATTTTCCGGGCGGGGTTTATTTCCCTTTCAACCACGTCATTCTAAAATTAATCACAAACTCATAAATCAAATAAATCATGAAAAAATTATTAACAATAGCACTTATACTTACTCTTGGGCTTTCATTAAGGACGTATGCACAAGATGAGAGCTCTACTCCCGAACTTTCGATTTCAGGTAGTGTGGATGCATATTTTAGATCAAACCTGAATGCTTCAAACAGCTTGCAAGTTGACAATGGTGTATATATAGCGCCAGGATCTTCATTTGCAAACCAGCCTGGATTTGCCTTGGGTATGGCCAATGTTGTGTTGGGACTTCAGGGTGAAAAAACCGGATTCGTTGCTGATTTGGTTTTCGGGCCAAGGGGAACTGATGCTGTTTTTGGATCGACTACCGCTTCTTCCAGCATCGTGAACCAGTTGTACGCTTATTGGAATGTGAGTGATGGAACTACCCTGACTTTTGGTAACTTCAACACCTTCCTTGGATATGAGGTAATTTCACCAACAGCAAACTACAACTACTCTACTTCTTACATGTTTTCTTATGGCCCGTTTTCGCATAGCGGTTTGAAAGCTGATTTCACCTTGAGCGAAGATGCCAGTTTAATGTTGGCGATTATGAACCCAACAGACGCTACTGATTTCAATCCAAGTGCTGATTATGTATTGGGTGCTCAATTGGGGTACAGTGGTGGATATTTGAACTTCATCTATGATGGTGCCAATGATTTCTACCAAATTGATTTCACAGGTGGATGGGATTTGTCAGATACTTTTTACCTTGGTGTGAACGCTACCAAAGCAAAAGACAATTTTACAGGAGCAGCCCTTTATTTACAAAATGCAATGTCTGATTCCTTTTCTATGGGCCTTAGGGGAGAGTACTTCAAAGATGACGGAATTGGCCTGTTCACAGAAGGTGAAAACGTAATCGACCTTACTTTGTCTGCCAACTATTCAGTTGGAAACCTGACGATTATACCAGAATTCAGGATAGATATGCTGTCCAGCGATGAGTTTATAACAGGTGGTGATCAAACTGTTGACAGCTTTGGTTTTCCAAATGGCATCAACAATACTGAGATGAGCAAAAGCCTAAGTTCGTTTGTATTGGCTGCTGTTTACAGCTTTTAATTCGATTTAGGCTTGAAAATGTTCGAAAAATAAATTTTTTCGAGAAACAACAATAGAAGAGATCAAAAAGACCTTCATTTTGAAAATTTTTCATAAATGAGGGTTCTTTTTTATCCTTTACGAATAAATTTTTTGAATAGTACGGTCAAAACTGGTTCAAAATGGAACCAGACCACCTCTCAACGGTGGTCGATTAATGGAAAGTAACAAGGATTTTAAGTTAGGGTAATTATATTTGCAAACTTCAAAATGGAGATACCGTACCTCCGGGTTTGATTTGAAATGAGTTATCCAAATTCGTCGGGTTCAATAAAAACGTGATCTGTTAACATTACACTTATAAAATCTAAAAATAATTATCAATTAAAAATTAGTTAAAATGTCCAAGTCAAAATTAGAATACATCTGGTTAGATGGATATCAGCCTACTCAATCTTTAAGAAGCAAGACCAAAATCGTTTCTGATTTCAGTGGTAAACTCGAAGATTGTCCTGAGTGGTCATTCGACGGCTCATCGACCCAACAAGCAGAAGGAGGTTCTTCTGATTGTATTTTGAAGCCCGTTTATATTTGCCCTGATCCGGCTATTGCAAATGGTTATTTAGTGATGACCGAAGTGCTCAACGCCGATGGTACTCCACACGCTTCAAACGGTAGGGCTACTATTGACGATCAGGACGATGATTTCTGGTTTGGTTTCGAGCAGGAATACTTCCTCATGGACCGTGAAACTAAATTGCCAATTGGGTTCCCTGCTGGTGGATACCCTGCTCCACAAGGACCATACTACTGTGGTGTTGGTGGACAAAATGTTTTTGGAAGGGATTTCAAAGACGAGCACCTGGACCTTTGTATAGAAGCTGGATTGAATATAGAAGGAACGAATGGTGAAGTTGCCGCAGGTCAGTGGGAATGGCAAATCTTTGCCAAAGGCGCACAGCAGGCTGGTGATGAAATCTGGATTGGCCGATACCTGATGGAAAGGCTGTCCGAGCAGTATGGCCTGTACGTCGAATACCATCCAAAGCCACTCGGAGCTACCGACTGGAACGGTTCGGGAATGCACGCCAACTTCTCTAACTCTTACTTGAGAAGCGCAGGTTCTAAGGAAAAAGTAGAAAAAGTATGTGAAGCATTCAGAAGTGTAGTCGATGAGCACATCGCCGTTTATGGTGCCTACAATGATCAAAGGTTGACTGGATTGCACGAAACTGCTGCCATCACTGATTTTTCTTACGGCGTATCTGACAGGGGTGCTTCTATCCGAATTCCTTTATATACCAAAAGCCACGGATGGTCTGGATATCTGGAAGACAGAAGGCCTGCTTCAAACGCAGATCCTTATAAAGTAGCTGCCAGGATTATCAAAACTGTAAAAACAGTAACCGATTGATCTGGCCAAGAAATAGATTGAAAAAAGGGAAGCCAACGGCTTCCCTTTTTTTATGGAGTTTACAGGGCAAGAAGCCCTGTGAGTATAATGCACGTGATGATTATGAGTGATATTGCAACGAAATGTTTCATTGTCTTTTACCTTGGGGTTTGCTCATAAGGCAATAAATAAGGGAAATACCCCCAATCCCAATGTTGTTAAGTTAAGCTTTTCACCTCTGGCGCAAGTCTTTTTGACTTGTGCCCATATCGCATTTCAATTCTGTAATGTCTCTTATCACCATGCATAGGTATCGCACTATAAGAAGGCGTTGTATCCTTTTTATATCAATCAGCTGTGTAGTCACGGATTACAAATCCGCGCCATCTGGCCTAATTTTTGGTCAAGCCAAACACACAAAATTGGATGACGGTTGGATGTGCATATGCGCTGGTGCGAGCCTTTGGCTCGTAACAAACAAACCACACACGAGCAAATGGCACGCACCAGCGTAACTTGTCTGGTAGGTGTAGCGGCAGTCTTTCTGTTTATTATAATCCACTTCTTTGTTGCAAGTCTAAGCCCACCCTCAAACCTGCTTACGCAAAATTTCCAGGGGCGAGCTTTTCAAGACCGGCCTGATATTGCTCCAGCCAAGCAATACCGTTGAAAATGAAATCACAATAAATATCGAAATGGTGGAGGTGAGGTTGAAGCTGTAGCTGGATTCGAACATAAATTTGGCAATGGCCCAACTGAATCCATGTGCAATGATGAGGCCGGCAAACCCAGCCAGGCTTCCCAGTACCAGGTACTCAATTGTAGTGATGGCAAAAATTTGTTTCTTTACCGCACCCAGTGTGCGGAGCAGTACACTTTCCTGGATCCTCTGGGATTTGCTCAGTATGATCGAACCCGCCAAAACGATGAAGCCTGTAATGATGCTGAAGGCTGCCATGAAATTGATCACAAACGAAATTTTGCCCAGTACATCGTCAACCGTTTTCAATATGAGTTCCAGGTCAATGATAGAGACATTGGGGAAATTACGCACTACGGCTTGTTGGTACCTTGCAGATACATCAGACTTGTCCACCTTGGTGATGAGCACATGGAATTGCGGGGCTTCTTCCAGCACTCCTTTTGGAAAAACTATCAAAAAATTGGTTTGCACCCTTCTCCAATCCACTTCCCTGAAACTCCCAATGTAGGTCTTGACTAGCGCACCCTGCACATTAAACAACAATTCATCTCCCAATTTCAACCTGCGGCTATCTGCAAATCCATCCGAAACGGAGATGAATATACTATCTGATTCATTGTCCACCTGCCCTTGCCACTGACCCTTTACGATGGTTTCTGAATCAATCAGGGAATCCCGAAAGGTGATCCTGTATTCTCTGTTGTACATCCAGTCGGGGTAGTTTATGGTAGAATCCCTTTCTGCCTCAGCCTTGTTGATGCCATTGATCTCATTCAGCCTCATGGTAACAATCGGTACCTGCTGTACCACCGGCAGGTCGTAATCCAGTGTCAACTCTGTGAGTTCCTGAAGCTGGGCAGTCTGGATATCAAAAAGCACCATATTAGGCCGCTCTCCTCGTCCGGTTATGGATATCTGGTCGATGAGCACATACCGCATAAAAAACAATGTAGATAGCAGGACAGTACAGAGCCCGATAGTAATTACAAGCAGAACGGATTGATTGTTGGGACGGTAGAGGTTTGCTATACCCTGCCGGGTGATGTAGCCCCATTTTTGATTGAATATTTTCTTTGTAAGTACAATCAGGCCTGTGGAAATAGCCCACAAAAGGGCAAATGTGGCAATCAAACCAAGGCAAAAGTACAACGCACGCAGGGGGTCTTCTACCTGGAAATACGAAAAACCATAGATGAACAGTACGATGAGGCCATATAGGGTATATTGGTTGATGTCGGCCTTTGGCCTGGAAGAAGGGTCGTAGGCCATGCGTATAGACAGTAGCGGTGACACCTTTCGCAGTGCAATCAACGGGAGCATTGAAAAAAGTATCGAGATGAACATTCCCAGGGCCAACCCCTCAGCAATGATGTACCAGTAGATTTTTGGCTCAATGGAGATCGGCAGAATGTTCTTAAGAAGTGCAGGCAAAACAAACTGAAACGAGCTGCCCAGTATGACCCCAAGCGAAGACCCGATGATGCCCATGGCCAGTATTTGGTAAAAATAGATGTAGAAAGCCTGCCGGCCTTTAAGGCCCAGGCACCTAAGGGTGGCTACTGCACCAGATTTTTCTTTCAAATAAATATGCACCGCACCGGCTACCCCAATGCTACCCAGAAGCAGGGCTATGAATGCCGACATGTTCAGGAATATAGCCATGTTTTTGAAAGCCGATGTAGTATCCCGCTTTTTCTCTTCTACAGTATCAGTGCGCAAGGCCAGTTCTTCAAAACGCTCATCAAAAGTATCCAGAACAGTTTGTAGCCTTTCTGGTGTGTCGAACTGGTAATATCGCGAATATTTTAAGCGACTTCCTTTTTTTACCAGCCCGGTTTCATCCAAATGATAGTAGGGAATGTAAACCACCGGTGAGATGGAAGATGTCACCCCACTCTGGCCGGGCACCTTTTGCAGTTTTCCGGTTATCTTAAAAAGCACATTGCCTACCTTGATGTCATCACCCAGGTTTACATCGTATTGGAGCATGAGCTTTTCATCCACCAGGGCATATTTTCCATTTTGAAAGTCTCCACCGGCATAGACGGGTTCGGTACCTATAGTCCCATAGTAAGGGTAAGGGCCTGACAGTGCGCGCACCTGTACGAGGCGTGTGCCCAGCGTCCTTGGAAAATAAATCATGGAAGCGAAACTGCACTCCATAGAATAATCAGTACCTACAGAATCAAGTGTCAATAGTGCTTCTTCTGTGAAAGGTGTGTTGCTCTTTACCACCAGATCGGCCCCCAAAAGCGTTTTGGCCTGTCTGTTAATTTCATCTTCCAGGTTTTCCTTGAAGGAGTTGATGGCAACCAGGGCAGCTATGCCAATCACTATGGAACTGGTAAAAAGGATCAGTTTTCCCCTGCTGCTGCGGCTGTCCCGCCAAGCCATTTTCCAAAGCCACCTCTTGCTGTAGCCGTTCGCTGTATTATTTGATTGTTGGTCCAAAACTATGCTTTTCTTATACGGCTATCCATTGACAAGCGAATGTTCGTTTTGCTTATCCACCACCTTTCCCCCTTTGAGCCTGATCACCTTATCAGTACGTTGAGCCAACTCAATATCATGCGTCACCAGCACCAGAGAAGTGCCTTTTTGTTCGTTGAGTTCGAAGAGCAGGTCTTCGATTTTCTGGCCTGTTTCGCTATCCAGGTTTCCGGTAGGTTCATCTGCAAACAGAATATCCGGTTGGTTGGAAAATGCCCTTGCAATAGCCACCCTTTGCTGCTCACCCCCGGAAAGCTGTGTTGGGTAGTGGTCTGCGCGATCTTCCAGACCCACCTTTATCAAGAGTTCCAAAGCTACTTCGTAAGCATTTTTGTCGCCCCTCAATTCTATCGGCACCATCACATTTTCCAGGGCTGTGAGCGTAGGGATGAGCTGAAAATTTTGAAAGACAAACCCTACATGGCGGTTTCTCAACTGGGCCCTGTCGTCTTCGGAGAGCTCGTTGAGTGGTATGTTCTGAATAAGTACGCTACCCTCATCGGTTTGGTCCAGGCCGGCACACAAGCCCAGAAGGGTTGTCTTGCCACTGCCAGATGGGCCCACTATTGAGATGGTTTGACCAGCTTCCAGTTCGAAAGAAATATTGTCCAACACTTTAAGTGGCCGGGATCCGCTAAGATATGATTTGGATAAATTTGATACGCTTAATATTGGGTACATCAATTGAAAATTTATAGACTTGACAGCCATCACCAAAAAAGCTACCTCACCTTGTTTTCGCCAGATGCTTTCAGTGATTTACGCATTTAAAACGCATGGAACCAAACTTGGTTCAATTATGGCTAATATATTCATTTTTTGAGGGAGGAAGGACAAAGCTTCGGACAAAGTATTTGTACCCTGTTATCGGGTGACGACATTCACTTTCGAAACTTCACATATTGTACCGACTATCTTTTCCGAAAACCAATCAATTATTTATCTTTGGAGGATATTTTAGCTGTAGCATGAATGACTAATAAAGCGCTTGAATACCTGATAGATGAGAACTTTGTATATGCAAAGGTGCTTGACTATTTCGGGGTGCAGTTTTATGAAAACAGGGGAAAAACCCTGAGCGAGGTGTGCCGGGAAAACAACCTGGATGAAACACGCCTGAAGCATCTGCTCGAAAGTAGCACAAAGGCTGAAATTCCTGATGTGGAGCTGAAAAAATACCCTGCAAGGCTCATTATAGAGTACCTCAAGCATGCGCATCAATTATTCATCAAAGACAGGTTGCCCTACATTCTCAAGTTGATCAATGCACTGGACCATACAGGAGGCTCGGCTATGATCAGCGACCTGAAATTTATCATGCCTCTGTTTGTGGAGGACTTTATCAAGCACATTTATGAAGAAGAGGACAGGCTTTTTCATTATGTTCATATTTTGGAAAAGATTTCCAATGGTGGAATGCCTCCGAAAGGGTTTTGTCTTGGAGCCAACAATTTTTCTATACAGGAATTTGCCCTGCACCATGGTGATTCGGATGATGAAATGAAAGGCATCAGGGGGATCACCGACCAATACAAACTCAATGACATAAAAGACATCCACTTAAAGGTTATTCTGCAGGAGCTTCAGCGCTTCGATCACGAGTTGAACCAGCATGCCTGCATCGAGAACCATATATTGTTCCCCAAAGCCCTTACCCTGGAGAAGAGGGTACACCAATTGCAGGTGTCACAAGTTTCATTAAATTAATAATGGGGAGAATTGTAGCCATTGACTATGGCAAAAAAAGAACCGGGATAGCCGTTTCCGACCCGTTGAAAATTATCGCCACACCTTTGGATACTATCCCTACCAGAGAGCTGCTGTCTTTTCTCAAAAACTACCACCTTGAAGAGGGTATAGATGATTTTGTGGTGGGAATGCCAAAAAACCTTCAGAATAATGACACGGACAGTACGCCGTATGTGCGTGCTTTTATAAATTTGCTCGAAAAAGAATTTTCCGGAGTACCTGTTCATCAGGTGGACGAAAGGTTTACCAGCAAAATGGCCTTTCAGTCTATGATTGATGGGGGTATGAAAAAATCGGAAAGAAGAAAAAAAGGGAATGTTGACAAGTTAAGTGCAACATTGATATTGCAATCGTTTTTACAGTCAAAGATATGATTTATCCAATAGTCGTTTACGGCGACCCTGTTCTGAAGAAAATGGCAGAAGAGATTGAAGAAGGGAAACTTGATGTCAAGCAACTGAGCCAGGACATGTTTGATACCATGCGCCAGGCGAGCGGTATTGGCTTGGCAGCACCTCAGATTGGCAAATCTATTCGGATGTTTGTGGTGGATGGTACCCCACTGGACGATGAGGAGGAGGACATGTCTGATTTCAGAAAAGTGTTTATTAATCCCGAGATAGTAGAAGAAAGTGGTGACCCATGGAAATTTGAAGAAGGCTGTCTGAGCATACCCGGTATCCGGGAAGAAGTGAGCCGACCTCCAAAAGTGACCATCAACTACCTGGATGAAAACTGGAAGGAGCATGAAGAAACCTTTGACGGCATGAAGGCCAGGATTATCCAGCATGAGTACGACCATATAGAAGGTATCCTGTTTACAGACTACCTGACTCCATTCAAAAAAAGATTGCTCAAAGGCAAGCTGCAGAACATCAGCAAAGGCAAGTGTGATGCAGATTACAAGATAAAAATCCCCAATAAAAAATAAGCCGGATGCAGTCGAAGCTAGCCAATACCGGGACATCAATATTTACCATCATGTCCAAAATGGCTGCTGATTACAATGCCATTAATTTGTCGCAGGGTTATCCTGGTTTTGATATTTCACATGAACTGGTGGATCTGGTGGTGCATTATATGAAAAAGGGCGACAACCAATATGCACCTATGCCCGGATTGCCTCAGTTGAGGGAGCAAATTAGCAACAAGGTGAACCAAACATTTGGTTGTAATACGAATGCTGACGACCACATCACCGTTACGTCAGGGGCTACAGAAGCGATATTTGCCACTATTTCTGCGTTGGTTCACCCAGGCGATGAGGTGATCTATTTTGAGCCTGCTTATGACAGCTACAGCCCTACGGTACTATTGAACCAGGGCGTACCTGTTCCAGTCAAACTCAATTTTCCCGATTTTTCTATTCCATGGGATGAGGTGGCCTCAAAAATTACTAACAAGACCAAAATGATCATTGTCAATACACCCCAAAACCCTTCGGGTGCCGTATTGAAAAAAGAAGATGTGGAGGCATTGGTCGAATTGGTTAGGAATAAAAACATTTTTGTGCTCAGTGATGAGGTTTATGAACACATTATTTTTGATGGGGCAAAACATCATTCAGTGCTGGCAAACGATGACCTGAAAGACAAATGTATTGCTGTATTTTCTTTTGGAAAAACCTTTCATGCGACGGGCTGGAAAATGGGATACAGCGTGGCATCCAAAGCGATTACAGAAGAAATAAAAAAAACGCATCAGTTTGTGGTTTTTAGTGTGAATACACCCATCCAGTTGGCAATGGTGGATTTTTTGAAAAAACCAAACCACTATTTGTCTTTGCCGGGGTTTTATCAAAACAAACGGGACTTGTTTTTGGAATTGATGCGAAACTCCCGGTTTGAGCCACTGCATTCATCGGGTACTTATTTTCAGACTTTTTCGTACAGCAAAATATCCAATGAGCCCGATGTAGCTATGGCAGAGAAATTCACTAAAGAATTTGGAGTGGCTTCCATTCCTTTTTCTGTATTTTACGGAGACCAGACAGACAACAAGCTGCTCAGGTTTTGTTTTGCCAAAGAAGAAGAAACGCTAAAAAAAGCCGCTGAAATATTATGCAAGATTTAAAAATAACCCTTGTGCAGGCAGATTTGTTTTGGGAACAACCTGCCGCCAATATGGCCATGTTTGAAGAGAAATTATGGACCATGTCGGAAGAAACGGATTTGATAGTGCTACCCGAAATGTTTACCACGGGTTTTTCCATGAACCCATCGAAGCTGGCCGAAGCACCGCACACCAATACGTACAAGTGGATGTACCAGATAGCAAAGGAGAAATCGGCCCTCGTGATGGGAAGCTATATGGTAAAGGAAAACGGGTTTTACTACAACCGGATGTATGCAGTATTTCCCGAAGGGCAAACGAAATATTATGATAAGCGCCACCTCTTTACCCTGGCAGATGAAGGAGAGTCTTACGCCCGTGGAAAAAGGAGGTTGATATTGGAATGGAAAGGATGGAGGATTTGTCCCATGGTGTGCTACGACCTGAGGTTCCCTGTGTGGTCGAGAAACAGCTGGGATACCACATCTGACCAATGTGATTTTGACCTGCTGGTGTATGCGGCCAATTGGCCAAAGCCAAGAATCAATGCCTGGGATATACTGCTAAAGGCCAGGGCAATAGAAAACCAGTGTTATGTGGCAGGGGTAAACAGGATAGGTGCGGACGATGTAGGCCACCAATATGTAGGCCACTCGGCGATATACGACCACCTTGGCGAATTGGTTGGTACGGCAGATGATCAGGAAATGGTCATCTCTGAAACCCTGGAAGCCAATGCAATGATGGATTTTAGGAGAAAATACCCTTTTCTGAAAGACGCTGACACATATACGATTGATTGAGCAAAACTGTAAAAATGAATCTAAAATTTAACTTAGATGTTGATGATTGGATGGAGTTTCATAAGCACCATCTATTGAACAACAAGCAATTTTTGAAAACCAAAACACTGATTACTTACATAGTACCAGTTGTTTTTGGCGTGTTCTTATATTACAAGTTCAAAAACGACGAACTCGTTCTGGAAAATGCACTGATGGTGGTTTTCATGTGTGCAATATGGGTGTTGTTTTATCCCAAGAGGCTCACCTCAAAAGCTCTTGGCCGTGCCAGGATAAGTGTAGAAAGTGGGGAGCATTCTTCTAGCCTGGGTGCCAATGAACTGGAGATTAACCATCATCAAATTCGCCACAAACATCCCGGGGCAGAGACCTCCTACGACTGGGCAGCTATTAAAAATGTTGTAGAAATAGATTCCTGTTTCTTTTTATTCACGTCCCCGGCCAGCCCGGTCATTATTCCAAAGGAGAAAATCGGATCGATGGAATGCAGTGAGCTGAAGAAGATGTTGGTTGACAAAAACCTGCTATAGGTTGTCCAGGCCATTGCCCAGGATAAACTTTCTGGTTTGGGTACTGCTGCCCTTCCTGATGCGGGCGAGGTACAGGCCTGTTTGGTATATGGACAAGTCCAGTTGCAGCACCTCGCTGGCATTCATTTTCAATGGCCCCACCATTCTGTTGCCGGCAACTCCAAATATTTCCAACTCAATCCCCTCGCTGGGGGTGTGAAATTTAACTACTTTGTCGATCCTGCTGGGGTTGGGAAAAACAGTCAACTCCAATTCACCACCATTATCGACCAGGCTTCCCGAAAGCTCCATCATACTGAGGCCTCCCCGGATGTTGCCCACTGCCAGTACGGTTTTTCCATCGACGATACCGATTGCGGGGTGACTAGACCGGCCAAATACTGTCGTATGTTTTTGCTCGCTATCATCTATTTTTAATATATCAATTTCAGGCCGGCTTCCTGAGGTTGTAAAATCCAGGTATATGCTCATGATCCCGGATCGATCTGTTGTGATTAGGTCTGTAGTACCATCCCGGTCAATGTCTTTGGCAGTGATGTTTAAATTGCCTTTAGCGCCGTTGAAATCCAGTCCCAGATAGGCACTATTTTCTAACTGGAAAGAAGGCGAATCATTTGTGCGGGTATTTACATAGTACTCCAATCTACCGTTTTGCTTTCCCAGTAATAAATCCAGTGCCCCGTCACCATTGACATCACAGAACTCAGGGTCGTCAAAGGCACTTATGGTGCTCACCATTTTCACCATTTGGTTGGGTTGAAAAACAGTTTTGCCATTGACCGATGCTCCCGGTATATGGTAAAGCCCAGTGTCATTGCCCGGGCCGATTCCGCTCACTATCATATCGGGCAAATTGTCTGCATTAAGGTATTGCATCGAGATATTGAGGTAGGTAAAATTGAGTTGGGATAGGGAAGAAAAGTCTGTATCTGACAGTACAAATCCTTGTGGGGTTTTTTCATACAACCAAAGCGATGAATGAAAAAGCCCACCGGATTGCTGTCCGGTTCCAGCTACAAGCAGGTCTTCATCGAGATCCCCGTCTATATCGGCGAACGTAGGGTAGGCATATTCGCCCACATCGATCATGTCCGTTTGCAAAAAATCTTGCCCTTCAAACCGGAAGTTTGGCATAGTCGGGGTGCCTGTATTTTTATATAACCAACTCGACAGTGAATTGTTTATTTGCCCATCCGGGTTGGCCCTTAGGTTTGGGGCTACAATGATGTCTTTCAACCCGTCAAAAGTGACATCCACATAGTAAGGGGTAGGGAATCTTTGCATGTCGATGGCCTGCCCTTGTTCTGGAAATAAATTGTGGTATGAAGTAAATGCAGCTTCGGCAGGAGTGCCTTCATTGGTGAATATATTCACGTCACTGCACTCCTCCTGGCCAATAACAAGCTCCAGGTCCCCGTCCCCGTCATTGTCGAAGGCCAGTATGGATTTTCCCCCGGCATGGAGAACCCTGCCGTTGGCACTGCATGGATCACCAGAAAAAACAAATTCGTCGCATGTACACTCTTCAAAATCACCATATTGCCTGGTGACCCGCTCGAAATCGAGGTTGTTGCAATGGCCGGTGGTTTCTATGCTCGTGTTTTTGTGAAACTCTATAAAGCCGCCGGATGCGAAATTATAAACCAGTATATCCAAATCACCATCACCATCCAGGTCGGCAATGGCCGGAATGTCAGTGGTATTCACACTGATGTTTACTTGTGAAGAGCTACCTTTGGTAAACACCGGATCTGCCACCAGTTCCCATTCCAAAGGGGATTGGTTGGTATTTCTAAAGACCCTGATGCCCAGGTTGGTGTAGGTAAAAATGTCCTTTTTGCCATCACAGTTGTAATCGACCAAAACCATCCAGTTTTGTATGTTTTCAGGGAAGGAATGTTCGAACTCAGGTGCATATACATAACTATTGCCGGTATTGACAAAAGTAATGAGTTTGTCTGACGACCTGTCGAAAACGACCAGGTCCTGAAGGCCGTCCTGGTTGAAATCGATAGTCCCGTACTGACCTGAATTTAACCCCCCGGCAAAGGGGAGCTTTAGTTCCTGCCCGTTTCCGAAAACTTTAATTTCCGAATCATAGGTGAACAGTACCTGCGAATGTACTGGTGTTGAAGCTGTGATGCCACACAAAACAGCTAAAGCCAAGATATGAAGGATGGATTTTTTGTCCAATGTGTTTTTTTAATATTCAACATGCGAACATAAAGCCGCTTTTCCGGTTGTTTGCAAAAACCTTTGAGTAGTAGCTAACAATTAAGGAATGTGGTAGCCTTATTCAAAATCGAAAGATTTTAAGTTTACAATACCTCGCCTTTACACTACAATTTAACCACACAGGGTTGTGGTCTATTTTATACAAGCAGCTTCAAATAGGCCGCCCTGTGGTTGTTGGCTTTTTTTCATAGCCACGCTCAAAAAATAAATATATTTGTGCCTTTATCAGTTGAGAATTACGCATTTGAAATATTCAATCAAATCTTTATACGATAGGTATAATGAATGTACCGGGGTGAGTACCGACACCAGGAAAATAGAACCCGGTAATATGTTTTTTGCTTTGAAGGGGCCAAATTTCAATGGCAACAAGTATGCCCTTCAGGCCATTGAAAATGGGGCAAAGTATGCTGTGGTTGACGATCCTTCCTTTGGGGGTGAAGGTGACGGTTGTATTTTGGTTGATGATGGCCTGGAGGCCCTGCAGGAGCTTGCCACCTACCATAGGAGCAGGTTTGAAGGGCATGTGCTGGCCATCACCGGGTCTAATGGAAAAACAACCACAAAAGAATTGATATCCAGAGTGCTTGCGACCAGTGTTGAAGTTCATTGCACCTCGGGCAATCTCAACAACCACATAGGTGTGCCCCTTACATTGCTTTCTATGAGCCTGGATACAGAAATAGCCGTAGTGGAAATGGGGGCCAACCACCTTGGCGAAATTGCCAGGTACTGTGAGATTGCCAAACCTACCCATGGCATCATTACCAACCTGGGTACAGCGCATGTTGGAGAATTTGGTGGCCGGGAAAACCTGATACGGGCCAAAAGTGAGCTGTTTGATTTTTTAAGAAAAAACGATGGGGTTCCATTTATCAATTCCAGGGATGAGGTACTGTCGAATATGGCCAGGCGTTTTCAGGACCCGGTTCTTTTCCCCGACAAAAATTGTCAGTTGAAAAGCTCGGCCCCCTTTGTGCAATATGAAGATGCAGATGGCATATTGCACAATACGCACTTGGTGGGAGGTTACAACTACATGAATGCAAGTGCTGCTTTGTGTGTGGGTGCGTATTTTGATGTGGACATGCAGAAAGCCATGGAAGCTATAGATACTTATCGTCCGGAGAACAACAGGTCGCAAATCGTGACGCTGGGCACCAATACTGTGATACTTGACGCCTACAATGCAAATCCGGACTCTACCCGGGCGGCCCTCGACAACCTGTCCACATTTGACAACCCCAAAAAGCTGGCACTGCTTGGCGATATGAAGGAGCTGGGGGAATACAGCGCAGGCGAACATTCCGGCATCAATCGGCATGTAAGTGAAAGCAAGATACCTCAGGCCTTTTTTGTAGGGGAAGAGTATTTGCAGGCATTGGGTAGTCCGGAAGGTAGGGTGTTTTTGTCGGTGGATGAATTGATTTCTTTTCTGAAAAAACATCCAATTTCAAACTCCACCGTACTAATAAAAGGTTCGCGCAGCATGGCTATGGAAAAACTAACCGAAATCAAAGAAATATGGAATTGAAACACACCCTCAATTTTTTGACTGACCTGGGCAATAACAACAACAAGGAATGGTTTGACGCCAATAAAAAAACTTACCAGCAGGCGCGCTCTTCGTTTGTGAAACTGGTGGACAATATACTAAAGGATGTCGCAGAATTTGACCCGAGGCTCGAAGGGGTTGCTTCTAAAAACTGCATGTTCAGGATCAATAGGGACATCCGGTTTAGCAACGACAAAACACCCTACAAGACCAATTTTGGGGCATTGATGGGGGACAATGGCAAAAAATCTGAAGGGACGGGCTACTATGTGCACATGCAGCCCGGAAATAATTTTCTCGGTGGTGGGATATACATGCCCTCTCCGGAAAAACTGGCGGCTATCAGGCAGGAGATAGACTACAACCCGGCGGAACTGAAAAAGCTGATAGGGAGCAAGGATTTTAAAGAAACATTTGGGGACATCAAAGGAGAGGCACTGAAGACTGCCCCAAAGGGTTACCCAAAAGACCACCCAAACATCGAGCTGTTGAGGCTCAAAAGCTTCTATGTGGTGAAGTATTATTCCGACAAAGAAGTGCTTTCAGAGGGCTTCTACAAAGACGCCATAGTAACCTACAAAAAGGCGGAAAAATTCAACGAATATTTAAATCACGCATTGAGTTAAAAATAATTTAAAATTGGTTTGCATTTATAAATAACCGTCATACATTTGCACTCCCAATTCAAGACGGGCGCTTAGCTCAGTTGGTTCAGAGCATCTGGTTTACACCCAGAGGGTCGGGGGTTCGAATCCCTCAGCGCCCACCAAACACACTAAAAAAACCACCTAAATCAGGTGGTTTTTTTAGTTTCAGGCTTTTCTGTTTCGATTCCTGCCACGCCTATAAATTGGATCAAGCGGAATTTCAGTGGGGTATCCAGAAAAAGTCTAATTTAGCTTTCAAAAAAGGTGTTTGAAGGTTTGCACCAGTTTCTGGAAAGTCATTCCGCAGCAAAGTGCCCGCCTTCGGCGAGGCAGGAAGGAATCTTTGCCAATTGGATAGTTTTGAGCTGTTGTTGGTAGAGTCCTAATGGACATCCTACTTTCTAAAAAGTGGTTCCTAAAGGTTTTGTGCCTGTTCTGGACATGTCATTGCGTAGAAAAGCACCTACCGATCGGGCAGGAACAATCCGGACCACAAACAAAAAATTTTAAGTTCTGATAAATTTACCTTTTAGCTGTCTTAGAAAGATACAATTACCCACAGGTTTTACATTTGATCCATAAATTTGCCTACAATTAACGGTATTAACAGAACATTATGGATCAGCGAAAAAACTTCTACGCTTGATCTATGATCAATTATGATGCATTGGCCAGCCAAAATACCCGGACGTGGGGCAGCCAGTATATTTGATAGGTGATTATTTTGGGTAGGTTTTTTTCCCAACCTGTTGGCTGGCAGGTATTGAAAAAGTAAAAGCCCTGCGCTTGCCTTGCCAGAAAGGGAGGGCTTGAGTTAAATCTAGTGTTAAGAATCTGTCCAGTGGATTGTTTTAGTGAAGGGTCAGGAAGCCAAGAGCGTATGGCAGTTGTCCGGGGCTTGGCTTTTTAAAAGCAACCAACTTAGAAGTAGTTAGTTGCAACCATTCGCTACAATTGTCACTAATTTATACTAAATTGGTGACCAATATTTATTTGTTTATACATGCAAAACATTGAAAAAGAAATACTTACAAAAGTAAAAAAGGCGAAGGGGGGTGCGCTTTTTTTCAATGATGACTTTGCACGGATGGGATCAGGGGATGCAGTAAAAAAGGCCCTGAGCAGACTGGAAAAAAAGGAAGAGCTGACCAGGGTGGCCCGGGGCATTTACACTCGCCCGAAAACCTCCAAGTTGCTGGGGCTGCCAGTCTTGCCTGGCATCCAGGAAGTGGCCCGGGCCATCGCCAAAAGGGACAGGGCCAAAGCCATCCCTACGGGAGCTATGGCCCTTTATCAGCTCGGTCTCAGCTCACAGATACCCCTCAATGCCGTTTACCTCACTGACGGCTCGCCCAGGTCGGTGCAGATCGGCAAATCCAGGATAGTTTTCAAAAAAACAGCCCCAAAAAACCTGGCCGTACAGGGGGAAGCAAGCCTATTGGTGATACAAGCCCTCAAGGAGATCGGCCGGGAGCATGTGTCCGGGGAACAAAAAAAGCGAGTGCTGGAGGTATTGAAAAAAGAAAACCCGCACAAGCTCAACCACGATATCCGGCTGGCACCAGCATGGATCAGGCCTATCATGAAAGAAGCATTGAATGGATAATTGGTTTGCACTATCGGATACCGAACAAAAGGAGGTGATCGCTGCATCATCCACTCAATTGGCCCTGCCCGACTATGCTGTCGAAAAGGACCTGTGGGTCACCGAATGCCTCCGGCAGGTTTTTGACCTGTCTTTTGCCGGGCATTTGATTTTTAAGGGAGGCACCTCCCTAAGCAAGGCATGGAAGGTAATCGACAGGTTTTCAGAAGACATTGATCTGACGATTGACTACCATTACTTAGGCTTCACAGATGAGGTGAATGGCAACCAGCTCCGAAAGCTGAGAAGACGGGCACAGTCGTTCGTTCGGGAGGAGTTTTTTCCCGAGCTATCAAAAAAACTACAATCGTATCCCTTCACCATAACACTGGAAGAGACCTCCAACAGCGTCAAAGATCCTTTTAAAATCTTTCTGGAGTACAATCCGCTCACAGAACATACGACCTACGTACTGCCTAAAATCACCCTGGAAATAGGCGGGCGGTCCATGCAAGAGCCCAATACGCCCCGGCCTATTCAGTCGCTGATCAAAGAAGCCTTCCCTGGCCTGGCGTTTTTAGATGGGGAGTTTCCGGTTTTGGTGGCCAACGTAGAGAAAACATTTCTCGACAAATTGTTCTTGTTACACGAGACCTTCCAGTGTCCACCGGGGCAAATCAATATAGAGCGGATGAGCCGGCACCTGTACGACCTGGTTCAGATCAGCAAAACAAAATATGCAGATTTGGCTATTTCAGATCTAGGGTTATATAAAGAAATTGTCACCCATCGAAGGGTGTTCACACCAATCAAAGATGTGGACTATGACCTGCATTTTCCTCCTAACCTCAACCCCATTCCACCAGAAAACCTGAATACGGTATGGAGTGAGGATTATAAAAAAACTAAAGAACAAATGATTGTCGGTGAAGCCCCGGGCTTTTCCCTGCTCATTAAATCCATCCAAAATATTACAGAGAAGATCAACAACCATGGCCAATAATTTTATCACCAACAACCACAAAGAAAGCGTTTTTTGATGAAGTAAGTTGGATTAGAAATAACCTTGGAGATGATTACCTAGATAGAATTCTTAAAAGAGTAGAGCATCAGAAAAATGAAGTAATTATCGCAGTGGAGAATCAAAGTTTATGATAAGTAATAATGAACATCCCCAATTAGACAAATGATCAAAATTTTTTTTAAGGAAGGAGATGCTCCATCGTTTGAAAATGGTCATATGATAGAGGCAATTGATAATATATTGGGAAGGAGTTTTGCTTCTTCAATAATCTTAAGAATAAGATTATTTAGTTTCTATCCGCCGGATAACTAGCTCTTGACACCATCTTCAAAACCAAAAAAGCGCCTTGAATCGCTTCAAAAGGTTTTTGTTGTAGTCCGTAGGGGTGCCACAATTATGTCATTTATGGTCCTTTGATGTCCATTCCTGTCCTTCTCTGCAATATCAAAATATTGAGTATATGGTATGTTGACCATAAGTATCAACATAGGCATAATAAGCCGAGTTCGGTACTTCAAAGCCGAGGTTCCATTTCATCCAAACCAAATTCTTCGTTTTAAAAGTCCAGTATCCTTTTTTATTCCAGGGTCTTGCAACGTTGTGTCTGCCCACGCCTTTTTCCTAAGGTTTTGGAGTCTTTGTAATCAGCATCAATTTCTTTCAACTTATTGAGGCATTCCATTGCCGCATGACTATTGTCTATGGACGTCACTCTTATCCTCTCAAATATATCGTCATCAGTTGGTGCTCTTATTCCTATATAGTCACCTATTAAGCTATAGTCATGTACTGTTTTATTTTCTTGGTTCCAGTAACTAAAAGCTTTCTGGTAATATGCTTCTGATAATAAATTCCCAGTCTTCTTTTTTACATCGGCCAATTCTTTTAGACTGGAATATTTCAAACCCTGATCAAAAATTCTCAAAGCCTCTATAATGTTTTCGGGGCTATTTGTAGAAATCAGTTCATTTCCCTCTTCTAGACTAATATGCCCAATCTTAATACCAACCTCCTTCTTTTATCTTTTTCAGGTCAAATTTCATTAACTCCAGTTCGTCCTTTTTTGCATCCTCATATGGGTGTTGTCCTGGACGAGCACTGATTTCATAACCGACGGCTTTGATAAAGTACTTCTCCCCGTTTAGAACGTACCAATTGTCTTTCAGCTCGATTTTCGTTTGTGAATTCCCCAAGATGTTTAAAGCAAGTAACAGGATGATTGTTAATGTTGGATTTCGGTTCATATACTTGTTTTTTTAACATGTTTTTATTTCTCAAATCCAACTCAATTATTCTTTTTACTTTGGTCTAAATATTGATCCTTTATCCCTGAGGATGTAGGGCAATCCTCTTATTTTGCATTATCTATTTATTGAATTATTGATACACCCTTACATAATCTATCTCCATCATATCCTGGGTAAAAACAGGGTCGACCTCTCCGCCAAGGTTGCCCCCTATGGCGATATTTAAGATTATAAAAAAGTCAGCATTGAAAGGTAAATTACTGTTGTTTGGAAAAGTAACATAAGACTCATTATCATAAAGAACATAAATGACTTCTGGGGTCCATTCTAATGAATATAAATGAAATTCTGTGGTGGAAGTGCTGGCAATTGTATTTTGGCCAGCATGACGATAGGAATCACTAGCTGGATCCTGCCAATGGAATGTCCCTAAGACCTGGTTTTTCTCCCAACCGGTTTGTTCCATTATGTCCATTTCACCACAATTCGGCCAGCCAACATCAGTAAAGTTCGAACCCAACATCCATATTGCAGGCCATGTGCCTTGAGATGATGGCAGTTTTGCCCTTACCTCAATTCTACCATATTTAAATGATCTCAATCCTTGAGATTTTAACCTTGCTGATGTATATCCATTTCCGTTCTTCCTGGCTGTAATTGTGAGGACACCATCTTCAACTGAAGCATTTTCCAAATTGTTGGTATAGTTCTGCAATTCATTGTTTCCCCAGCCATGATCGCCCAAATCATAGCCCCAATTTAATGGATCTGGTGCTCCATCAACATCAAATTCATCAGACCACACTAAGCTAGAATAAATAGAATTGGGTGGTAAGTCAGTTTTGTCCGGAACCTCATCTGTTGTCAGGATACCAAACCATTTTAGACCATCTGACCCAATAGTGCTAATAGATAGTTCACTATGGCTTCTAAAAATTATTGTATATAAATGATCTCCTCCAACATAGTAGCCATGAAACCCAACATTGGAGAATGCCAGCGTTTCTTCACCATCAACCATACTTAGGGTCCAGGATTCTGAATAGTTATTATGTGGGTAGTTTTCAAATTCGGCATTACTATTGGGAGTAAGCCCCTGGTCTCCTCCTAAATCCAAACTCATTGGACCAGATTTCCCGTGTATATTCCCATTGGTTGTATGAGTAAATGTACCATCAACATTGAAGGAAAACCTATCATCATAGGCACCCAGGTCTTCCTTTTCATAAGCTTTAGCTGACCACAAATTGGGTGTTTGCTCGTCTGCATGCCCAGAACCCAAATGCCCGGATTTTTCAAATTTTATTCTCCATTCTTTCGAGCTATCACCTGTAAGCATTGTTATTAAATCCGCAGAAGGTGTATATTCGAATAAGACATCAAAGGTGACTGTTTCTTCTATCGTGGTATTTTCTTCACCAATTGCAATTACTGTGATGGAGTAGGTATGTGTTCCGGATGTTTCAAAAGTAAAAGTTTTTGATCCTGCAGGTACTGCAAAAATTTGTCCGTTATGCACAAATTGATATGTTGTTGCATTAATTGCTGAAGCCGAAATATCCACGATTCCACTTCCGTCTCCGTGAGGATTATTGGCATCCTTTCCTTCAATATTCACCGTAACCTGCAAATCAGACAGCACATTAGCATTATCCATTATATCATCTTCTACCAGATCACCATCAGATCCACAAGCTATTAATGTCACCATCAGTAAAGTGTAAAAGATGCTTAGGGTGAGTTTCATTGTATGATAATCGAGTTTTGACATTTCTTTGTTGAGTTAAAATTAATTTTAGTAAATCAATGACTGTATGGCATGTGGCTCTATTACTAGTGATGTGCTGCCATCTCCAACCTTCAAATTATAGGTTATTTCATTATCAGTTCTATTCATCACAACAGTAACCATTGAGCCATTGGTGTTTTTGAATGAAGTACTTTCTAATGTGCTTCTGCTTGATGTCGTACTTACCCTGACAGCCCCAGGTTTTATGAATTTTGAAAAATGACCGATATAATAATACGTTGGTGTATAAATCAATTCACCGGAATTGGTATCTGCATGTATGGGAGCAAAACAATAATTACCAACATGATTTGGCCCTCCGTTATGGTTTAATAAAATATTCCAATCTGTCCAGCCAACAGTCCCCTCATTGAAGTCATTGATCATTGAGTGTCCGTATCTTTCAGCATTGGGCCAGAATTGATACTTCTCAGCTTTAAATCCCTCCACACAACCTTCGGTAAACAATAGGTTTTTTGTAGGATAAGACTCTTTGATGTTACCCAGATTATCGAACATCGGATCGCCACCAGCCCATGTTTCGTACCAGTGAAAACCTATGCCCCAGGCATACTTAGCAGCGTCCGGATCATCAAAAATCGTATTGGCTCGATTATTAATCAGGTCCCGATTGTGATCCCAAACCACAATTTTCTTATCACCTAAACCTTGTTCTTCCATGATCGGCCCCAAATAGTTTTTTAGAAAATCGCGTTCTTCTTCTGCTGTAAAAATGCAAGACTCCCATCTTTGAACTGCCATAGGTTCGTTTTGGATGGTCACTCCCCAAACAGGTATATTTTCATTTTCGTAAGCTTTGATAAACTTTGTAAAATAGAGAGCCCAAGATGCATAGTACTCCGGCAACAGTTTACCACCCTGCAACATATTGTTGTTGTCTTTCATAAAAGCCGGAGGGCTCCATGGGCTCGCGTAGAGCAATAATTCTCCTGCTGCTGCAATAGACTGCTTGATCAAGGGAATTCTATACTCACGATCATGATCGATATTGAAGGTTTTCAAGTCCTTATCATCATCTGAGACATAGGTAAAACTACCACTGCTAAAATCACAACTGTGGATCGGTATGCGAGTGAGAGAATACCCAATGCCATCTTTTTCGTCAAAATAAGCTTTCAAAAACTCCGCTTGCTTATTTTTTGGAAGCTGATCAAAAACTTCAGCAGATGCATCTGTGATTGCTCCACCAATTCCCAATAAATTTTGGAAAGTTTTGTTGGGATTGACAAATACAGAAATTTCGGACTCCAGTGGCTGTTGGGCTTTTACAAATTCCTTTGTTCCTGTTTTTGATAACCTTAGATCTGTATTGCTAGCAGTAGTGAATATGGATATTTGTTTCTCAACTGTTGTAATTGAAGAAACTGTTTTCTCTCCCGGCTTCTCATTCAAGTGATCGGCTTCCTTCCTTTGTTCACAACCATAAACCGAAAGGCTAAAAAACAATATTATAAGATTTTTTTTCATGTTTAATGGATTAGACAGTTGTCGTCTAAAGACGAGAAGAAATTTAGATTGGTAAAATCTGCAGTACCCAGTGGGGTGCATGATGTTAGATATGATGCTTTTTTTTGTCATTTTATCACCAACATTCTTTTTGTGGTACTTATCCTTTTTTTAGAATCGGTGACTTTCAATAAATATATGCCCGAATGCAGGTTTGCAATCTGTATAGTATGATTACTAAGAATTGAACCGCCTAATTTTCTTACTCCGGTTAGAGAAAGTATGACAAATTGATCAAATTTCTCATTTAATATATGAATGGTATTCTTGACAGGATTAGGGTAAAAAATAGCCTCATCTTTATTAATTGTACTTTCAACTCTTAAAACTTCAGGGGCTATTTCGGAAATTTCAAACCAATTGAAATTAAATCCTGCAGCCAAAACTTTCATTCTGATTGTGTGATTTCCAGCCGGCAAAAACACTTTTAAAGACTTTGTTTTCCAAATCTGCCACCCTCCTGTAATAAGAGTGGCTGTTGTAACTAGTTTTTCCTCATCATTATTTTCATCTACCAAATAAAAACCCAAACTTCCCATTTGAGATTCGCCAGCTAATCTTAGATTTAATAGATACTCTCCTTCCTTTTCTACAAATACCCTATAATCTGCAAAATCACCAAAATCAGTAAATCCCAAATTAAAACCTCCATCCTCGTCTGTAGTGGTTTCTTTCACCAGCCCTTGCATGTTTATATAATCTTCCGCCTCAATTTTTGCTGGAATTGTAGAATAGACAGGTAAATCATTTTTAATTGTCAATTCAGAGAACGTATCTAATTTTTTGCCCAATATTGAAACAATCGAAGAACCTGTATAGCTCACCTTAATTTCATCAGATGACTTTAAATGATTATCAATTTTTAAGTCCAGAGTTCTTTCCTTTTTCTCGCGCAAAGAAATGTCACTAACCGACACTATTTCTCCATTTATTTCTACTAAGAATTGATCCTCAGAGCCCTTTAATGATTCTGAAGAGACTGATTGATTCACAGCGAGAGTTACTACTGAATTATCTTGTTTTGACCAGCCATTTAGTATCGAAAAGTTGGCAGATTCAAGTGTTCCGCTTCTTACAAAATCAATACTACTTATATTGAACTCTCCTCCTTCTACCTGAAATTTCAAGTCATGATTTCCTTCATCAAGTAGGACATTATTTATTTCTATTGTCTCAAACTTATCCCACCCTCCTGTCGAATTTATCGTTTGAAAACTTGTTACATTTTGATCATCTACCGACAAATAGAATCTACCAATACCTGGAGTGGCTACTCTGACTCCCAGGGTGTAACTTCCGGATTCAGCAATTTGCACGCTATATTTCATCCATTCGTTTTCATTTACAAACCCCACGTGATATCCATTGCTGTTGCTCGTATCATCATTTTTTTGAATATCAACTCCGTCATTTCTGTATGTCCATCCTGCGTTCCAAGCTTGGAATTCTCCAGTTGATAAATGATAATTTGCTACATCATTGTCATAATATGCATAGCCATTTTTACCTAAATCATAATCCGACATGTGCAAAACTCCAGGAATGCCATTTAGATGAAATGCCATCGTCTCATCTGTATTCACTTGTCTGAACATTGCGTCAATAATATCCTTATGGTAAAAACTATTTTCAACCAAAAGATTGTCGGCAAGCTCCATCATGGCGTCAAATGTTTCTTCTTCTGTTGGTTTAGGCCCTTCGCCCTTCCAATAATTAAGAACCTTTTTATAGCCTTCATTCATACGTATATCGTAAGGACTATTGATCGCTTCTATTTTTCTCATGGTCCACCAAGCCCAGCCAATATCATTTTCCTCCAAAAGCGAAATAGCATCTGTATACCACGTATTTGAATTTTCTCCTGATTCACCCATCCATAATGGCACATTGTATTGCTCCCGCATTGGCAAAATCCAGTCAAGATCAGTTTCTGTGTTTGATGACCAATATTTATGAAAACTATATACCATATTATCATCCCACGGAGGTGTGAGTCCTGTGAAATCATTGGCAAACCAATTACCTTCAATAAAAATGATGTGGTTGGAATCTACTTCACGAATCGCCTGGGTAATATCCTCATACAACTCCCGAAGCAACAAACCACCAGGTAAATCCCAATTGGGTTCATTTATAAGATCATATCCCCCTATCCATTCTTCATCCTTATACTTTTCCGCGATCTTTCCCCAAAGTGCCACTGTTTTTTCGCGATTCTCTTCACTCTCCCAAAGCGAAGGTTTTGATGGGTCATAATCAGATATATCCGCATTGGCTCCCTGTCCACCTGGAGCTGCATGAAGATCCAAAATCAAATACATTTCATGAGATTCACACCAATCAAGTAAATCATCTACCATATTAAATCCGGTTGACAACCAAGTATGTTCTCCTTTTACGGGCTCCTTCTCTATTGGAAGTGTAAATAGGTTATAATGCATCGGCAATCGAATGCTATTAAATCCCCACGCTGCTAATGAATCAACATCTCTTTTTGTAAAATGATTGTTTCTCCAACGCTCAAAAAACTGCTCGGTTTTTTCTTCTCCCATGAGCAGAATTAGTTTATTCTTTATTTCATGTTGCGTACCAGCTATACCTGCTGATTGGTTCATGTAACCTTCCATTACCATCCAACCTCCTGGCCCCAGTCCTCTAAGCAGGACTTCCTCACCTGTCGAATTCACAATTACTTTACCTTGGGTTTTCAATCCTTGCCCATAGGTTGCAATAGAAAACAACAATATGATTGATGCTATAAGATTTCTCACTTGTCCAGTTTTATTATGACGTATTGGTTAGTCAATCCAAATGTTACAAGACTGGATCTACTTGATTGAATTCGTGATCTTCTGATATGGAAAATTCACGTTCAAGGTTTCCTGTTTTGGCTTGATACTCTCCTTTTTCAACTCGCCATTTCAAATCATTCCCTACGAATGCCAAATCTCGAGCCTGAAGTTGAAACTCGACAATTTTTGATTCACCGGGTTTAAGTTCGATTTTATCAAACCTTCTCAGTCGCATTACATCTGGGGTGATAGATGCATACAAATCCGAAACAAACAGTTGCACCACTTCCTTACCAGGTCTTGAACTAATGTTTTTTACTTCAACTGATATTTTAATTTCTTCTGATACAGATATTGAAGTCTTATTTATGTTGAGGTTTGTATATTCAAATTCAGAATAACTGAGCCCATGACCAAATGGATATTGAATAGCAAAATCAGATTCATAATCATATACACCTTCCATTTTATCTTGCTCTTCCGAAGGCTTATGGTCATAATTAACCAATGTATTGGCAAACATGGGATAGGTAAAAGGCAATTTCCCACTTGGGTTAACATCTCCAAAAAGAATATCAGCCAAGGCATCCCCTCCGAAATTACCGGGCAGATAAAGGTTCAAAACGCCTGACATATCAAATTCAATAGACTGAATTAGTCTGGGTCGTCCCTGATTCAATACCAGTATAATTGGCTTGCCCGTTTCTACCAATACTTTTGCTAAATCTATTTGGTGTTTTGATAATTCCAGGTCATGTAAATCCCCAGGTTTTTCCGTGTAGCTATTTTCACCAAGGCATAATAAAATATAATCAACCTTCGCTGCAGCTTCCACAACTTTATCAAAATCGATTACATTCTCTTCCCAGTATTTCCCATTTTCCTTATATGCTACTCCTGGTTCATACAAGACGTTCACTGAATCATTTTTGATTCTAATAGCTTCCAAAATGGTATTATATTCTTGAGCATACTCTTCAACTTTTTCTCCTTGCCAAGAGTACGTCCATGCGCCATTTAATGCTCTCATACTATTTGCATTAGGACCTGTAACAAGTATTTTCCCTCCCTTCTTTAGCGGCAAAATGTTGTTTTTATTTTTTAGCAATGTGATTGATTCTGAAGCAGTTTGATAGGCAATATTCTCATACTTTTTACTTCCAAATTCAGAATAGTTTTCTTGACCTGGAATCGGGTTTTTAAAGAGTCCAAGTTGATATTTCATAGTCAGGATTCTTTTCACTGCATCATCTATTCTGGATAGCGAAACCTCCCCTTCTTCGACAAGTTCAATTAGGTAATCACAAAATTCAAAATCATATGGAATCATTGACATATCAATTCCGGCATTTATGGCCATCTTAACAGCTTCTTTTGGACTAGAGGCTACTCTATCTCTCGAATGCAGATTATTGATATCATTCCAATCAGTTATCACAACCCCTTGAAAATTGAGTTTCTGCTTCAGTAATTTTGTCAAAATGTTATAGTTTCCATGAACTGGAATTCCGTTGATTATTCCAGAGTTTATCATGACAGAATGCGCACCTGCTTCAATTGCAGCTTCAAATGCTGGTAAATGTCTTTCTCTAAGCTCTATTTCCGGAATATATGCAGGAGTTCGGTCCTTTCCTGAAAGTGGTATTGAATAGCCTAGAAAATGTTTTAAACAGGAGGCCACCTTTGTCGGAGAAGAAATGTCATTGTTTACTCCTTCATATCCTTCAATCACCATTCTTCCCATTTCGGTAGTGAGATACACATCTTCACCAAAAGTCTCCCAAAATCTCGGAAAACGTGGATCACGCCCCAGATCCAATACTGGCGAAAAATTCCAAGGAATTGATGAGGCTCTGGTTTCATATGCTGTGACCGCAGCGGCTTTTAAAACCAAACTACGGTTGAAGGTTGCCGCTTGCCCAATTTGTTGGGGAAACATTGTGGCTCCTTCAGTATAAGTTGTCCCATGAATCGCATCGATACCGTAGATTACCGGTATGTGAAGTCTGGTATTGTTTTTTACAAAATCTTGAATTTGCCCTATAACTTCAGCCCATTTATCTCTACTTCTAGCTCTATTGTTGGCTGTGTTAAGTATGGATCCAACATGGTATTTCCCTAGAGCCTTTTCAACAAGGCTATCATCAAGAAAAAGAGGTTCATCACTTACAAATTTGGTCTCTCCTTTGGTAATTACATCCAAAGTCAACTGTGCCATTTGGCCTACTTTTTCCTGTACCGTCATTTGGTCAAGTAGCGCCTCAACTTTTCTATCAATATCAGTTGATAAGGTTTTATACTCTTCCGTTTTGCCTTCAGAGATACATGAAGTCATCAAAATTGAGACGCAATAATATACCGCACAAATAGCAAGCTTCTTCATATTAATATGTTAAGAAAGATTTATAAAAATTTAAAAGAAAAGGAAATATTGATCACGATGAATCCTCTGAGAATATAATCTGCAATGTGCAATCGCTTGGAAAAAAAGCACTCCCAGCCAACCTTATTGGCTGGGAGTTAAACCTTTATGAATCAACTAAAAGATTATGAAATTATTCTCAAGGATCAGTCAATACTGAAAGAATCAGCACGCTAAAACGTCCAAATTATCTAGTACCTCTTAATTCTATATTATCCATGGCTAAACCAGTATCTCCTAAATAGGCTCCTCCTGATTTCACAACAAAATAAATAGTACCTGAAGTATCGAACATAACGGTTCCGTCTGTTCCCATCAAAGCCCCAACACATCCAATATCCAAAACACTTCCGGAAAATTCTGAATTACCGCATCCAGTCCAAGTATTTAGTCCAATTTGGATTCCACCGGAAGTGTAATCCTGTCCATCGGTTGGTTGGTCCGATCCGAAATAAACTTCATACCAGGTGTCAGAGGCACCACTACCGGAAATCGTGGCAGAAAATCTATAGGTTTTATTTGCAACAACTTCTACTGCTTGATAAAAGCCTGCATGTCCCCAGTTGCCTCCAGTACCAACCATAGCACCGTCAGCAATGGCAAAGTTCACTCCACCACCTATGACAAAAGTATTCCAATACTGCTCATCTCCAGCTTCCATTTTTCCTCCATTTATTAGGTTTCCAGCTACAGGGTCTGAAGTTTCAACTACAACGGTTTGAACATTTGAGGTATCCACTCCACCAGAGCTAAGGGCAATCAGCCTTATTTCGTATTCACCTTTGTCAGGAAAATAAGCACTATTTATAGCATTTCCTTCTACATATCCGTTACCGATATCCCATAAGTGTAAAAAAGCACCTTCCGTAGTACTGGTAAGTGTGAATGTGTTAACATTTGAATTGTCAATTTCAATTATGAAAGACGCTTCAGGGACTGGTCCTATTTCTACATCTGAAGACTCAGGTGAACATCCGGCAATTACCATCAGTAAACCTGCTAGTCCTACCGTCAAAGTTTTTAGATTATTATATATATTTTTCATTGTTTCATATTTTAAGATCACCAAAACTTACTTAGTACCTCCGTACTCTACATTTTGTTCCAACATGGTGTTTTCCAATTCTAATAAAGGAATGGGCAACAATTCATGTATTCCCTCTACAAACCCCATGTCAGCAAGTGCTGTAGGAGCGTCTCCCCATCTTACCAGGTCAAACCATCGGTGACCTTCAGCGACAAGTTCCATTCTCCTTTCAAGCTTAATAGCATCAAAAGTAACCGGAGTACTAGGCAAGCCCACTCTGGCTCTTACTGCATCCAACAGACTCTGTGCCCTACTATTATCCCCTCCACCCCTCACAAGGGCTTCTGCTTCTAAAAGATATGTGTCAGCAAGTCTGATATCATAAACATTTTGATCATAATTACCCTCAGCAAATCCACCCACATTTTTTTGGCTATTTAGGGATAAATATTTAGTTGTAAAGAATCCAGTGTTGTCATATCCTTTGGAATAGCTGATCAGGCTATTATCCTCCAATGATTGGATATCAATAATACTCGCACTAAATCTAGGATCGCCCTGCATGGCATTTACAAGGGTTGGCGTAACGGTATTGAAACCCCATCCAGCCACATAATCAGGTGCATCAGTAGATGAGCGACTATAATCCCTTGGGCCATACATTATGTTCATCCAGTTACCTTCAGCACATGCAATACATCCCCAATCTGCCCAATTGGCTTTGCCAGTATGATTTACAGAAAATATTGATTCACTATGGTGCTTGATATCTCTATTCCACAAATCAGCAAAATCATCCAGTAATTTATAACCAAATTGGCTGGTGCCACCTGGAGTACCATTTACTTCAGAAAACTGAGCTGCTGCCAAAGTAAATTTTTCTTGTTGCAAATAGACCTTTCCAAGTAGTGCATGAGCAGCACCTTTAGTTGCTCTTCCTCCCTCTGTTTCGACAGGAACTGTTGCGAGTAAACCTTCGAATGCATCATTTAAGTCTTGTTCAATCAACGCATAAACATCAACTGGGTCTGCCTGTACGACATTATATATTCCATCAGAAGAAATTGGTTCTGAAAACAGCGGTATGTTCTCAAAATACCTGACCAAGTCAAAATAGAAATATGCACGTAAAAATTTTGCCTCCGCCATATACCTACTTTTGAGGTGGTCCTCCATTGGAATGTCTGGAATTTTAGACATGAGTGCATTTGCTCGAAAAATACCTGAAAAACCCCTGTCCCAAAGTGGCCCCTGTGGACCCACAGCTGGGTTGAGTGTATAATTGTTCCAAACCTGAATATCAGTTATGTCTGTTGAACTTCCACCGCCAGCATAGTGATCATCTGATGCTGCATTTAAAGCGATATATTTGTTTATCAAGCCGTTTGAAGTTCCTCCAACTTGATCATATACCGCTACCAATCCAGCCAAAGCTTCATCTGCATTTCTATAATAATTTTCCTCCAGTTCTGTGCCTTTTGGTTTTACTTCCAAAAAATCATTGCTGCATGAACTCATAACTAATGTGCCCACTAGCATTAATGTATATTTTATATGTATTTTTTTCATCGCTAATATCGGTTTGATTAAAACGTAAGGTTAACCCCCATCATAAAAGACTTTGCCTGAGGATAAATCCCTTTATCTATACTCAAAGTCCCTCCTCCAATTTCAGGATCATATCCAGTATATTTGGTAAAGGTGAAAAGGTTTTCTCCGGTCAAATAAACCCTAAACCTTTCGACTCCTATTTTATCTAGGATTGATCTCGGTAATGTGTATCCTACTTGAAGAGTTTTGACCCTGAAATAGTCTCCTTTTTCCAAATAGAAATCTGATGGATTACCGAAGTTGTTATTCGGATCTCCACTAACCAATCTTGGATAGTCTGTCGAAGTGCCTTCTCCTGTCCACCTGCCAAGTGCTTTGGTTTGTCGGTTAGCATTGGCTATATCAAGTCTTGTTAAACCTTGGAAAATCTCATTTCCGGCAACTCCCTGACCAAAAATTACAAAGTCGAAGTTTTTGTAGGTTGCATTTATAGTCATTCCATATGTCCAAGTTGGAGTCGGATTTCCAATAAATGTTCTATCTTCTTCGGTAATCTGACCATCATCATCATTATCGGCCCATATAAAATCACCTGGCTTTGCATTAGGTTGAATTATCGATCCTTCTGAGTTCGTATGATTTTGAACATCCTGTACTGTCTGGAATATTCCAAGTCGTTCAAAGCCATAAAAAGAATTCATTGAATGGCCAACAGCCGTACGAGTGATCGGAAAAGTACTGGCCTGGAAAGAAGACCCACCCGAAATGAAGTCTATACCATTTCCCAAATAAGTGACTTCATTTTTTTGATATGATAGATTTCCGTTGGCAGATATCTTTAGTTCACCAAAAGTCTTTTCATATCCTAGCTCCAATTCTACGCCTGAATTTTCAACACTGGCCACATTTGCAGCGGGATTGCCTATGGCGCCTACATAACCAGGTATTCTTGGATTCATTAGAATATCATCGGTTGTTTTTTTGTACCAGTCAAACGTAACATCAATTGCACCAAGCAAAGTAGCTTCAAAACCAATATTCAATTGACTCGTCTGTTCCCATTTTAATTCAGGGTTGGAGGGTGCGTTTGGACTAACACCAATGGAGAAGTCTCCAGCGGTTCCAAATGAATAGTTACGTCCACCGCCTACTGTAGAGAGATATGCAAAGTCACCAATGTTATCCGTACCAACTACACCATATCCTCCTCGGATTTTTAGGAAATTGACGATTTCATTTGAAGGCCAAAATTCCTCAAGTGAGGTATTCCAACCTAGCGAAATAGATGGAAATATTCCATATTTATTGTTTGAACCAAACCTGGATGATCCATCTCTTCTCAAGACTGCTGAGAACAAGTACTTTTCTTCAAAATTGTAGTTGACTCTTGAAAAAATGGAACTTACTGTATGCAATTGACCTTCTGAGCCACCTGCAGTAATGTCTGCTGTAGGAACATTCCAATTCAAATACGCATCCTCAAAGGACGTTGCAGGAATCCCTCTTTTGGTTACGTTAGTTGAAGTTGTCCAATTATCCTGATATGCCCCTTGTCCGATTAATACTACAAATGCATGCTTATCAAAATTTTTGGAATACGATATGGTGTTTTCAATATTCCAGTCAATTCTCCTATTGTTGGACCTGTTGAATGAATTGCGATCGGTATTATTCACAGCGCTCAAATAGTACTCGGGTGTGAATGTCTCACCTCCCCAATAGGACAGTTTTGCACCAAGAGTTGATCTCACTTTTATTCCGTCGATGGGTTCTATTTCCAAAAACATGTTTCCGATTATATCGTCGCTCCAGCTATAGTTTCCCAGTCTGGTTTGAATATATGCTAATGGATTGGCCATTTCATTGCCTACGAGATTGGAAATACCATAAGGGTTTCCATTTGAGTCCTTCAATATTCCACTATTAAGATATATTCCTGAAGTTGCAACATCCGGATCAGTAATTGTAACTGGGGTAGTTGGATCCAAATTGATGGCTGAACTTAAAGGTCCTCCAAATTCACTATTGGTGTTTCCTATACCAGTAGATTTACCTCTTGCATAACCGAGGTTTTGTCCAAATGTGAGCCATTTTTTTATTTTATGTGTAGAGTTCAATCGTAGGTTTATCCTTTTGTAATTAGAAATATCGCTTGCCACTATACCTTCTTGATCCCAATAGCCGAATGAAGTATAAAATGTAGAAACATCATTGCCTCCGCTGATACTCAACTCATGATTTTGTCTTTTGGCAGAATTATTAAATATTAATTCTTGCCAATCTGTCCCTTCTCCGAGAGATAATGGATTATTATGAACTACTCCGCCACCACCGGCAAGAGAGGACTCATTTGCCAGGATGGCATACTCAGTAGCATTAAGTAAGTCTAATTTTCTGGCAGGTTGAGATGTTCCGTAGAATCCATTATAATTTACTTTTAGGGAACCTACTTGTCCTTTTTTTGTGGTTACAAGAATAACACCAGCTGCCCCACGAGCACCATATATGGCCTGGGAAGAGGCATCCTTTAGCACCTCAATAGAGGCAATATCTGACTGATTTAAATAACCAATACCACCATTGTCCACTACTACTCCATCAACAACCCACAAAGGATCGTTTGAATTTAAGGAAGTCAAACCCCGAACCCTTACAGTTGAACCTGCTCCAGGTTCACCAGAACTAGCAGCTACAACAAGCCCAGAGGTTCTACCTTGAATCGCCTGTTCTATCCTGCTAATAGGCATAGATTCCAAATCTTTTGCTTTCACACTAGAAATAGCACCTGTAACGACACTTTTCTTTTGACTTCCATACCCTACCACGACGATTTCTTCTAAGCGTTCAGCGTCGATCTCCATTTGAATGTCTATAACATTTTCGCTACCTACTTGTAATTCCAGGGTTTTATACCCAACAAATGATATTGACAAAACAGAATTTTCCGGTACTGCTAGCTTATAGTTCCCTTCTAAATCGGTAGTGGTGCCAGTAGTTGTGCCCTTCACAACGATTGTGGCACCAGGAAGTCCCTGATTATTTTCATCAGTAATTTTTCCAGAGACTTCAATTGTTTCAAGAATGGATACCCTGTCCACTGCATTTTTTAAATCGTTTTTCGAAATGAGGGAAGCTGAAATGACATTGTTTACCTGCCTAAATTTAAGCCCTGTCTGCTTGGAAACTTCCATTAGGATTTCGTAAACCGACCTGTTGGCCTCTGGTTTTAGTTTTATCCTGACATTCGGTTTGATATCTTTTTCCAGGTAAAACAATTTAAAATCCGTGCGTGTTTCGATAAGGTCAAAAGTCTCGCTGATCGTATAATTGAAAATTGGCTCTGAAATGAATATTTCATTGGACCTCTTTGACTGAGCCGATCCGTTGTAGGCATACAGCACGCTCATAAAAAAGGCCTGTAAGATTAATCCGTATGTAGATAGTTTTAGGGTCATTATAAACAACCTAAGTATTTTTAATTTCATATCTTTGTTTGTTAGTGAAACGTAAGTTTTGCTCGGTTTTTTCCAGAATAATCATTTTAGTAGGTGGATATTCGGAAAAGATTTCAAGCCTCGGGTGCCTTGCATTCGAGGTTTGCTTTTTTATTCCTGCTGTGCTATATCATCATATCATCAATTGAATTTTAGGGTGACCAACTTATCTTTTATTAAAAATTCGAATTTCATTGAATGGCTCAGGACATTGAGCACATTTTCAAGGGATTCGTTTTCAAAAGTACCAGTAGCCTGTAGGGATTTTTTCCTGGCCACATGAAGGTTTTGAATATCAAACTTCACATTGTACCATTTTTCAAGTACACTTATCATTTCGTCAAAATCCGTCTTGTTGAAGCGGATAATTTTGTCCTTCCAGGAAATGACCATTAACTCATCGAACAACGAAACCAGCCATTGGTCATTGGCGACTTTGGCCTGTTCTCCAGGCAACAGGACGACCGCTTCTTCATGATTTTTATGGGTTACTTCGACCTTTCCTTCCAATAGTGAAATGGTTTCAATTTCTCCCTTGTAAGATTTAACATTGAAAGCTGTACCAAGGGCCGTGGTTGTGAAATTGGAGGAAATCACCCTAAATGGTCTTTGTTTGTCTTTGGCCACTTGAAAATAAGCCTCTCCATCGAGTTTAACCACCCTTTGACTGTCACTGAAATACTCCTTATAGGAAAGGCTAGTGCCTGAATTGAGCCAAACCATTGTACCATCCGATAGTTTGATTTGAGACTTGACACCAAGCGGAGTGACTTTTTCGATGAGGGTTATTTGACCCGTCTGATGGTCAACATCGCCTTGGTTTAGAAGCAGCATAGACCAGCCCAAGCCAAAAGCAACAACGAAAATAGCTGCATATTTGAGGATAGAGTGTACAAAGTAGGGTCCTGAATCCGGGCTTGGGCTATTCGAGCCAGCGGTCTCTGTGGTGCTGGTTTCGTTTTGAATATCTTTCCAAATATCCCTGGACTCTTGTACAGAAAAGGGTTGCTCATATATTATTTCGAGGGAAAGAAGTAATTTCTTCGCTTCTGCAACTAATTCTTTCTTTGATGGGTGATCAAAAAGAAATTTGTTCCAATATTTTTCCGATTCCTCATCAGCCAAGAGTATCCACTTCTGAAATACTTCGTCGGTCACAAAATCTTCTATTTCTGAATAATTTTTCACAGTCGTCTATAAAATTTCCAGGTGTTTGATTTAAAAAGGGGTGGGATGCCAATTTATACTCAAAAAGGCACAAGTTTTTTTGAATTTATTTTTTAACAATCTGATACACTGAAAGATATGTCAAATATTTTCTATTATATTTTCAGATATCTGTCTGATGCCTGCCAGTTGTAGGATGATCGAAAATGAGCCGTGGCTTATTTCTTTTCTGATTTCCTTTATCGCTCTGTGGATAGTATTGACCACCGATTGATAGTTTAAATCTGTGAGTTCTGAAATTTCGTCGTAAGCCAACCCTTCAAAGAATTTTAGGTAAATCAGTTCGCGTGACCTATTGGAGAGATTGTTGATGGTCCTTTTGAGCTGTTGTAGGATTTCTTCCCTGTTTTCCCTGTCAATCAGTTCTGTTTCATACGATAGGGTTACATCAAATGCGAAAGGAAAATCATCAGGCTCATGGATAAATTTTTGGTCTTTTTTTAAAACCCGTATGATTTCCCTTCTGATGGATTTGATCAGGTAAAATTTGATATTGTTGGTAGGTCCGAGGGCGGTCCTTTTCTTCCATAGATCTACAAACAGGTCATGAGAGGCATCCCGAACTACATCCTTGCTACGGCATAATTTATAACCATAGGCAAATAGATCTGGACTATACTTACTGTACATCAAAGCAAAAGCGTCCCGGTTTCCATTTCTAAAATCCTCCCAAATATCAAAATCGGATGCAGTATGCTTTAGTTTTTTAATTGTCATCTATATAATGATATACAATTGCCATTTCTAATATAATAAAACCAACAATGCCAATATTACTAATAATTGAATAATAAGGTAATTTGTTCTGTTATTTAACTATTGTTGATGTCAATTGCAGGGGAGATTGAAATTTCGCTTCAACAGCGCTTTGTAAATAATCAACGATTGGGAAGAACCGGAACCCATTTTTAAAAATGGTTCATTAAAAAAGGTGGCAAATCCACTTGGGTGGGATTTAGTAAAAACCAAAAAAGCCTCTTGAATTGCTTCAAAAGGCTTTTGTTGTAGTCCGTAGGAGTGCCACAATTATGTCCTTTGCTGTCCCTTGATGTCCATTCTTGTCCTTCTCTGTGATATCAAAATATTGAGCATATGGTATGTTGACCATAAGTTTCTATGTAGGTCACTCGAATCAGAATGATACTTGAGGGGAAATAAAAACACTAAATTGCTATTTATATTTGAGTGCTATGAATAACAGAATTAAGTAAGTATTATTAATAATAAAAAAAGCCGTTTCCGGCTTTAATTGTTGTTGGGACTTAAAATGAATTCAATATTCTGATGGAACATAATCTTTTACACATCTACAGTGAAAATAACTAGTACCGATTGAAGTGGCTATCATAGAAACATATTTTGACAAGACTCCTTTGGATGGATGGGCAAGTTTAGTTCCTACATAAAGATATTTTAAGGGGGTTGAAGACCAAAACCCAGTGGAAACACCTTCTTGGCTAATTGCAAATTTATCACCGGTGCTTTCTGATGAACTGGTTCCATAACCTGATAGTTTGAAACTAGCAACACCTGCTTTATCTAAAGCAATAAACTCAGCTAACTCTTGGTAATCCTCAATTGACGGAATTCGCCAATCATCGGGGCACAGATTGTTGAGGTTAGTTTTTACCGCCTCGGCGGTATAATACCTTCCTTTTTCCTTATCAACCTTGGCTTGTCCTTTAGTATCAACATAGGTATAATAAGCCGAGTTCGGTACTTCAAAGTCGAGGTTCCATTCCATCCAAACCAAGTTCTTCGTTTTAAAAGTCCAGTATCCTTTTTTATTTCTCGGGTCTTGCAACGTTGTGCCTGCCCACGCCTTTTTCCTAAGGTTTTTGGAGTCTTTGTAATCAGCATCAATTTCCTTCAACTTATTGAGGTATTCCATTGCCGCATGACTATTGTCTATGGACGTCACTCTTACCCTCTCAAATAAATCGTCATCCTTTGGTGCTCCTATCCCCATATAGCCACGATTAAAACTATAATCATGTACAGTTTTATTTTCTTGGTTCAAGTAACTCAAGGCTTTCTGGTAATATGCTTCTGATAGTGAATTCCGAGCCTTCTTTTTTGCATCGGCCAATTCTTTTAGACTGGTATATTTCAAACCCTCATCAAAAATTCTCAAAGCCTCAATAATGTTTTCAGGGCTATCTGTAGAAATCAGTTCATTTCCTTCTTCGAGCCTAATATGTCCAATCTTTATACCAACCTCCAACTGAAGCTTTTTGGCATCCTTGTACTCCGGTATAAAACTAAAGACAAGTTGAAATTCCTCATAGGAACGGACCAAATCCGTAACTAAAATTTTTTTCGAATATTCAACAGCCTTATTATAGTGCTTTTCGGCAGCTAACTGTTTTGATTCTTTCAAAAGCCTTTTTGCATTTGTTAACTGAGTAGAGTAGTCTCTATGATCAAATTTGAGATAAGGAACTTTCTTGCTCTGACTGACCTTGTTTGGTTCCGGTATTTTTAATAGAAGTTCTTGGAGATTGATAAGTTTTTCATAATGAACAACAATCTGATCTCTGATTGAAACGGTCTCATCATTTATAAAAATCACCGATTTTTCCCGATCGCTCTTTATGATGTTTTCTGTTTGAGAAAACGCCTTGTCTTTAGATTCAAAGAGTAATGACTGAGCACTCTTCAAATTCCCTTTCGAAAGGTAGTTTTTTTGCAATGCCTGAGCAGAGTTAAATGCTGCGTTATAATAATCCTGACGTTTCAATGCTTGTTTGGCCAACCTAATTTCTCGTTTTTGAGCAATAGTACCTTCGGCTAGCAATAATGATAGGATGAGAGACAGGTACAGGTTACTATTTCTTTTTATTGACTTTAGAATCATTCCAATACTAATTTACTGTTGAAAATATGCTCATCGGTATTCAACATAAACAGATAAATTCCACTGTTCAATCCGTTCAAATCCAAAGCCAGGGAATTTTCCAGCTGGATATTCTGACTGTATTTAAGTGAACCCTGCAAATTGTATATTTTGATTTGAGCATCTTTTCCCAGTATTGAAGAAGGAATATCAACATTTAGCAATTTATCCATTGAAGGGATAGGGTAAATAGAAAACGCCACATTGTTCGAGTTGTGGTTTAACTCATTATCCACAGCCGTAATTTTTCCAACAGTTGTTGCGCTTTGAACAGTACTCTCAGTCATTCCAGCTTCATTGGAAGCTGCTACTTTATAATGGTAAGTTGTGGCGAAGGCCAATCCAATATCCTGATATGAAGTTGTATTTGCATCAAGGTAAACTACAATGGCAAACGGACCACTCTGATTGAGTGCTCTTAGTACTACGAAGTTTTCTTCATTTTCAGAATTGTCAGCCCAAGACAAATCAATAGCTGTGTCCCCACCATCCACACTCGAAGCAGTAAAATTGTCTGGTGTATCGGGTGCTTCAGTGGTCGCACCTTCACCTATAGCGGTAGCATTGGCTGTATTGCTGAATTCTGAGATTCCGAGATGGTTCAATGCTCTAACCCTGTAAAAGTAGGTTGTGCCAGTAATGACATTGCCATCACTAAAACCCGTAGAATTTTTCTGTAGATAAGCAAGTGTCATGAAGCTATCGTCATCACCTACAGAACGTTCTAGCAGAAACTCCAACTCATTGTCCGACGCATCCTCCCATGTTAACTGTATGAAACCTACTTTAGCTCCTGCTTCAAGATTTTTGGGGGACTGCACCAACTCGTTTGATATGATAAAAAATTCTTCTGAACTGCCCTTGCCTTCATCATTCGTGACTGTTATCGCGCCATTAATCGCATTTTCCGGAATTTTGATGAGAAGAGTTTCATCATCAATGATTATAAATTCCTGTACATCTAATGCTCCAAGAGTGATACTGCTGACTGTGTCAAAGTTATCCCCGGAAATCACAATCTCACTACCAACGGGTGCTATTCCTGGGTTGAAGAAATTGACAATGGGCAAAAGGAAATTTCTTACCATTAAATTGTCTATTATTAACCCATCTTCATCACCAGAAGTATTGAAATCACCTGTGCCAATTTGCTGAATTCGTAATATCGTATTTCCATCCAGGGTCACGCCTACTTCTGAGCTTAATTCAGTTAGGTTCAAGATTACCTTCTCGAAAATATTGTCTTGTAATTGAGTAAAATCAAAAGTATAAACCTTTGTGAAACTTGCACCAAAATCTGTACTAACATATATACCATCTGCTGCGTTATTCTCATTGAAAAAATCGCGGATGTCAAAGCTAAGTTCTATATGCTCGCCAATATCTGTAAAATCCAGGTAAAGGTCAACGGCAGAGGTATTGGTGCCATTATTGTCGTTGAGCTTGCCAATGCCCAAGGCTCCTGAAGTGTTTGTTCCACTGTTGCTGAATACAGTCACGAGGCTACTTGGGGTAATGTTTTCCTGTTCGGTGGTATTGCCGATAAAGTGTGGGTTTACAGGCCTCCACGAGTTGTTCAAGCTATTGGAATCGAAATTATCTGTAAAAGGGGGTGTAGTGTAAACAATTGGTTCGGCCACCTTGATTTCTATATCGTCTATAAAAAGGCCATCTGAATTGCCGCAACAAGCGTCAAAAGCGTTTTCATCCCTTTGCTGAAAGCGCACCACAAAAGTAGATGTGGCTGTTAACCCTTCTCTACGGATCAAACTATCCAAATCCAAGGCTGGAAACCTGCCATAAGAATTAGCCCACCTTTCAGGTTCAAATGAAAATATTTTATGGAAACTCAAACCTCCATCATCGCTAATAAATATACCGTCTTCAAAATGGGTCTCATCGTTGGCATCTTTGAACCAAAAGCTAAATTCCAAGTCGTCATTGACATGGGCCGATAAATCCAGGTGAAGGTCAATCGCACTCGTGTTTTCTCCATTATTGCTTGTAGACTTTCCAAGGCCCAACGCAAACCCTGTCCCCATGCCTTGTCCTTCGAATGTACCTACCGACCAGGAGGGGGT
>JAVKDJ010000016.1:0-53598 GCA_040222275.1 Cyclobacteriaceae bacterium
TATGGCATAGCAAAGAACAACTGGCAAACCAGATAATCCAATATGTCGATACCTACAACAAAGAAAGGGCCAAGCCGTTCGAATGGACTTATGACGGAAAACCAAAAAATAGTTCGGCAAACAACCAATCTTTACACTAGGTACAAGCTACATGAAAGGAAAGCAAATAGTTTGCTGGGGTTCACATTATTTGACGAAAGCCAAGCGTTTTTTGGTTTTCTCAAAAGTTGAGGTTTCAATGTTAAGGTTCTGTTCCATAGACGGCTATGGTGCGCACAGAGATTTCTTACATAAGTAATACTGTGCATCCAACTTTCCAAAACATAAGGTGTGGGCAATTTAAAGTGACGTGCAATCCTTTTCTTGGCATCAGTTATTTCTAAGTTTCGAAAAACTTTTGAAAGGAGGCCCATCGTTATTACCTCGAAGGTCATCCAGGCTGGAGGCCGTTGCGGCGATGTGTATTTATTTCTATAGTGTTTGATAAAAACTTCATTTGAACGTTCAATTTCTTCATCAATCCGTGCCAAATTCTTACTATAATGATAATTGTTGATAAAATGTTTGGGATCTTCATACCACCAAGCACCATAATCATTGGAGTATTGATAGATTATTTGAGTTCTAAAGGCAACTTCAAGTCGTTCAATGATATCAAAAATCAACAATCTAAGTTCTCGATCAAACAAATACAAGTTGAGGATATCATCAAAAGTTACTCCATTATTATATCTATTACCAGCAAAAGTCCGATCTTGAAACGGCAGCAAATAAGCACTTAAACGATAATAACTGATATTTGAGAGATAATTTTCTGCTTTTGATTTGTTTTCTACTGTTACTCCCCTGCTCTCGAGTAGTTCTACTTGCTGCGCGATAGATAAAGCAGGTTTGGTATATTTCATAAGCAAAAAAAAACCCGCCCGGTTGCGCTTGGATCAGAGGCTTGGCAGGTATTATTAATGCAAATATACATCATAAAGACGGGATAGCAAACTATGTAGTTTCATGCTTTCACCAACATCATTTCAACCACTATCCCTAAGTTACCTTCCATGATCAAAAGAACAGGAACAGGACCAGGATAAACAAAAGAAGAAATACATACATAATGAGGTCATTCCTGAAATAGCTTTTGTACATGGAATAAAACTGCCTCAATTTTTTCATCACTTACCAATTTAGGTTCAAAATTAACAAAAAGGATGTTACCCCTGCGGTCGTTGCTTCGCGCAACGGCGATTTGCCCCTGCTGCCAGGCCTGGCTTGTAACCAAGTCCCCATAGACTAAGACGGGAGCCCATATTTGTGGTTCGAGTGGATCAAAACGCGTTTAATTAGTACCATTTTGCGTTAAAATTGATTTTATTGAAAGAATATAGATCAAAAACGTACAGGTACTGGTTAATTTCCAACGTCCTTAAATTCTGCCATCCCTCTAATTTTGCATCAGTAATATGTAGAACTGCAATCAGGACAACACCATGCCAAAAGGAATATACAACGTACCCCGCCCATCAAACGAACCAGTAAAATCGTACGCTCCCGGGAGTGCTGAAAAAACACAACTGAAAGCCCAATTACAAGCATACAAAGCTGAAAAAATAGATATTCCCATGTACATAGGGGGCAAGGAAGTGCGCACTGATAATAAAATACGTATATCTCCTCCGCATGAACATGCACATACCCTTGGGCATTTTAGCGAAGGTGATGCCAGTCATGTAAAACAAGCCATAGATGCCGCTTTGGAGGCAAAACAAGCCTGGGCAGAAATGTCGTGGGAGCACCGGGCAGCCATTTTCCTCAAGGCGGCTGAACTGGTTGCAGGTCCGTACCGGGCCAAAATAAATGCAAGCACCATGCTTGGGCAATCTAAAAATGCCTATCAGGCAGAAATTGATGCCGCATGCGAGTACATTGATTTCCTGAAATTCAATGTGGCCTACATGACTGAGCTATATGCACAACAACCGGAATCTGCCCCTGGTATATGGAACAGACTGGAACACAGGCCACTTGAAGGGTTCATATTCGCCATTACACCCTTCAACTTTACCTCAATAGCCGGCAACTTGCCTGGTGCCCCTGCCCTCATGGGCAACACCGTGGTTTGGAAACCTGCCTATACCCAGGTGTATTCGGCCAAAGTGCTGATGGATGTATTTAAGGAAGCAGGACTTCCCGATGGGGTAATCAACCTGATCTATGTAGATGGCCCTGTTGCCGGTGAGGTCGTTTTCAACCACCCTGATTTTGCCGGACTTCATTTTACAGGTAGCACAAAAGTCTTTCAAAGCCTTTGGAAGACAATTGGTGAAAACATTCATAAATACAAAACCTACCCCAGGATTGTAGGCGAAACAGGGGGCAAAGATTTTATTGTTGCGCACAAATCCGCTGGCCCCAAAGCACTTGCCACGGCAATTGTTCGTGGTGCGTTCGAATTTCAGGGACAAAAATGTAGTGCGGCATCACGTGCTTACATACCCGACAACATCTGGGAAGAAGTGAGAGCTTATGTACTTGCCGACCTGAAGGAAATCAAAATGGGTACTCCCGAAGATTTTACCAATTTCTTCAATGCCGTGATAGACGAAAGGTCTTTTGACAAAATAGCTGCATTCATAGATGAAGCCAAAGCAAGCAGCGAAACCGAAGTAATTGCCGGAGGTGGCCATGACAAGTCAAAAGGCTATTTTATTGAACCTACCGTCATTGTGACCACAGACCCCAAGTACCGGACTATGTGCGAAGAAATATTCGGGCCGGTAATCACCATATTTGTTTATCCTGAAAATGACTTTGACCAAACCCTGGAGCTGGTGGACGAAACCTCACCCTATGCCCTTACGGGAGCCATTTTTTCACAGGACAGGTATGCTGCCGAACATGCCACCAAAAAACTGGTAAATGCAGCGGGCAACTTCTACATCAACGACAAGCCCACTGGGGCAGTGGTAGGCCAGCAGCCTTTTGGTGGGGCCAGGGCATCCGGCACCAACGACAAGGCCGGGTCTATGCTCAACCTGCTACGCTGGGTAAGCCCCCGGACAATCAAGGAAACATTTGATCCCCCAAAAGATTTCAGGTACCCTTTTATGGGGGAGGAATAATTTTAAACCCGAACGGATTAAGCAAAAAAATACAGGGCTGAAAAACCGCGCTGATAATCCTTCTAAATTGAAGACCCAACATTCTTCACCATTGAACAATATCCGAAATGTTTTGGCGTCTCATTTTACATGAGTGGATCAACTTTTAGCATTTCTTTAAGCTTTTTCTGTCTTTTATATTTTGCTATTTTCTTCGATTGCCATTCTCAATCAGATAAAATGAGAAGGGTACTAAAGAAAAAATTCAAAAATGAACAGATAGCCAAGAATTACAAAGGTAAAAAGCGATACGAAAATGGTCAGTTAAAATATAAAGGAAGATACTACGATTGTCCTGTGGAAGTGAACGGGGTGTGGCATTTAGAATATACGAAAGTTGGTAAATGGGTTTACTATTACCCGAATGGGATGATTGAAAGAATTGAAAACTACAATAAGCCCAAAAGCTGTTACGATGGCATCCATAAATCCGGTAAGTGGGAGTATAAAAACGAACAAGGTATCACATATCTTGAAGAAGAATATGAAAATGACACGCTGGTATCAAGAGCGGTGGAATTTTATAAACGAGACGGAATCCAACGCACATATCTTTTTTATGATGGAAAAATTGATAGCATATTCTATCAAATAGAGGAAGCCTCCGGTAATCTCATAAAGAACCCGGATTTTGAGACTTTCAAATTTAAACCTATACCAATTGTAAACGACGGATTTTCCCCTGCAGAAGAATTGGTTGCAGATTGGACATCACCCGATAATGGTACACCGGATTACTATAGTGAAATTAGGCATGTAGAAGGTGTTCCTGATCATATTTCATCTAAAGTAGATTTCAGAAGTAAAAATAGCTACATGGGATTGATTCTCTATCACAGCCCTTCAACACAATTTTTGACTTATTCCGAGCACCTACAAACACGACTGGCAAGAGAATTGACAAATAATCAGATATATTGCTTAAAATTGGATATCCTTCTTTCTCAGAATTCAGGTTTTTATATCGATCACTTTGATGCTTTGTTTACCAACTCCCCTGTAAACATTGAAACAAATACGTTTGAAACAGCCACCCATCGCAAAGTGGAATTCAATGGGGAATTGAACAATCGCAATAAATGGGAGAAACTGTGCAGCTCATATATATCCGATGGATCTGAAAAATACCTCACCATTGGCAATCTTCAAAAGGCCGAAGATATCAAGCAAGTTTCAATTAGGCCGTACCAGAAAAGTTCTTTAGATGTCAATAAATCTGCTTATTATTTAATCGATAATGTAGAATTGACCCCAGTGTCATCAGCACTCAAATGTGGGTGTGATAATGCCTATATTCCAAATATTAAAAATCGAAAAACGACACCAAATTTTGATAGTTTGATAATAACTAACATTGAGCGGATTGACGTAGGAGATCGGATCATTCTAAACAAAGTCCAGTTTCAATTCAATGAATCAAAATTACTAGAATCTGCTATTGTACAATTGCTGGATTTGAAAGAAATAATGGAACAAAATCCATCCTTTAAAATTTTAATTAGTGGACATACGGACAACCTTGGCACAAACGAATATAACCTAAATTTGTCGAAGAAAAGGGCAAAGGCTGTGAAGGATTGGCTTGTAAATAGTGGGATAGACATAAATAGATTATCATACAAAGGATATGGCTCAAAACTCCCTCTTGTTGAAAATTCGTCCGATGAAAACCGAGCCACCAATCGGCGTGTGGAGTTTGAAATCATTGAGAAATAGATATGCAGACCCTATTCCTGTTTTATCCGTTACCTTTAGAGTAAACAAAAAATGAAACCCTCATGGAAAAAGACCACCAAGGACAAGTCGAAAAAATATTGAAAGAAATGGGCCAAAAAATCGATCAGCTCGTTTCTGAAACCAAAGATGCAAGCGGGGAAATCAGGGATGATTTGGAGGAAAAAATAAAAAAGTTCAAATCCAAAAAATGGAAAATTGAGGAAGAATACGAAGACTTCAAATCCAAAAACGAAGGAAAGTGGGAAGAGATTAAAACCCATCTGTCCGGTGCTGCTTTGGAATTAGAAAATGCTGTGAAAGCGACATTTAAAAAGAAGTAATTTATCGTCCATTGGGTTCGTTTGGTGAAGAAAGCTGGGTTCTTTGTTGAGTCAATAATTCTTAATGGAATCTATTTTAGTTCGAGATAAAAAATCGAGAGGTAGTTTCCTTTTGCCTGGTTCCTGCCAGAGTAGTAAAAATGATTTCCATATACCTTAGGACCAGTAGCATAGGCATTGTCATTTCTGGTTGCAATTTCTGAGGCTTGCAGGAATATTTGGGTTGCAGGTTTGAACCGATCCTTGGTTAGCGATTTTGTAAGGTAGCATGATCTTGTATTCGTATTCTCTATAGTATGACCTGAGTACCAGAGTTCATAAGTCTTGTTAGGTCTATCATAGCGTACGTAAGGATAGTTCGTTTTTCCTCCATCCCTACCCAAAACTGCATTTTCGTAATCCTTCACAAGTATATATGCTTCCGGTTTGGAAACATCTTTTATTGCAACCTCTGCCAGCAGTATCCTGTATTCATTTGGAGAGGTGAGTGCAGCAAAATATAGTAAAAGGTTTTCCGGATGGTAGGGATCAATCAGGACAGAGGCCCCATGGTTGTTTTGCTGTCCAGAGAAGGTGTGATCAACTATGGTCCTGTAGTTGCCCCACGAGTAAGGATCCTTTACACTTGCCGAGATTTGAACAATATGAGGATTGAGGTCATCATCAGGCCTGGAGGTACAATACATAAAGATGCTGTCCCCTCGATCATATATGGCAAGTGGGGTAATTCCCTTACCTGGTTGGTCCAATCCAAACCGGGACCTTGTTATGACCGGGTTTCGTTTGTCGTGGTATCCCGAATCAGGCTTGATCAAATGAAAAATGCCAATCTCCATCTCATGGCGGGGGTCACCACCACCTGACCCTGAACCTGCCCCGTAAAACAACAAATCTTTCCAAATAACATGGGTGAAAATAGTAGCCGACCTCCAAGAGTTCGGTTTTACTGTTATGATCTCCTTTGGGAGATGCCCCTGTTCTGGTGAGCAGCAAATGAAAAACAGACACCATCCTATAAGGATGACAATTAGGTGATATTTCTTTAAGACAAAAGATTTCATATTATTGAAACACCTTTTCAAGGTCTATATTCAAATAATTCATTACTGCTTCGTTACCCATCAACATGTCTTCTGGCGGTGGATATTCCTGGTTGAAAACCCGGAGTTGATCATTCGGAAGGATGGTCACGAATGATTCAATGAACCTATCTTCATAGGGAAGATTGTCCAGGCTCAAACTAAGATGTCTGGCAAAAAACACATAAGCAGCTGCTCGCTTTGAATATCCGTAATCATGTTTTTCATTGGGAAGGTGTACATTTGCCACTTTGTGTGGCGCGTCATAGAGTGCATACACCTTTTGAATGTATGGGTACTCTACTATGGGCGTATTTCGCGTCCAATCGGCTCCATCAGAGATTAATAGCATGGGTCTCGGTGCTGCCAATGCCGCAATCTCCACATTATTAGTTTGATGGCCCTTGCTCCTGTGAATGGGCATTCCACTTTCGCCAACGCATCCCCCAAAGAAATGGCCGGAAACCTGTGCCACAGGTACTGATACTTTGATTCTGCCATCAAGGGCGGTCAGTATAAGAGTTTGTGTGGCCCCTCCAGATTCACCCGTCATCCCAATTTGCTCAGGATCTACATCTTCACGGGAAAGCAGGTATTCCAATACACGGCGGCTGTTCCATGTCTGAAGTAAAAGGGAAATGGGCATGTGGTGAGTGACCTGCTGAATGTTATTCATGCCTACCATATCGTAAGCGAATACAATGGCACCCATTCGAGCCAAAGAACCACACCGAATTTGAAGGTTCTCTGTTAATCCACGATTGCTTTTGTGCCCATGCGTACAAAGGATCGCCGGCAATCTTCCTTTGACTTTTGTGGGCCTATAAATATTCCCGGTGACATAAAACCCAGGAAAGCTTTCTATGGCAATATTCTCCACAATGTATCCATCCATGAGTTTGGTATTTCTGATAATGGGATTAAAATGCCCCTTAATTTCCGGCATCTGATCCAATCCCATACCAGTTATAACCCCTTTCTTTATGATGTCCCCTCTTTTTTCCCAAGAATCTTTATCGTTCCATTCTCCACTCCATGTTTTCATTTTGAGGTATGCCTCTTCCTCAGTCCAATAGTTGCCTACACATAGTCCCGAGTCCTGGCCAAAAATATTGGTATTGGAAATTACCATAAAACAGACAACCAAGAAAAACCGAGTTCTGATAATATGTATCTTCATCCCATTCATTTTATGAAAAATTCAACATTAAAAAGGATTGGAGCCTACCTCCTTTTGATGCCCTCAATCAAAAAAACTTTAATTCATTTGGATCCATGGCAAGCCTTGGAACAGGGAGGCCCAACATCTCATAAAGTGATTGGCGTGTAACAATTGCCAGTTGTGCACCATTGGAATCAGAGATCAATTCATCATACTTCCCATGGTTAATATCATTTGGGGTGATAGTGGATTCCAGGTGGCTTTTCATAAACCCTCCATCGGAATTGCTATAAAAACGCAACATCTCAATCGTTTTCACCAAGATTAACATGCGGTCCTCCTGGCCAATTACCACATTCATTTGTGGTTTGATATAGCTCAAAAGCTGGAGGGCATTTCGTGGCACACATATCGGACAGACTGAATGTGCCGTGAAATCCAGGTCTTTATTGGTCTTAAACCAATAGAGTAGCGCCTTGTAAATTTTGTCGGGGTTGGGCATGGGTATATTCCAGCGTTCACAAAAAGCACCATACTTTACAGCCCCCGAAATACGAACCTCCAATGATTGGCCTTCTCCCCATAAACCATCATTGTTTTGAATGGATTCTGCGTACTTTCTCACATAACTGACCAATGAATCGGCCCGGTCTTTAGGAAGCCTCTTAATAAGGGCAGATTGGGACGAAATCCTATCAAAGGCAGACCAAACCCTCTCCCACCTTAATTTGGCAACCCACTTTCTAAACTCCCCGGTAGAAGTGAGGTAATTTGGGGTCTTGTTCTTATCCAGGGGCGTATCGACCACTTCATTGAAGCCGATTCGATTCAATATATCGTTGGCCATATTTTGTACCCGGCCCAAAGTGCGCTCACTTTTCATGGTTCTTTCGGCATACCTAGGATCAAGGAACAGCCCATGGTTAGGATCATACCTCGTTTTGACATACCGCTCAAGGCCGGCCCTGAAACTTTCAGATATAGAATCTTTGTTCACAATATTTCCGGAAAGTAAAATTTTAAGGCCAAAAAAAGTGGATTGCATATCCGGGCCATATTGCGGGTCATTGACCATTTTGGAATTGTGATAAAACCCACCCGAAGCTGGGTCATAAACAGTGGCCAGCCAAGCTGGTAAACCCGAAAATAAAACCTCCAACGAATCGAGGTATTGATCCTCGATCGGTTTTTGCCTGTTACTTCCAGTTCGATTGCATGAGACAAGGCTGAGCGCCATCGCCATACAAAAAATAGAAAGAAAGGTTGGCTTTTGTAGTCTTTTCATTGCCTATGGTTTTGATGAAAATTTATTCGGCATAAGCTTTTATCCAGGTGCTGACTGCTAAATAGCTAAAATTCAAGTTTCATAATGTACACCTGCCTGCTGCCTGTGTGTGTTGAGTTAAAGCCGATTATATCCCCATTGGGACTCCACCTGCAATGAATATCACAACGCCACCCGCTTCTAAACTCTTCTGGTTCCACAAACCTTCCCAAGGGCAAGATGGCCTCTGTTTCCATGTCCATTAGATAAATTTTTTGTTCCCTCATAGCCTCCCGGGGGTAGGTATCGGTTACCATCCATTTGCCGTCCGGAGAAAAGGTCCCATGCCCATCATAGTCCAGCAATCCCTTGCCCAACCTTTTGTAATTCTTTTCACCGATGGTAAACAGTATATGGGCATATTGTCTGGCATCAAATTCAGCGGTAATCATGAGCTCGTCATCTGTGAGCCAATCGAAATGTGATCCACCCCAACCATCCGGAAAAGCCCTCTGTAGCTGGGTGCCATCTTTATTGACCGTAAATGAAGTTGTGTTTCTCCTTGGTTTGGCCCTGGCCAACCAAAATATTTTCGATCCTTCCCGGCTAAAAAGAGTGTGATTAAAGTATTCCAACCCCTCCTCTGGGAGTTCGGGGACAAGACCCTTGACATCTGCAATTGACACGATGAGTTTGGATTCACCAGTTTCTAAATCAATAAGGAAGATCCCGTCATCATCTGGGTATTGAACGTCAGCCTTTTTATCCTGGCCATCCCCACCATAGCCGTAATCGGTCCTTGTTATCCTCAACCTTGAAAAATTGATACTAACAGCTTCTTTTCCATTTGGCGATACAGCACTAACCGGATGGGGGATTACCTTTAGTTCTTTCTTTGAAAATACATTTAAGATCACTGATACAAATTTCCCCTGGCGGAGGTCATTGAATATGATCAGTGAGTCTGGTGAGGTAGCCAGCCAATGGGCCATACAGCCCTGTTGGAAATTCCAGGCCCGTGTGGTTGCTACAGGGATAAATTCATTTGTGGTAAGGTCCACCAAACCAAGGGTTGCGGGCTCTACTTCCTCAGGAATCTTAAATTTAAGGTCGGTTTGCAAAACTGTTGCGTATCGCTGGTTTTTGCTAAAGGAATTAATGCCATAATAGCTTGCAAACAAGTGTTGTTTGGATCCATTGGTAATCTGTATTGGCTCACTGACTTTGGGAAAGGATACGTTTAGGCCTGTCCTTTCTGTGGTTTTGCTGTTGCAGGCAGCTACCGCCAAAACCATGGTAATAGCTATAATAATATTGTTGATTTTCATAGTGTAGGTTTTATTCTCTGATTTAATCTCTTTCTACTTTTTTAGTATTGTATAATTCAATATCGCTAAAGATATCTGTCCATTGTATGTCATCTTCAAATCGACCTGGCAAGAAATGCTGAAGCAGGCCAAAGTTGCCTACTGCTGATAATATCCTGTGCGGGTGCAGTTTTTTCCATCCAGACCCAATTGATTCCCAGTATTCCTCAACAAGAGAGGCATATCTTTCTACTGCTTTAGTGATATCCGTATTTCGATAATTAGGTGCAAATTTCATTGTGTATTTGAGTACATAAAGTGCATCCAGCTCTAAGTAGTGCATCACCTGCATTCGATCTTTTTCCCTACCCAACCACCTACCGTTGGCCAATTGCATATCTAACACGCTATCAATGACCCGTTCCGGGTAAGGAAAAGTGCGGCTATGGTGCTGGTAAATAGGCAGGATATGTGCACTTCCGCCCAAAGGCTGGTGCCTGTCTGAATATTGGGTACCTTTTCTCCACCAGCCGGTATTTTGGTCCAGGTTGTCGTTTAACCATTCAAACACATACCCTAGCCATCCAACGGAACAGGATTTACTCAAACTAAAGCAGTGGATTCCTCCCCAGAAAAGGTGCGATGATCCCCATTGCTTTGACCAATCAATGTTTTCCAGCCATGGACCAACTTTTTCAATCGTATTGAAAGCGTCATATAACTTTACGTTGTACCGTTGTTTGCCTCCCAATATACCTAAAGCACCTATTACCATGCCATTGGCATGTAGTTTTGAATGGCCATACCTATTAGAATATGATCCATCAAACCCGTTCTGGTAAGAATTGATACATCCAATCCATTGCCTTCTTTCATCATCTGTCAAGGTTCCCATGAGGTCCTCCCCCATTATACTCCTGGCGATGGCTATATCACATGAAGAATACAGGTCCACTCCGCCGGCTCCCGTATGGAATGTGCCAAAAGGTGCTCTGGCAACCTTCAATTCCTCAAAATGAAAATTGATGTTCCTCCTAACATCGGCCAAATCTATACCGGCTTTACCTGTTATGTTAAATGGTTTTGGAAACCCGGCACAAATTAATCCAGTGCCCAAAAGGCCTATTGCATTTCTTCGTGAGATTTTCCGCATATCAATTTTCAGAATTTATCATATTACCAATTCCAATATTTAGGGTGCAATTGGCAGAGGCATGTGGTCCTGGTTAACAATCATCCATTTATGCAGCCTGGTTTTTAATTCAGTAGATATACTTTCATACCCATCATTTCCCATCAGGTTATTCATTTCATCAGGATCTTTTTCAAGGTCATACAATTCAAACATAGCCCTTGGGTGGGAAAATAAAACCTTGCTGAATTTTTCGTCCAACCCACCACTTTCATGCATACTTTTGAGTTTTTTCCACATCGGGTGGTTTACAAAATCTACCGGCGCATAGGGCTGCTGCCATACAGCATTGTATATTAATTTGTATTTCTTATTGAATACCGTCCGGCTCATATCAAAATAGGCGGTATGCAAAGGCAGTCCGGAGCTATGCGGCCCACGTGCAGCAAAAACAAATTCATTTTCCTGATATTCACGGTTAGTCAATAGTGGAAGAAAGCTTTGCCCAGTGATTGATCCTGCGGCTTCCAGGCCTGCACTGGCTATGATTGTCGGGGCTATGTCTTCACCGCTGATCATAGCATCTGAGGTCATGGGTTTCTTTATGCGGTCAGGCCAATGTACTAACAATGGCACATGTAGTCCCATGTCATATAATGTGCCTTTTCCCCGCAGAAGGGCAGCCCCATTGTCCCCCATAAAAACGATCATGGTATTTTCGAAAAGGCTTTTTTCTTTTAGAATATTTACTATTTGCCCAATATGTGTATCCAATCGCATGATTTCACCATAGTGTTGCGACAGGTCCTTTCGCACTTGGTCCACATCCGGCATAGAAGCCGGCATCTTTAACTTTGATGGTTTTGGTTCATATTCTACGGCGGTGAACCTTCTGTGTGGGTCACTAAAATTCATCCACATAAAAAAGGGTTTGCCGCCAGGAACCTCCTCCAAAAACGTGGAGAAAGTAGCTGATACTTGTTCATCGGGGCATGTTTTGATAAACTCCACCCTATCTGGAAAAGTAACTAGATTATTCTCTTCAAAAGCCTCATCTGTTTGTGGTGGTTTTCTAACCGAGCCATCCAAATGATAGTGCCTACCACATATACCTGTAAAATAGCCCGATGTGCGCAGGTATTCTGGTATAGTAAGGACATCCCGCGAAAGAGGTGCCGAAAACCTGCTCATTCGGATATCGACCACTGACCGTCCCGTTAAAATTGACGCCCTTGAAGGGACACATTGTGGTGCAGTGGTATAGGCATGGTTAAACAGAACCCCATTTGCCGCCAGATTGTCAAGGTTTGGGGTTTTTAAATCGGTGTTTCCGTAACAGCCGAGATATGGCATACTATGGTCATCTGATAAGATCAATAATATATTGGGCCTGTCCCCATTGCCTTTATTGGAGCTATGCCCGCTAAAATTTATTAATAAGAAAATAATTGTGGCCACAATGCCACGATGAACAAACTTCATATTGCAAGAAGGTATAACTTGAAACTTTTTATGTGAGAATTCTTAAAGGAATAAGGGGACGGCCAAGCCATCCCCCTATCAGACGGCCAATTTACCAGCCAGTATTTTGGGACAACTCTGCATTTCTATTCAGGTCAATTTCTGACTGTGGTATGGGCAAAAGCGTGTGCTTGGCTTTTACGTTCTGGGCTGCCTCTTCATTGTACAGCAACACCCTTTCCATGTACTTGCCAGTTCTAAATAGATCTACTTTTCGGCTGTATTGCTCGCCCCATAGTTCACGTGCTTTTTCATCAAGGATAAAATCAATGGAGACATCACCTGCAGCCATAGTTGAAGCTCCCGAACGCTCACGGACGGCATTGATGTTTGCCGCTGCTTGGGCATTTTTGCCCTGCATGTGCTGTGCTTCGGCCAGGATCAGGTAAGTCTCTGCCAACCGAATAATATAATGGTCCCGGATTGTCCCGCCGGTATAGCCAACTTCGTCAGAGTGGTATTTGGTAGTATCTGATGGATCGCTTTCCTTGAGCCATTTATTTGGCCATGGCCTCAGTCGCAAATCTGTCTTGTCCGTGATCCGTCCGGCTGACGGGTTGTCAAAATCAAAAATCAAATCCCCAATTTCGACAGGGGTTCCGTTGATGTTTCCTTTATCGATCGCTGTAAACCTCTTTTGTAGGTTGGGTGCCTGCCCCCTTTGGTCATTGGGTTCGAAAAGATCGAAATAAGGCATTGTTGCCGAAAACCGTGTAAAGCCCCTTCCCCCGTATTCGGGTCCGGCCGAAAGCCCGGAAATCAATTCGATTCGAGAATGAAAAATACGAACAAACCGCACTGCCGGCCCGCCTTTTTCAGAAGGGGTATAGGCCGGCGTAGTATCCCCATTTCCATTTTGGAGCACCCAAAGGCCCTCCGGGTTATTATTATGGTTGTCCAATTGAAAAAGGTCCCAAAAGGGGTTTCCATTATTTTTGCCGGCCTTGCTGCCAAACCTCTCTGTGACCAAGCTATGGTTTGGTGCGTCAATGGCTGCCTGGGCTGCCGCTTCAGCTTTTGGATAGTCTTTGGCACAAAGGTAGGCGAGTGCCAGCATGTGGTTGGCAGCTGATTTATCCAGACGTCCGGGTTGGCTCATTTGATCAGGCAGTGAAGCCACAGCTGCTGTAAAATCTTCAATGGCGTACTGGATCACATCGGCCTGCGATGATTTGGTAAAATCCTCTTTCACCCCTTTAACAGATTCACGGATAGCGGGCACATCCCCCCACAGCATGGTGAGCCATAGGTGTCCCCAGCCGCGAAAAAAGTGTGCCTCACCCTCAGTTTGTCCTTTCAAGGGCTCACTGTCCCATTCGTGGGCTGCACTGGCCTCTAAAATAGTCATGGAGTTGTTTACCAACCGGTAATAGTGTGACCATAAATCCAAAAGACTGCCATCAGAGGTAGTCGCACCATAGCTGTCCGTCAATGCCACGATATCCTCATGACTGGGTTGCCTTCCATTTTGCATAAAATCGGTTGCGCCATTGGCAAGGGACATATAATTGCGCATTAACTGGCTATTGAAATACACTGAACTGATCTCGTCGTAAAGGCCTACCCCTCCTGCTGCAAGCCCCGCATCAGTGTTATAGGTGGTAGTAGGGCTCAAAAAACTTTTGGGCTGCTCCTGTAGGAAATCATCATTACAGGCCACAAAGCCTACCGTAATGAACAGAATAATGAGTATTTTATTTATTATCTTTTTCATAATTCAATACTTTAGAAGGATACATTCAAACCAAACAACACATATTTAGGAATAGACACCTGCGCATAAGCAGCCGATTCGGGATCAACATACGGAAACTTGGTGAATGTGAAATAATCGTGCAAATTGACATAAACCCTAGCCTTGTTTAAACCCAATTTAGAAATAACTGAAGTCGGCAGCATGTAAGACAATGTAACATCTTTGATGCGCGTATAGCTGCCGTCATAGACTGCTATGGAGCCTATCGGGGTGGGGCCGGAATTAATCCGCGGGCGGAACCATGTATTGGATGGGTTTTCGGGTGTCCAATAGTCGTATGGTGCTTTATTAAACCTTGCCGAAACCCCTTCTTCAATAAACCTTCGGTCAATGCCTTGCACGGTTTGCACAAAAATATTGAGGCTTAGGTCTTTGTAGCTGAATGTGCTTGTTAACCCGCCCAGCCAATCCGGCTGCTGCACACCTACAATCACACGGTCCTCCGCGTCTATCGTTCCATCACCGTTTTGGTCCTTTATTCGTACATCCCCGGGTTCGCGGGTAGGGGTCGCTGATTCGGCTATTTCGCCCTCCTGGCCCAATTGCCAAATCCCATCGAATTCAAAATCGTAGATCACATTCAGGGGCTGTCCAATAAACCATTGGTTTTGAACATCATCTTTTTGATCGCCATACAGGTCCGTAATCTCGTTATTGTTGGCGCTAAAATTAAGTCCCAATTTCCAGGTAAAATCATCCGTCCTGACTGGTACAGTATTCAGGGCAAATTCGATTCCCACATTTTTTAATTGACCAATATTGAACAATATATCATTTTGCCCCGTGATTTTAGGGATTTCCCGATTGAGCAACAGGTCGTCGGTCTGGGTTTGGTAGTAATCCACAGCACCTGAGATCCTTCCTTCGATTATCGCAAAATCGATTCCTAAATTAAGGGTAGTGGCACGCTCCCATCCCAGATTGTCATTTCTCAGGGAGTTTACCTTTACACCACCTGAAACGGCCTCACCAAATACATAGGGGGCATTTCTGAGTTGTGCCAACGATCGATACGTTCCTACTGCCTGGTTGCCAACAGTACCATAAGACGCCCTGATTTTGAGGTCGTTGATCCATTCTGCATTGGCAAAAAATGGTTCTGCAGATATACGCCACGCAAGGGCCGCTGATAGAAAAGTACCGTATTTCCTGTTTAATGCGAACCCAGAATATCCATCCCTTCGTATGGTGGTGGTTACATAGTACCTTTCATTAAAATTATAGTTCATCCTTCCCATATAGGAAACCAAATCCCACTCATTTTTCGGGTTGGCCCCTGATCCTGGCAAAATGGGGGTTTCACCGGCATTTAGGTTGTACCATAGCAGATCGTCTGTCACAAAACCAGAAGCCCCGGAAGTTGTCCTTTCGAAATCATGGGACTGCCGGCTAAAGAGTGCGGTGAAGTCAATCCTATGGTTTTCAATGGACTTGGAATAGTTCATGATATTTTCCCAGGTGTAGTCCCACAACCTGGACACATCCACTTCGCCCAGTCCGTTGTTGGCATCACCAAGCCAGGTACCTCTGGGCCAGTAAATGGCTTCTTTGGTATTGCGGAGGGTGGAACCAAAATTCATCCGATATGACAAACCGGGCACAAATTCTGGAGTAACTTCAAAATATAAGTTGTTGAAAAAATTGGTGAAACTGTTTTCCTGACTAGAAAGCTCAATTTCAGCTACCGGGTTGATCAACAATTCATCATTGGCCTGTGGAAACCGGGCAAACGATCCATCATCTTCATAGATTCGGGAAAAAGGGCTCAACCGATAATACGCTGGCTGGTTGTTGATACCAAAAACCATTCGCTTATAGTCGTTGTAACTGAACAACAAATTGTTCCCCACCTTCAACCAAGACGCTATTGAGAGTAATTCAAGGTTATTCTTGAGGGTAATGCGGCTAAACCCCGTATTTTCCTGAAGTCCTTTTTCATCGACATGAGAAAGTGAAAAGTAATTTCGAACATTCTCACTGCCAGTACTCACACTTATTTGATAGTCCTGCCTACCTGCATTTTCGTTAAGCATTTCGGACATCCAATCTACTGATTCGCCACGTTCCCAGCTTTTTAGTTCATTGTTTTCAAATATAATAGGGGCTATTTCTGCATCCGTTTCGTTACCTGTAATATCGCCCTCGGTACGATGGGCTTGTTTTCTAAACTCAAAGAACTGGTCAGCGTTCATCACCTCATAGGTCACGGCTTCATTTTGGATGGACCATGAACTGTTGAACTCAATGGTGGTTCCCTTGGCCATACCTTTCTTGGTGGTAATGAGGATTACCCCACTGGCAGCCCTGGATCCGTATATTGCCGATGCTGAGGCATCTTTTAATATTTCCACAGAGGTAATGTCGTTGGGATTTATGTCGCGGATATTGCCCGCAAACGGAATACCATCCACCACAATGAGGGGTTCATTGTTGGCCGAAATGGAATTTAAACCCCTAATTTGAATGCTCCCACTAGTGCCGGGCTGGCCGGAACCACGGGTTATATTGAGACCTGGAACAGAAGCCTGAATGGCCTGAAATAGATTCGGGTTGGCATTTTTTTCAAGCCTTTCAGAAGATACCGAAGCTACCGAGCCTACAATATCGCTTTTCTTTTGTGTACCATACCCCACTACTATTATTTCTTCCAGTTGTCCAGCGTCCAGTAGCAGAGTGACTTCAATAGAAGATTTGCCAGACACAGATAGTTCCTGGGTTTGATACCCTACGAAACTGAATACCAAAACTGCATTTTCTTGTGTAGAAATAGCGTATGCCCCATTTAAGTCGGTAATAGTACCGTTAGTAGTACCCTTCACGACAATGTTCACCCCGGGCAGCTCCTCACCATCCTCCCCTCTGACGGTACCTTTTATGGTAACTTCTTCAGAAACCCTTTTTGAGGGAGTGATTTCTTTGTTGTCGGGCTCCAGTTCACCTACAGTAATGTTGTTGTTGACCCTTCGGAATTTCAGGTTGGTTTGCTTGGACAACTCCCTTAAAATCTCAGCCAAAGACTCGTGGCTGTACGAAAGATCTATCGACAACTTGGACGTGCTTAAGAATTTCTTGTCATAAACAAACTTGAATTCTGTCTGTGACTCTATTCTTTCAAATACCTGAGCCAGGTTATATCCCTTTAATTGTATATCCAAATAAATTTTTTCGATACTTTTTTGCCCGTAAGAATCCTTGGCAAGGATCATACTACAAAAAAATACTTGCAGGAAAATACCATAAAAAAGATATCTCGACATTTTTAATAATTGATGTAAAATTCGTAATTTCATGCGATTATAGTTTTTGATGAATAATTTGTTTGTCAAAGACGTTTGTTGCGTTGCATGTACCACTCGACAAAGTTTTTACAGCAACGTCAGTTTTAAGAACCGGTGATCATGTCTGATGACCGGTTTTTTTGTCTCCCTTTTTTGTTTACATATAGTGGCGGGTTTTAGTGATTAATATATGGTTACTTTTTTTCCTTCTATTTTAAAGCTGAAGTTTCCAGTATAACTGACCGTCTCCAGAATGTTTTTCAGGGTTTCACTTTCATATTCCCCCCTGAAGCCTTTTTTCATTTCTACTTTCTTCTTGATTTCAAATGTCACCCCATACCAGCGCTCAAGGGTCAATATGATGTCGTTGAATTGTGCTCCGGAAAAGACCAGCTTATCATCCTTCCATGCCAGGATATTCTTATCATAATCAAAGGATTTTTTCAGTTCACTACTAGACTTGTTGAATGATGCCATTTCGTTGGGTGTTAAGGTCAGGGTGATGACCTTGCTCGCTTTGTCCACATTGGAAACCTCTACGATCCCAGATACCACAGCAACTGCTACCTGGCCCGTTTCCGGATAGGCATTCACATTGAATGAGGTTCCCTTTACCGTAGTTTGAATATTGCCGGTATGAATAATAAAAGGCCTGGCCTCATTTTTGGCAATGTCAAAGAAAGCTTCGCCCTCCAAAAACACCTCCCTCGTTTCGCTGTTGAAATTGTTGGGGATTTTTAAACGACTGTCGGCGTTCAGTTTGACGGTACTACCATCTGGTAATTTCATGGTGGATTTAAATCCTGGGGGATTTGTCTTTTCCAGGTATTCGATAGCCACCTGATGGTTCACAGGCTTCTCTTGTGCCAGGAAATATGAATACACCAAAACTGAAGAAACAAGAACGGTTGCTATTGCTGCTGCCCAGGGTACCAGGTTAAATCGTTTCGTTTTTCGACGCGTTGAGTCTTCTCGTATCTTTTCATATAGGCCATTCCATACTTTTTCCCTCAGGGCGTTTTTGCTCACGTTGCTATCCGCCCAATATATCTTGATTTTATCGAATAACACCCCGTTTTCGTCACTTTCAGCCAACCAGGAATCCAATTTCGAGGATTCCTTACCGCTCAGTTTTCCAGTCAATCTGGCATAGATCAGTTCATCTATTTTTGTGCTGTCCAAACTAGTTTTATTTTGCTCCATACTCTTATAGAGTACCAAACTTTGCAAGAGGACTACTTGGTTTTAAAGAAAATTATAAAAAAGTAACGAAAGGATGCACAAAAGGAACATCATGGCATTTTTTTGAAGATGTTCCCTGATTTTCCTTAGAGCTTTTACGATATGGTTTTTAACGGTATTAGAAGAAATATCAAGTGCTTTGGCCACCTGATCGTGCTTTAGCCCATCCTCCTTTACCAGCTTGAATACAAGGCGACATTGAGTAGGCAATAAATTTATTACAGTATCTATATCATCTTTTAGTTCTTTGTAGAGCAATTCTTTTTCCGGGGTTTCCATATCTGGTATTTCGGCCAGTTCTGGTTCGTCATTCCTTTCAATCGAAAGAATCTGCAATTTCCTATTTTTCTTCAAATAACGAAGGCATGAATTTTTGGTGCTAACATAGAGATAGGACTGTATATCTTCGACCTGGTCGATATCAGTATTTTTCCAAAGATTAAAGAATAGTTCGGACAAAACATCTTCTGTTGCCGCTTCCGATTGTAAGATTCTGTTGGCGAAAAAAAAAAGATTGTCAAAATGGGAAATATAAAGCTCCTTAAAAGCTGCTATCCTTCGTTGGTCTGAAAGTGAACCAAAATTGGAATTCTCACCCATGCAAAAAAATAAATTTTGAATTAGTCCAAATATACACAATGCTCTTTGCTATACCACAGTGTTATGGGCTTGGCATCCAATCCTGATTGGGAGCAAGGGCAACACCAAATGCTACATAAATGATATAAGGGTGAGGGTTCGTTGTTCAATAGCTAAAGTCAGGCTTATTTAGTTTTTTCGCCAGACCTGCATCCACTATTCCCAGCCGCAATATTCCGGTAACCAAATCGCCTATGCCGAGCTTGGCTTCATAGTAGTCATCATGGGTTTGTCGGGAGAAGAGGCCATTCTTATAAAACCTTTCGATACCCGTATCTACATATTTTCTCGCTTCGCCCAAATAGTACTTCTTACCTGTAAGGTCATATAAATCCATGTAAAAATTGATGGCTTCACCCAAATTAAAAGCTGTAAATTGTTCTGGCAATGGGGAACCGGGTATTTGTTTCTCACAATTAATTGCAATTTTGACGAATGCATCTCCGTCTTCTTTTGAAGCAAGGTATGCAGCAGCCCTGGCATAAGAAAATAAACTGGAAGAACCATATCCTATCTTCCAGGCATTGGCCTTATCAGCTCCTTTGGCAGGAGTCCCGTCCAAATTTAGCTCGCTATAAAAAAAACCTTCCCTTTCATTATATCCATAATCGGCATACGCTTGAATGACCCTTTTTGCAGTGTCCTTTAGGTTTTCATCTTCTAGCAGTTCGGCTGTCTTGTACATCCAATAGGCGTACAAACCTGACGAGCCCATATCAGGTAGTTTTCCTGCATCCTGCTCTGTGGCATGGTAGAAACAGTTGAAAACCAGGTCTGTTTCGTAATCCCTAAGGTTCCAATAGAGCAGTGAAGTATCAAAAGCCCTTTTTTTCCATAGTTCATTGCCTGTTTGCCTATAAAGGAATGCAAAAGAATAGGCGAAAAGTACGCTGTGTTTGATCCATGGCATAACAATTTTTTGATGCTCGGTAATGTTCCAATTGGCATGGCGGTTAAACAAATACGTTTTGGTGTCCGGCCCCTGAAAGTGCCACATCACACCTTCAATGGCCCGTTGGGTCCTTGAAGCATCCTCGCTCCATAGCCTTTCCCATGGTGGTGTCCATGCGAGAAACTCATGAGGATACCCGAAAAAATATTTTTGGTCGAATAATTTGCTTTCAGAAATTGAAACCGTATCACGGTAAAAATCATAGTATAAGTGCTCCCCCCAGCCCATTAAGCCCGTGTCAGGGTTTTGGGCAAAACTCAAAAAATCTTTTGAATAGGCAGCTACTGCCTCTTTGTACTTTGGATTCCCTGTGATCTCAGAAAGCGCATCAAAGGCCTTCATCGTCATAACGTCATGATAATAATTGCTCCCGCCCACGGCCCTATCATGTGGCCTTACCCCTTTTGTCGGTTGTACATTTCTGATTGGTACACTTAGGCTATTTAGGTTAATTACGGATGCCCACATGGCAGTTTTTCTGGTGCCATATCGATCGGTAGCCAGTGAAAGTAACGAGTCAGCAAAAGTTTTTACAATTCCAATGTACTTACTGCCTTCCTTGTCCTTGTGGTGGTCAGTGGCTTTCCCCCGGACTTGTGATAAAAATAAAAACACTATCAAAAAACATACTTTTTTCATAAACCTAAATCGTTTAATTTTTTTCATTAACAACAGAGAGCCCGAAAAATTAGTTTTATAGAAAAATTTACCAGCAGTTCTTTCGGATATTTCACTTTCGATAAAACGTCATCAAAACTAAAACATAAGGAATTGCCCCTTTGCTTGTTTCGATCATGCAGGAGTTCCAACAATGGTTGCGTGACTCATATTCTTATAGGGTACCAACTTTACATTTAGGACTACCCTTCCATAATATTTTTTTATTTTGGTGGAAAATATTATGCCGGGGCGTTGATTTGGCCGTTGTAAATTCCCTGGGCCAGGACATAGCCCAAAAGTGAACAAGCCAACAAAAAGTGGCAATTGGGATTGTTTATGCGGGAAGTATAGGGAGCGATTGCTATAAACATCGATCACTAAAAAGCATACCCAGTGGACAATGCTTTTTAGTGACCGGTAAAAAATTACAGGGATTTGAGGTTCATTTGGTTCTGAATTTTTAAGAATTGAGTACCGTTCATAATGTCGGAGAAAATAGATTCATCCGTATATGGAGATTTTTAGGCAAAGACCCATGATCAACATGGAGCTGCTCAAAAGACCGCTGATGTGCCAGGCTGAATTTTAAAAATAGCTGGCAAACCCAAACTGAAAGCCTGCTGTTTTTAGTGTAGGGTTGCCAAGGATATCCCTTTCCCAATGCCTTCTGTAGTTGGCTTTGATCAGGGTGTTGCGCGAAAACCTCAGGCTCAACCCCGGTACTATAGCGGTGATGTCATCGTATATATTGGCTCCTGTTTCCACAAAAGTGTCCTGATTAAAATCTACATATTCGAACCTCACTATGGCATTCAGGGTCATGTTGTTCCATGACAATATCCTGCCTTTCCTTATTGGGTATATCAGGTCTGTATGCATACCTATTTGCTTAGATCCAAACTGCTGGCCGTAACTTGCCGGCACATCGATATTGGCAATGGCCGCCTCTCCCAGAATACGCAAATCACCTATCCCACCATTGAAATCCAATGCCAATAGTGATACCCTTCTTTTTTCCTCCACCACCAAGCCATCGAGCTTGTAGGTATTGTATATGCCTGAGTATCCCGAAACACCAATTTCGCCAAATACGAGATTTTTCAGGGCAACCCTTCCTGTTACAGCAGGGCTTCCGTTGTTGTCTTCAGCGAAAATCTCTGCAGTCTTTCCTGCGGCAAGCAAGGTTCGATTGGATTCGTTGGTAATGATGCCCTCTTGCAGGCCATTGACCACATAAGTTTCATAGGTGAATATATTGTTGCCAAAGGGCATCTTGCCGTAAAAGCCCATGCCAATTTCCGCGAGCGTTGATGGTATCACACTTGTTGATACCATGGGCCTGTCTATAAAGTCCCATTTTGGGCCATCATGGTTTTGATTGAAATATCCAACAGGAGGCAACAGGATGCCCATTCTAAACACCAAACTAGGGTCAATTTCAAAGTCGATCAGGGCAGCTTCAATTCCAATTTCTTCTGTCCCATGTTCAAATTCCAATTCCGCAATAAACTTGACCCTTTCGTGCAGGGAAGAATATAAAAATATATTGAACCGGCGCATTTCCATACTAAACCCGTCAGAGATTCCGTCTGTTCGGAAATAATTGGTATTGCCTTCGAGATACCCCCCAATGGCTGTGTTTACCTTTCCTGCCTGACCGTCCAATACAAACGGACGGGTAAATATGGCTTCCAAATTCGTATAACTGGTCGTATCTGTGTTTTGTGCATGGGCAAAAGGGGCAACCAATGCCAATGCTATAATGACTACAATTTTTTTCATCTTCTTTCGAACAATAAATGTTTGGTTGTATAGGGTTGTATTTTTCAATTGATATGATGGGCTCGTTTATTCCATTGATTTTTTAGCTGATATAAATTTTTTCAGCATCTGTTGTTACCTTAAATTTCCTGAGGTCAACTTCAGCCGGTCCTTCCAGTACTTTTCCGGTACTTGAAAACTCGCTTCCATGGCATGGGCAGTGTAGCTGATCCCCAAATGGCTGTACCTCACAAGCCTTGTGTGTACATTCCATTAACAGGGCTGTAAAACTATCCTCATCATTGCGGCGCAGATATAAAGGAGCCGGCAGTCGCTTGTTTTTAACCAACACATAATTGCTTTCGGCTGGAAATTCGATTTTGTTGACAATAATCTTGCTGCCATCAACCACATGTGGCACATAGAATGCCGAATTGCATGATGATAATACTGACGGCCCTACTGCACACGCCAGCCCTGCCACACCACATTGTTTTACAAATTTTCTTCTCTTCATGGCTATAGGGATTCAAGAAACATGATAAGGGCCTCTTCATCCGATCCGTTCAACTCAGTGAACTTGTTTTTTGCATTTTCTGCTTCACCACCGTGCATCAGGATGGCATCTTCCAGGCTCTTCGCCCTTCCATCATGTAGTAAAAAATATTCACCACCCTGTGCATCCTTCGATAGGCCAACACCCCATAATGGAGGAGTCCTCCATTCTGCTGTGGTTGCTGTTCCTTCGGTATAGCCATCATCCAGGCCAGCTCCCATATCGTGCATGAGCAAATCGGTATAAGGATGGAACTCCTTCTCTGACAAGGCAGATATGCTATGTTTGGCACTCACCAGTGTCTGGGTGTGACAAGCCTCACAACCAATATCTTTAAAAACCTGCTCCCCCGTCAGCACCTGGGGATTGTCTTCATCCCGGCGTATTGGGGTTTTCAAAGTCATTAGATAAAAAACCAAATGGTTTACCTTGTCGGTATCTACCTCAGGATCCAGGACATCTGCAATCTGCGCATCAGATTCCAAATAGTTGATCGGGTCGTTCATATCAAATTCGGTGGTCACCCCCATATCCTGTTTGTAGGCACCAACTGTTTGGATAAGAAGATCGATTGCTCCGGCCTTTTTGCCGAATCGACCAATGTATTTTCCATCGGCATTTGGAATATGAATATCCAGCGGAGTGAAATAAGCCGGGGCATCCTGATAATTCGGCACACCAGATATGCCATCCCCATCGGCATCATCCGGATCTGCCATATCCAGTATGGCCTGGTCAGAAACGGCAGACAGCAGGCCGAGCCCCGTTACAGAAGGTGCGGTAAATTTGGCCACCCCTGTGGCAGCATCAGGTATCTGTTCGGGTATGAATCCGGGAATAGATCTGTTTTGAAGCTGTGGGCCACCCTGATTCAGCATGTGGTCAAATACCCCATTGTCCATCCTTCCAAACCGGGTCAGTGTATTGGTAAGGTGCCCTTTGCCGTCTCCCGGGTGACACGACGCACAAGAAGAGGTGACAAAATACGGCCCAAGACCAGTAGCCGGTATGAATATTTCCCCAAAAGCTTCATCTCCTTTGATGAAAGTGGCCACTTGTGTTGGCGACAGTCCTTCCATAGGACCATCCAAAAGTTCGTTTTCCTCAGGTTCGGAGGTAAACAATTCGTTGCAGCCCAATGCGAGCGGAGCAACCAGGGCAATCAAAATCCAAGTTTTTCTGATCATTGTTTCAAGTATTCTAATTATATATTTAGACAACCATTTATAATTTTTTACAAATGTAATAAAATATTTTTAGACATATCTAAATTTAATACTTTTTATACCCTTGGCGCCAAAAACCAACCAACAACCGATTAGCTATAAGGTGTCCTCCATCTATGTATTGGATCAATTAATGCAAAGAAGAATTGAAGGCTTGAGAAATGACAAATTCACCCGACATCAGATTAGTTGGTTTCCATGCTTGTTCCTTGCCAATTAGCCATAAATTTGCAGCGTGGAAACTACTATGAAGCTAAAGGACCTCAGAAAAACCAGTAACCAAGAGCTGGTGGCTTTTTTCAATTCGATTGGGGAAAAACCATTCCGGGCAAAACAGATACATGAATGGCTATGGAAAAAATCGGCCACATCGATTGATGATATGTCAAACCTTTCCCTGAACACGAGGGAAAAATTGAAAGATAACTACGCCATATTTCCCATTTCCACCGCCAACCAGCAGGTGAGTAGCGACAAGACCATTAAATCTGCCTTCAAGCTACACGATGAGCACCTGATTGAAGGCGTGCTCATTCCCACAGAGGATAGGATGACTGCCTGTGTATCCTCTCAGGTGGGGTGCTCATTGAGCTGTACATTTTGTGCCACCGGCTACATGGACCGCCTGCGCAACCTGGATGCTTCTGAAATCTACGACCAGGTGGTAGCCATAAGACGACAGGCAGAAGAAAACTATGGTGCCCCTTTGACCAATATTGTGTACATGGGTATGGGAGAACCCTTGCTCAACTACAAGAACGTGCTTGAATCCATAGAACACATTACCTCGCCTCAGGGTTTGAACATGTCCCCGAAAAGGATCACCGTATCCACAGCCGGCATTGCCAAAATGATCACCAAGTTGGCCGATGACGAGGTAAAATTCAACCTGGCACTATCGCTGCATGCAGCCAACGACCAGAAAAGGAATACCATTATGCCTATCAATGAGAGCAACACCCTGCAAGTGCTTTCCAAGGCCCTGCAATATTTTTACAAAAAGACCGGCAACAGGATCACTTTCGAATACATCCTTTTTTACAATTTCAACGATTCGCTGGAAGATGCCCGTGAACTGTATGAATTTTGGAAAAAAGTACCTGCAAGGATCAACATCATAGAATACAACCCCATCTCGGAAGCCAAATACAAAAACACCGATCCCAAAACACTCGACAAGTTCAGCAGCTTTCTGGAAAAAAAGGGCGTGAACGTAAATGTGCGCAGGAGCCGCGGCAAAGACATTGACGCAGCATGTGGGCAATTGGCAAATAAGGGATAATTTTTGTTGGGAGCATCATTCGGCTAACTAAGCCTTCCCGGTTCAAATATTGAAAGGGAAGGCCAATACTATTACGGATCAACTATCGTACTGGTAAGATGATTTTAGTTTGAGGGAGTAAACCGATTTGTAGGCTTTGGGGTTTTCAAAGAAGGCATCCAACTCACTCCTGGTTTGCTGCTCCACGAATGCCATTAAAGGCTGGTTTACCACAAAAAGTTTTCGGATAGATTTCATGATTTTCTTGTCCCAGTCGCGGTAATACTGATCAAAATCATCGGGTTTGATTACTTTGCGGCAGTCGGATTCACCACAGACCACCACCATCTCTTTTTCCAGGTTGAATATCCCATATTCATCTGTTATCTGTTCCCCTTTTTTTATATCCCGTATAGCTATTTCAAAGCCATATCCCGTGCTGATAGTGTTGCAGTTGCAGCAGTGGTTTACATATTTGGCAAAATCCCAGCTAACAATCCTGTCTCCGTTCTGATCCAAATAGGAATATTTGTCAATCATTTCTTTCACTTCACCGGTGTGCATCAGGTAGTCGGTAGGGGATATCACCAACTCCAGGCTGTCCTTTACATAAACTATAGTCCCTTCAGGGATGTCTTCGGTGGCAAAAACGCCATAACCGACATTGTCTTTGATGTACTTCAATTCTGTACCAGGATGAATCATTTTTACCTTTTAAAAATTGTTTAACATAGTTTTAAACAAAACCGCTGTTGCGGTATAAAGACAGCAGTTTCGCATAGACCAAAATACGCTATAGTTCTGAATAATTATCTTTTTTGTTGAAAATAGAATCGTATATTTTTTTTACGAAAAAGCTGAAAGAATGGACAAGGATATCTATTCGTGTTGTCTGTTCTTTTTTCCGAACGACAGGCGAAGGTCAGCCTACCTTCTGCAATTCCACACCCTGTATGATGGCGAGTTTGGCTTTGAGTTGTGCAAACCGGGAGGGCAGTATTCCCCCGCTGATCAGGCATGCCCCTTCAAACACCTGTTCTGTAATTTGGATGTCAAATTCACTGACCAAGCGCATTACCTCATTGGTCTTGTCGTAGGGGTAGGTAATATGAATTTGCTGCCTGACGACCACAGCGGTAGTAGTGGCCTCTGCCAGCGCATGTTCGGCAGCCGTCTTATATGCCTGTATCAATCCACTGACACCCAACTTTGTACCACCAAAATACCGAACCACCACTACCAGCACGTTTTCAAGTCCGAATGATTTTATTTGTCCCAAAATAGGATCACCAGCACTATGGTTTGGTTCGCCATCATCATTGGCCCTGGTGATTTGCTGGCCATTCTCTTCCAGCACAAAAGCAAAACAATGGTGCCGGGCATCATGGTACTGCTTTTTCAACTGTGCCACTTTCTCTTTCACTTCGGCTGTATTTTGCACCCGATAGGCGTACGATATGAATTTGCTGCCTTTTTCTTTATAAAAACCCTCCGAGGTGCCAACAAGTGTCTTATAGCCGCGGTCTTTCATTATAGCCCTTTTAAGCGTCGTTTCGCTTCTATGGTCACAGCTTCATTGTCATCAATGGACATGGCCTCCTTATAGTACTCCTCTGCTTCCATTAAATTGTGGTTTGCTTCACTGATCCGGCCAAGGCCAAGATAGCATAGGCTTCTGTAATAAAGGCCTTTGTTTTCATAGTGAAACCCGGTTTTCAGGGCTTTTTTATAATACTTTTCAGCAGCTACATTGTCCTGTTTACTTTTTTCCTGATAAATGCCAAGGTAAACTTCATGGCACATCCTGTAATACGGGTCCTGCTTATTGGCCAGGGATTTGATCAGAGGCAAAGCCCTTTCAAATTCGTTGCTCAGCACCAAAGCTTCTATGAGTTTTGATTTAAAGTAATTGTTGTTCGGATATTCCTTTACCAGCCCCTGCAAATACTTCAAGGCTTTTTGTGGGATGTTTTCATACCTCAAATAAATGTACGCCAGGTAAAGTGTCGCTTCAATTTTTATCAACTTCCCTACCCTGGTGGCACTATCGAGCTGGATCAGCCCAGTCTCCATGTCGCCTGTCTTGAAAAACCACATAAAAGGTTTATAAATGGGGTGCCTGATAGGGTACATTTCGCGAAAGTAATTGTACAGGCCTGTGGAAAACAAGAATTCCTGGTTTTTACCCACAAAATCAAAGCCCGTTTTGGCCAGGCCATACATCTTTCTGGCTTCACTTAGTGCCTTGAGGTAGGTTCCTTCCCTGGCATAGTATTCAGTGAGCAGCCCCCTGGCAGACATTTCAAAAAACACTCCTTCCTGATGGTCTTCCACTTCCTCCTGGAGTTTCATCGCCGATTCTATTACCTGCTGCAAGGCATCATAGTGTTGCGGAAATACTAAACTGGTGGTTCGAATGGGCATTTCCCTCCACGAAATATTCAAGGCCTTCATCATGTAAACAATGGGGTGCCCCGGAAGGATTTTTTGTATCTCCGCTATAGCACTATCAGCCCGTTCGTATTCATTGTTGTATATGAAATAACCCCCGCGCTCCACAAGATCCATCCGTTCGGGATAGTCGAACAAAGCCATTTTTTGGCCATTTCCTTCAAAAAACGAAAAGATCAGAATGAGTACCAAATACTTTCTCATTTCAGGAATACCAGAGTTAGTTGAATACGTGACAATGGAGAGTTTAAAAATATTGGCCAAAAATAGATACATTTATATTTATGGCAATGAAAAATGGATTCACACCCAACTAAAATGTCAGAAAAAGTATCACCAAACATATCAGATTCTAACATGACATTTGTTGAAAACAATGCTCCCCTTCCTGTCCGGCATTCCGGAGTATTGTTCAATTCACGGGAGTTCGTGCAAATTGACGGAAAAAGACAAATTCTGAACTTGGGTTATGAATCCGAGGGAGTATCTGCCCTCAACATCACTTTTGACATCAAAGACAATCAAGCCATCTCCCTCACGGGTTGCCCTTATAGTGGAGTTGTCTTTTTAGCGGCTGTTACACCTTCCGATTTCAACGGTTTTCTTAGAAATGTATGCCAGCACCTCAAAGCGCGGGGCATTGAAGAAATCCTGATCAAACAATCTCCTATCTTCGTATGGGACAGGTGGTATCCAGAGGCTGATGAAACTTTCCTAGAAGCAGGATTCGAGCGAGTGCAGGTAGAAATCAACCACCACATTCCTTTAGGACAGCCGGATTATATGTCTTCCATACATTTGATGCAGCGAAGGAAAATAAAAAAATGCATGGAGCATCAACTCATATTCAAGGAGGAAAAGCACCACATACTGGCCCAGGCCCATCAATTTATCGAACACTGTAGAAATCAGCAGGGGCTGCCTATCAACATTTCTTTGCGCCAGTTGCTGAAAACAGTGGAAACCCTTCCTGAGTACTATCGCATATTCACAATCCGCAATCAGAAAAATTCGATAGTTGCTGCCACCATCACAGTGAAGATATCTGACAGTATCGTTTACAACTACCTGCCCGCATTTGACAGGAAATACAAAACCTACAGCCCCTTGGCATTGCTTACCTTTCAGCTTCATGAGCGGTTGGGCCAGGAAGGATTTAAGTATTTGGACCTGGGAATATCTTCTATTGAGGGAAAACCCCAGAAAAACCTCATTACTTTTAAGCAGCGAATGGGGGCCATAGTTTCCGGGCGCGTTGTTTACCATAGAAAATTATAGCAGTGAGCCAATTAAGTTTCCTTATTTGTACCGAAAAAGGTATTCTGGAAAACCAATCCAGGATATTGGTGAGTTCCATCCGGAGATTTGGCGGGGCACTCAAAGACTGCCCGATCTATAGTTTCCAGCCTCGTAAATCGAAAAAAATATCAAAGGAAACGATCAAGTTCTTTGAGCAAAACAACGTGACCCTAATTGATAGGGAACTGAACAAATCCTATAAGTTTTATCCGTTGGCCAACAAGGTGCTGGCGTGCGCTTGGGCTGAGGAAAATGTAGAATCAGAAATATTGGTGTTTCTTGATTCTGACGTGGCTGTTTTAGGTGAACCACTCGAATTTACCAACCTGAACAATGCTGACGCCCGGTTGCGGCCGGTGGATATCAAGGGAATCGGTTCGGATGGCCAAGGAGATCCTGCCTGGCCTTTTTGGAAAAAACTGTACCATGCATATAATATAAGCTCCTACAAATATGTGGAGACCACCGTGGATCAGGAAAACATACTGGCCTACTGGAATGCCGGGCATATAGTTGCCCGAAGGAGTAGCAGCTTATTTAATAGCTGGAAACAAACGCTCGACAAGATGCTGGCCGACAAAACCCTCCCTCCCAGCGGTCTGTTTTTCATGGACCAGATCTCATTGGCCATAACCATAAGTTGCCTCAACCTCAAAGTGGATCAATTGCCCCCTGCGTACAACTATCCACTACACCTGCATGAAAAAATGCTACAGCAAGGCATTGCCCTTCAACCAGCCAAAGTGGTGAGTTTTCACTACCACGATGTATTTGGCACTGGCCAATACCCTGTTTGCCTTGAAGATTTTTTAACCAATCAGGAAAAAGGAATTTGGTTGGCCAACATTTTGAAAAAATACGACTTAAAATTGCCTGCCCATCAAAAAATTATGGGGCGCTTGAGGTCATATAAAAACAATCTGGTATTTAAATATTTGTAAATTTCTATCCATCATGAAAAAAATAAAGCTTGCCAGGTTTTTGTTGTCCTTGTTAAGGTTGATTCCCCCAAGGTATAAGTTAAAAAACAAGCCCGGTATGCACCCTGAGCCTTTTTTCGTGTTTGGCACTGGCAGAAATGGAAGCACCCTGCTCAACCTTATGTTGAATCAACACACCCAACTTTTTTTGCCTTCCGAACAGTATTTCCTGGGCAATAGCATCATAAAATACCAGCTGTACAATTACATTTTGTGGAGGGACCTGGTGAAAATCATATACGCCGAATTGATCAAAGAAACCGGGAGTCACTCATGGAACTTCAGTCCTGAAAAAATTATCAACGATGCTTTTCACTTTGAAGGGAACCAAAGAACGATGGAGCACCTCATACACCACATCTACCTGGGCTATGCGCAGCAAACAAAACCGGATGTAAAGTTTTGGGGCGACACTACTCCTTTCAACACACGGTACCTCAATGAAATTTACCAGTGTTTGCCGCAGGCCAGGTATATATTTTTGGTCAGGGATGGCCGGGATGTTGTGGCAGCCTACAAAAAGGGCAGCCCAGAGGTATTTGGGCACTTAACTGAACCCCTGGAAGCAGTAGCACATTGGATAGCTTCGATCAAAAAACATGACATTATCAGACAAAAAACCAATGTGCATGTAGTGAAATACGAAGACATGGTACAAAACCCGGAAGAAACACTTCGATCCATTACCAGTTTTCTGTCTCTCGACTACCAACCGCAAATGCTCCGATTTCATGAACATGTACCAAACCTTGTTGAGTACAACCGGACGCACCACAAAAACCTCCATTCGCCTATTCAAACATCCTCGGTAGGTCAATGGAAAACTATCCTGAGTGATGCAGAGCAAAAATTGATAATGCCCCTGGTTGAGCCTTATCTGAAAAAATTTAACTACCTGTAGTTGTGAATATCCTGATCATTCCTTCCTGGTACCCAAGCCCTGAGCATCCATACACTGGCATATTCATCAAGGAGCAAGTCATACTGATTGCAAAGTATTCCCCACAACACAACGTAGGCATCAGCACCTGGGGATCTCATCACGAAGATCTATTATTGCTGGCCGGACAACCGCTAAAATCACTCGCAAAAATATTTAGGTATAAAAAAAGTGGCCAGAATGAGTTGCTGCCCAATTGTGCGGAATACTTCACTCCCGCTTTTACATGGAGCAGAAAATTCCTCAAAGGAAATATGGCCAATATTATTAAAGCCAACCTGGAAAACGCTTTGGAGTTTGAACAAAAAAATGGAAAAATAGGCGTCATACATGCGCATTCCTGCCACCCTGGAGGCTTTGTAGCCATGGAGCTAGCCCAAAAGTTCGACTGTCCTTTTGTGATCACCGAGCACATGACGCCATTTCCATTTCCATCCTACCTCAGGCATGGAAAAATAAACAGATATATCATGGAACCGGTACAAAGTGCCAACCGCCTGATATGTGTGAGCAGGTATTTGCAGCAAAAAATGGAACAACTTTCGATCAAAAACACCTGTGTAGTCAACAATTTTATAGATGATCAAAATTTTGTACCCATCCAAAACACCCGGAGGTCAGATGATCCCATTCGCTTACTTTTCATAGGACGACTGGTACCTCAGAAGGGGGTAGATATTCTTTTGAGGTCTTTTAAAAACCTGCAAAACCACTGCCCAAATACCGAATTGTTCATGGGAGGGAATGGTGAAAACGAAAAAGAATACCTTGAGTTATCACAGCAATTGGGGATAAAGAATAAAGTGACATGGCTCGGACACCTGAACCGCCAACAGGTAAAAAACGAACTTCAAAAATGCGACATATTTTTGCTGCCCAGCCGTCATGAAAACAATCCCGTAGCGCTGATTGAGGCACTTTCATGTGGCAAACCTATCGTGACTACAAAGTGTGGCGGGCCGGAAGAACTGGTGACCAAAACCAATGGACTGGTGGCAAATCTGGAAGATGCCGATGACTTTGCAACCAAAACCCTGGAAGTAATGAAGGGCCTTTCCAATTACCAGCCTAAGCTAATACGAGCAGAATTTGAAAAAAACCACGGCACTACCAATGCGGTAAACCGGATATTGGAGATTTATTCAAATGTCGTGACCACTACGAAATGACTGGAACTACGGCTGCACATTGACTTTTCGTGCCCTGATGATGGTATTGTAACCATAATTACATAATTTCGTTGCAGACATTAGCTTAACCCGAAAATTGATTTGAAAAATCTACTAATAATAGCATCAATTCTCTGCCTTAATTATTCTGTCTCTGCCCGCTCCAATGACGAGGACAACAAGTTTATCTCACAGGCATTGAAGATCTCCGAACCATCATCAGGGAGTGTATCCCCAAGCAAAACAACAGACAATCAGGCCAACGAAAAACCTGAAATGACAAAGGAAACCAAGAATGTTGAAGTGGACTCGAGTTACTACTCGGTCAACAAGTTCAATTTCCTTTTCTACCTGATGTACAAACTAAAATACACCGAAGAAGGAAATCGCATTCAACCGAAAAAGAATGTCCTTTTAGTGGATTAACCTTAACATAACCAGCCCCATCAGGTTGGTTTATTTTTTCCCCGAAAAATGCTTAAGCTCTGAGGGCCCTCCCTCGAAAGTGATGTAAAACGTCAGGTTATGTGTGGTGATTTTATCAATACCTGCACTGAATATGTTCTTTTTGTCCTCCAGTACATTTACCAATCCATAGGAGTAGCGAAGTTCGGGGGAGAATTTAAAAAGTGGCTGATAAAGGTCAAACCCCACTCCAATCTCAAACGACAAATTTGTATTTCGTATTAGCAGTTTTACCTCATCATCCTCACCTTTGCCGGCTGCACGTATCGAAGGGGTGATCCCTCCCAACAAGTACATTCTGGTGTTTCCCCTTCTCACCGATTTGTATTTCACCAACAGGGGCAATTCTACAAATGTAGGATCCCTGAGTTCCCGTAATGTAGTGCCGTCCGTATATCTATAAGTAAGGTCATTTTGATAAAATCCTACTGTGGGCAAAATCCTGAAGTCCATGTATTGGAGCAAAAGAAAATTCACCACGAAACCCAACTTAAACCCACCCAGATTGCCTGGCACAATAGAATGTATGGAATCCAGGTTTTGGCTTACAAACGCCTCAGAATACTTGATGCGGTACTTGGACGAGTGCCCACCAAGAAGGAAACCGTAGTGGATATTGCTTTCATCATAAATGGGCAGATTGATCCTCTTCATGTTTTGGGAATAGCCATTTGTACCCATTCCCACCAACAGCAAGAGCAGGATTATTTGATGCCTGTATAAATCGAGCTTATTCCAAAAGTGAGTGAAGTGCATTGAGTTTCTTTGAATCCAATTTTATTTAAAATACCCAAAAAATCCTTGCCATCGGGAAACTGTTGAACTGATTCCGGCAAGTAAGTATAAGCAGAATCATCTTTCGATACTATCTTTCCAATTAACGGTAAAATTGCCTTGAAATAAAAGCTATACAATTGCTTGAATGGAAACACTGAGGGTCTGGAAAACTCCAGAATTACCACCTTTCCATTTGGTTTCAACACCCTAAACATATCCTGCAAACCCTTTTCCAGGTTTTCGAAATTCCTAACTCCAAAAGCAACGATGACCGCATCAAAATTATTGTCGTCGAACAACAACCGCTCTGAATCCCCGAGCTGGAGTTCAATGACATCATCATGACCAAGTTTGGTCATTTTCTTTTTCCCAACTGCAAGCATTCCCTCCGAAATATCCACTCCAATCACCTTTTCTGGAGAAAGCTTCAACGCTTCGATTGCAAAATCCCCTGTACCAGTTGCAATGTCCAAAATCTTTTTAGGAGCATCCTTTTTCAACAAACTTATGGCCTTTTTCCTCCACAATATGTCAATACCCAGGCTCAGAAAATGATTGAGAAAATCATATTTCTTGCTGATGTTGTTGAACATTTCTGCCACCTGCTCTTTTTTGCCCAGGTTCTTGTTTTTGTAGGGTAATACTTCCAAATTCTTCAAATTTGCTGCAATAATAAAGGGTTAAGGGTTAGGAATTATTGGGAAGGTGGTAGAAATATGTCAAAACTTGCACAACTTGCGGGAAATTGACTGACAAACGTAGCATCTAATCCCGACGCGAGTAGAATATCACTTGTTCCAAAATCATGGACTTGCGCGTGATTATGCCCCACAAAAAACAGTAAAAAATGAAAATTAATAGTGCAGAATTTGTTGTCAGCAACACAGATCCTGAAAAATGCCCCAAGACCGACAAACCTGAATACGCCTTTATCGGGCGCTCCAATGTTGGCAAGTCTTCATTGATCAATATGCTTACAGGTAGGTCCAAACTGGCCAAAACATCAGGTAAACCAGGCAAAACCCAACTGATCAACCATTTTTTTATCAACGGGGAATGGTACCTGGTGGATTTGCCCGGGTACGGTTGGGCACAAGTAAGCAAAACCCTTAAGGAAAAATGGGACAAGATGATACGCCGTTACCTCTTGGAAAGGGAAAACCTATACAACGTATTTGTATTGATAGATTCAAGAATCCCACCACAAAAAATTGACCTGGAGTTTATCAATTGGCTGGGGGAGAACAGTGTGCCTTTTTCCATCATTTTCACCAAGGCCGACAAGAAAAACAGCTCCAAGACCAAAGCCAACATAGCCGTATTCGAAAACCAACTCAAAAAAGACTGGGAGGAGCTGCCGGCAAGGTTTATCAGTTCTTCCACGAATAAAATCGGACAAAAGGAAATTTTATCTTTCATTTCCGGTATCAATAATTAATTTTGAGCCTCAAAAAAAAAGCAAAAACCAGCGTATGGATTTTAATGAAATAGCAACAGTATCGGGCAAAGGCGGATTGTTCAAAGTGGTGGCCCCTACCAGGGGGGGGATGATCCTGGAATCACTGGACGAGCAAAAGAAAAAGTTGGTTGTCAACATGCATTCCAAAGTATCTGTGCTCGGCGAAATATCCATTTACACTACCGACAGTGAAGGATCGGTACCCTTGAAGGAGGTGATGAAAAAAATACACACCGAATTCAACGGCGACACTGGTGTGGGTAGTGGGTCCGATCCGGAAGAATTAAAGTCTTTTTTGAAATTTATCCTCCCGGATTACGATGAAGACAGGGTGTATGTGTCCGACATCAAAAAACTGGCCAACTGGTATAATATCTTATCCCAGGGATACTCGGCCCTTTTTGAAAGCGAGGAGAAAGCTGAAGAAAAAGCACCAAAAAAAGACACCGAATCTTGACAGAAGATCAGCAAGTTGAACAAAGCATAAAGCTTATCAGCAGCCATTTTTCAATTCCAGATGAGGAATTGGCCATACAGGACAATACGTTTTTGTTACTGGAAAAAAGGCTCACCTCTATTGTGGGCTATCTTCTTGACAAAGACATGAACCGCTTGCTCAACTCCCTCTACAGGATTGACCTCAACGAATCACTTTTTAAGAAAATCCTGACAGAAGAACCTCCTGAAAACCTGAGCAGGAGGATCGCCAGGGAGATCATCAACAGGGAACTGCAAAAAGTACAAACCCGGGCAAAATATAGCGGGTCATAACGCTACTTACGAAACGACTGGGCCTTTTCTACCATTTTCGGAGACCCCATAAACAAAGGTGACCTTTCATGAAGGTCGGTAGGTTGAAGCTCCATAATACGCCTTTCACCATCTGTAGCCATGCCCCCCGCTTGTTCGGCCACAAATGCCAGCGCGTTGCACTCGTACATGAGCCGTAGCTTCCCATTGGGTGCCTTCGCTGTTTTCGGATAAATATAAATCCCTCCTTTCAGCATGTTTCTATGAAAATCTGACACCAGCGAACCTATATATCTCGCACTGTATTGCTCTTGCTTGCAATACTCAATATACTCCCTTACAGAAGGCTCGAAGCTGTGGTAGGCTCCTTCGTTTATCGAATAAATACTCCCATCTTCCGGGCATTTCATTTTTTCATGGGACAATACAAACTCACCTAAACTCGGCTCATAGGTAAATCCATTCACTCCATGGCCTGTGGTATAAACCAGCATAGTAGATGAGCCATATAAAATATACCCTGCCGCTACCTGATTGATCCCTTTTTGAAGCACATCTTCCATTTGCACAGGACCTCCAATGGGCGACAACCTGCGATAAATAGAAAATATTGTCCCTATTGACACATTCACATCGATGTTTGAAGACCCATCCAGTGGATCCATGGCCACCACATATCGGCTGTTGGGGTTTACATGAATGATGTCATCATCCTCTTCCGAAACTATTGCACACACTTCACCACCATTGGTCAGTGCGCGCACAAATCTATGGTCTGCAATAATGTCCAGTTTTTGCTGGTCCTCCCCCTGCACATTGGTACTGCCATAGCCTCCAGCAATATCGGCCAGGCCTGCCTTGTTCACATCGCGGTTGATTATTTTGCCAGCCAGGGCAATATCACGCAGTAGTTGGGAAAGTTCGCCAGTTGCAAATGGGAAGTCTGCCTGACGGTCATTGATAAATCTATCCAGGGTCTTGCCAATGGATGTGGTAATGGTTTGGTCGGTCATGTCTATTGAATTGAAAGCCGCAAAACTAAAATAAAAAAGCCTGACGAGCTGAACACACAACAATTAATATGGCAAATTGGCTGTTTAGACAGGAAAGGGAATAGATTTGTGACCAATGCGAACGACCTTAAACCAATGATGATAAAAGTATTCAAGTTTGGAGGGGCATCCGTGAAAGATGCAGAAGCCATCCGCAATATGTCAGCCATAATAGCCCGACACCTTGACTCCCCACTTCTGGTAGTGGTGTCGGCTATGGGAAAAAGCACCAACATGCTTGAATCTGTGTTTAGGGATTTTCGTGATCAAAAAGACTGGGAACCGGGACTTCTTGAAATAAAAAATTACCATACCAATATTGCTGCCGGCATTTTTGAAACAAGCGATGAAATAGTAGGTGAAATAGAAAATACCCTCCAACATTTAAAAGACTATCTGCACAACCTTAATAGCGAGCCTGAAAAGCAGGTGTACAGCGAAGTAGTAGCTTACGGAGAGAGGCTTTCTACTCAAATTATTGCTTCATTTTTAAATCAAAATATGGGCAATACCCAACTGCTGGATGCCCGCGACTACATCAAAACTGACTCCAGCTTTGTGGATGCCAGGGTCAATTGGCCTGAAACGTGCCAAAAGATACACAGTATCCTTCCTTCGCTCCAAAGTGGAAGTATCGTGCTAACACAAGGGTTTATTGGGTCAAACCAGGCAGACCAAACCACCACACTGGGCCGTGAGGGATCTGACTTCAGTGCGGCCATATTTGCAAAGTGCCTCAAAGCCAATTCCATGACGGTCTGGAAGGATGTGCCCGGGATTTTAACCGCCGACCCACGCTTGGCTAAAAGCCCTGTGAAGATACCCGTGCTCAGCTACAAAGAGGCTTCTGAAATGACCTTCTACGGCGCAAAGGTCATCCACCCAAAAACCATCCGGCCATTGGCAGAAAGTAAAATAAAACTGTATGTAAAACCTTTCAATTCCCCGGATGACGAGGGCACAGTGATCTGTGAAGATGGCCCTGACAAATACCCTCCAATTTTCATTCAAAAGAAAAACCAAACCTTAATCTCCTTTATCGACGAAGAACTGGGCTTCATCGATGAAGAAAAAATTGGCAGGATATTTCATGCAGTACATGAGCTGAATATCAAAGTAAACCTGATGGAGAATTCGGCGGTTTCATTCTCCATCTGTATAGACACACAATTCGACCATGTAGAAAAATTGATAGCCAAACTAAGGGGGCCATTCAAAATAGCATACAACAGCAACCTTGAATTGTTTACCATAAAAAATTATGACCAACAAGCACTCACAAAAATCAACGATCTGAAAAATATCCTATTGGAACAAAAGTCGAGGAATACAATTCATATTTTGCATGCATCAAACAAGGCAACCCTATAGTTATGAAGCAAACCTCTTCAGGGTATTTACGATACCCGTAAGGTAAGATGCACCAAAAAGGTTGACATGCACAAGCAGTGGGTAAAGATTGAACAAACCCACCCGTTCGTCAAAACCAGGGGCTAACGGAAACTCATCGCGATAGCTCTTGTAAAAAGCATCTCCAAAGCCACCAAACAATGTGGTAAAAGCCAATTCCGCTTCCCGGTGGCCATAATACACCGCCGGGTCAATCACATGCGGTGTACTTTGCACATCGCTATGAATGTTGCCACTCCATAAATCCCCATGTAACAGTGCTGGTGGCTCCTCCGGCATCAAATCGGGAAGTTTCGTATAGAGCGCTTCAAATTGCCCCACCAAGCCGGCAGTAATCAGGCCTGAATTTCTGGCCAATTCGACCTGGGGCAGTAGCCTGCAGTTTACAAAAAAATCTACCCAACCATCATGAAAGTCGTTCTTTTGTGGCAGACTGCCGATGTAGTTGTCATGGTCCAATCCGAAATGGGAACTGGTTACTTTGTGCAGGCATGCCAATCCCCTGCCAAGTTGCTCCCAAAAACCTCCATCCATCCTGCCCGGCTCCACATACTCCATCAACAAATATCCCATACCCTCCTGTACGCCATAACGGTGTGGTGTTGGAACTCCCAGGCACCCGGATTGCGACAATAATTGCAGACCCCTGTATTCTACCTCAAACATTTGTGGCTGATCTCTGTTGCACTTGATAAAGTAGTCTCCCCTGCTAGTGGAAAGTTTGTAAGCATTGTTGATACACCCTCCACCGATGGGTTGGAATTTCATGGTGCTATCTTCCCACCCAAATGCCTGTTGGAAAACCTTGTTGAAAAAACCGATCATCAACCTTTTTGTGCTTGCTGGCTTGTTAGAAAGTTATCAATAGCCTCTGACATAATCTTGTAAATATTGGTAAATCCATCTATACCACCATAGTATGGGTCTGGCACATCCGCAGGACTCCCTTTCTGATTGGAATCAAACTCCCTGAGCAAGTGCAAATGCTTTGGGCGATACCCGGAAATGCTGATGATATCTTCAAAATTCGATTGGTCCATGGCAAAAATAAAATCGAATTCGTCACAGTCTTCGGGTTCAAATTTTCTCGCACGATGATCAATGGGAATATGATTGTCATTGGCTACTTTAATCGTACGGTGGTCGGGTTGTTGCCCGATGTGGTATGCCCCGGTACCAGCAGAATCACTGGAGTAACCTGTCAACCCTTTGGACTGACACTGGTGATCAAAAATTGCTTCGGCCAAAGGCGACCTGCAAATATTTCCTAAACACACAAATAATACTTTGGGCATAATAAAATTTATTTGGCCAAAAATACCGTTTAAAGAGCATTAGGGGCCTATTGATGGCTAAATCAAAAATAAATTAAAAAAAAACCCGGGTAGTGGGTTACTTTTTTACTACAGCTGGTATAAACACGTACATAACACAAATTTTATTCATACACCTGTTTAACATTTTTATCAAATTAAAAAGCCCTCTACCTGGAGGGCTTTTTTTTGTTTATCACTTTCTGTTTACCTTATTGAGAGACCAACTCCCAAAGTAAGCGTATTGTACTGCTGAATGGTGTAATCAGCATGAAGGGTCAGTATAAGCAGCTTTAACCTTGCCCCTATAGTAGCCCTTGCTCCACTGCTGTCAAAATTCTGGTTTACAGGATCTTCCAAAATCAAAGGTACAAGTGGGGTATCAGTTTCAATTTCGTATGTCCCCAACATTTCGATGGTGGATGAAACGCTGTTGTAGCCCAAACCGGCATACAGTGTCAAAACAGATAATTTTTTGGAAACCAACGCCTGATAAGTCAGGGCCTTCACATTATAACTGGCCGTGCCATCATTGGTAAGGTCAGAATCTGACAAGTCAAAATCAGTAGTCAATTTTGTGTATCCCACGAATATAGACATGTCTATTGGCAACTGTTTCAAACCTGGAATCCATTGCTTGAAATCGTGCATAACACCTACACCAACCAGTCCGATTTCATATCCATCTTCCTCACTTTTTTGAGTAGGTATATAACGGAATTTCAAATCGGTGTTTTTGACCAACCCAAGACCAAATTGAATCATTGGCACTGGAACATATCCACCAAACTCATCTACATCGATACCGGGAGGAGCATTGAACGTTTGGGAAACAGAATGGCCATCTTCTGTATAGGTAGTCTGAAGCTGTTCATTGGTGTCCCCGCCAAAAATAGTAGGCAAATCAGCCGACCCACCAGTATTGAGTTGCAGGTTGTTGTATTTGGAGCCAGGCACATCCGACCCAACGAAGTTGAAAAGCAGGTCTTTTTCCGGTGCTTTGGCCAAATTAAATGTCACAGTAAGGTCAAAACCCAGAGGCTTGTGGGCTTTGGCAGTATTGTACCAGCCACTGGCCATTCCATAGCCAAATCCTTTGGCAAAGGGGGAGATGTATTCCCCTAAAATAGTATTGGCATCTTCAGAACCCGCTTTCAGGAATTCATCAAAGTTCAAATCCCCTTGAGCCCTTACACCCTGGGCAAATAGCAGACTTAAGCCAAATATGAGACTTAAAGAAAATCTTTTTAGATTAATCATATCCTTATTTTAAAGTTTAGGTTTAAAAATTTAAAAATAGGTGGAATTTGCAACAATCTAAAATCAATTGGAAAATGTTTGTATTGACACATAACCTATCCTCCAAAAACAAGGCACAAACATTTTTTCCTCAAAGCACTAAAAAGTAAAAGGCCCTACAGTAGTCTATTACTATAGGGCCTTTTAAACCTTCTTGTCATAATAATATCAGGTCTTATTCTCTCTAAAAGTAAAGCCAAAACCGAAGGTGAGTGTATTATATTTTTGGATGGTATAATCCATGTGTATTGTCAGGATCAACAATTTCAACCTAAAACCTAGGGTAGTGCGCATACCTCCACCGCCTGTGAAATCCAACCGGATAGGGTCGTCACTGCCAGAAACAGATTGGTACCTGAAAAAATTGGCTGTATTGTTTTGATCCACGAGGGTAAACAATTCATAGTCACCATTTACGACAAAGCTCGTGTTTACCGAATTGAAGCCAACCCCCAGGTAGGGAGTGAAAAAGGACAACTTCTTGGACACCACTGCCTGGAAAGTAGTAGCCCTCGCCTCAAATTGTGCCAGTCCGTTTTCCACGCGCCAGTCGGGTCCCGAGCCATCAAATGCGAATTCAGAATTTAGTTTGGTTGTTCCAAAAAACAGGGACATATCCAATGGCACCTGCCTGATCCCGGGGATCCACTGCTTCACATCATGCATGATCCCAAACCCAAAAAGTTTGACGCTATAATCATCGAAATTCTGCTCCGGTATCAACCTGATTTTCAAGTCAGTGTTTTTAAACAGCCCAATTCCTAAATTCAAAGTAGGCGCAGGCACTCCTACAAACGGTACATCCTCCACATCAAACCCTCCCGGGGCATCAAATGGTTCTATGGAATTTCCAGGATCGTACTCATAAGTGATCCCATTGTATGTATAGCCTTGCCCTTTGGACACTTCCAGTCTTGCACTGGTAGGGCCACCCACCAAGGTAGGCAACTCGGTATCTACCCCGGCCGCAACGCCCTCCACCTGCAGAAGGTTGTAGTCATTGGAATTGAAGGTAAAAAGCCGCTCAGATTGGGGCATGTTCGCTACATTCATGGAAAAGGAAATTTCCAACCCCAGGGTTTTGTGGGTTTTTGCCGTATTGTACCACCCTCCGGCCATACCATTGCTGAAGGACAACATGCCAGGCCCAATATAATTCTCCAGATATTTGGTAGCATCATCCGGGGCTCCCCTGAAGATTTCTGTGAAATCCCCCTCCTGGGCCCTAAGAGCAGAAATTTGAATGAATAAAAAGGAAACGAAAAGCAAGAAGGTATTTTTGGTAGATATACTTTTCATAATTGTAGAGTTAGGTACAAAAAATATAAATTGAACTAAGAAATGTTACATTTCAATGTAATTTATTCAATATAAAGCAGATTTTCAATGCCAGTGAGGGTGAGGGTGATGATGGATCAAAAAAATCCTGTATTTCACAAGTCACAAAGATTTAGCTGAGACCCCTTGATTCTAGCCTTTTCCAAACAAAAAACGTGGATGCAGGCAGAGCATACCCCATGTCTATGATGCCATAAACTTTATTGATTGCGCGCCCTTGTTAATAGCACATGATGGCATAGTTTTGCGCAAAAATTATTGAGTACATAGTAAAATTTAAAACAAATAGTACACATGTCATTAGTAGGAAAAAAAGCACCTTTATTTAATGCACCGGCAGTAGTCAACGGTGAAGAAATTGTTGAAGATTTTTCATTGAGCCAATATATTGGTAAGCAGGAAGTAGTGTTCTTCTTTTACCCCAAAGACTTTACATTCGTTTGCCCTACCGAAATCCTGGCTTTTCAGGAGAAATTGGCCGAATTTGAAAAAAGGGGCGTGGCTGTAGTAGGTGCCTCTACCGATACTGAAGAAACCCACCTGGCATGGTTGTGCACTCCCAAAGACAAAGGTGGAATTGAAGGCGTAACTTACCCATTGGTAGCCGACACCAGCAAAGTAATCGCCAGCAACTATGGCGTACTGGCAGGAGACTGGGATTATGACGAAGAAGGAAACCTTTCTTTCTCTGGTTTGCCAATAGCCTACAGGGGGTCATTTTTGATCGACAAAGAAGGTACTGTAAGGCACGAAACCATCAATGACCTTCCACTGGGAAGAAATATTGATGAAATGATCCGTTTGGTTGATGCTTTGCAGCACGTTGAAAAACACGGCGAGGTTTGCCCTGCAAACTGGGAAGATGGAAAAGAAGCCATGCAGGCTACCAAAGAAGGTGTTGCCAGCTACCTGGCCGCACACTAATAATACTCCTGTTTCCTTTTATCAGGCAAACAGGCCCGTATTTAACATATAAAAACACCTAAAGCCTCCCCATAGTGGGAGGTTTTTCTATTTTTGGGGCTTCTATGATGCTACTCATTTACAATACAGCTATTGCCACTTTTGACGTGACGATCAGGTTGGCTTCCCTTTTCCACAACAAAGCCCAACAGCTGGTAGAAGGCAGAAAAAATTCCTGGGGCAAACTGGAGAAATTTGCCTCCAACAACTACGACAAGGTGATCTGGTTTCATGCTGCTTCGCTTGGTGAATTTGAACAAGGCCGACCAGTCATGGAGGAATTGCGAAAAAATGACCCATCAGCCAAAATATTGCTCACTTTCTACTCCCCGTCCGGGTATGAAGTAAGGAAAAACTATGAGGGCGCAGATTTGGTGGTTTACCTTCCTTCAGATACCAAAAGAAACGCAATGCGATTTGTGGAGTTGGCCAAACCTAAAGCAGCCATCTTTATCAAATACGAATTTTGGTACCACTACCTGAAGGCCTGCCATGACAACAATGTCGTGACCCTATCTGTCTCTTCCCTATTCAGGGCTGACCAACCTTTTTTCAAGTCTTATGGTACACTCCATAGGCAAATGCTCGGGTGCTTCGATCATATTTTTGTGCAGGATTCTGCATCGTTTGACTTGTTGAGAAAACTGGGGTTGACAGAAGTTTCCGTTTCTGGGGACACAAGGTTTGACAGGGTGACTGACATTGCCCTCCAAAAGAAAGATATTCCTGAAGTGCTCGCATTTAAGTCAAATGAACGACTTATGGTACTCGGGAGCGTCTGGCCAAGTGATATGGAAGTTGTCCTCCCTTTTTTGTATAAATACAAGGATAAACTCAAATTTATCATTGCCCCGCACAACATAGGTGACAAGGACGTACAGCAAGTGATGAACCAATTAGAAGGTGGAGCCATACGTTTTTCTGAAATATCCAGCAAAAATCTAGAGGACTTCCGTTATCTGGTGATTGACAATATGGGCATGCTCTCATCGCTATATGGCTATGGGGAATTTGCCTACATTGGTGGGGCTTTTAGGAAAACATTGCACAATACGCTGGAGGCTGCCACCCATGGGGTTCCTGTATTTTTTGGGGATGACGAAACCAACAAAAAATTCCGGGAGGCGGGGAAGCTAACAGAAGTTGGGGGCGGATTTCCCATAAAAAACAGCCGGGAGCTTACCGAAATATTTGAAACGCTCTTTTCGGACGAGGACAAAAGAAAACAGGCAGGGGACATTGCCTCAAACTTCGTAAAATCCAACACTGGTGCTACAAACAAAATAGCAAATTATCTGCACAGTCATATAAACATGCAATCATGAAAGACCTGAAAGGCACTGTGGTAAAATCAATGGGACTTTGGTATGTGGTAGCAGATAGCCATGGAAAGGAATACAATTGCCGGCTAAAGGGCAAGTTTAAACTACAGGATAAAAAAATCACAAATCCGATAGCAGTTGGAGATGAGGTGGCCATAGCTGAAGATGGTGGAAATGATAGTGCCTGGATCATAGAGGATATTTTACCCAGGACCAACTACATAGTAAGGAAATCTCCAAAGAAGAAGGGCTTTAGCCACATCATAGCCAGCAACATAGACCAGGCGGTGCTTATCGCCACATTGGCCACTCCCAAAACCTCCCTTGGCTTCATTGACCGCTTTTTAGTGACAGCCGAAGCTTTTCGCATTCCGGCATCCATCCTATTCAACAAAATGGATTTACTATCCAAGGAAGAAAAGGATGAATTGGCTGTTAAACTATCGGAATACGAATCCATTGGATACGGAGTTTTTGCAAGCTCTGTAACTGCGAATGAAGGGTTGGATGCTTTCATTTCCAGCCTTTCTGGAAAAACCACGCTGTTATCCGGTCACTCTGGTGTTGGAAAATCCACACTGATCAATCATTTGATTCCTCATGCCAACCAGAAAATATCCGAAATTTCGGGCTTTTCCAACAAAGGCATTCACACTACTACATTCGCCGAAAGGTTTTCTATTGACAACCACACCCATATCATAGATACCCCGGGCATCAAAGAATTGGGCCTTGCCGAAATTGAAAAAGATGAGTTGACCCATTACTTTCCGGAACTCAGGGATTTGTTTGGCAGCTGCAGGTTTCACAATTGCTCTCATACACACGAGCCTGGCTGTGCTATAGAAGAGGCATACAAAGATGGACGTATCTCAGGCAGCAGGTATGAAAGTTATCTGAGTATGTTGATGGGTGATGACAACAGAAGGTGATACCTACCATGTCGCCCGCCGGTATATCTTATGGTAGAAGTACCTAAAAATAGACAGGTCTATTTTCAGTGTGTTCAATCCTTTCAAAAAATAAAGACCAATGGGCAATGGAACTATTTCCCGATATAAATCAATGAACAAGGTAGCTTCTTCGAAGTTGCCGGAAAAAACCGACTGTCGGATTTCATAGGCCAGCCTTTTGATCAGGGCTTCATTTTCCTCCGCCTTATCATTCATAGCTTTGACCTTCCTGCAAACCAAGTAAGTACTGTGAAGCTGTCTGTCTTTTTTGTTATAAGCTTTAGTTGACAGTGAACCCTTCGTTTTTCTAATCAGGGTAAGTACCTCTGGCTGGTAGCCATAATGCCAATTCCTGGACGAGCGCACCCAAAAATCAAAATCTTCATAGGCCAAATTGCCATCGTACCCGCCAAGTTCATCCAACACTTCCTTTTTCATCATCATCGTAGGTGGTGGGATGAAATATTCCGCTATCAAATATTTATATACATCGCCGGTATGGGGCCGGTACTGCGGATTGGTAAAATGCCCGCCCAGCACAGCCCCTTTTTCATCTATATAATGTGCGTCTGAGTAGATAACCCCAATGTGATCGCTTTGGATTTGAAAGAAATTGACCTGTTTTTCTATTCTATCTTCAGTAAACAGATCGTCAGCGGCCAAGTCCACAATGTACTGGCCTTTGCAATGCTGTAGGGCAAAATTGAAGGCTCTGGTGTTTCCCAAATTTTCCTGGAGAAAATGCGCTCTACATTCATGGCCTTGAATGGTAGCCTCAATCACCCTGCGGCTATTGTCGGTACTTGCATCATCAACTACTACCAGTTCAATATTTGGGTAGGTTTGGTCGAAAACCGACTGAAGAGCCTGCCGCACAAACTTTTCATGGTTATAGCACAGGCAAACTACCGATACTAATGGAGACTCTTGCATATTTATTTTGTCGATTTCATCCAAACCTTTGTCCCATTGCCAGCAGATTGGGATACCCATTTTGCCCACATACCTGATAACATAACCAGACCGAACGAGACGATCCTGAAAACTTTCACTTGCAATTTACTTTTTTATAGGTACTTTTGTGACCCCTATGAATAGGTTACAAAACATATTGCAGTACAAAACCCTGATACTCATCACTGGAGTGGTGATAGCATTCGCCGTAATGTGCGGGCCTGTACTGAAAAAATATGTTACCTGCCCAATTGCAGCAAAATGTGAACAAACAGACCAACAGCAAGAAAAACAGCCCGAAACGCAAGTTTCATCGTTTGATGCGGTAGCGCCTGTTCTCCAGGCCAATTTTATTTTGGATGAAATACTCATAGAAGTATTTACCATTGAGCACAACACAGGGCAGCCAGGGATTTTAAAGTACATTGCCGAAACTCCCCAAAAGTTTCTTAAAGTCCTTTTTCGGTGGATCATTTCACCGAACGCACCCTAGTTTCACTTACTATTTCTGAAAAAACCAACACATTCCATGTACCAATGGCATGTGCCATTTATTTATATCAACTAATTACACTTTTTAATCAACAATAAAAATGAAAAACAAAGGCGGAGTAATTTTACTTACTGTCATCATATCGGCCCTGTGCCTGTACTACCTGTCATTTACATTTGTATCCAGGACAGTACAAAAAGATGCGATAGAAGCATCAACCGATGCAAACAACACCACTGATTTTGTAAAAAAACAGGCTTATCTGGATTCTGTCTGGAAAGAACCTGTTTACAACTTGCTCGGAATAGATTTCACTTATCAGGAAATCAAAAAGACAGAATTGAACCTTGGGCTCGACCTTCAGGGGGGTATGCACGTCACCTTGGAAGTTTCTCCAATAGAAATTGTGAAAGGGATAAGCGGCAACAGCCAGGATGAGAATTTCCTTCAGGCATTGGAAACAGCCAAACAAACCATCAAAGGCACTCAACTTGATTTTGTAGAAGAATTTTACAGGTCTTATCAGCAATTGGCCCCAGGCGAAAAACTAAGCTACATTTTCGCTACTGAAGCCAACCAGGGCAAAATCAGCCTGAAATCCACCGATGAAGAGGTACTACAGGTGATCAATGATGAAGTGAATGGGGCCATCGACAGGTCTTTCAACATCCTGAGAACCAGGATTGACCGGTTTGGAACTTCCCAGCCTAACATACAGCGACTGCCAGGAACAGGCAGGATCCAAATAGAGCTACCTGGTGTGGACAACCCAGCGAGGGTAAGAAAACTGTTGCAAGGAGTGGCCAAGTTGGAGTTTTGGGAAGTATATGAGCCCAATGAAATTGGAACTACCCTTTCTGGGATCAACGACCTGCTGGTAAAAGAAATGCAGGCCAAACTGGAATTGGAAAAATCCGACGACAATACTGAAGGTGCTTCTGGCAATTCTGATGAGGCCCTTGACAATTTATTTGAAGATGAGGCAGACACCACTGCCGCAGACGATGACCTGGCCGCACAACTGGAAAGTGACAGCACGGCCCTGGATTCAGCAGCTTTCAACAGCCAGGTATCTCCTCTTTTTAGCCTGATCGACCAAAGGTTTGGAGGTTTGTTTTACAACCTAAAAGATACCTCTCAAATCAACAGGATTTTGAAAAGGGACGATGTAAAGTCTATCATCCCTGCCACTATGAAATTTTTGTGGGCCATCAAGCCTGTAAAAAACCAGGATCCTTCGGATAGCGAAGAAATCCTTGAACTCTACAGCATCAAGACCAGCCGTGGCGGAAAAGCCCCTTTAACTGGTGAAGTGATTACTGATGCCAGACAGGATATCGACCAGCGGTCTTCCCCATCCATCAGCATGAACATGAATGCTACCGGAGCTAAAAAATGGAAAAAACTTACAGCCTCCAACATCAACAGGAGGATCGCAATCGTACTGGACAACTACGTTTATTCTGCGCCAAACGTGCAAGGTGAAATCCCTAACGGAAGCTCTCAAATTACTGGAAACTTCACCCTGGAAGAAGCCCAGGATATGGCCAATATACTGAAAGCCGGTGCACTACCTGCCCCTACTACTATCGTAGAGGATGTCGTTATAGGACCTACCTTGGGTAAGGTGGCCCAACAACAGGGCATTATCTCAATAGTGGCTGGTTTGATCATTGTGGTATTGTTTATGGTTGCCTACTATGCCAAAGGAGGACTTGTGGCCAACATTGCCTTGTTGTTCAATATTTTCTTCATTCTGGGAATATTGGCGCAATTCAGTGCTGCACTTACACTGCCGGGAATCGCTGGTATCGTGCTTACCATTGGTATGTCGATTGATGCCAACGTACTTATTTTTGAGCGGATCAGGGAAGAATTGAGAAATGGTGCCGGGGTAAAACAAGCGATTTCTTCAGGTTACAAAAAGGCCTACTCTTCTATCGTAGATGCCAATGTTACTACATTGCTGACATGTATAATCCTGTATTCATTGGGACAAGGGCCTGTTAAAGGATTTGCCATCACACTGATGATTGGTATTGTTTGTTCTTTCTTTTCCGCGGTTTTCATCACAAGGGTATTTGTAGAATGGATGAGCAAAAAAGGAGATCAAAGCAAAATTTCTTTTTCTACTCCTTTCTCCAAAAGTTTCCTCACCAATATCAACTTCAATTTTATTGAAAAGAGAAAAGCAGCCTACATTTTCTCGTCAGTATTTATTGGACTCGGCATCATCGCTATGATCGTCAAAGGCCTTACATTGGGTGTGGATTTTCAAGGTGGCCGGTCTTATGTAGTGGCATTCACCGAGCCTGTAGAGCCTTCAGCACTTAAAATTTCCCTGGCCAAATCATTCGACAACCAAGGTACTGAAGTGAAAACTTTTGGGGCGAACAACAGGTTGAAGGTAACTACCAGTTATATGATTGGAGATGAGTCTGACGAGGCAGATATAGCTGTAAAAGAAGCCCTTATCAAAGGGGTTGCAGCACATACCAGCTTGGACTTTATTCAGGACGACACCAAGCTGGACAATACTAAATTTACCATCGCCAGTTCGTCCAAAGTAGGGGCGACCATTGCCGATGACATCAAAAACGCATCGACTCAATCTGTTATACTGGCTTTGATCGCTATTTTCGTTTACATCGTGATCAGGTTTAGGAAGTGGCAGTTCGGTCTTGGTGCCATAGTAGCACTGTTCCACGATACAATGTTCGTGCTGTCGGCATTTGCTATTGCCAACCTACTAGGCTTCTCTTTCGAAGTAGATCAGGTGTTTATTGCGGCCATGCTGACCATTATTGGTTATTCGATCAACGATACCGTGGTTGTATTCGACAGGATAAGGGAAAACCTTGGGATCAAAGCAGGATCGGAAATGAAGAAGGTATTCAATGAATCGCTGAACAACACCATTAGTCGTACCATGATTACATCTATCACTACATTGATCGTTATCATAGTGCTGCTCTTGTTCGGAGGTGCCATCCTCAAAGGATTCTCTTTTGCACTCTTAGTAGGTGTATTGATTGGTACTTATTCTTCATTGTTCATTGCTACTCCTGTGGTAATCGATTTCAACAAGAAGAAGGAATAAAATCACATTTTCAAATCCAACTTAAATAGTTGGAAAAGGCATAAAAAAATGCCACTGCTGATGTAGTGGCATTTTTTTTATGCCTTTTCTCTTGCTACAGGTCGGTATTCCTGGACTATCCTGATTAATCCCATCGACCCTTTTATGGATTCAGTTTCCTTGATAATCGTTTCCAACTAGCGTTACATGAGCCTTATGATCTTAATTCCTGCTCTGAAAGTTTTCCCCGGCTATCAGGCAGGATCAATTCTTTAGATTAGTTGCACCAAACTAAACTTTATAATATCATGTTGAAACCACACAATATGGCAACAACGGTCATTGCCATAGGATTTATTTTATTGGCCTTCGGCTGCACCAATACCCCACCTCAAAAACCAGCAGAGGAAACCGCAGGTTTCGAACCAAACTGGGAGTCTTTGTCCAAGCACACGGCTGCACCAGAATGGTTCCAGGATTCGAAGCTGGGTATATATTTCCATTGGGGGGTTTATACTGTACCGGCATTTGAGAATGAATGGTATCCGAGCAAGATGTACCTGCCCGGCACAGAAGTATTCGAACACCACAAGAAAAAATATGGGGACCAAAGCGAGTTTGGCTACCATCATTTTGTACCCCAATTCACGGCAGAAAATTTTGATGCCGAGGAATGGGCTGAACTTTTTAAAAACTCAGGGGCCAAATTTGCCGGCCCGGTGGCACAACACCACGATGGTTTTGCCATGTGGGACAGCAAAGCAAATCCCTGGAATGCCAAAGCCATGGGGCCAAAAAAAGACATCACCGGGGAGCTTGCCAAAGCCCTGCGCAAGCGGGATTTGAAACTTATCACTACTTTTCACCACGCAAGGAACCTCCAACGCAATGCAGACAACCCTGAAAAATGGGGCGAGTTTGACAGCCATTTTGCCTACAACCCCGAATGGCACACTGCCTCCACAGACCCCCAACTGAGCAAGCTCTATGGAAATATACCTGAAGATGACTTTCACCAGTACTGGAAAGACCAAATAGTGGAAGTACTCGACCAGTACCAGCCGGACATCATCTGGTTCGATTCCTGGTTTAGGTTTATTCCCGAGAATATCAGGCAGGATATGATCGCCTACTATTTCAACTCTGAAAAGAAAAGCAACAAAGAGGTAGTGATCTGTTACAAGCAATTGGATATCCCCAGCACCGTGGGTGTCCAGGATATAGAACAGGGTGGCCGTCGGGACATTACCGAAAGCCCGTGGATGACCGACATCACACTTAGCTTCAAATCATGGTGCTATGTAGAAGGACAGACCTACAAACCAACGGGCATGGTATTGCGGAATTTGATAGACGTGGTAAGTAAAAACGGCGTTGTTCTACTCAATATTTCCCCAAAAGCCGATGGCAGCATTCCTGATGAGCAACGCAAGGTGTTGGGCGAAATGGGAGATTGGTTTTCCAAATATGGTGAGTCAATACACGGCACACGCCCCTGGTATTTGTATGGTTTTGGTGATGCTAAAGCTGGTGATGGTACCCACGGAGGGCAAAGCTCTACTGTAGAATACACGGCAGATGATATCCGTTTTACCCAATCCAAAGACGAAAAGACCCTGTACATGTTTTGTCTGGGAGGGCCAGAGCCTGGAAAGAAAATTTGGCTGAAATTATTGGCCAGGCATAGGTATGCCCCTAAAACACCCATCAAACGAATAACTGTACTGGGCACTGATACCGAGGTAGAATTTGACCATGCCCATACAGGGTTTACCCTTACCGTACCCGATGCTCCTATGGATGAATTGGCTACCGTTTTCAAATTCGAATTGGAGTAGGAATCATGAAAATTATACAAGCCTGTATTAACGTGAACTCGATGATCAACGTACACGTCATGCCATAAAAATATGCCTTAATTTTCTTAAAAGGCATATTTTATCAGGCCTGCCCGTAGGCAAGTATCTTAAAATGAGATTTCGGATATTTTCATCCTTTTTTAAATTTAAGGATGAAAATTCCGAAATGACGATCGTAATTTGTTGATTGTCAATATATTAAATCCCAAACTTACGTTACATTAGGCATCAAAAGCTATTGCAGCTAAAGACTATGGAATGTCTTTGTTGATTCCATTGAAAAATATGAGGGTTTTCTCCAGATGCTCCGCCCAATACTCCCACTCATGTCCACCGGAAAACTCCTGGTACTGATGGCCAATTCCTTCATTTTCCATTTGACGATGAAGCGTTCGGTTATTTTCAATTAGCTGGTCCGTATTGCCACAATCGAACCGGATCGGTGGGAGTTGGTTTTTGTTGGCCAACATCGTCTCCAATACATCCTCATCCTGCTTATCTTTCTGGAAATATTCTTCCAAAGGCTCTTCGACAAACTGGGACATCTGCCCGAGGGATGTAATGGAACTGTGCCCTGAAATACCTTTGAAAACTTCTGGGTATTTCGACCCAATCCGTAATGCGCCATACCCCCCCATGGAAAGGCCGGCAATATAGATGGATGAACCATCCGAAGTTTGTTCGATATTCTCCCTCACAGCCGCAGGTACATCTTCTGCTATCCATTTCTCAAAATTTGATCCATTGTGCTCAAGATAGCCCGATCCATCCCCCCAAAGTCCATCCGAAGGCATGGCAATAACCATCGGCTCAATTGTGGCCTGGTCTATCAGCCTTTGGGCTGTTCTATGAGCCCCGGCTTTCTGGGACCAGCACCAGCAGCTACCATACACACCATGCAGAAGTATTGTTATGGGCAAGTCCCGGCCTGTAGATCCTTCTGGCACAAATACGCAAATATCTCCCCGACCTTTCAGATTTTTGGTTTTTACTGTAATGAACCGGAGGTTATCACTTTCAAATTGTGGGTCTGATATTTCTGTAGTTCTGAATTTTGACATGGATTAAGTAATGAGTAGAGAGTACAGAGTATTAAGTACAAGAGTATAGAGTAGTGGCTAATTAGTAATGAATAATTGTTAATTGTTAATTGTTAATTGTTAATTGTTAATTGTTAATTGTTAATTGTTAATTGTTAATTGTTAATTGTTAATTGTTAATTGTTAATTGTTAATTGTTAATTGTTAATTGTTAATTGTTAATTG
>JAVKDJ010000017.1:0-1348 GCA_040222275.1 Cyclobacteriaceae bacterium
GAAGATTGATGTGTTGTGTAGGAGGTTGGTTATGTTGTTGTTTGCTTTGGTTGACCGTATTAAGAGCTGTGGTGGAACGGTCCAATTACCAGCATGGATAAGCAAAGATTGCTCTGGGGATAAGCACCATTCGTTTCCATATCGGTCGTTTAAGTATGCCGCACAAAATTTCCAGAACGAAGCATACCATGAAGTACTATCCCCTTTGGCTTCATCCGGCCTTGTTGGTATATACCATCCCTTAATGACTTCTTTAAGGAAGCCATTTTTAAGCAGGCGTTCTTTGTGTGTTCTGGACAAATCCCTGGTTCTAATGACTGCATGATCGCTTGATTTTTGTAGGGTCATTAATGCCTCAAGGGACGAGGCAAGTTTTTCGGAAGGAGTTGCCATGTTGGTAATGTGTTTTAGTTTTTGGCGTTGTGGTAATTTTAGTTTTTAATGTTGCACGTAATTTAGTTTATTATGTTGTATTGATTTTAGTTTTTTCCGTGCAAATCATTGATAATTGGGTTTGTTGAACAGGTTTCCCACTCTAAATACACGAATCCGGGCTTAACAATCCACATAGTTTGTTTTCTGAAATATTTACAATAAAATGTTTAATTGTTGATTGTCAGTTAATTACGGTTTCCTGGTGAGACCACTTTCAACAATACCAAACAAAAGCCAACTTTACATAAAGTTGGCTTTTTTAGTGGATTGAATTTGTTATGCTGCCTATTATATTCAGTTCTAAGTTCAATTCTGGTACAAGAATATATGAATGGCAAGCCTTCGCTTTAGTGGAAAAAGAGCGAAAAGACCTTATTGTATGAATTAAAAGTGTTGCTTCCTCAAACCTGCCAGAAATTTCGAAAATGGACCGATGTTTTGGTTTACACTGGCTTGCTCCAAGGCATTTATATAGGTATCTCTTGATTCTACAGGGATAATAGTCCAGGGATATCCTCCGGAGGCGAGCATTACGTTCAGGAGAAACCTGCCCATTCTCCCATTGCCGTCCATGTACGGGTAAATATAAACGAAGATGAAATGACCTAATACGGCCCTTACCGCTGGTTCAGTTTCGCGAGACAGTAGTTCGAATAGAACTGGCATGCAGTCCCTAACGGCATCCCTATTCATGGGGACGTGCATAGATTGACGAATGTAAACAGGGTCGTTTCGATACCCGGCCAGATCCGAAGGCTGCAAAAGGCCAGCGGTAACACTTGGCCCGAAAAGTTCGCGGTACCAGGTGGAATGATCCTGGTCAACTATGTTCCCTGAGTTTTGGTTGTCGAGTACTTTTTCAATGCTTTGCTTTACCACTTGAAACGCTTGCCAATACCCTCTTGCTGCCATG
>JAVKDJ010000018.1:0-119848 GCA_040222275.1 Cyclobacteriaceae bacterium
TACAAATTAACTAAACGACAGTGGGTGCGAGCCTTTGGCTCTTATCCATCAAACCAGATACGACCCAAAGGCTCGCACCAGCACAATTGCCCTGTTTGTCTCACCATGACGGTGAAAGGATTTACTCTGGAACCGGGTTACGAGTCTAGTCCGTAAACGTAAACTTGAAATAAATCAACAGGAGGCTCAGGAACAAAATCATGGAATTGGCAATCACTACCGGCCACAGCAACAAGGAAAAGCCATAAATCAACCAGATAATGGTACTGGAAAACACAATCAGGATCATGTATATGCTCAAGTCTTTCACACTTCTGGTTTTCCAGGCTTTCCACACCTGAGGTATAAAGGTGATGCTACTAAGAACAGCCCCTGTGTGGCCTGCGATTTCTATCCAATTCATTTTTGTATATTTAAGCCGCAAAGATATCTGAGTTGTTTGGATCGGTGAAGGCTTTCGCAAAAAGAATCAGACGATGAACAAAGAAGTATAGATTACTCTTTGGTGGTCATTTCCTCAATTTTCTTTTTATCCAGCATAACCTTCTCTAGGGCCAGCGCCACCCCATTTGTCCAACCGAAACCATCCTGAAGGGGGTACTCTCCCCCACCAGCCTGCAATCCTGTATCTACAACATTGTATTTTTCTATCATTTTACCTGTAGCCTTATATACCTCCCTGTTTCTGTCCAGCCATCTTTGGGCCGCCAGATTGCCCAATTCAAAATGCCCATAGTTGTACAGTCCATTGATGGTGATCCATTGTAGTGGAGCCCATCCATTGGGTGCATCCCACTGCTGGCCGGTTTGGTTCAAGGTACTTACAAAACCTCCGGGCTTTAAAAATTGCTGGTCCAAAATCCCGCTCACACTCCTGGCCTGCTGTTTGGATGCAATCCTGAAATACAAAGGATATGCGCCAGCGAGTGAAAGCACGCCAGTAGGTTGTCCGGCACGAAAATCATAATCTACAAAGAAACCCAAGTGGTCATCCCAAAGGTATCGATGTATCGCTCGTTTTCTCCTATCCGCCTTGAGCAAAAACTCCTTAGATTTGCCAATATCACCCTGCCAGTTGTACCCTTGTGAAATCATTACTTCAAGATGGTACATCAGGCAATTGAGATCAACGGGTATAATATCGGTAGTATGTATGGTTGAAATGTTTTTGTGGTCTGCAAACCACCTGCTGCTGTAATCCCAGCCCGATTCGGCACCTGCCCTCAAATGTCTGTAGGTGGTACCTGCATTCAGTCCATTGCTGTGCACCAATTCATAGTCTTCTTTATAAGATTCGGGCCTTGGTTGGTCATATTGGTCCCAATACCTATTCAAAATACTTGAATCAGGAAGCAGCACTACCCTTTCGTTTGCAACGATCCCAGGCTTGAGGTTTTGAACACCACGCATCCAAAATTGGTATTCTTTCACCATGGCATCAAGGTAACCCATAAAATCATCCCTGTCTTTGGAAGCCACCAGGCTTACCATCAAAGAAAAAAATGGTGGTTGGGACCTGCCAGCATAGTAGGCCCTGTTTCCATTGGGGATAAAACCCAGTGAATCAATAAGAAAAGAAAAATTGTCCACCATGTTTCTGGTCATCTTTTCCCGTCCGGATAGGTTTAAGCCAAGCATGGTAAAGTAGCTGTCCCAATAATAAATTTCCCTAAACCTGCCCCCGGGGACTACATAAGCGTGGGGCAAAGGAATCAAAGAGGAATTAGGCTGTGGGGTATCTGCCCGCTGTGACAACACAGGCCACAAACTATGAATGTGTGCAGTCATGGATTTGGATGTGTCACTGGCAAAGTCATCCCCTTTTGGTGCAGGGATTTCAAAATTGGCATGCACAAAAGCCTCCAGGTTTTTGCCTTCCGGTTTGCTTTGATCATAATCCGCCACTATCTGCATCAATGGCCGCTTTGGAATACAGTCCACAAAAGTCTTTGAATCTTCAAACACCGCAGACCACTGCACCTGCCTGAAAAACTCCGACTCGTAATAATTGCCCCTTTCCTGCTCAAGGTTTTGCCCACAGGCAACCAGCAATGTCAACAGCCATACAATACCCCTGTCAACAACCCATCTCACCCTCATAAATGCTTTTTTTATTTTTTCATTTTGATTTTAGAAACCAGGTACCTGCCCAGTTTCCTGCCCTGGGCTACACCGTTTTCTATGGCCGGCATGTAGTGAATACCGCCATAGAGTCGGCTAATGGCCGCTTCATCAGATGCTGCGGTGAAAGAATCAAAATTTCGTACAGGCAAACCATAGATCAATTCCGAGTCGTCTTCAAATGGAAAAGGCTCCCCATATATGGAAGTGAGGGCTACCCCTGCTGCACCTGAAATCACACTGTGCCCGCTGGTGTATTCAGGAAAGGGAGGTGTCTGTAGCAAAGGCAACCAATCCTGGTCTATGTATTGGTTGATCACAGTCTCAGGCCGGATCAGGTTACTCCTGTATTTTTCGTCCCAGCAGCTGATAAAACCATCCGCAAGGGCCAACGAAGTGAGGGCATAGGTTGCAGTGCTTTTCATCAAATTGGCACTGTCTATTTCGCAGGCAATCTTCGCTATACCGATCCAATGGCCTCCCGGTGTGATTTTTTTGGTAGCAAACATGGCATGTCCATGCACATTGATCACGAAGGGGTTGCAATCCCAAAAGCTTGCAATCTCTGACTGCTCTTCGTCCAGGTTTTTACCCACCTCATACACTTCCATCACCTCATTGTAAAAATCACTGTTTTCTGTCATGTCAAAATTTGTAGGCCTTACGGGGGTAAACTGATCGGCAGAATCGATGACAAAAGTCCTGATTTTGCTCCAGTGGGGCTCTATGGCTTCAAAATAGCCCGGAGGTGTTGGTTGCCACCTGTCTTCTTGGTCTATCACGGCAAATTTTTGAAATGTCCGCGTTTCTTTATAGTTGTCCTTTCCTGACCAGGCCAGGATATCATCAGCTACTATTTTTGCGTATTCAATCGAGTTGTTGAGTACGGTCTCATCCAAACCCTTTTCCCTTACTTTAGTCAAAAACTCGTTCTGGTATTCTTCTATTTTATCTTCAGAAAAAATCAATGCCCTGCCCACGTTGATAAACGCCTGCACGGCAGCCAACTCCAGGTCCACTTCTTTTTCCGGTGTGGGTATGCCATCAAAGCCTTTGAGCTGGCCTGCCAATGAAATGTAAGAAGGATCTGTTTGAACCATCACCTCATAAGCCGCTATGCTGGGGTAGGCATATATACGGCTGGCCACTGGTGGCGAAAAAATATCATGTACGATCACATCGGTCAGACGCTGCATGGTTTCATGCAGCAGGGCTGCCTCGATTTCTACATCTTTCTTTTTTTGCGCACAGGAGCTGATCAACAAAAGGGCAATAATTAGTGTAAATAGTAGGTTTTTAAACATATTCAGTTAGTTATGCTAGTACATCTTAAATTCAAAGCCGTACATTTTTGGGAATGGATGGATTCAAAGATAAACCAGTTTTTTAGAAAGAAATCCATAAGCATAAAAAGAAGTAACTTCTTAGTCCTTTGCAATAAGCATTGCCGGGGCATCATTGAACCCCAAAACAAATTTCGGTTGGTTGCTGCTGTTCAGCCTGCATATTTTTCTCAATTGCCCGTCAATTTTCAATGGACCGACCGGCCTGATTGCCAGTTGGCCATTTTTACCAATCGTTAAAATGTTACCATAATTGGCATCATATCGCCCCATCTCGATGTTGCAATCGTAAAAATTACCTCCTATCACTACATCTGTGGAATGTTCGCCGTTGGAAGAGAGTACGCTTGCGGCTTGAAGGGAAGAAAATTGCATCTGCTGTGGCAAAAAATGGGTTTCGAAAGTGCCGTCCCCATTGTTTTCGAAATAGGCACTGCTAAAGGTGTTGGCCTCATAGGCAATTGATTGCTCAATTTCCTCTGCGCCAAACAACTCGGTGAGGGAAGCCCTGGCAAAATCTTTGGCCATCAAATACCTCTTTTTCAATTCTGGCATTTGTTTGGTCAACTCTTCAAAATTGGCAAAAGGAATCTCTTTGCCCTTTTTGTAGTATGTCAGTATTTGTTCTATTTGATTGTTGTGGTCAAAATCTGCCACATACATCCTTACAGGCTCTTCATGTGTTGGTTTGAGTTTGGAGTTTTCACCGGTATTGCCTGCCAATATATCCACATCGCCATCCTGATCATAATCATAAGGCAAAACGAAGTTCCACCATCCTTTTAATTGGTTAAATGTACTCTCCGTAAACTTTCCCTGGTTGTTGTAGTATATTTTGACTGGCTCCCACTCTATGGCCAAAATTAAGTCCTGATCGCCATCCATATCAATATCAACCCAATGGCCATCTTTTACCATGCCTGCATTCAGCATTGACCCTGCTTTTGCTTGGGTTACATTTTCAAACTTCCCGTTTCCAATGTTTTGGAACAAATAAGATTCAGGAACCAGGCCATGGTTGTGGGGGACGGCACGTCCGCCAAAAAACAGGTCTGTGAGCCCATCGTTGTTGAAATCAGCAGGTAATACACAAGAGGCAGTCATAAAAGCCCCTTCAAAAGGAAAGCTCTTTTCAAATTGCCCGTTACCCATATTGATATACAGCCGCTGTTTCAGGTATTCACTTTCACCCCTATACTCATTGCCGCCTGAAGCCACTACCAGGTCAAGGTCCCCGTCATTGTCCAGATCAATCAGGGCTGCATCAACATCTTCGAAAATGCTGTCGTTGCTGATGGCTTTTGGAGTAGCTTTTTCAAACTTTCCGCTGTGGGATTGCATATAAATCTCTCCTTTTCTACGTTTTGCCCCACCAAAAAAGACGTCATCCAACCCATCGCCATTGATATCGCCCACTGCTACTGCAGGCCCTTCTGAGGACACCATGCCTGGAATGAGGGTTTCGCGGTTGAATTCCACAAAGGGATTTTCACTATGTACAAAATCAAGCTGGCTCTCTGTAGTTGCGTCCCTAAATGCGTCATGCTTTTCATTCTTTACCAAGGTGCTAAAATCAAACTGTGGGAGGCCAGTCTTCCAGCTTTTTTTCACTTGCTTATTGATTTCCTTTAGGCTGATCGGTTCGTAAGTATTGTCTGGCCAGACCAGCAGTACAGAATCGACCTCAGAAACATCACCTATGCCCAGGTGTAGGCCATTTTCCATACTCGATTGAAAACCTTTCGTGGGAAAGTTTTCCGCAATCAGTAATTCCCCTCCTTTTTTGAATGCGAACAGCCGCGCCCCCACGGCCATCATGTTGCGAGGCAACCCGGAGGGCTTTATAAAGTAGTAGTCCGAATTCATTGATTTCCTTTCATTTTGCCTGTTTTTGTACAAAAATGCAGCATCTTCAATGTTGTTCACTACAATATCCAGATCCCCATCATTATCAAAATCGGCGTATGCAGCACCATTGGAAAAAGACTCATTGTTGCCGGCCACTTCATGTTCCAAATCTTCAAATTGAAGGTTTTTACCATTCCTGAAGAATTTGTTGGGGAGTTTTATTTTGGGCATCATTTCTACAACAGACATGTCTTCCTTGTCCATGCTATTGTGGGATGTTTTCCACATGAGGTCCTGATCTGAAGTCCTGAATTTCACATAATCAATGTCATTCATCCTCCTGGGAATACCATTGCTCACAAAAATATCCTTGTATCCGTCATGGTCAAAATCAAACATAAGGGGCGCCCATGACCAGTCTGTGGCATCTACACCAGCATACATGCCTATTTCACTAAAGGTATCATCTCCGTTGTTCAGCTGGAGGTTGTTTCTGGCATACTGGTGGTTGTATCCAAAACCAAGTTTGAACTTGAAAATGCCAAAGGCATCTTCGCCAAGTGAGGTCTTTAGTATATAGGGGTCTTCTGGCGCCATGTCTAGTGAAATGATTTCCGAAAAACCATCGTTGTTGATGTCTGCCATATCCACACCCATGGAAAACCGGCTTGTGTGCCGCAGTTGTTCGGTTACAGATTCTTTGAAAGTACCATCCTGTTGGTTGATGTACAGGTAGTCATTTTCATGAAAATCGTTTCCGATGTAGATATCCGGCCAGCCATCAAGATTGATATCGGAAATGGCAATACCCAGGCCATAGCCAATGACGGTGCTCTGTATGTTCGCTTTTTCAGACACATCCTTATAAACCCCGTCAACGTTTTCCAGTAATCTGTCTCCGGATTGTGGGTGCTTTTTATTTTGGAATGAACTTCGCTTGCCAAATGTACTGTTGTGGTGGAGGGAGTGGTTTAGCTGGTACATGTCCAGGTCACCATCGAGATCGTAATCAAAAAAAGCGGCCTGTGTTGAAAAACCTACGAAATCCAGGCCGTATTCCCCGGCCATATCCTTGTAGCGGGGTATGCCATCCTCTATCCCCTGGCAAACATACAATTGGTTTTTACCTTTCAACACTTCATAGTCGCCAATTTGCGACACGTAAATGTCCAGCAGCCCGTCATTGTTGATGTCAAGGACAGTCGATCCGGTAGTCCATCCTGGCTGCCCCGACATTCCTGCTTTCCGGCTTATATCCTCGAATTCCAGCTTGCCCCTGTTCAGGTACAGGCTGTTGGCCTCCATATTGCTGGTAAAAAATATGTCCTGTAGTCCGTCATTGTTGAAATCACCTACTGATACACCACCTCCATTGAAGAAGTACATGTAGTTGAACACATTGAGGCTTTCGGTTTGTTGCGGGTTGTTCGAAAATTTCAACCCTGTGTGCATATAGCTCAACAGTTCAAATTGGACATCTCTATCATCGGTAGTCCGGCAGCCGGATACAGTCCAAACCACTATAATTAAAAGTATCAGGTATCCTTTAAATTCCATTTTACACATTCCCTAATTTTTCTTTAGGTTGAACATTTTAGGTTGTTGGTTGTTCACCAAAACCAGCAGGGAGCTATTTTCGGTATTGTTCAGCGACATGATTTGTTTGACATCTCCACGGACGAAAAAACCACTTTCAGATGTGTTTACCGGGTTAAAATTCCCCTTGCCATCGTTGATCAAAACATGGCCAAAACTGGCATCTAATCTGGAGAATTGTGGCGAAAATCCTGAGTCGTTTCCACCCAATACCAGATCCTTAAAAGAATCGCCGTTGAGGTCAATGCATTTGATATCGCACACACAGGAAAACTGGATTTCCCTGGGTAGTGCCACCAAACGGAAATTACCTTCACCCTCATTGATTGCTACCACTGATTTGAAGAAATTGCCAACTTTCACCTGTGCCTTTTCCAGGACTTCTTTGGGAAACAGCTCCTGTATCGATTTGGAGGAATAATCCACATGGCTTAGGCTCTTTTTCTTCAAGCTCACAATCTGGGAGGTAAGTTCCTTCTTCAGGGCAACAGGCATATCCCTACCCTCAATGGTCTGTGTGACGATCTTTTCTATTGTCCCGTTTTTGTCAAAATCCGAGAGCCAAAGTTTGGCCGGTTCCGACTCACTTCCACCAAAATAGAAGTTTTCACCCCTATTGCCCAATATGAGGTCCTGATCGCCATCATTGTCTATATCATCACTTTCAACGGTGTACCACCAGCCCGAATAATCCTTCAAATTGGAATCCACAGAGGTGATGCTTTCACTATCCAGGGCAAAAATCCTGGGGGATTCCCATTCCCCTACTATCACCAGCTCTGGGGTCGGATTGCCGGATACATCCACAAGTTTAGCGTCAGTCACCATGCCCAAACCCTGAAAGACCGGTTCCCTCATTAGCTTTGAGGGCCTGAAGGTGCCATTGCCTGTATTTTCATACAAAAAGTTCGGAGGTGAGATTCCATAGACATTAGGCACACTACGACTTCCAACAAAAAGGTCCATATCCCCATCCGAATCGTAATCAACTGGTACTACGGTAGAGGTATTGTAGCCATTCATGGGCAAAGCCCTTTTGGACGCTGTAAAATTTCCCTTTCCGTCGTTCAGGTACACCCTGTCTTGCAAAAGGCGCGACCGCTCCGGTGCATGGTTGCCGCCCGACCCAACGAACAGATCGAGATCACCATCGGAATCCGCATCGAAAAATTCTGCGGCAGTATCTTCATAGTCGGCATCCTGATCAAAAGCAGGACATTTTATTTCAGTGAACATGGCGCCTTTGGCCAGGAAGAGTTTGCCTGCCTGCCTGCTCGCACCCCCAATGAATACATCCTCCAAACCATCTCCATCCACATCGGCTTTCGCTCCTTTTGGCCCTTCTTTGGAGAGCATTTTAATGATAAGCCCTTCACGGTAAAAATCTACATACTCATCCTCCTGATGGGCAGCAAAGTCACTTGCCACCTCTTCCATCATACTTTTCGTTGCAATGGCGGGAACTTCTTTTTTGGACTTGGTCACTGCATCGTAAGCTACATGAATAAGTTCATCTACTGGCGGGGCTTGCAACACAGTCCTTTTTCCATCAAACCACCTAACTACCAGGGAATCAATAGATTTAGTGTCACCAACCCCAAGTGTAAGTTTATGCTCAACGGAAGACTGAAAGCCCCTTGTAGGTATCAGTTCGGTATTGAAAACCTGCCCTTTGGCATACACCAGCACCTTAGATCCAAGGGCATGTGTGTTCTTTTCTGTTCCTTTTAGATTTACCGCAATAAAATGGTTTTCAAACAACTGATCGCTGTTGTTCTGATACAGAAATGCCTCCTGATTGGTATTGTTGACCACCAGATCCAGGTCCCCGTCATTGTCAAGGTCGCCGTAGGCCGAGCCATTGGAAAAAGACGGTTGGGCAAATCCAGAAGCTATTCCAGCATCCTGGAAGGTGAGGTCTCCCCGACTGAGGAAAAAATCATTCAAGATGGGGTTGGCCGGCATCTTTTCAATGATTTTATCGACTTCCTCTTTCTCACCGCTGATCGCCATTTTCTGTATGATGTCATTGGCAAAAAAATCAATAAAATCCTGATCGGTAACGTCCCTTGGTATGCCATTGCATACGTATATATCGCGGTAACCGTCGTTATTGGCATCAAACAACAAGGCACCCCAACTCCAGTCGGAGGCGGACACCCCTCCGTACCAGGATATTTCGCTGAATGTAGAGTTACCGTTGTTCAGTTGTAGCGTATTGTGCATGTATTGGTAATAAAAGTCCCTTTTGAGTTTGAGGTCAAACACATTGAAATGCTCAAAATTTGATATGGTCTTTTTTCTTTTGTCAGTTTTAGGCAGCATTTCAGTAATGAACACCTCGGCATGCCCATCATTGTTCAGGTCGGCCATATCTGCTCCCATTGAGGCAAGGCTGATATGCTGCATTTGGTTTTTTATTTCCTCAGAGAAAGTACCATCCTGTTGGTTGATGTACAAATAATCCCTTTCGAAAAAATCATTGGACACGTAAATGTCCGGATAATTGTCATTATTGATATCGCCCACTGTAACACCCAGGCCAAAGCCAATCAGGCTGCTATAAATACCGGCTTCTTCGTTCACTTCTACAAACTTGTTGTTGTCGTTTCTTAAAAGCTGATCTCCTCCACCTTTTAAGAAATCCTTCACCGGCCAGTCTTCTGCCCGCAGCTCCCTTTTGTTGCTGTAGTTGAGCGTATTTACCGGGATAAAACTATTGTTCAGGATGTACACATCCAGGTCGCCATCCAGGTCATAATCAAAAAAGGCCGCATGGGTCGAATAGCCATTGTTGTTGAGGTTGTACTCTGCTGCACGCTCGGTGAAGGTCAAATCCCCATTGTTGATAAACAGCTCATTTTCCTGGTCACTACCTTTTTCATATCCGGCATTGCAAACATAAATGTCCAGCAAACCATCATAATTGATATCCACCATCGCCACACCCGTGCTCCATTTTTTGGTGCCGGCTATACCGGAAGATTGTGACACATCCTCGAACACAAACCCTCCCTGATTGATAAAGAGCTTATTGTCCTTCATGTTGTTGGTAAGGTAGATGTCCGACAAACCATCATTGTTCACATCGCCTATAGCCACACCACCACCATTGAAAAAATTACGGTAGCTGAAAATATTGAACTCCTGTGATTGCTCTATGTGGTTGGAGGATTTAACGCCAGACGTGGAAGAGGGCACCAGCGAAAACATTTTTAGTTGTTCCTGCCTGGATTCACATCCACTCATTGCAATCAGTACGGAAATTATTAGTAGGTAAGGATACTTCATATGTTAGTTCCTCATGCTTGTTTAGTTAATGTCACCCGGCTGTTCACTGTATATTTTGCCGGCCCGGTATTCATCCTTGAAAGAAGGCAGGCCACCTGTTGGATCCAGGTGACCTGCCATCAAAATAATCGTTATTCCGTTCGAGCGTTGTATGAAACACCCAAACAAAAACACTAAAAGCATTTACCCGATTAACATTCTATCGGAATGCCCACACTAAGCCTAGTATCCAGGGTTCTGGACAAAATTCGGGTTAGACGCCAAAGCCCCTGATGGAATCGGAAACAAAAGCCTTTCACTCCCGGATGATTCTTTACCAGAATAGGCATCCAGAAACTTACCAAACCTTATAAGGTCAGTTCTCCTGTGGCCTTCCCAATACAACTCAAATCCCCTCTCATCCAACAAGTCTTCAAGCGTCAGTGCTGTCAAATCCTGTGTAAATCCCCTTTTCGACCTGATTTGATTCACCAGGTCAAGGGCTGTTGCTTCATCCCCTTTTCGTAAATGAGCTTCTGCTTTCATCAGGAGCACATCCGAATACCGATAGAAAACATAGTCGTTATCCGCATTGTCCCCGCCATCATAGTCTATGGGGTATTTGATCACCCTTACGCCAGTTACCTCCAGATTGGATCCATTTTCAACGGCCGATACTTCTTTAGTAAATGCCAAAGGAGCTCCACTCCTGTCTTTCAGTGCCGTTCCTTTTTCATCAAACTGCTGGCCTTCCAGCATTCCTACCTTAATGCCGGAAATGTCCGTAACACCATCATACGACAGTCCTAACCTTTCATCGTTGGCATCAAAGCGGTCATAAAAATCGGCAATGGTAGTGAAGCCATTCCATCCACTGGGGTTTTGGTTGTAGTGCAGGGTACAAAACCACCTGGACCGAACGTTTCCACTGCTCTCGCCTCCCCTGTTTTCATTGGTGTAGATCAGTTCGGTTGAAATCGCATCGTTGTTGGGGGCAAAGTTGTCAAATACATTGTCAGATACACTGTAATTGCCACTTCCGACCAATTGCTGGCTCAGTGTAATAACCTGATCCATGTCTTCAGATGGAAAACTTGGGTTGGAGCGGTCAGCAAATGTACCCTTGTTCAGGTAAGCTTTGATCAACAACACGCGTGCTGCATCTTTGTTGGCCACATAGGCCTGAACAGCCGATCGTTCGGGCAAATTCGTCATTGCCGTATTGGTTTCATTGATGATAAAATCAATTGCTTCATTTCCTGACAGCACCTGAGGGTCTTTTGAAAAGTCGTCCAAGTCGTCCCTAAAGGGCACCTGGCCCCATCCATCGAGTACAGAAAACATCGCAAACGCCCTGATAAAACGTGCTTCCGCTATCTGCTGGGCTGTAGCTTTATCGCCAAAAGTTTCAATAATGACCGAGGCATTGAACACTATCTCCAGCAATTCATTGAATGTATTGCTAAGGAAAGAGTGGTCCGAATCCCAGGTGTGCTGGTGCAATACCCTCCATATTCCATTGTCATCCCAATCGGGCCCTCTTGTTGGCCCCAAGGTTTCATCTGTAGTATGCTGCTGGGCAGCCCAAAACCTGGATTGGTCCTGATAGGGTGTCCTGTGCGCTTCGTAAACAGCCGTCAACAAAGCGCTCACTTCCACTTCTGCCAGTGCCGTTTCTTCATTGATCGTATCTCGTATCTCTTCATTCAGTTCTGAACAGCTAAATATTCCGAAGAATAGAAAAGCCATTAATATTTTTATGATTTTCATAATATTCTGCTTTTAATGTTTTGTTATAGAGAAAATTTAACACCCAGAAGAAAAGTCCTGTTTTGAGGATAAGGTGTATATTCTATTCCTAAAGATGGTACACCGTTCGCATTGTCGTTTACAGTGTTCACTTCAGGGTCAAACCCAGAATACCCGGTTAAAACCAGTAGATTAGAACCAGTAGCAAATAGGTTCAGGTTTTGGAAAACGCCTGCGTTTCCAAAATTGTAACCTACAGTCATATTAGCAAGCTTCAAATAATTGCCATTTTCCAAATACCTGCTCGACCCTTTGATAGGGTTTGAGGTCGCTTCTTGTGGTGTCACACCCACCAGGCTGGCATCCACATTCCTTGTACCCAAGTTTCCTATTGGGATCACGGTGTTCTTCGTGTTGTTGTAAATCTTGTGTCCAAATGCACCATTGAAGGCTATATTGGCATAAAATTTACCCACATTCAGGCTGGAGGTAATACCCAGTATGGTATTGGGGTTTGGATTACCAACAAAAGCCAACGATTCGTTATCTGTATAAATACTTTGCCCATCAGTACCAATCCTTTCAAACTGCCTAAGGTGAAAAGCTCCAACGGGCTGGCCATTGGCTATTCTCTGTGATGTAGCCCCGGATATTCCCTGGCCAAACAAGCCCCCGGATAGGATCGGTGCACCGGAGTATCCGTTCACTTCATTGCTGATAAATGTAGCCAGTACGCCCACAATCCACTCTATACGTTCTGTTTGAACGGGCATATAGTTCAGTTCCACATCTATACCTGAATTGGAAATTTCACCATCCAAATTCCTCCAAATAAGGGTACCTGCCGGACCTGGAGCTGCCAATGCCTGCAAAAAGAGCAAGTCTGTGGTATTCTTTTGGAAGTATTCAACAGTAGCATTCAGTCTGTAATCAAACATAGAAAAGTCAACGCCAACATTCATCGTAGTGGTGGTTTCCCATTTCAAATCGGGGTTTTGTGCATTCGTGCGCTGTACCGAACCACCGTCGTTTATTTGATATCTGGTAAGGGATGCGCCAGCGGGGAATTCCTGATTACCTATCTGGCCCCATCCGGCCCTCAGTTTGAAATTGTCGAACAAGTCGGTTCCAAAAAATTCTTCATTGGACAAAGTCCACGCTGCAGACAATGAAGGAAACAAAGCCCTTTTGTTGTTAGCTCCAAACTTACTGGACCCGTCGCTCCTGAGGATACCCTGTATGTTCACGTTTTCATTAAAAGTGAAACCCACCCTTGCAAAAACTGACTCTATAGATGATACAGGTGCGGCTGAAGAAAAAATGGCCCTGCTTCCCTGAGAGGTACTTTGTAGGATGTTGTAATAATCCACATCTTCAAACCCAAAATCGAACCCGCCTAATGACGAATTCTCAAACTTAAATTGCTGGAATTCATACCCTGCTATCGCATTCAATCTCATATTCGACCCTAGTTCTTTGTTGAAAGAAGCCGTGAAAAGATGCTGTGAAGACGACAAGGTTTGATTGGTAATGGCTGCAATACCACGATCTTCGATTCCTTGTACATTGATCCATGACCTGGTCTGGTATTTCCTTACCCCAGTGCTTTGGTTGGCGCTAAATTGATACGTTAAGGTAATGTCATCGGTCAGTTTAAAAGAAGGGGCAATTGAAGCCAAAATGGTAGTTACATCAGCTTTGTCTTCAAATGCTTCCAGGTATGCCACTGGATTGATGGTGGTAGATCCCAACAACACATTATAGCCGTTCGTACCAGAAGCGGTATTGTCGTACAATGCCAACGTTGGGTTCCACTGCAGGGCCTGCCCCACTACATTGCCTGTAAAGCCTGCGTTGGTAGAAATCGGTGCTAAATCTTCCTGGGTCTGGGAGGTCAACAAGGTGCTGTTGATCACCAACCTGTCATCAATCAGGTTGTGTGAACTTCGGATAGATCCGGTAAACCTTTGGATACCAGACCCCTTAACGATACCTTCCTGATCCAGGTAACCTGCAGAAACCCTAAACGAGGAGTTTTCAGTTCCGCCACCAACAGACAGATTATACTGCTGGGTAACAGCGGTCCTTAGGATTTCGTCCATAGCATTTACATCATCCCCAAAATCCCCGGTAGATATATTGTAATCAGACAAAGCTGTCCTGTATTCTGAAGCAGAAAGTATATCATACCTGTTCCTGATTTTACTGATACCGGATGATGCGTTGAAATTAATCGAGGTTTCACCTGGCTGGGCTTTTTTAGTGGTAATCAGAACCACTCCATTAGCCGCCCTGGAGCCATATATTGCTGCCGATGAGGCATCCTTGAGGATGGAAATATTTTCGATATCATCTGCATTGATAAAGTTGAAAGGGTTAACCGGAGGAGTGTCACCAAGTCCTTCTGCAAACAAATCAGGCCTTCCGCTACGTCCATCCAAAGGCACTCCATCCACCACATAAAGTGGTTGCTGGCCTGCCCGAATCGAATTGTTACCCCGTACCCTCACAGTTACACCACCTCCGGGTTGTCCACTATTGGTGATCACCTGCACCCCGGATACCTTGCCCTGAAACAGCTGATCTGGGGCTACAATTACCCCACGGTTAAAGTCTTTTGACGTTACCGAAGATACCGAACCTGTTAAATCCTTTTTTACTGTAGAACCATAGCCAATTACCACTACTTCGGATAATTGCTGGGCGTCCTCCAACAAAACGATATCGATCACTGTCTGATCGGTCACGGTTACTTCCTGCTTTGAATAGCCTATGAACGAAAAGATCAATACGTCCCCCTCATTGGCTTTGAGTTTGTAATTGCCGCTAAAGTCAGTGATCGCTCCAGTCGAGGTTCCCTGCACAAGTACGTTTACCCCTGGCAATTCGGCACCAGTTTCATCGGTTACTTTACCAGAGATGTCAATCTCGGCTTCCTGGTCCATTACCTGTATTACATTGCTATGTTGTTCGGATCCCTGGTGAAATACCGAAATAGAATTGTTAAACTGCTTGAAGTACAAATTGCCATTTTTTGACAATTCCAATAGATAGTCATATACAAGTTTATCCTCGCCTACGAGATCCAGTTTAATCTTTTTGTTGAGGCTATTGTCATCATAAGTAAATAAATAGCCCGTTTTTTTCTCCAATTCGCTGAATGCCTTTTTCAAACTGACATTCCTAAGTTCAAGGTCTATGCGTTTTTCTTTTACGCTCAGGTATTTCTGCGCTTCTGATCCATGCGCAAATAGAATGGATATCAAAAACACCTGACACACAAGACCATAAAAAATAAATTTAGTGAACATTAGTACTGTTGATAGTAATTTATTTTGCATAATTTTAAGTGTTTTTTAAACAATTATTTTAATGTTCCCAATAGTGTTGGCCCACCGTTGGGAATGCACAATGGTAACCGATAACCTCCCGTTATCGGTTATTTTTTAGCCGTATTCATTTTCTTTCATCAAATGCGATTTTAATTTTGTTTCCGAGTATCTCATAGTCAAAACCCTGACTATGGCCCAATGCTTTAAGTATATTTTCCAGGTTGTCATTGTCGTACGTACCATTCAGGCTCCACTTGGGGGTAGCTCCTGATATGGAAATTTTCACCCCATACCATTCCTCCAGTTTGTCCACTACTGTCCTGAAGTCTGCATTTCTAAAAATAAGGAGTCCGTCTTTCCAGCCTATCACGTCCATAGAATTGAAGTTGCCGGTATTGGCCATTTCATTGCTCGAGTACGCAACGTATTCGCCAGGTTTGAGGATCACACTTTCCTTAAGTTGAGGTGTATTGATTTTCGATACAGCCACCGACCCTTCGAGCAAGGATACGTTTACATCTTTCTGGCTGGATTTGATGTTGAAGATAGTACCAAGTGCTTTGGTTAGGATACCACCAGACTGTACTACAAATGGCTTGTGCGGGTTTTTCGCTACTTCGAAATAGCCTTCACCCTCCAGTTTCACCCATCTCACGGAATCATTGAAACCTTCGGCAAAGAATATCTTGCTCGAAGAGTTTAAGATAACCTTGCTCCCATCCGGTAGATGGATGGTAGATTTTACCCCGGGAACAGTCGCTTTTTCTATCACCTTGTAGGTCAATGGGGTATCTTTCCCATAGTCTGGGGCCAGGTATCTAAAAGAAGCAAAACCCGCTATCAGCAGGACGCCTACGGCAGCTGCGTATCTTGTCCAATAAGAAAAATCCGGCCTGCTGATTACCTTAGGTTTCTTGTGTGCCTTTTGCCAAATCTTCTCACGGATTTCTTCTTCGTTGATTATTTCTACATCGTGGTAGTTGGCAGCAAAGAATCCACTTATGTTGCTAAAAACTTTTTCGTTGCTGCTATCACTCGACAGCCACTGGTCCAATGCCTTCTGGTCAGCTTCTGTAGCTGTACCATTTATTTTCGAAGCAATAATTTTGTCAATTTCCCGATCCATAGTTCTACTTTCTTACTAGGATGAACCCTGGAAACAAAAATACCCTACGGGAAAAGTGAATTATTTTAAAAAAAAGGAATTGAAAGTAAAGGAACCAAAAAACCCAATAGCCAAAAACGCTTGCGGATGTCCTTGGTTTTCACGTCTTTAAACTGTAGGTACTCTTCGATTATCTCCCTAATGATTTTTAGGGAAATCGTCATGTGTTTTTCAACTGTTTTTGGTGAAATATCGAGCGACTTAGCTACTTCTTTGTATTTGAGCCCATCAAATTTCACCAATTGAAAAATCATTTTTCGTTGTGGGGGTAGCTGCTCCATGCTCCTGAGCAGTACATCATGAAGTTCCTTGTCCATCAGCTCTAGGTCTGGCCTGGAGGTAGATTTTACCTGAAAATCTTCACTGGAGGTTTGAACAAAAAGTACATCGGATAATTTTTTCTTTCGAAGAAATTTTAAAGATTGGTTTTTGACAGCCGTATAAAAAAAAGCTTCCACATTATCAATATGGCCCAGCTTTTTCCTCGACTTGAGAAAGGTGACAAAAACATCTGATACAACATCTTCTGCTATCTCAAAGTTTTTTACAAAATAGATCGAAAAATTTATGAGGCGGCCATACATCCTATGAAAAAAGACTTTATAAGCCTCTTCATCATCATTTCGTAGAATTAGTTCTACCAATTCTACATTTGTCATACTGGAATAGACTGTAGGTTTCATTTGTCTAATTTGTCCAGGCCGCCTTGGCAGGTCACTGATCAGGGTAGTTTTCTTTAGGCATTTTTTTCACCAGTTGACTACAGCCAGAGCGAAAAACAATTGGGTTAATGCTGTTTTCTGTCACAAGGTATGCTTGTCTAAACGTAATTCATAGCGTTTAGGCCACAAAATTTACCGCAAACGTTACCGGTAACGTTTGCAATTTTTCTGTAACAACAGATTGAATCAAAATAAGAACTGAATTCAGTCTTTTAGCATCACACAGAAACAGGACGCTTTAGACCTTCACAAATCATCATAATGTTTGGTTATCAGTGTTCTCCTGCAAGATGGGGTGAGGCTCCTCTATTTGTCAGACAGTTGGTGGTTCTGAACAAGCGCTAATATAGAATTGGGACAATCCAAACATCCTACGTCCTGCCCCTGTACTTGCCTTGAACAAATTTCTTAAATTTTTTTTGGGGGTGAGGTGGGTTTTATTGTATCATTAAATAGTAATAAAAAATATTTATATAGTTATATTATAATAAATAATTATTGTTACGTTTAAATTTTAAATCATTTAAATACAAAAACTCAAATTATTATGAAAGGATCAATCAAAAAAACCTCACTTGTCATTCTCACTGGGCTTGGCTCCTTAATCATGGGCTGCCAGAACGATGAAGTTATTGACAACCTGGACGGCACCCTTCAAATAGGCCAGTACGAACAGGAAGTATTCGATGACTTAACCACTGATGAGGTACAATCCCTACAGACACCTTATGAAGAGTCAATGACAGCTGCCAACCCATCCAACGGAAGGACCATGGGCGGCAGCACCAGCATTATGATCGATGCATTGGTAGAGATATTGGGAGAGGCCAGGTTTAAAGGCATAGAAGCGGATGAAGAAAGAGGGCTGGCCGTTTATCGCATCAAATTCCAACTGGAAGGTGGAGGTTATATTGAAATCGCCCTGATAAAAGACATTTTTCAAATTCTTGAAATTGTTGGATACGGAGGAAGCCTGGACTACAACCTGGATCCCCAGTCGGGCTTCATTTCCCTTCAGGTTGCTTTTGAAAAAGCAATAGCTGCCCATAGCGGAACAGTAGTGCACTGGGAGCTGGAATTAGAAGAAGACAACAAATGGGAATATGAAATCCATATTGAAAATGATGCCGGCAGGTTCGAAGTGGAAATAGATGCATTTACCGGTGATGTCTTGGAGATAAACGAACTGGATGAAGAAGACGAAAAGGAATTCGAAAAAGATGAAGATGATCAGCACGACGAGGAAGTGGAAGAAAGGGAAAAGCACAAGCTGCCCGAAGACATCAAAATAGCACTTTCTGCTATGACTGACGCGCGACTGACTTTAGCAGAAAAGGAAGAAGGAGACAAAAACGAGCGTGACATCTGGAGCATCTATGTGAAAACCGAGCACGATGCAGTCATCTACCTTGAAATTACTGATGATACTGAAGACCTGATCTATGCCAAAGGAGATGAAGGCCCATTTGACTATGATCTGATTATTGGCGGTGACTTCATCTCATTGAAAGAAGCCCTGCTGATGGTGAACAACGAAATGCAGTCCGAAACCTATTATTGGTACTATGAGCAGGTGGAGGTAGAAGACAAAGTACGTTGGGCTTTTGTCATCAAAGTAAAAGACCACAAAGGAGTCTATCATAAAATCGCAGTGGATGCGATCACAACAGATTGGCTCTCTTTCGAAACATTTGATTAAACCCTGAGGTCATCAATCAGTCCGTATGACTGGTTGAGATGGTTGAAGGCCGGAGCAATCCGGCCTTTTTTTGTTTTCAGCAGTTAAGTTAGCATTGTCAAAAATTATGATACTATGCGATTTATAGTGGGTAGCTTTATTTTCATTTTATTTGATTATCATGCCTTCTACAAAATGAACATACTAATTTATCCTTTTACATTTCTCCTTATGCCGGAGGGGCACCTACTTTTCCTAGATGAAAAGTAGGCAAAAATCATGGAAAATTTAACGCTCAAGGCCTTTGCCCGCATCCGCTCACCAATTTTCCACCCTCCCTCTTTGTCGTAATGGCCAATAAACTAACTTTCGTCCAACCCGAAACCCTTTTGAATTGTTACAAACAAAACCCTTCTGCAAAAAACCACCACCCACACAAATCCATATAGAGCCAAAATTATACATGGAATTCACTCCAACTCCCGTATCCAGATGTTTCTGAAACTTACTAAATCAGAATGATCCTGGAGCATCAAGGGAGCCTTGCCATGAGGTGCCACCCCTTTCAATTCTACATTATTCTGTACCAGTACACCATTGTGGAGCACCGTTACCCTGCCTGATGATACTTTGATACTGTCGGCATTGAATTTAGGGGCGGTAAATATGATGTCATAAGTCTGCCACACTCCTGGTTTTCTACTGGCATTCACCAGGGGAATGTGCTGTTTGTAAATAGATGCTGCCTGGCCGTTGGAATACGTACGGTTGTTGTAGCTGTCCAGTACCTGTACCTCATACCTTGACTGAAGGTACACCCCACTGTTTCCCCTTTTTTGGCCGGTCTCTTCTTCCACAACCGCCGGGGTTCTCCATTCTATGTGCAGTTGGCAATCACCAAATTCCTGCTTCGTTCTTATGCTACCTGTTTTGGGTGCAACAGTGAGTATGTTATCCTCATTTGTCCATTGCACTTCCTGCCCACTGCGGGTTGAAACCCATTGGTCCAGGTCTGCCCCATCATACAAAACAATGGCATCTGACGGAGGGGCCTTGTCATCTGTGCCGGAATCAACCAACCTGGGTACTGGGGCCCATATTTCCTGGTATTTGTTGGGGTTATAAGGATTGGGTTGGGCGTTGATATTGATTGTCAAATGCGCCAACAATACAAGAACCATAATATACTTCATGATAACAACAGATTTTATTGAAGGTTTAATTCATTACCCAGACCTTTGCTAATTCCAATGACTTGAAAGAATCTCTTTCATAACTGGGTATGCTTCATCGGAATCACCCACCAATTGTTTTTGCCGCAGCAGCTCCTGCTTCATTTCCTTGATTATGGCCTGGTACTGCGTGTCGGTGTAGGCATTTTTATTTTCATTTGGGTCCTGCTTCAGGTCATAAAATTCCCAATTGGGCTCGGTAGGTACTTTTTGTGTACCTGGTTTGCCCAATGGCTGGCCATAGAAGAAAGCCAGCTTATACCTTTCGTTTCTAATTCCAAAATGCCCGGGTCTGTCCTGGCTATGCAACCAATAACGGTAGTACATCGATTTTCTCCAGTCTGAGGGCGTATTTCCTTTTAGGTTTTCGCGAAAGCTCCTGCCTTGCATGCCCTGAGGATTTTCGATACCGGCATAATCCGCAAATAGAGAAGGAAAATCGATATTGAGTATAATATCATCGATTCTGGTTCCACCTTTAATTTCTTTCGGGTACCTGATAACAAACGGCATACGGAGTGATTCTTCATAAATCATCCTCTTGTCAAAAAAGCCATGCTCACCCAAAAAATAGCCCTGGTCTGCGGTATATACTACCACAGTATTTTCAGCCAAACCACTTTCATCGAGATAGTCCAGCAAGCGCCCAATATTTTCGTCAATAGCGGCTCCACATCTCATAAAATCCTTGATAAATTTCTGGTACACCTTTTTCCGCGCCTGGATGCTATCGAGCCCCTCCGTGGTAAAAGGCAGCCCCGGATAGTCCGTCCACCAGGGCCCGCTGCTCGCTTTCATGTACCTGGTAGCGAGATTGTCGATAGACTGGCCTACAAAGCCTCTTCCTGTAGTTTGTGGCCCAAAATCATATAGTGATTCCGGCTCGGGTATTTCCTGGTTTTTGTACAACGCGGAAAGCCTCTCGGGATAATCAAACGGCTCATGGGTAGCTTTAAAATGGCACATCATCATAAATGGCTTTTGCTGGTCCCTGTTTTTCATCCAGTCGATGGTGAAATCGGTAATTACATCGCTGGAAAAGCCTTCGTATGGCTTTCCTCCTTCATAGCGGTCGCCCCAGTTTTCTTTGGTTTTAAGTATCGGATTGTGGTAGCGCCCCTGTCCCGGCAGCACCATATAATGGTCAAAGCCCGTGGGCTCCTTTTTCAAATGCCACTTACCTATAATGGCTGTTTGATAGCCATTGGCCTTTAGTACCTTTGCTATATTAGAACTGTCCGGTTCGTATGCCTCGGAAAGTGTATATACCCCATTTTTGTGGCTGTACTGACCGCTAAGAATAGTGGCCCTGCTGGGGGTACAGATGGAATTTGTGCAAAACGCATTGTTGAGTACTGCCCCCTCATCTGCAAGTCGTGATATGTTGGCATTTTTGACATAATCTTTCAATATACCCCCATATATCCCCCATGCCTGTGAGGTATGATCATCGGACATAATAAATAGTATGTTGGGTTTCTCTTCCTCCTTGTCAACATTACAACCCCAAAGGGTGCAAAAACCAACAATTAACATCAGGTTCGTAATTCTCTTCATATTTCTGTAGCTATTATTTTTAACGTGAGTTCGGAATTTAACATATTCATAATCAATAAATTACTATCTTCCCCGCATCAAGTGCGGGGCAGGCTATTTCGGAATTTTTATCCTTAAATTTAAAAAAGGATAAAAATATCCTTGCCTGCGGCATGCAGGCGTAATCTCATTTTCAGATGCTTGCCTGCGGCAGGCAGGCCTGATAAAATATGCCTTTTAAGAAAATTAAGGCATATTTTTCTGGCATGACGGTTATATTGTTCATCGAGTTCACGCATTTTTAAGGTTTATCACACCTAACAATCTTTTAGTTTGATATCCAATCATAGATTTCCGACAGGTCTGTGTTGTTCTCCTGGGAAGCACCAGCGGTAGTTCGCCCATTTTTTACATAACCTGATAGTCTGGTGGTCATTTCTGCCACCCTTTTTTCATTCGACTCCAGCAGGTTGTATTGTTCTGTAGGATCTGCATCCAGGTTGTACAATTGATATTCGGGCAGTCCCGCTTCCTCAGCTTCCTTATTGGTGGGATGGGAAAGCCAACCACCTGACCCGGCACACATTTCCAACTTCCACTGGCCTTCCCTTAGTGCCAATGAACCACTAGATGCCGCATTGACGACTGGCCTCTCCGGTAGCTCTGCTTTACTATCACGAAGCAAAGGGTAAAGGCTATAACTGTCTTCGGCCATTTGACCTCCCAGCTCAAAACTTGTAACGTCTGCCACGGTGGCCATGAAATCCACCAAACTCACTGGTTTGCTGTATTCTCTTTTTCCTTTAATCAATTTGGGATAAGACATAATGAAAGGGATGCGATGACCCCCTTCGAAAATATCGCCTTTTGCCCCCCTCACTCCACCGTTTGAATTGTGTCCATTGGACAACAGGACAGGGTAATTGGCCGATCTCGAACTGGATCCATTGTCTGAGGCGAAAACAATAATGGTATTGTCATAGACTCCTTTTTGTTTAAGGGTTTTAATGATCTCACCCACACTCCAATCTACTTCCAGGCAAAAGTCCAGGTAGGGATTAACCCCGCTTTTTCCCTGAAATTCCCTGGATGTCACTATGGGTGTATGCGGTGCGGTGAGTGGAAAATATAGGAAAAATGGCTTTTCCTGGTCCTGCTTTTCTATAAAACCAACAGCTTTCCTTGTAAAATTAGGAAGGACATCCTCAAAGCGTAGGTCTGGTGCCAACGGTCCTGTCCTCCAAAAATCGTACTGGCCAATACTGGTGCCTGGGACTATACTATCCGGAACGGCTGTAGGTTTGGTGTTTTCCACATACACATACGGTGGAATGTCCAATGAAGCCAGGATGCAATAGGAATAGTCAAACCCGGCAGTATTGGGCGACCGACTAACTTCTTTTGAAAAGTCTATTTCTTCCGGGTTGTCTGGTTTAAAGGCCCAGTTCCATCCCAAATGCCACTTGCCCACAACCCCGGTATTGTAACCCTGCTTTTGCAACATTGAAGCTACAGTTTCCCTTTCCGGCCTTATGAATGCCTTGTCCTTGGTCCAAAGAACACCTTTTGGCAAATCCGAACGCCAGGGATACCGCCCAGTCAGGATGCTGTACCTGGAGGGGGTGCAAACTGCTGATGTGGAATGCGCATCTGTAAACACTATGCCTGTTTCAGACAATAGGTCTATATTGGTCGTCTGTATTCGGGATTTAAGGTTGAGTACAGAAACATCCCCATACCCCATATCATCGGCAAGGATGTACACTATGTTGGGCATTTTGTTTTCCACTCCTACTTCCTTCTTCTGAGATGAACAGGCTACAACCAGACACAAAATAGTCAGAGCGCTAAACTGATAAGAGCACCTTATAAGTACGTACAAAAATTTCATTGTTATCTTTTCAATCTTATCAAACTCCTTGTTTTACCGGCCATTCTGCCGGTTCTACCTGCCAACCACAATCACGCTTTCCGGCTCCCGTCTCTTCACTGTCTCCAAGGTCTTCTTTCATCACTTCTATTTTCTCCATGAGTGACTTTACCACATCAGGATACTGCCCGGCCACATTATTGGTTTCACCAATGTCTTTTGACAGATCAAACAGGGACAGTTCTATTTCGGATTTGATACCCTGGCGTCCATGTACGTTTCCCGAATCGGATTTCACCACCATACTATAGCCATGTGGCAAGTGCAATTTCCATTTACCACTCCTTACAGCTTCCAGGTTCCAACCCTTGTAGTAATAGAAAGCATCTTTTATCATTTCTGACCCTGCCTGTCCTGTAAAAATATCAGAAATATCCTGTCCATCTATTTTGTTGGCTGGCAATTTAGTATTTGTAATTTTGGCTATTGTGGGTAGCAAGTCAATAGTAGAGGCTATTTGGTCTGTGGTGCTGGCAGCCGGGATCGACCTTGGCCATTTCATTACACACGGCACACGCTGGCCTCCTTCAAAAGTAGTAAATTTTCCTTCCCGCAAAGGTCCTGCCGATCCTCCATGATCCCCAAAAATCAACCAGGGGCCATTGTCACAAGTGAAAACCACCAGGGTATTTTCTTCCAGCCCAAGCTCCTTGAGGGTTTTGTTGATTTGTCCGACCGACCAATCGATTTCTTCTATCACGTCACCGTATATTCCTTTTTCAGAATGTCCATCAAACTTCTCGGATACATACAGCGGTATGTGCGGCATGGTATGGGGCAGGTACACAAAAAATGGGTTGTCTTTATTTCTTCGAATGAAGTCAATCGCCTTTTCAGTGTATTCTGTGGTGAGCATCGACTGGTCATCTTCCATAAACCGTTCGGTCGTATTGCCATTCATCATGGGTAAGTCCGGATAGCTCTGTTTGTTCTTCTTTTTGCCTGGGCGCATATCGTTGGAATATGGCAGGCCATAATATTCATCGAATCCCTGCTGCAGCGGCAAAAACTGTTTGTGGTGCCCCAAATGCCACTTGCCAAAAACTCCTGTGGCATAGCCCCCGGATTTCAGCATTTCTGCCAAAGTGGTTTCATCCGGATGTATGCCGGTTTTCGTCCTTCTGTTTTCCGGATCCCATTCAGTGTTAGTCCTTTCGGGGAAGAGCACAGCGGGTATGCCGATTCTCTGAGGATAGCAGCCTGTCAGTAAAGCCGCCCTTGAGGGTGAGCATACCGCAGAAGCCACATAAAAATCGGTAAACTTCATGCCCTCTGACGCCATTTGGTCGATATTTGGCGTCTTGAAACCTTTGGCTCCAAAAACCCCAACATCACCATAACCCTGATCGTCTGTGAAAATGATGACAATATTGGGAGGAGGTGTTTCTTTCTCGGCGCAAGAACAAACAAAAAATAAAACCGCTATACAGCAGTATTTCAGTAAGTAATGATCTTTCATATTTTAGTGTATTTTCATTAAGTGCAGGGAAGAGAGACAAGCATTTTAATTTTTTCACATCCAATCCCCACCGAGTTAGGTATGACTGAGACGGGAATTATGTACTAGTAATCCAGCCCTTCGTCACTTTTCTTGCATGATTCTACCCATATCGATAACTCTTTCTTCATACTTTCCACCAGCTTCTTATTGGCTCTGGCAATGTCGTTTATCTCCCCTCTGTCTTTAATAAGGTCGTATAACTCGTATGTTTCCCCCTTGTCTTTTGATATTAATTTGTACTGGTCGGTCACCCACGATTTTTGATTGCCAAATTGAAACCCGATCGGTTTGTTCCTCTCGGTTTCGCCACCATCCAGGATAGTTTTAAGGCTTTTCCCATCAATTGGCCGCTCAGCATCAGGGTACTCGATCCCCACATAGTCAATAATAGTAGGCAGATAATCACTGGTCACTGCTGGTACGTCTGTCTCCTGGTTTGCTTTGATTTTATCGGGCCACACCATAAAAGCGGGTACCCTTACCCCTCCCTCATGCAAACTCCTTTTTCTCTCGCGAAAAGGACCGGCTGTACCAGGTGTACCTCTTTCAGGGCCATTGTCGCTACAAAACCAAAGCATGGTATTGTCTGCCTGGCCTAGTGCTTCGAGTTGATCCCAAAGCCTGCCCACCTGCTCGTCCATCATGGTAATAGAAGCATAAAGCAATTGCTCCTTGTATGAGTAATCGCTGTACTGATTCCTGTACTTTTTGGTGGCAACCAATGGAAGGTGTGGTGTATGAAACCATATCACCGAAAAAAATGGATTGTTGTCGCTCACCGAAGACCGGACAAACGGAATGACCCTGTCCATAATAACCCTCGAATCATCCCCATCGACATTTTCAAGCTCCATTTTTTCTTTCCCTTTCCAATAATATGTCCCATAAGATTCTATTTTCCTGGGGTCATCTTTGTCTTCCACTGCGGCCCATCCATAGTGCTTGCTCTCCCCTATTTCTTCGTTGAATTCTGTAGGAACAATCATTGGGTCATAAGTGGGCACTTTGGATTCAGATACAAAATATTCATCATATCCATTGGCAGTTGGTATGGAGTAATTGGAATAATCCCTGGGCTTGCCACGGTTGGCATCATCTATTGAAGTAGTCAATGTACCCAAATGCCACTTGCCAAAATGACCTGTATTGTAACCTCTGGTTTTGAGCAATTCCGGCAGGGTAATTTCCTGTGGCTTCATAAAACCACGGTTGGCGGTATATATTCCCATTCTGTAGGGGTTTCTGCCGGTAATACAGCTGGCCCTGGTAGGCGAACAAACTGATCCCGCAGAATAGAACCTGTTAAACTTAGTTCCCTGACCAGCCAACCGATCGAGGTTGGGCGTTTTGATCTTTTCATTGCCATTGAAGCCCACATCCCCCCAGCCCAGGTCATCGCACATGATGAGTATGATATTGGGCGGGTTTGATTGTAAATCTTCTGCATCCCCCTGCCCCATTGCAACAAAACAGGCCAATAAACAAACTATTGTTAACATGTTGTTTTTCAAACTCATATCATTTTTTATTTAATTGTTCAATTGATGTAGCTGACATGCACAAAATTTGCCCCCCAGGCCACATGTCCCGCAGAGTCTAAAGGTGGCTCAAATATGGTGGTCATATCATAGGTTCCTTTTTTCAATTCCGCCTCTAAGACTACATTGGTGGCATTTGTATCCATCTGTTTTTCTACCGAGATTTCACCTATTTTCAAAGTTGCCGATCTGGCTTCCACCGGCATGGGGGCCTCCCGCGGATACCTCCTCAATTCAAACTGGTACCTACCATCCCTGGCGACCTCTATCCGCCATTTCCCCTGGCTTGTCTTGTTTTTAAGACCCTGTTGGGTCCATGGGGCATGCCCCTCATACCAATCCATTGCCACCAATCTTGTATCAGGTGCTTGTTCATGCCCAATGACATGCGATGAAAGCAATGACGCAGATGGGGGAAGTGAATTCCAGAATTGGTCGTAGGTTTCGGTAAGTTGCGCAACCAGGTCCGGGTATTCGCTTGATACATCCTTTTTCTGGCCAAAATCATCGGCTGTATTATACAGTAACTTACCATCCAGGAATCGCCAGCTTTTGTATTTCACAGCCGTATTCTCCCATTTGTTGAGGGTTCGTGACCTTGGACATTGTATGATCAATTTTCTTTCCTCATTCCATTTTTCCTTTCCTGTCAGAATTGGTTTTAAGGACTGTCCATCCAAATTGGAAAGGATTTTCACACCGCAAACATCGAGGATGGTAGGTGCAATATCCACCATACCAGTCAACTCACCCGTATCACCTCCATTGCCGCTTGTGAACGGTGGATACTGGACCATGCAGTACACATGGTGCTTTTCATCATAGGACAATCCCCGGTTTTGAAATTCACCAGACCTGTGCTGAGGCGCACCCCGGTCGTTTACTCCCTGGTCTGAAGCAATTATCAGTAGTGTATTTTCCTTTTGGCCTGTTTTGTCGAGGTAGTCGAGCAGCTTGCCAATGTTGTCGTCCACGTTTTCGATCATGGAATGCAATGCGAGGTATTTATCGTCTGGTGCACCTCTGTCAAGCAGTCTTTGGGTAGTTTCCGGATGTCGGTTGGTAGGAAAGTGTACGGCAGGGGTAGAAATATAACAGAAAAACTGTTCCTTCTTTTGCTTCTTCCCTTCAATAAAACCAATCGCCTGGTCAAAGAGCACATCGGTGGAAAACCCTTCTGATTTCACAAAGGTACCATTGTGTTCGTAAGTGGCATTGATGTGGTCATTGCCATAGTAATCACCTAACTGGCTCACCCCGCCACCCCCATGCACAAACACCTCATCGAATCCTCGGAAACGAGGGGCATAGGGATAGCTGGAACCCAGGTGCCACTTGCCAAAAACACCGGTTTGGTAGCCCTCACTTTTCAAAATATCGGCTATTGTTTTTTCATTCCTGTGTAAAATAGACACCCCGCCAACGGTATTGTAAATACCTGCCCGCAGGGCATACCGCCCTGTGAGCAAAGCTGCCCGGCTAGGGGAACAAAAGGGCGGGGCATGGAAATTGGTGAAATTGACGGCTTCCAATGAAAGCCGGTCCATCCGTGGGGTTTGAACGATCTGATGGCCGTTTCTGCTCAATTCATGATAGCCCTGATTGTCGATCAGGACCATGATTACATTTGGCCTATTTTCTTCAACAACCTTTTCAGTACAACTGAAAATTAACGACAGCAATAGTAAAACAGGTGAATACCTCATTTATATAGTTGTTTGAAATCTAAATTCCATACTCACAAATATCTATAAGCCGATGCAACCCCGCTATTCGACAATTGAATCACTCGATATTTATCCAAAAAATGATCTATGAGCAAACATATCTAGCCACAATTTTGTATGGAATAATGTATCATTATGGGAAATCCAAATGAATATTGCCCTCGGTAGTGTCTTTCCAATTGTCTGTTTTGAATGGGGATACAGGCAAACCCGCTTCGTTGAAAAGATTGATAAATGGAGCATTCGTCCAACCATACCTTACCGCCACTGGTTTCTTTACTTTTGGCGACCAAACCTTGAGCTGATTGCCGTTTACGATTTCACCTGTTGCCTCTACGAATTTCTGATCTTTGCCTGATACGGCCAATCCTGTTATTTCAGTCCCTCTCCTTTCCTTTAGTTCTTTGGCATGTTTGAAGTTGATCAATATACTGCTGCCACTCACCTGGTGCGACTTGTAAAATGGACTGGAAAACCCTTCCTCCACTTTGTTGTAGTCATGGTGCAAAGCAAGCAATGCCAGTCTTTTACCCACGTCTTGTTTTTTCCTTGGATGAATATCGTGGGCATCACCGATATCGGTGGTCACGATCATGCCGGTATTGGGTACTTTATCCAGGGTTTTGAGCTGTGCGTCCCTTAGTTCTGCACAAGCCACCCCATCATAATCATTGTAATGGTATGGTGCCAACTGGACGAAGTAAAATGGGAAATCACCCTGCTGCCATACATTTCTCCAACTCTTGATCATAGCCGGAAAAAGCGTACGGTATTGGTTGGCCCTGGACACGTTGGATTCACCCTGGTACCACAGGGCTCCCTTAATGGCAAAACCTTTGATAGGATGGATCATACCATTGTACAAAGCAAATGGAATGTGTTGGTCTCCTGGCAATTTGCGTTGTGGCCTTGTGCCCCAATCCATGTTGTTCGGATCCGTTTGGTTTGCACGCCATTCAGCAGTGGATTTTACCCAATCAAAGCGCAGGTCTTTCATGCGCTGTTCGTGCTCATCATACCAGTCAACAATATCCTGATGGCCTTCCTTTGAGGCAGTTTCCTTGTCTAGCCATGCCTGTACTCCTGAGCCTCCCCATGCCGGAATGATCAGGCCAATAGGCACATCCAGTTCATTCTTTAGTTCCCTCCCAAAAAAATAGGCCACAGCACTCTTGTGCACAACATTTTCGGGACTGCAAACTTCCCAGCGTGTACTTACATCATCTTGGGGTGTCCAGGCCAGGGTGTTGGGAATGTGGAAAAACCTGATAGACGAATGGTCAGCGTTTTTGATTTCATCATAGGCATTGTTAGAGTTTTTGACAGACCAGGCCATATTGGACTGGCCAGAGCACAACCACACTTCACCAATGAGTACATTTCTCAAATAAACCTCGTTATTGCCCTTGATTATGATCTGCTGAGGGGTATGGCTACCCGCAGGGGTTTCGATTGCTACCTTCCACTCTCCCTGTGCATCTGCGGTTACGGATTTTTCTTTGCCCCAACTGGCCATGATAGTGATGTCCTCACCCGCTTCAGCTGTTCCCCAAAGTTTGGCTTGGGTGTTTTGCTGCAATACCATGTTGTCCTCAAAAATGGCAGGAAGCTTCACATCGGCCAATGATATCAATGGCATGGACAGTAAGGCAAACACCAGCAGGTTAATTTGTGTTCGAAATAGCGGTTTCATATTTACAAGGGTTTAGTTTCCAGCTTATTGTACAATCAATTTTGCCCGCATGGTATAGGAGTGGCCTGGAAAAGTACATACTATCCAATATTCGCCTCTTCTCTTAGGCACCTGAAAATATATGCTTTCGGATGTTTCAGGTTGCAGGATGCCCGTGTGAAGCAATACCAAATCCGAATCGGGCACATAGTTCATATCAGGGCCATCCAGGCCAAGGGCCAGGGCCATTTCTGCCACTTTATCAGGAGAATCTGCTCCTGGTGCTACAATCACAAGGTTGTGCAACATGTCATCGTCGTTGTTAAAAGTCAATTGTACCCTGGTGTTGCGCTTCACTACAAGTTCCGTTACATCAAATTTCATTCCTGGCTTGGTGCCTACAATCAATTTTTGATCTGGGCTATCCATCCATGTTGGTGGCATTTTATTCACCCTTTTGGCTTGAGCCACTGTTTTGCCAGATTTAGTCATCCCTGGCATTGGTGGAGATTTCAAGGTGCCCCCTGGCACTTCATTGAGTGTGTAAAAAGCTGTATCATGGAGCAGGGATTCTCCGGAGGCAGAAGTCACTCCGGCGCATTTCAATTGATGGATGTACCCCAACCTCATGCCATGTATGGTGAGTTTGACCTTACGCCCATCATCAGAAACTTTTGCCATGTGGATCATGGCCGACTGCTGGTCCACAATGGGGCTTCCGTAAGTATTGTGGTAATGATAGGTAAAAGTGGCCAGCTTATAGGAAGAAGTTTTTGACGCCAGCTCTTTGTTCACAGGTTTTGTGAATTCAAGTTCGAACCCATCATCCTGTGCTTTCATACTTTTGATCTCAAAAGGTGTTTTTCCGGTCCATACCAACCTTTGAAGGGCATAAGGTTTTTTACCAGTAGAAGCCCACCCCCGGCTGGTCATTCCTACAAACATGCTGGCATCACTGCCCCATATCATTCGGAGTATGCCGGATGAAAAACCCTCCCGAAACGGAAATGCCGCCCCCTGATAGACACCATTGACCTGCTCCATATCCACACGCATGATCTTGCTGTGTCCCTGGTCACCTACAAGCATCTGGCCTTCAAACGGGCCGAATTTGCCAGCGTTGTTGTCGATCAGGATGTCTGAAGTGGAAATCCCCAAAATGGTATGGGGAAACCAAACCGCTGGAGCCTTCAATGCCGGTATTATTTTGGCATATTCATAGAGGCTCATTCCTGATTTTTTTTCGATATCATCGGGTTTTAGTTTTAGCGGGGAGAGCGGGTCATCAGTCCAGGCCAGTCCTGCCGGGTTACCTGCAAAATCCCCAACCGCCAAGTGGGTCATCCTTCCTGAACCTACCCAGTCGCCCTGGTTTTCTGTGTAAAAAACATCGCCTTTGCTATTGAAACCAAATCCAGCCGGAGACCTTAGCCCGGTAGCTATTGGGGACACCTGTCCTTCAGGTGTAATTTTCAGCAGCCACCCCCTCCATTTCACCCTACTTACTCCTCTTCCTTCCCAACCCAGGTTGAGCGTGACCAACATGTCGCCATTGGGTAAAATTTTAGGGCCATAAGAATAGTCGTGGTAGTTGCCGGAAAGCGGCCAGGAGTAAACCGTTTTGTAAAAGTCGGCCTTCCCATCGGCATCCTTATCTTCCAGCCTGGTCAACTCCCCCCTTTGGGACAGATAGAAACCATTGTCTTTGTATGCCAGGCCAAGCGCTTCGTGCAGCCCATTGGCAAATTTGTTGTAAACCGGATTGGAAGAATAAGGTTTATCTACCACCCACACTTCGCCCCTCCTTGTGGAAACGCCCAATTGGTCCTTATCTGTGAGTGCAAGCCCCCCGACTTCCAATACAATGTCATCAGGAATGGGTACATCTACAATTTTGTAGTATTCAGCTTCTTTCCTGACTATATCAGAAGCATTCTGAGCAAAGCTTTGACCTCCGGCAAGCACGAGCAAGCCGGCCAGGATATATTTTGGAATAATTTTATAAAAACTATACATAATTCGATTCATTTTTAATTACCAGATTACCTGATATGATACTTCTTGATTGCCCTCAGGGATTTTCACTATCAATTCCTCCCTTCCATTTGACTTGCGGATGACAGGCTCATATTTTGAATTTTTTGAAAAATCCACGTAGTACGATTTATCATCTATAGCGTAGGTACTGTTGGGTAGTTTTTCAATCACTTTTCCTTCACCCAGCTTGTGCCATAAAGCTTTTTGTGATGCAGTGGAAACTGTCCGGTTCAATTTTCTTAATGTATCGGAAGCCACAAACTTGTTGTTGATCTGGGCATCAAGCAGTTGCATGGCGAATGTCGGCAGTCCTTTTTTATCCAGTTGGAAACCCAGTTGCTTGTAGGTACCATCCTCCGGTATGCTGTCCGGCCAAAGTGATTTTTCATTTTCAAGAAAAGCGAAATCTGGTTTGCCGTGTACCTCGAGGGCCATTCCAAGCGGCTGGGCCAGTTGCTGGTGCCCCCTGGCATGCCACATTTGTGTCACGTTGAGGAAATCCCCACTCCACCCCATTAGCAACGACCCAAAAGCAAGGTCGTAGGCATAATGGATACCCTGTGGAGTGCCAACTGAAATAGTGTGGGTACGTTTTCTGCCCTGGTGCATCAAAAAGCTTCTTTGGATCAGGGCATCTTGTTCAGGGCCAATTACTATCTCCTGTTGTTCGCCATTGTTTACTTCTATTGAACCCTCTGCATGCAGGGGATGCCTGGCAATACCCGGCCCTTCGGAATACAAAGTAAACCCTCTTTGATATGGCCTGTGTTTGTTGTAGATCAGGGTAAAAGCATTTTGTCCTTTTTTCAGTGCTACTTTTCCAAATACCGGCTTGCCCAGTTCGAAATCACCATCCAAATTGAGTACTGTATCCTTCTCGATCAGCAGCAATCCACCCCCACGATGTACACCCATTTCGAATATATAATCTCCTGCTTTTGGTGCATTCAAATTTCCCTCATAAACCAATAACTTTTGGGCATTCTGTCCGGTCACCATCAGGGACGACACGGAATCTACTTTTAATTCCCTCTCTGCCACAAGGGTATCCAAGTCGGGAATGAGCTGGCTTTTGTTGGGATATTCTTTTAGGCCGACCCCATCAAAAGTGAGCTTTTTGTCTTCATAGAGCTTATACTTAATATTCCTAAAGGCAACAGGGCCATGGTCACCCTGGATCATCAGAGGCCCCATGGGCTTCTCATCGTTGAAGGCACAGGCCCTTGTTGGCCCGGTCACTTCTTGGTTTTTATGAAGAAGTGCACCATTTAGCCAAACTTCTTCGAACCAGGCGTTTTTAGTTTTCTTTCCTGAGGCATCAAATTTTGGCGCATGGAATATTACTTTGAAGTGTTGCCACAACCCAGGGGCTTTGGCGGCATTCACTTTCGGGGCACGCCCTTCAAAACCCTGTTGGCCTTTTTCCCTGTCCTTATCCCAACGCTGGTATATCCCACCGATATCACTGTGTTTGGCTTCTTTTACCCCCCAGCTATCGAACAGCTGTACTTCATAACGCCCCTGAAAATACATTCCGGAATTGGACTGGATAGGCATCATCACATCAAACTCGATTTCGATATCTCCATGCTCAAAGGCCGTAAACAGGTGTTTCTTTGTTTCCTTGTCAGGCTCGTTAAGCAGTATCCCCTTACCTGGTTCAGAGAGGAATGCCCTCTTTTGATCCAGGTCGGCATTAACGTTTCCTACAATTTTCCAATTGCTCGAAACCGGCTTGAAAGCATCGAGGCTACTTAAATTCAAAGTAGTAAATGGCAACACTTTCTGTTGCTCCTCTTTGGAAGTTGTTTCCGTTTCATATTTACTTTCAGCACAGGAAATCAACAGGCCTGCGACTAAAAGCAAAGAATATTGTGTTAGGTTTTTCATGAATCTATATTCAATTATTGTCATATATACTTTCAATCTGCTCACCATTATTCCTCCATAAGCTCCTTCATGGTCCAGTAACTGTCCCGGTCAGAGTATTTCTCACGAATCCTTCTTGTCTCCCAGCCGGAAATGGTGGATGCATCGTTTAATGAGCGGATGTAGCTCGCAATATTGGCTATCCAGCCGTGTCCATTGCTGCCCATGGGCATCATAATGCCGTATTCAACCCCATCGACAGGCCCAATAAGCCCATGGTCCAAAATTCTGACCAATACATCTTTGTCACCAGTTACCCTGGGAGACCCGATCAATGGTGGGGCTATCAATGAATTTGGTCCATTAGGTACACCTTTCAGGTCCGGGCCATGACAGGTGATACACAACTGTTTGTAGATATCATACCCTTCCAGAATCATGTTTTGGTCATTGTTGTTTTTTCCTTTTATCCTTTTCTTCAAAGCCTGAAGTTCATTGTCGTCTTTTTTGAGGCTTTCAACTACGGAAACGGATACCACCTCATGGTCTTCGTACTTTTCTGCCAAAGTTTGTAGTGTTTCAGTTGCTTCTTGACTTGGGCTGTACCTCAAGCTCAGGGCCAACTGGTTAACCACATTGATGTCCTGATCAGATTGAAGCTCGTTGATGGCTTTGATGATGTCCAAATCCCCTTCTTTTAAAAACTTCTCGCTCAGCCGGATAGCTGTACTACGAACCCTGGGGTCTTTGTCTTTTAGTTTGTGTTTGATCAGGTCCTTATCCACAATGTCCAACGCCTCCAAAGTCCACAGCGCATGAATTCGGCCCAGGGCATAGTCTTTCTTTGCACCAAACCCAGCCCAAAAAGGTTCATTGTCCATGGCCATTTCCTTCAGCTGCGGTACAACTGATTTATCCCCTTTAATTCCAATTAGTTTTTGTGCCGTATTCCTGTACCATCCGTTGGTATGTCCAAGATATTCCACCAATGCCTCAGGGCTCTTATCGAGCAAATTGGGTTTGCCGTCAGGCTTGATCTGGTCGTGCACGATCCGGTAAATCCTGCCCTTGCCAATATTCTTGTCCAAACCCTTTCTCACAATCACCGGGCGTATTTTACTACCTTCACGTGTCCAGTTGCTTTCCTGGATTATACCCCTGTACATATCTACTATATACAGACATCCGTCAGGGCCTGTTTTGGCTTGTACCGGCCTGAAATTAAGATCTGTAGAAGCCATGAACTCCTTTTTGTCGTAAGCATTGTGCAGCACCTTTTTGCCATTGTCATCCACCACTTTTGCCCTTCGGATCAGGCGGCCAACGGGCTCTGGAATAAACAAATCGCCATAAGTAGAAGGCGGCAGGCTGTGTCCGCGAAATATCTCTTGTCCTGCCACTCCTGTAAAGTGGTTGAGCGTGCCATCTTCCCTTGTCCGATGGTCAATCCCGCCCTGAACGTCCAATGTGCCTACTACGGGCCATGGTTCTATAAACCCATCGGCCAGCCGACCATCCAGGTTGACGTGTCCATAAACTGCCGGCTGCTGAAATCCATAAGCCGGGTTTTCCCCTCCGGCACTGGAGAAATACATGATACCCAAATCGTCCTGAGTAAGCCCCCATTGGCCACCGGGGTATTTGTCTAGTGTATCTATTTGTACCTTGTTGTCCGTAAGCCTAAACCTGTAAGGCAGGTACGTCATATAAATCCAGTTGTCGAGGTTCCAAATCAGGCCACTTTGCTGGTGCTCCAGATTGCCTCCCCGCCTATTGGGGTTGGTATAGATGGCTATCTTTTCATCGGCCACCCCATCACCATCTGTATCTCGATAGCTCCAGAGATTGTAGGTATAAGTTTCGTTGACAATAAGCCGGTCATCCAGAGGAAGAATCATTCGTGGCAATACCATATTGTCTATGAACACCGTGCTTTTGTCCATCTTACCATCCCCGTCGGTATCTATCAGTTGCTTTACCTTGCAAACTGGTTCGTCCGTACCATCACCATCTACATTTTGCATGTAGGTGTTCATTTCAGCCACATACATTCTGCCGTTTCCATCCCATTCGATGGCCACAGGTTCGTGGACCATGGGCTCACTGGCCACCAATTCCACCCTGAAACCTTCCGGCAGGTAAAATTTTTCCATACTTTCTTCCGGTGTGAGAAAATCCACTGGCGCATCCCTTACAATTTCGGGCTTTTCGTAAATTTCATCCTTGTATGCCACTTCACCACACCCGGATACCAGTAGGACAGCCAGTACAAGAATTGATGTACCTTTCATGATTCGTAAAAAATTGTTCATTCTAATAGTTCAAAATTTAGAGTCAGAGTATGTGGAACAGCCAAATTGACTGTGCCACATTAATTCGAAAATTAACTGTGCAAACTAAGCAGACATCAGGCCATTTCGAATAATTACTCACTTCAAGGGTTCGTCACTATTTTTCTTTGATACGTCAATTTTACAGCGTCAATACTTGTTCTCCTTGATAAAAAATGGAGGCATAAGAACTTTTCTTATTTGGAGGAGTACTTTAAAAGGCGTAATTATGATATTTACTTTATTGAATGAGGAACTCTCATAATTAGCTTCATGAAAGATACATTAAAAAATTACTGACATCTGGGGAAAATCCTTGTTAGAAAGACCTTTCTAAAAAAAAGAAAAAAGGGACCAGAATACATTTTGGCAGAAGCAGTTTCGTCAATTACTGTTGGATTCTTACGATTCGTTAAAAAGGACACGCTGAATAACAACGATTCTACTTTTCAGGAAGAATTTGCCTCATCTTATAAAATAACCAGCAATTCAGTTCTTCTTGGATCCATAGAAGGTGTTAAGCTTTCGGCAAATCTCGAAACACATTATTCTCTACTAAAAAACCACAGTCTAAGATGGTTGTAATGTTTTAAAGGCTTAGCCGATATTTAGGTTTACTCAAAAAACTTTATAAACATGGGTAAATTTAGAAAATTAACGCACGTGTATTACAAATGTGAGTATCATATTGTATTTACACCAAAGTATCGTTTCAGGATACTGGAAGGGTTGACCAAGTCACTTGTTGAGCATGATATGCAGGTGGCAAGCGGTTAGAAGGATGTTCATTTGCTGGAAGTGAATGTTCAAGTTGCCTATATTCATTTGGTATGTTCAGTACCACCGAAGTTGTCGATATCAGATTATCTTGGGACATTGAAAGGCAAGTTGATCATAAAACTGTTCAAGACATATCCTCATTTAAAGCAAACGCCTTACTGGGACAACCATTTTTGGTCACGCAGGTATTTTGTTAGTACAGTGGGCTTGAAGGAGGAAATGATAAAAAGGTATGTTAAGTATCAGAAAGATCAGGATCAGAATGCAAAATAATGACCCTTTGGGACTAAACTGAAAATTAAAGCCACCGTCTTTGACGGTGGTTGTTTGCTTTGCTCTTCCCGAAGGTGGTTCATTAGAAATACAAGCATAATTCAATTATCCCGCAAATTACTCTTCATAGCTACCGGTGAATACTTGGCATGAGGCTATAGGGGAAAGTAATATTGCTGATGCTATCCTTGACCGGCTGGTGCATACGGCACCGTATCCAAATAGAAGAAGAATTAATGAGAAAAGCCTAAAATAATAGAAATATATTTATTACCATAAATAACCGATAATAAAGCGTTACATTTTCAATTACATAAGTGTATAATTACAATAGATATATCAAATAATCATTTAAATTATAGTATTTATTGTTAATAATAACTATTATTGCTCCTTCAACTGGCTTGGTGAGTGTTTAAAATAACTTTTTCATAAAACTAACACTAAGCGTGCAAAATTTATTAAAGAAAATACCCGCTCCCCTTAAATTTTATACGACACTCAGTTCTTTTGTCGTGTTGTTTATGTTTCAGTCATGTAACAAGGATGAACCTCTTATTGTTGAAGATTCTTTTGAAGGATCAGAAATACCCAAGGCAATATTGTTTGAGGTGAAAGATTGGTATGATGACAGGATGAATTATTATGAAGATTCTGACACCAGCTATCATTCAAGATATATCGTATGGAGTGCTTCTTCAATTAATTATATAGGACAAGATGAATATTGGGTTTTGTCTGTGCCTTTATTTGATAAAAGCATCATTTCCACAAAAAAGAAAATGCAAATAGTTTTTTATAAAACCTCTCTTGGCTTGAAGGGGCTTATTATTGAGGACGTTGCAAGTAAAGATTCAAGTACTGATGAGAACCTCATCAATGAAACCAATATTTATACAATTTGGGGTAAGTTCATAAATTCTACTCAGAGACCAAAATCTTACATAAGGAATGAATCAACATCCAATATGAGGTTGAATTCTGGAGAATCGGGAGGCGGGAATTGCCCTTCGGGAATCCCCCCAGGAACAATTTGCCTAGATGAGGTTGTTATAATTGGCAGTAGGTGGGTTAATGACGTTTCTTACTTATGGACTGTCACTCCCCCTTCTTATTATCCCGAAGTTAGTTATACAAATGCGGGAGTTAATCATTATCAGTGGTTTGATGGAAATACTTACGTCTCTGGATCGGGCGTTAATATAAATGCATATAATACCAACCAAAATCAAGTAATAGAGATTACCGAACAGATGTTAATCTCAATATTGGAAGGAACTACAGCTGATAATACTACAAACTTACTTGCTTTAATAACTAATGTTTTAACGCAATATAAAAAGGCATACATTAAGGGAAGCATTATTGCTAAAGTTATATCTGATCGGAATGGAGAATTTGATTTATATCTTGAAGTAGGTAAAATTGACAGAATAGAGAAAAATGACAATGAAATAAAAATTATTTTTCAAGGGAAGAAGTTAAAATTTCCTGTCACGGATTTACTTAATGTAAAGCTTGATCAGGATAACAATTTTGTCATTACTACGTTGACCAGTGATCTAATTTATATAGATGTAAACGGGGTGTCCTCATCAATTTTCGACATTACCGCAATTAAAATACTGTCAGATGGTGTTTATGCTCAAATAGCTGGTATTTGGACTAAAGTTGTTAGCTTGTAGAGAACTTAAGAGTAAATGGATTTTAGATGGTTATTTCTTTTTTTCCTACTAGGAAATAGCGGTTCTTGTCAGTCCCTTAATAGCTTTACTGAGAAGCCACGATCTTGTCAAAAAGGGACGATATCATTAAGAGAATTAAATATACCAAATCACCCTTCAATAGATGTAGGTATATTTAATTCTCTTGACAGTTTACTGTTTTTTCGAAGTATTCAGCTCATTGATTCAACAGAACTTGAAATAGATTTTGTTGTTTTTTCGCTTGAAAACAATCAAGAAAACTTTTTACGACTGGATAAAGTAGATAAGGGGTATCCAATTGAAGAGCCTGTTGGATGGTTAAATGATTCAATTTTTCTATTTAGAAAAACAAGTTCAGATTATTTAGATGAAAGGCAGCAAGAAACATTGGTAGCCTATAATATAACTAATGGTTATGAACAATTATATGTACTCCCTGAACATATAGATGACGTTATCACTAGTCGTAATATTGTATTGTTTACTTCCGTAACTACTAAAAAAGAAGTAAAAAACATTTTGGAATCGTTCCAATACACTGTTCATAAGTATAACTTTCAGTCGAAAAAGAGGGAACTATACTTTGAATTTCCAATTGGAGAGTATGTGAGTTTGCTACACTATTCTGATAGACACGATGGACTAACTTATTTCTCGAACGACACACTAAATTATTTGGTTCAAGGCAAGACAACTCCAATATTCAATAATAGGATAGAAGCACTGGATAATGAAAAAAATATAGAAAAGGTTAAATTAGACCTGATAAGTTGGGATGAATATGAAAAAAATCTCTACTTTTTTACTTCTGTTTCTCTATCTCTTTATGATGAAGGTTTCACTGGGGATAGATTGTATTACATATTGAATCGCTACAATTTAACAAGCCACACGCTTGAAAGACTGGATACTCTCAACTATGACGCTAAAAAAAGAGTATATAAGTGGCAGAATATAGAAATCACACGTATTACTAAAATTTCGGCATACCATGATCAATCCTTTCTGTTATCTGTTGAACCACCTTATAATCCTGAAGAAACGGTATTCGCTGATATTCCTATAACTTTTGGTCAATTAAAACTAATTCTTTCAGGAGAAGTCAACCCCAATAAGAAGTTATATGTTTTGAAAATCGAATGAAATTGAAAAGGGTTGAATTAAATGATAAAAAGATATTCCTTATTATCTTATATACCTTTTTTTTTACCACACTTTGGTTTAATAACCACTCCCAGTTATGGTCAACAATAAGGAGTTATTTTTATTTCTATACCGCCGCAACATTTTCGATTTTATATACAATTATTTTTTGTAGGGGATTTTTTATTAGAATCAGTTTGATTGATGTTGCTTTTTATACATATATCCTTTTTGTATCCGTTAACACATTAAGCAAGTCACTTTCATTCTGGGAGAATGATCTTTTTCTATCCAATACAATTTTTGGTATTTTATATTTTGTATTTAAGAATAATTTATCCAATCGGGAATTATTTTGGGACATTGGAAAAGGCTTAGTTCTATTTGCTGTTATGGCATCCTTATATGGTCTTCTTGATGAAATAATATTTCTTTGCAAATTTAAATCCTTGACCGCAATTAGTGGACCGTTTTCAAACTCAGGGCCTTTCGCTGGCTATCTATTATCAGTAATCCCTATTACCATTGGATTACTTCATAAAACTAAACTGACTGGAAGCAAAAGAACTAGATACTTATATGTTTTCGCCTTAATTATAGAATTACTAGCGTTATTATTCTCTCAATCCAGGGCGGGGCTGTTTGGTTTGATTATTGCCGTTCTCTTTTGGATGATTTATTTGCAGAAACCTACGGTTTATCAAGTTTGGTGCCATTTTAAACATAATATAGGGAAATTAATTATTATGTCAAGCATTGGTGTTAGTATCATGTTCATGGTTCTTTATTACAATATAGATTCTGTTTTGGGCAGGTTATTGATTTGGGAAGTAAGTTGGAAGATTTTAGAAGATTCATGGCTTTTTGGTATTGGATTTGGTAGGTTTTCAATAAAGTATCTTGACTATCAGTCAAAACACTTCGCGGATTCAAATTTTGCAACCGGAGAGCAATTGGCTGATAATACTTATTACGCCTTTAATGATCTGTTGCAGATAAGTGTAGAATCGGGAGTAGTTGGAATATCATTATTTCTAGCTATGGTTTTCTTGGTCTTTTTTAACCGAAACTTTAGCAAAAAAAATGCGCAGGTTGCGATACAAACCGCTATCAAATCTTCCTTACTAGCAATTTTAGGATTTGGTTTGTTTTCTTACCCCTTTAGTTCATTGCCTACTCAGTTAAACTTTATTTTTTTCCTTGCTTTGACTTCGTCATTTAGACCCACAATTCTAAAAATACATTTTCATCAGAAAGTAAGGAGTTTACTAACCCTAATTTTTATTGTCTTGATTGGCTTATTTGGTACTGATCAGTTTAAAAAGTACTCTTTTATTAAAAAATGGAGCAATATTAGCGACTATTTGTCACTAAGTGAGAGAGAAATTTTGTCCTCTTTTGAACATATATATCCCATCTTAAAATCCAGAGGGGATTTTCTTTTCAATTATGGTGCGCGCCTAAGCGAAATGGGACACCCCAAAAAAGCGATATCTGTATTAAATGAAGCAAGGAAAAAATTTAATCATATGGATTTACATATTTTTATGGGCAAAAGTTATTCCGCCCTAAATAATACTATAAAAGCTGAAGAGTCCTACTTACATGCTTCAAACATGGTTCCGAATCGTATGTACCCGAAGTACCTTCTATTAGTACATTATAAAAATAATGCTCAATGGTGTCAGGCTTTTTTTCAAGCTAACAAGATTCTAGATATGCAGGTGAAGGTGCCCTCTTTTTTTGCAGATGAAATATTGTTAAAAACAAGAGAATTTATTAGACACTATGATGATAAAAAATGTACGGAGAACCTTAGATAAGTGCCGGCTGAGGAACGCTTTATTTATAGTGGCCAGTTTAATATTGGTTTCGTGTGACTATAGAAGTAAAGAATACCCTAAACCGTTGGAAGATGCACTGAAAAGAAATCCTTCGCTAGAGCAAGTTCTTACTCATTACAAACAGAGTGGTGATACGGCAAAATACAATGCGGCTGTCTTTTTGTTAAAAAATCTTCATTTGCATTATAGTCTCAATAGTGAAAATCGTCAGAGATTTGATCATATTTTTTTTAAACAGTTGGCCCTTATTCCGGATTCAATAAAATCTGATACATCCTTCTATGAATCAGCTTATGTTAATTATTTATTGGATTCTTTATCGACTGCAGGTTATTACCTAAACGATTTAGAAACACTTTATGATATAGATACAATAACCTCGAACTATCTTATAGAAAATATAGATTTATCTTTTGAAGCATATAATAATTATTCATGGTCAAAACCTTACGATTTTCAAATATTCAGCGAATACATTCTTCCTTATAAGAGTACTTCGGAACCAATAGAAGCTTGGCGTTCTTTATTGTTTAATAATTATTATTGGTTGGAAGATTCTCTTAAGGACATCTCAGACCCTATTGAAGTTTGCAGGATAATTAACACCAATCTTAGTTTTCATACCAATATCGGCTTTTATAATTATACTTTGGCACAGCCGTTAAGTAATATGCTTACTGCTCGTGTGGGAAGTTGCCAAGAGTTTGCGAATATTGCGATTTTTTCAATGCGCGCTCAGGGCCTCGCCGTAGCATACGATTATACGCCAATATGGGCCGACTTTCATTTAGGACATAACTGGAACGCTTTGATTGATCACGATGGAAAAACAATTGATTTTTTAGGAGCATATTTTAATCCTGGTGAAAACGTATTAAAAAAGAAGGTGTCTAAAATTTACCGAAAAACATATTCGGTACAGCAAAATAGTTTAGCAATAATAAATAATGATAAAGAGCCAATTCCTGATCTTTTTAATGATGTCCATTTCATTGACGTGACAAAGGAGTATTTCCCGGTCATTGATATTACTTCAATGATTGAAACCGACCTTGCCAATCTAACATCATATGCATATATATGCACCTTTGGTGATAGAGAATGGACTCCAATTCATTGGGGGGTTATAGAAAAGAATAAGTCAGTGACTTTTACTGATTTAGGGATGGACAAACCCAGGATTGGATATTCTTCTTTAACTAAAAACGATAATAAAGTAATTGGCAAAGGAAGAGGTATAGTTTATGCCCCTTCTATTTTTTTTAATAAACAGTTGCAAATAGTAGATTATCCTTTCATACTTACTAGTTCAGCAGTCGTCCATCAACTCAAACCTGATACAACGAATAAAAATGACATAAAACTGGATAGAAAATTTCCACTGACAGAAAGAAAAACTAATTGGGCGAAAAGTTTTCAAGGCGGTAAATTTCAGGGAGCTAATGATATTAGTTTTCGTAATGCTGTTGATTTATATATTATTCAAAAAACCCCAAGTCAAAATTATGAGCTTATTTCATTAAGAAATAATGAGTCATTCAGTTATATAAGATATTTAGCCCCTAACAATTCAAGAGTCCATATTGCAGAATTGGAATTTTTCAGCATCAATGGAGATGAAATTGCTGGAGCAGAAATTGGAACTAGTGGTGGGGTGGGAAGTGATTTCCACAAAGCATTTGACAAGAATCCATTAACATACTATGTTAACTCTAGCTTGAAACAAAATTGGATAGGACTAAAATTAGATAAAAGGAATAGCATAAAAGAAATACGTTACCTAATTCGCAATGATGGCAATTCTATACAAAAAGGAGATGCGTACGAACTCCTTTTTGCGAGCAAGGATGGCTGGAAGTCTTTGGGAATTCAAAAGGCCGATACTACTTTTTTAATTTACCAAAAGACTCCGAGTAACGCTTTGTTTTGGCTTCGAAATTTAAGTCGTGGAAAGGAGGAGCGAATATTTACATATGAGAATGGACAACAGATATGGTGGTAGGATTAAACTTTACATTGGTATATTTAAGCTCCCTGCAGTGGCACGCGACGGTGTACAAATGGAATTGGTACAAAAAGCATTTTCAAACAACATGCCCTCATGCGCCAACCTGTCAATAGTTGGTGTCGGATTGAGGCTGGCCAGACGGCTACCATATACACCAAATGCCTGGCTGGTGTGATCATCGGACATGATGTACAAAATATTGGGCTTGTCTTGTGCAACGACCGTGGTGGACAGGATAAATAAGAAAAAGAAAAGGAGTTCTTTAAAATGTGTCATTAGTTTAAATATTTTATAATTTATTAGTTTGAAATACTCCAAATTTCCATTTTCCTGAATTGCATTGCTCCCATTATATCCCCCAAGAGCAATACTATTTTATCTCCATCTACTAACAAACAAAAAAAATCAGCGAATATGATACCGGTTCAATTCAACGAAACTTTCAAAGTATCACCTACTTCTTGCTGTAGCTCCAATAGCCTGCTGTACAATTCCTTTTTTATCTTTTTGTATTTTTTGTCGTCGATGACATTCATCATTTCCTGAGGGTCTTTTTCAAGATCAAACAATTGCTGATTGCCATTGTGAGGATACAAAATCATCTTGTGCTTTTCGGTTCTGACCATTCGCTGAAAATGTCTGTAATTTCCGAAAATGGCATCATGTACTTCATCCTGCTTTCCGTCTAATATTCCCATTAAGCTCGGAAAATCAACAGTTTCGGGTATTTCCAAACCAGCCATCTCGCATGTGGTAGCATAAATACTCTGGAGATAAACCAATGCCTCAGATTGCTTTCCAGCAGCAATCCCTGGTCCTGAAATGAAAAACGGCATCCTGATGCTGTGATCATACATGTTCTGTTTTCCCATTAAACCGTGGTGGCCTACGGCCAACCCATGATCGGCTGAAAAGATGATGTAGGTGTTGTCTGCTTTTCCGCTTCTTTCAAGTGCAGTCAGGATACGGCCAATCTCATAATCCATGTGAGTAATGATGGCATAGTATTCACTTCTATGCACCTGTACCTGATGCTTAGTTCTTGGAAAAGGAGCTAAATTTTCGTCTCTAAGCCGATGATCTCCCTGATCGAAGGGATGTTCCGGAACATAGTTCTCAGGAATTTTAATGTTTTTCGGAGGGTACATGTCCACATACTTTTTGGGTGATTGCCTTGGGTCATGTGGTGCATTGAACGCCACATACATGAAAAACGGATTGTCCGAATCGGCCACTTTGTTTTGCAGAAAACGGATCGCATTGTCGGCATATAGCTCAGAAGTGTGTTGTTCTATCACATATTGTGGGCCAATCTTTTTGTTACCATTTTCATCGTAAACCACATCTTTTACTTTGGGTGCCCAATGTCCTGTGTATAATGGATCTGTTGGATCCCACGAATTGTTTTCATCGGTTGGTCTGCCATAACCCGGCTTCCATTTGAGCTCAGGGTGCATGGTTTCATACATTCCCTTGCCAATGCTCTTGGCATGCTTAAAGCTTTTCAGGACTGTAGCGTCACCATTGTGCCATTTTCCGGTAAGAAATGTTTCGTATCCGGCGTTGGAAAAAGTTTCTCCCCAAAGTTGGTTGTGGTTGACTCCTTCCCGCGCTGCGAACATATACTGTCCTGAATTGAGCATGGCACGACTCGCTGCACAAACGGCCCCACCCCAGGCTCCCTGGTTGAAGCAGTGTGTGAAAACCATTCCTCTGGCAGCCAGTTTATCAAGGTTAGGAGTTTTTACTTCTGAATTGTTTAGTGAGCCAATGGTAGAATAGGCCTGATCATCGGCGAATATGAAAAGGAAGTTTGGGCGCTCATCGGCTTTTTTTTCCTCTTTTTCTTTTGGATCAGCACTTACGGAGAGCACTACGAATAGGGCTACTAATATCAACTGGAATTTTTTCATAGTTAAGTTCATCTATTTTTCTGGTATAATTTTAAATCCATAAGCAAAGTCATGGGGTTTTTTATTGGGCATGGTCACATGGAGCCCCATGCCATCCTGCTTCCATTCAATTTCGCCTACACCAAGCATAGATACTGAAGCGATAGGCTTGATGGCAGCATTGTATGGCGTAATGAGCTTGAAACGTACTGTTTCGCCCGATCCGGGCCATCCCATTACAAAGGCATACAATGTATCGTCTTTCGTGGTATAGCGAATATCCTTATCAGTATACTGCGACAATCTGGCCATCTCTGCAGTGGTATTGATTTTTCCCTCGCAAAATTCTATCCACGGTCGGGTGCCATATATTCCTTCTCCATGAACATCCATCCACTGCCCTATTTCCTCCATCATGGTTACCGTTTCATCATCGAAGCTGCCATCGGCTTTGATGGGAATGTTGAGCAACAGGTTGCCGTTTTTGCTCACAATATCCAGTAGCTTATCTATTACGGCATTGGTCGTTTTGTATTTGGCTCCACTTCTATACCCCCATGGCCCTATTGTGTCATCAGTCTGCCAGGGATCGGGACGTATCTCTGGTGCTTTGCCCCTTTCGTAATCGAGGGTAGTAAGGCCCGGCACATAGTAACCGGTAAACGGGCGCGGCTTTGTACACATCACGGCCTCTTGTTTGCCTCCGTTTACTTCCATGGAGTGGTTGTACAGGTGTGCGATCACTTCCATACCCGACTTGCCCATATCTCCCCTGAAGGGGATGGCACCATCAAAATAGAAATGGTCGGGGTGGTAATTGTCAATCAGGTCTTTCATGCGTGCTATCCACTGGTCTTTCCATTCCTGTGGGGGGAATTCAGGACCTGCAGACGACAAATCTTCATGATTTTTGAAATAAAAATCATCGTATTCGGGATTGTCGCCATCGTAAGGCACACCCGCTTTGGGGCCTTTTGTATCTGACTGATTGGCGGTATTCATCCAACTGTACGCCCGCGCCGCATGGGTGGTGACCCCAAAGCGCAACCCGTGCCTGAGTGTGGCTTCTCTCCACATTCCAATGAGGTCTTTTTTAGGCCCCATGTTCACGGCATTCCACCGGTGGTGTTTAGAGTCCCAAAGGTCGAAGTTGTCGTGATGCACGGCACAAGGGGTAAAGTATTTTGCCCCTGCCCTTTTGAACATGGCTACCGCTGCATCAGGATCAAATTTTTCGGCTTTCCAGAGGGGAATAAAATCTTTGTAACCAAATTCAGAGGGATGCCCCCACTTTTCGACATGGTGCTTGTAGTGGGGTGAATTTTCCTGATACATCCACCGGGGGTACCACTCGCCTCGCTCGGCTACCGAGTAAACTCCCCAGTGTACATATATACCAAATTTGGCATCATTGAACCAATCCGGAGATTTGTAACTACTCAACGATTCTACAGTCGGTTCAAACTTTCCGGTCTTTTTTTCTTCCGGCTGTTTGTTAACAGACTGACAAGCCGACAATATCAACAGACTGTAAAGCCCTGTTTTTTTTATTTTTTTATTCATATCGTACTACTGCTTGCCGATATATTTCAAATAATCTTCTTCTGTAACCAGCGGACTTTTATTGGGCTGACGCTTGCCTCCACGCGCTACCTTGTTGAGTGCCTCTGCAGGGTGATCGTAAAATGATCCATCTATCTGCTCATATTTAGGGCTGGTATCTTTTTTGGGCATGGCATCCACTACCCGTTGAAATTTGGCTTTGGCTTCCATTATCTCCTCATCCCTTGAATTACTTAAATTGGTTCGTTCATCAGGGTCGTTGACCACATCGACTATCTCTACTATCTGGGCTGTGGTATCTACATACGCTTTGTATTTTTTATCTCTTATTACCCTATCCCGGTAGGAATGTGCGCTTGTGATTCTGTCATCGACCACCATGGCAAAATGCCCGCCCAGTCCCATAATCCAATCCCTGGGGGAATCATCGGCTTGCCCCAAAATAAGGGGTGCAAAAGAGCGCCCATCGTAGGTAAACTTAGGATCCGGTGTTACATCTCCCAGCTCCAGAAATGTAGGCAGCAGGTCTGTAAAATCTACCAACGCATCTGTAACTACTCCAGACTGTACCAGTCCCGGACCATTTACTATGAATGGAGCATTGAGGCCATTTTCTGTGGTGTACATTTTACCTCCTCGAACATAACGCCCGTCCATTCTTCCAATCTGGCCCCTGCCTGTGCCGTTATCGGTGGTCCATACAATGATGGTATTGTCTCGTATTTTCAACTCTTCGAGGGCATCTACCAGTTTTTTGAGAATGATATCGGTATAACGTGTCATGGCCTTGTGCTGCTCTTCTCTAGGGGCGTTGGGTTCGGCTGGTGTAGTTGTCAACGGACCATGTGGAAGACACATGGGATAGTAAATCATCATGGGCTTTTCTTTGTTTTTGCGCATAAAATCTATGATGAAGTCTGAAAATATATCTTCACCAAACTGGCCTTTATAGGCTTTACTACCCTCCTTGGTGTGAATGTAGGGGTTCCAATAGCGAAGCTGACTGGCATCTTTACTGGAACCTCCATTTTCGCCCCCAGTCCACATACAGTATTCATCAAATCCTGCATTGACCATAGCTTCAGGCTCAAGACGGAAGTCATTGATTTGCCACTTGCCTGCTGCGCACGTGGCATAGCCTGCCTCCCGCATCATGCGTGCAAAAGAAGGGTTCTGAATGGGGTCGTAGCGCCCACCGTGTCCCAGACGTGGCACATCATAGTGATTGACCCAGCCGTTTCGCCAGGGGTACTGTCCGGTCAGCAGTGTTATCCGGGTGGGTGTACACTGCGGCATGGAGTAGGCGTTTTCAAAACGCATACCTGTACGGGCCAACTCATCTATGTTGGGGGTTTGCACATCCTGTGCACCATAAGCACTTATCCATTCTTTTCCCTGATCGTCCAGCATGATAAAAAGGATGTTCGGCTTTTTGCCCTTTTCGTCCCCTTTGCATGCCAGGCAAAATGGCAATATCAGCAGGTATAATATGTTTCTGATGATGGTGTTCATAATGTTTCGGTATTTGATCTTATTTAGTATATGTATTTTCGTACTCCCAGCGGTATTCTCCCCGCCATCCCTGGCCTATCCTGTCACTATCGCCAAGTTCTTGTCGCATTTGCTCGGCCAACTGGCGTAGCTTTTCTACCTGCCCGGGATATTGGGCACTCACGTCAGTGGTTTCGCCTATGTCGTTTTTCAGATCATAGAGTATGTGCTTGTCGGTTTTTTCCTGCAGGCGATCGTACCACCCTATGCCCAATGTGTTTTGGGGAGATGGGAGTACAAGTTTGAAACGATCGTTTCGAACGGCATCCAGGCAGGTATAGCGATAGTAAAAGAATGCCTCATGCGGGCTTTTCTTTTTCTTTCCCTGCAGTACCGGCATGATGTCCTTACCGTCTATTTTTTTATGTGCGGGCAGGTCTATCCCAGCCATGGCTGCAAATGTGGGATACAAATCCATCATGGTAAGCAGCACATCGCTGGTGGTACCGGGCTTGATTTTTCCGGGGTATCGCACTACGCCGGGTACTCTAAAGCCGCCTTCCCAGTTGGTCATTTTCATGCCCCGCAGGGGGTCTGCTTTGCCTGATTGCAAGCGTGAATCTCTCGCCTCGGGTACTCTGCCCTTTTGTGGCTCTATCCACGGGCCATTATCGGAGGTGAAAATGACCAACGTGTTGTCATCTTTTCCCTCTGCCTTCAATACATCAATCAACCGTCCTACGTTGTAGTCGATTTCTTCTACACAATCGCCATAGAGCCCGTAATCTGACTTGCCTTCAAACCAGGCTGAAGGGTAAAGTGGCGTGTGCGGCATGCTGTGAGCCAGGTATATGAAGAAAGGATTGTTTTTATTTTTCTTCACAAAAGCAATGGCTTCATCGGTATAGCGGGTACTGATGCCTGCCTGATCCACAGGGTATTCCACAAACTCATCATTGCGCATCATCACTGTCGGCTTCATGTCATTGCTGTAGGGTATGCCATAGTAGTGGTCAAATCCCTGTGCATTGGGCATCAACCTGGGGTTCTTCGCATAAAAAGCTTCTAAACCTTCTGCGTCTTTGCGGGTGCCTATGGCCTGTCCGCCACTGCCTGCCAGATGCCACTTGCCGATAGCCATGGTATTGTAGCCTGCCGCTTTGAGTATTTCAGCCATTGTTACTTCCTCGTTGTGTATGATGGTATGAAATTTCCGATGGTTGTCTATTTTCGGAATGGCCGGTCTCAGTGGGTAACTACCGGTCATCAGGGCGGCTCTGCTGGGGCCACATAGCGGAGCAGCTGCATAAAAGCTGGTCAACTTCATTCCCTCATGGGCCATTTGATCAATATGGGCCGTTTTGATTTTTTCTGATCCAAAACACCCCAGATCATTGTATCCTAAATCATCGGTAAAAATGACGATAATATTGGGTTGGTCCTTATATACTGGAGCCCCCGTGCCGAACCCATAAGAGGCAAGGCCTATCATCCCTACTGTCAAGCACAATTGCCTGTACAGATCCATAGTTGTCATTCTGATTGTCTTAATCATTGACTAAAGCGCCTTCTTAATTTTGTCTGCTACCTGTGCAGCCATCAGCAGACTTCCCTCAGGAGTAAAGTGCACATTGCTAGGTGGTTGTAACTCTGACAGCCTCGGTAGTGTAAGTGCATTGAGATCGTTCACTTCGATCTTGTTCTTTTTCATTATCCTAAGTGCTACCTCGTTGTACTTGGCCGTCTGGTCGGCCCTACGCAGTGGCCCTCCGGGCCTATCGGGAAATGAAGTGGTGGTGGCAAATATGAGTTTAGCTCCTGTTTTTTTGAGTTTTTTGACTATTTCCGTCAGGTTTTTCTCATAAGCATTGATATCTGCTTGCTGTGGGTCGGTGGGTTTGTTGCTATTTCTGCCGGTTTCAGGATCCACATGCTTGAGGTCATGCAGACCAAAATTGAAATGAATGACATCCCACTTTTTGTCTCCCAACCACTCGTCCATCATCTCTACTCCTTTGGTCGTGCCCTCACAGTTTAGGTATGCTTTGCCACTGTTTAGCGGTCGATGAATATTTACTTTGCCATAGAGCATCCCCACCACCAGCGGGGTATATCCCAGGGATATAGAATCGCCAATCAACAATACGTTTGGCAGGTCGTTGTTATTTTTGGCTATAGACCAATCGGGCAGCATTACAGCGCCAGTACCCAGCACTGTTTTTAATATAAAATCTCTTCGTATCATATCTAATTTCTTGAATAGTTTCTAAATGTTTTCTTCAATAAATTTCAGTAAACTGCTCTTGAGTTGTTCGGCCAGTTGATTGCTTTGACCAGACAGGTCATGGTTTTCTTCCAGGTCTTCTTTTACATTGAAAAGCTTTACCTGTTCGGTTTTCAGGTCATAGATGAGTTTGAAATCCCCAAGCCTGATGGCTGCTGATGGGGTATGCCCCGACACATGCTTGAGTGGATAATACCAATACATTTCCCTTTCACTAAATGCCTGATCTTTAGCTTTAAAAATATCCAACCCATCGGTATGCTGACCTGGCAACAGCGGCAGTCCGGCCAAGGAAAGTAATGTAGGGTAGAAATCGTATCCACATACTGGTCTGGCTGACTTTACCCCTCCAGATATTTTTGCCGGATAGCTGACAATAGCCGGCACCCGGATACCACCTTCGTACATCCACCCTTTCCCAAAACGAAGTGGCAGGTTGGACGTGGGCATCTGAGTGGTGCCTCCTTTGGTAGTAGAAAAACCTCCGTTATCGGAAGTGAATACGATAATGGTATTGTCTGTCATACCCAGCTGATCCAGCGTTTCCATAATACGGCCTACGCTCTCATCCATGCTTTGCACATTGGCAGCATATACCGGGTTGCTCTGTCGCTTGCGTGAGTAGGCCCTGCCATCTACATGCTCCAACACATCGCGGGTCCACAATTCATTGCCTTTGGGTTCATATTTTTTTACATATTCTTCCTTTCCCTGTAGCGGGGTGTGTACTGCATAGTGGGAGAAATACATGAAAAAGGGCTTTTCTTTACTGGATTCTATAAAACGAATCGCTTCATCGGTGAGCCGATCGGTAAGAAACTCACCTTCCTTACCTCCTTCCAACCCAAGTACATCGCGCTCTATAATCACCCTTCGCTTTCCCCCGATCCAGTCCATACCAACATCTTCGTAAGGATAAAAATACGACCCGGGTTGTCCGGCATGGTTTACGCCTACCACTTCATCAAAGCCCTGATCGGCAGGATGACGGCCTTCGGTCATGCCCAGGTGCCACTTTCCTGTAAAATAGGTTGCATAACCATTTTCTTTGAATGCTTCGGCCAGGGTTTTCTCTTCTGTTTTCAGGTCGCCGGTAACACCTACATTTCCGGTCTTTATAGGCATTTTACCAGCCATGATTCCAGCTCTGCTGGGGCCACAAACTGGATGCGGTGCATAAGCGGCTTCAAAAAGCACTCCTTTTTCTGCCAGCTTGTCCAATGCGGGAGTTTCGTAGTAGGTGCTTCCATAGCAGCCCAGGTCTTTCCATCCCAGGTCGTCGGCCAGAATGAAAATGACATTTGGCTTGTTTGCTATAGCACTGCCATAATTGAACAGAGCAGTACACATGAATACGGCAGCATATACCAACCTTACCATCGGAAAGTTGCTGCGGATTCTAACTTTGGGATTTTTTCCCAAAACCAAAATGGGTTTTATGTGACGCTGAAAGGTTTTTTTCTTGTACAAATTCATTGCCTGCATCTTTAGAGGCTAATTTCTTCAGCTGTTCCTTCCTGCTTTGTTATGATATGAATGGTCATGTCTTCATCTTTATTGAACTGGCAATCGAATCGGATATCGTGCCTGCCCTTTCTCAATACAGGTGGTTTTTTGCCCATATCAAAGTTCTCGATAAACCGGCCTTTAGCGTCATATATTCTGAGCTTGCTGGTGCCGTTGCAAACAATCGAGTAACCTACTTCTATTTTTTCGGGTAGGGTGAAACGAAATGAGTTGTCGTATTCCAGATCAACATTAGAGACATATCCTTCGCTTTTTTTCTGATCACTTTTCACTGTTAGTCTAAACTGCAGGGGCTGTTCGTCTCCCCTGTTGGAGAAGACAAATTCTGAAGCTGTGGGTTCTCCGGGTTGCAACACCTTTCTTTGATGTTCGAAGCTATTGGTGCGAAACGGGTGCAACACCAACTGTCCGCCAGCATTTTTTTCGAGGTGAAATTCGTTGTTGCCATCCTTGAGGCGCTCACGCTGCTCGTCAGAAAACAATCCTGATATCCGAGCTTCTTCCCACAGTTTGATCAATGACAACAACTCCTTGGTATAGGGATTGGCTTCCAATTGGGGCTTTCTCAGCACCATAGCAAAACCGGCATCATAGCCTGCAGCACGGGCCATCATCCATTCTATGTCTGAAGGGATGGTTGTTTCTGTAATCATGAACCAACCCAGCATATTTTTGAGGTAATTTCTTTCTAAAAACGGCTGCACTTTGAACCTTCTGTCGGCCTGGCTTTCCCTAAATCCTCCATACCAGGGTTCTCCCCAATTGATAAAATGATTGATATGCCAGTAGTAGTGCTTGAGCCTGCTGGAACTGTTTACTACCATGTGATCGAGCTGGTCGTACCAGTCTTGCGCAAACTTGTCCATGGCATAATCTCCATTGCCGGTAGCGTAGCAACCTTCATGTCCGTCAAAACCCATTTGGGTTACTCCGGTTTCATTGAGCAAGGTGGTGAGGTTGTTTACCATATCCTTTTGCATTTCCCAGTTGGGGTAAAAGATTCGGTAGGCAAAGTCAAGTAACCGCTCCGCTTTTTCCCCTTTGCTGTGGGCGGTGGCTTGAGTGCCAAATGCTCCACGCTGGCAATCATAGAGTATATAAGGAGCTGATTCACTTACCGATCCATAGCGTACAAGTTCTTTTCCTATTCTCACGGTATTGAGCTTGCTGTTTTTCTGACTCAGAATCATAGCATTGCTCGATATCTCTATATCCATATCGTCGGCTCCTATGGCTTTGATAAGTTCGGCTGTACCTGTTGTTACCAGTCGGGTGTCTGGCATGGGTGTCACAAATTTGTCGTTGGGAGTGATGAAATTGGAAAGGGTATGCACGCCCACATTGAGGCCAGCGGCTTTCACCTTTTGCGCTGCTGCCTTTAGACCTGCTCTACCGCTCGGGAAAAAAGTACTATCCAGCTCGAAATGTCCCCAGGTTTTGAACGGCCCTTCGTGGTATAGGGCCCTGAGACCAGCCTGCTTAGCATAATCTATCATTTGCTCTACATCTCCCTCTGTAAAAGGTGATATGGCATAGGCCCTATTGGTTTCCCTGGATTCTTTCACCCACACGCCATTGATCTCAGGGTGAGGCAAACCTTCTGCCACTTCTATTTTCCCTATAGTAGCAAGTGCCTGATCAGGAACCACACCAAACAAGGCAATTGCGCTACCAGCCACAATACCTTCTTCTCCTTTCAAAACATCTATTGGTCTGCCGGGAAATCGATTTTCCCATCCCTGCCAGGTAGATTGGGTACGGTCTTTTGTTCTGTCTATGGCAAACGCTTGCAAAATTGACCCAAAATCAGTTGGTTCAGCGGCTGTACCGTGATAACTCACCACTCCTCGTATGTTGTCCAGTTTACCAGCAGTCGTCTTGGGATTGAGCGACTGAATGCCTATGGCAAATTCCTGATTTCGCACTACTCCAATATTTTCACCTATAGTTTCCGCTATAGTTGTAGGGTACGGACCCCAGATAACAGCTTCAAGGCCTTCATCATTAGCTGTAGATACCACCTCACACTTTACATGTGTCTTTTTGGCCTCTATCGATACCACTACTTCAAGTTTTGTTTTTTCAAACTTAAGCATGTACTGATCGCCTGATGTTTGTTTAAACGCGGTAGGAAGTTTCAATTCTCCATCTGCTACTACAGCCAACAGCTCCCCCTGCTCACCTTTGGGGATATAGTTGGTGTTGGTGGATATGCTCGCCATGCTGGTAATAAAACCGCTGGAACTGACCCGAATTTCAAAATCATTGGTCTTAAATACTGTAGGACTTTTCTTGTTAAAACCTGATAACACCATTATCAGGGCAATTGCCATAAGGCTCATTGTGTTCTTCATAGAATGATTATAGATTACATTTTTTGATATGCTTTCGCCTCCCTTGTAAAGAATAATTTAATTGTCCTCAACCATACCAGCAATGATTAATGGATGGTGCTTCGAAAAAGTATCGCCTTGATATTAAGTGCGTTTCTTTGGCTGCCCAGCTTCAAAATCGTTTTATACACCATATACAAAACAAGTCGTACAACTCGTAAATATCCCCTAAGTGAATTTGCGTTGGATGATTGTAAATTGAACCTATATTCCTGACAAGCATAATTGATAATGAATATTTCCAACTGTGGCGATTTACATCTAAGAGCCATATTTTATCGGGAAATCTTTATGCACACCTTTTCACAGAGTATAGAAGTCGTAATTGTAAGGAAAACAATTGCACCGATGAATCTTGGTAAGAGTGATTCCCTGCCAGAAAAAGAGCCACATTTTCGTTATATTTAACCTTTATCAATTTTGTCTTGAGGACAAATTATGAAAATTCCTGCACAGCGATTTCTTAAAATTCAGAGTAACAAACTATTGAATTCAGTTCTCATTCTGGCTTCTACTGTGGGTTCATGCACCTACCTTGTTAGCTTATTGACTTTTTTTAAAACTGGTTTTGAGCTATCATTCATTACTGACTTCTGTGTTATTGCTTCACTCATAATAGCTACATACTATAGAAAAAAACTAGACCTCAAAATCAAATCGTACCTTATTGTATTGAGTATTTTGGTATTGGTAGGTATCAATGTTTATGAAATTGGGATCATGTCTGCCAATCTTGTCCTTCTGATTCTGCTACCATTTCTCGCCGTATTTACATTTTCGATTCAAAAATCTGTATTTTTTTTTATTACAGGGCTGGTGATGGTTGCTATTATTGGGTATTTGCATGTAAAGGGGTATATAATCCCAATCCATTTCGATCACACATCCATAATACCCTGGTTGGTACACCTTGCTCAAATATCCACAGTAGCCATAATCCTGTTTCTCACGATTATTCGCTTTAACAATACCTACGATGATGCCATCAGGAAACTAATTGTTAGCAACCAGGAACTAAAAGCAAGCGAAAACAAATACCATAACATTTTTAATGCGACCCGGGACGCCTTCCTGATTTTTGATATAGATGGAAAGCTGGTAGATTATAATCAGTCATTGCTCATACTTTATGGAACTAAATCGATGGACAGGGAGGCCATGATGAAAGACCTGTTTGATTCCACCGAAGAATACAGCTACGGGCAATTTAGAGAGGTGTTTGACAATTCCTTTGTAAAGGAACAAGAACTTCCTTTTTGGAAAATAAAGCGGCACACAGGTGAGTACATGTGGGTATCGATGAATTTCAGCATAACTGAAATAAACGGTGTACAAAGGATAATATGTGTGATCACTGACATTGACGAGAAGAAAAAGACACTTTTGGAGCTGGAAAGCTACAAAGACCATCTTGAAAAACTGGTATCACAGCGGACACAAAAACTGGAAAAGGCCAATAAAGATTTGTCCAACCAAAAGAACAAACTCAGTGATGCTGTGGAGAAGTTGAAAAGTACACAGAACAGACTTGTACAGTCTGAAAAAATGGCTGCCCTGGGTTTTTTATCTTCCGGTCTGGCCCATGAAATGAACAATCCCTTAAACATAATCAAGGGAGGTACTTATGGCATAAGACGTTTTGTAGAGGCCAATTTGGGTGAAGATTTTCTGAAGAAAATTCAGGAGATACTTGACGATGTGGATGGCGGTGTGGACCGGGCCAGCAAAATTGTGAGTAGCCTGAATATGTACAGCAGTGCAAAGGATGTAGAAATCATGTGTGATATACATTCTATTTTGAATATAGCCCTCTCAACCTTGAAAAAGCAAATGCCCAATGACATCAATATTGTCAAACAATACGACCCTGACCTCTCGACATTTTATGCCAATCCTAAAATTTTGCTTCAGACGTTTCTAAACGTGCTTACGAATGGGATTCAGGCTATCAAAAAAAAGGGCGAAATCACCATAAAAACGGTGCAGCAGAAAGACAGCATTGTGGTTAGTATAAAGGATACAGGGGCTGGGATCGAACCTGAGCTGGTCACCAAGATTTCTGATCCATTCTTCACAACCAAAACGGTAGGAAAAGGTATTGGGATGGGGTTGTATGTAGTTTATAACAACATGAAGTTTGTAGGTGGGCAAATAGAATTTGAAACTAAAAAAGGACATGGGACAACCGTTCACCTGACTTTCCCAATACCTAACTATTGAGAAGTTGAGTATATCCCAACCAATGCATAAATATAAGGAGGTGTGAAATGAAAAAGGGGATACCTATGGCACCCCCTCTTTCATCGAAACTATAATATTTTTATTCAGCTCCTTCTTGTGCTTCCAGTTCCTCAACCCTGGTAAGAACAGACTCAGCCTTATCAAACATTTTTAGCTGCTTGTACATTTGCATCAAAGCCCTAAGGCCGTCAATATCTTCCTTGCTTTCGTTGGCCCTCTCCATATATGGCAAACCTTTTACCAAAATCTCATCTGCCTTTTTTGTCAGGCCTGGCCCTTTTTTGTTATAGGAATTCAAATCCATATCCCTTACCAAATCATAGTATTCTTTGGCCTGGTTGATGTAGATCGCTCCTGCATTGTAGTTGGCCACATAATTTTCCGGCTCTAGTTCAATTACCTTCAAATATTCTTCCAGGGCCAGGTTGTAAGTTTTTTGTGTCTCTTCTTTTTTGGCCGCATCATCCGAAAGGTTACCAGCAATGTTGTCATACATGATGGCAAGGTTCAAATGAAGGTCAACATTTTCGGGATCTTCTTTTATAGAAGCTATCAATTTGTCCTTGGCCTGATCCAACTGCTTGAGGTTGATCAATATGCTAATCTCTTCCTGGCCAAACCGTGATTCGGTCGGATAGCTGGCCTGGGCCCTTTTTACTACTTCCAAAGCTTTTTCTTCGTCTTTGTTGACCGCACGTTCTATGTACACCAGGGTAGAATATACATCTGCACTGGCATATCCCAGTTCTTCCAGTTTATAATAATGCTTGGAAGTTTCTACATAGTTTTCTGCCTGTTGTGCACACACGCCTGAATAAAGCAACGTCAATGAATCTTCCGGTTTCACCAAAAGTGCTTCGGTAAATTTATTGTAAGCTTCTTCATATTTATCCTCAGCATATACGGTACCCCCGTCATTGATGAATTTGCCCCACATCGCATCAATATTGGTAGAAGACAACACGCTGTTGGGTGCATTTTCTTTTTCCATTTCGATCACTTTATTATATGCTTCAACAGCCTTATTTATTGCCTGGTCATCGAGCCCTTTCACAGCCTCATCGTCACTGGTGGCAATGGCCTGGTAAATCCGTCCCCTTTCATACCAGGTTTTTGATTTGCTGGAGTTTTTTTCAATAGTGATGGCTACATCGATCTCCGCCTTTGCACTTGCATAGTCTTGCTTTGTCAAATACGAGGATGCCTTGGATACCGACCCTTTCTGCGCGTAAATAGAACCCGCTATTAAAAAGGCCAGACAAAAAAATGCTAACTTTCTCATGATTACTTTATTATAGTTATTCGATTGATTGGTGTTATTCGATTATGTTTTGTCTAATATTAATTTTCAGTATTTTCTTCCGGGGTATCACCTCCTTCAATGGCATCATTTTCTTCTTCTTCCCCTTCAATCAACTCTATTTTTTCAACTGAAGAAATCCTATCTCCCTCACCTAATTTAATGAGACGCACCCCTTGTGTAGCACGCCCCATAATTCTTAAACCGCTAATCGCCATTCTTATTGTAATTCCGGACTTATTTATGATCATTAAATCATCAGTATCTACAACTTCCTTGATGGCCACCAACTGTCCGGTCTTATCGGTGATGTTTAGGGTCTTTACTCCCTTGCCCCCCCTTTTGGTAATTCTATAATCATCTATCGATGATCTTTTGCCATATCCATTTTCCGAAACTACCAGGAGGTTGGCTTCTTCGCGGTTTACGCATACCATCCCAACCACACGATCTTTGGAACCTTCAAGGGTTACCCCTTTCACTCCCGAAGCAGTTCGTCCCATTGGCCTTACATCCGATTCATGGAAATGTATTGCCTTTCCAGATTTCTTGGCTATAATGATATGGTTGTCTCCATTGGTCAAGCTAATATCCAGCAATTTGTCCCCTTCCTTAATGGTAATGGCGTTGATTCCATTTTGCCTTGGTCTGGAGTAAGCTTTCAGGGTGGTCTTTTTAATGATGCCATCCCTGGTGCACATCATAATGAAGTTGTTGTTGATATAATCTTCATCATTCAGTGTTTTCACGTTGATTACCGCCCTGATCGAATCATCTGATTCTATATTGATCAAGTTTTGGATAGCCCTTCCCTTAGACACTTTAGTGCCTTCAGGTATTTCCCAAACTTTCTTCCAGAATACCTTGCCAAACTCTGTGAAAATCAGCAGGTAGTTGTGCGTGGTGGCTATAAATAGGTGTTCGGTGAAATCATCAGTTTTTGATCCGGCCCCCCGGGAACCTCTACCTCCCCTGCCCTGGGTCTTAAATTCTGCCGATGGCGTCCTCTTTATATAGCCCTCGTGTGAAATGGTAATGACCATTTCTTCGTCCGGGATCATGTCCTCAGCCGAAAAGTCCTCTGCGCTATATTCTATGTTCGACCTTCTTTCGTCTCCGTACCTGTCCCTGATTTCGCTTAGTTCCTCCTTGATGATATCCATCCGCATATCTTCGTTCTCCAAGATCGCTTTGAGGTGTTCGATCAATTCCATGATCTCATCGTACTCCTTCTGTATTTTCTCCCTTTCAAGGCCTGTCAGCCTTTGTAACCTCATTTCAAGAATGGCTTTTGCCTGAATCTCAGTCAGGCCAAATTTTTCCATCAAGCCAGTTTTGGCTACCTCAGGATCGCGAGATTCACGTATCAGGGAGATTACTTCATCCAGATTGTCAAGTGCAATAAGGTAGCCCTCAAGTATATGGGCTCTTTTCTCTGCTTCGGTCAATTCGTACTGGGTCCTGCGGATCACCACATCGTGACGGTGGTCCACAAAGTATCCAATAATTTCCTTCAGGTTGAGCGTATGTGGGCGCCCCTTAACAAGGGCCACATTGTTTACCCCAAAAGAAGACTGTAGCTGAGTGTATTTATAAAGATTGTTCAGTACAATATTGGGAATCGCATCCTTTTTCAAGTCGTAAACTATGCGCATTCCATCCCTATCGGATTCATCACGAATGTCACTGATCCCTTCTATTTTCTTTTCATTGATGAGCGCGGCAGTTTTTTCGATCATGTTTGCCTTGTTCACCTGGTACGGAATCTCCGTAATGATGATTTGCTCCCTTCCCGTTTTGGTGGTTTCGAAAAGAGCCTTGGCCCTCATTACTATTCGCCCCCTGCCAGTCTCAAATGCAGACTTTACCCCGTTGTAGCCATATATGGTAGCCCCGGTAGGAAAATCCGGAGCGGTAATGTGCTTCATCAACTCTTCTATGGTAATCTCCCTGTTGTCGATATAGGCAATAGTACCATTAACCACCTCCGTTAAGTTGTGGGGTGGCATGTTGGTAGCCATCCCCACGGCTATTCCGCTGGTACCGTTTACCAGAAGGTTGGGGATTTTTGCTGGCAATACGGAAGGTTCCTTGAGGGAATCATCAAAGTTGGGTTGGTAATCAACAGTGTCTTTGTTGATATCGGCCAGCATTTCTTCGGCAATCCTTTTCAATCGTGCTTCTGTGTATCGCATGGCGGCCGGAGAATCACCGTCAACCGAACCAAAGTTACCCTGTCCATCTACCAGCGGGTATCGCAACGACCATTCCTGTGCCATCCGAACCATGGTATCGTACACGGAAGTATCTCCATGTGGGTGGTACTTACCCAATACTTCCCCGACTATCCTCGCCGATTTCTTATATGCTTTGTTGTGCAATACACCCAGATCGAGCATACCATATAAAACCCGTCTGTGTACTGGTTTTAGCCCATCCCGAACATCAGGTAAAGCACGCGAAATGATTACGGACATTGAATAGTCAATGTATGCACCACGCATTTCATCCTCAATGTTGATCGGGATTATATTCTGATCCCTTAGAGGTATGTTTTCATTATCTCCGTCTGCCATAAATCTTTAAAATATACTTGCAAATTTCCGCACGCAATTTAGTTAAAATAAAGTCGAAACCCACTAATGGAGATGCACAAAATCAACGTTTTTAACATATCTTAAGATCATGGCAGCAATATGGAATTTTCATGGGCATAGCGTGCGCCATCTATTAAAGAAAATAAGAAGTTTTGATCGTGACGGGGATGCGCTCAAACGCATTTCGCTATTGGCTATTGGCTATTGGCTATTGCTTATAAAAACTGTAATACTGAAACAAAGTTTGGTTCAGGCCTTTCTTATAATTTAACCGAACCCATTATGGATAATTTTCTTTCAACCCAATGTAATAGCCAGGAATGACTCAACTATCTAACGAAAGGATCAAAGCGTTGATAACACTACAACTTGCTTCAGAAGAATGTCCTACTACTGATCTAATTGGTTCAAATACCATTAGATTTGGTAAGGATAATGGGCGTTGTTTCAGTTATTAAAATGGTGTGCTCGTGCTGGGCAACATAACCACCTCTATTGCCTACAAGGGTCCAGCCATCACCTCTTTCTAAAGCCATCGTAGATTTTGTAGAAATAAAGGTTTCTACAGCCACAACTGAGTTCTTTTTAAATCTCTGATGGTTAAAACGATCTTTGTAATTCAAAATATCTTCAGGTTCCTCATGCAAACTGTTTCCTACTCCGTGACCAGCCAAATTTCTGATCACTTTGAAGCCCCTCCCTTTTGCCCCTTTTTCTATTAAATAACCGATATCAGATATCTTCACCCCACCTCTGATATGACCAATAGAATCAAGCAGAATCTTTTTAGAAGCTTCAATTAGAGGTTTGTGGTTATTACAATCCTTACCAACTACGAAAGAACCCCCATTGTCAGCCCAAAAACCATTAAGTTCGGCTGATACATCAATATTTATCAAGTCACCTTCCTTCAGCATTTTGTTGTCAGATGGTATTCCGTGGGCAATCTCTTCATTGACGCTTATGCATGAGTGCCCAGGGAAGTTATACAGTTTATTTGGTGCAGATTTAGCCCCATAAGCACTTAAAAGTCGTCCGCAGTAGTTGTCCAGCTCTCCAGTGGACATACCAGCTTTGGTATATTCTCTCATCAGCCTAAGGGTGGTTCCCACAATTTCACTGATCGCTTTTATTCCAATTAACTCAGATTCTTTTGATATTGACATAAGCCCCTTGATTAACCATAGCACGTTAATTTCTTCAACTCAATTCTTAATTGATATCAATAAGGATTGATTTTTCTCTTGTTTTTGTTCTTGTACCGCCACAATTTTCGGTGGTTTTCGCCGACCTTGGGGTTCTGGCGCTTCCATATAGGCTGGCCCCTAACTTCCATATACCTGCCTGTAGCCGGGTCCATGATGACGTGTTTCAATTGCACATGGTCGCTTTTGATTGGGCTCCTGGGTATTTCAGGGAATGTGATACTTATGCCGACCTGCCAGAAAAACGTTGGCTGCTTATGGGCTATCGCCTTGCCTGTACCGGGAATGGAGATTTTATAGTTCTTAAAATCGTAGGACGGCTTCAAAATTACCCTAAAGTATTCGGAAAGGTTCTTTTCAATAGAAATACCCAGGTTGAAGTACATACCGCGTTGTATGAGGGCAGAATTGAAATTGCCCCCTGCATTGAATTTTCCAACCTGAAGTTCCCCGGCAAAAGAATAGTCCCAAAAATCATAGAACCTATAGCCCAGGCCCATCCAGTACCTTTTGTAAAATGTAGAGCCGAAATTCGGCTGGTAGTTGCGAATGCCCAGAGGTTCGGCACTCTCATTAGGCTGAAAGGGTTTTACTTTGTGGTATTCGAACATATACCCCAGGCCAATCCTGAATTTCTTGTAATTGTACCGAAATGCCACCAGTAGTGGAATGCTCATGCCTTTTCCTGAAAACTGTAGTCCCAACGAATCCGCATTGAATACCTCGATATCAGACTGTAATAGTGGGTTGTTTACAGGATCAACCAAAGGAGGAAATGGCACATCAAATGAATCCACCTTTGTAAGCGTTTGTGCCAGCACCGGGTTGTTGAACCAATCGCTATAGACATCAAACTCGGTTCCGAGCGGTTGTCCATCATTATTGGCTATATACTGGTCTGTAGGTGTCTGGACCAAATAAAACCCATTCAGACTGTGGCTGTAATTCGTTCTTCCATAGCCAGTGGTAACTGTGAGCGAAAAATTGTTGAGAAATTTCTTAAATGGGCTTCTGTAAATATCAGTTTCACTGATTTCATATTCCTGTGCCAGGAGTTGACCTAAGGACAGGGACAAAAAAAGTGATATGACAATTTTTAGTTTCAAACTCAACTTAGGTTAGATTGGCGAAGCTATCTTATTTCAATTATAATAATGTAATATCAAAGACAAGAACTTTAAATGGATCTATTTTGGTGGCATATTCCGGGATTACTTTCAGTTCCTCCAATTCCTCACTTAAATAGGAAGGCACTACCCCCACGCTTTCCTTATAGGCATGCGCCGAAGGTATAATGATGAGGGCACGTTCGCCTTTTTCCATTTCAGCGAGCCCAAGGTCCAGCCCGTTGATCACAATATCTGAATCAAAACTGTAATCAAAGGTATCATTGCCTGTAATCCTGTCAAAAACTTCATCATCTAAAAAAGAAGCCGTATATCTGGTACTTACAATCTGCCCCTTTACAGGGTTTTCCCCGTCATTGCCCTCGCTTACCCTTTTGTAATAAACACCGGAGGGCAACAATTCCACTTCATCTGTGGGATTCTTTACAACATCATCCAGTTCTTTGTCTGCTATATAGTCTTCGATAAGGGTTTGCTCGTTGCTGGCCTGGTCGAGTTCATTTTCAATCTTTACCAGTTCTACTTCTATTAGAATGACCGAATGGGCCGGTATAAGTGTAGAGAATGACAGCTCACCATAAGCCAGGGCCGAGGGGATCAGAAACGAATAGGTCTCCCCTTCTTTCATAAAGGCCAAACCTATATCAAGGCCAACAGGCACAATGGAGTTGACCCCTTGTTTGAGTTTATAAGGATCTTCACCCTGGGCTGCTAACACTTCATCGATTACCTGCCCGTTGAGTACCGAGGCTGAGTAATAAATAGACAGGATACTACCACTTACCTGCTGGATGTCACCTGATGGATTTTCCAGCACCGGATAATAGTAAATACCTGAGGCATCCTGTGTGGCCGTGATGTTGTTATCTGTCAGGTAAGTATTGATCAGCTCATCATCAATGGCCGCCTGTTCGTCACCACTATCCGGGACAGGCTCATCTGCCCCCCCGCAGGCATGCAATAGTACCTGCGCAAACACCAACCAACCAAACAGCCTGGAAACTGAATTTATTCTAACACCCACACCTGAAACTTTAATTATCAAATTTGAATAGTAAACGGAGTAAAACCAATTTAATTTCTAAATCCCCTCTTTTTATACAGGGCCATACCAAGCTGGTTATTTGATATTTATATGCTTTTGAAAGTATTGAAATATCGGAACATTTTTAAAACCCAGTTTCTCACCAATCTCTACCAGTCTTTTGTGGTCTGTTTTCGACATGGTGGTATTGTTGATGATGTCTTCATCCTCTTCCATAAAAAATGAAGCCATAAACCTAATAAATATATAAGGGGTCTTAAGTACCTCTTTCTTGTATTCTTCGAACGACACTTCCTGTTCCTGACTTACATCCCGCTCTAATGATTTGATATCAAATGAAGCAGCCATGGCAATTTTTATCACATCAAAGAACCTATCTTCCCAATCATCATACTTTTTGATCAAATACTTTAATGCGAAGACAACCGGATCCTTTTTAAGGAAATAACCACCTTTGGATAGCTTTCGGGCCTTTTTGTTTAGGGCCATTTCTTCGAAAAGGCTGACACTGCCATTGGCCAGGGCTACCCCCACTGTGGGCGCAAGCATTATAAGTGAAAAAAAATCTGCATCTGATATTTCAAGATACGGTGCTTCTTTTTTGATAAATTCCTTTTTCAGTGCGGCTGTAGCGTCCTTTACCTCATCGCTCTCAATTAAAGTTTCAATCTCGTATTCGGTAAACATAATTAGGTGGTTTGTATCTGCGTAATCTTAAGAGGCAGGAATTTAATACCAATATCCCAATTGTAAAAATAAAAAAAGGACTGCAAGCAGTCCCCGATTTGTATAGTTAATATTTTTTAAGATTTAGGCATCCTCTTCTTCACTTTCCTCCGGTTTGAGCGATTCCAAAAGCTCATTGTATTTTGTTTTGAGGTCTGCATCAGCCTTGAGTGCTTTCTGTACTTTATTGTACAATCCAGCTCCTAATTCATCTTTTATCAAAGCAGGATAGGCTGTTTTAAAATCAGACAATAGTTTTTCATATCCTTCCTGAATGCTGTCAAATATTGCAATCTCTTCTTCAGTGGCGTTGATTTCAGCCAGTTTCCCTTCATCTCCTTTCGCACTTTTCAATTCTTTGAACCTTCTACCTCCGTCCATGGCCTCTTCATTTTTGATCATGTCGTTGTATTTGGTTTGCATATCGTTTTTCATGCTATCGATCTTGTTCATTACCGTAGCATACAACATCAATTCATCGTCCGAAACCTCGGAATCCTGGGCGTTGGCGGTGAAATTTACAACAACCAAAGCGACAATCATCCCAAACAACAGCATTCCTTTTTTGAATAGTTTTTCAATCATAATTTATATATTTCTCAATTTTACAAAAGTTAGCAACTCGCAATTTAATGGCTTTAATGGCATAATTTCAAGTCAGAAGGCAATTTATATTGATATTCAAGTATAAAAAGAGCTTTTTGGCAGGTTTCAACTTTTTACCATCTTTGGTTGGGCAACAAAATCAAATAACCACATGGTTCTAGTCACGATCGAAGATTCCCTTAAACCACTCTTTTAACCTTTTCTTTTTTCGCCCCTCTTTGCCAGTGTTCTCATCATCTTCCCCCAAACCTGTACTCCTGTTCTTTTTTTGTTTCTTTCGGAAAAATTTCACCAGGCCTGAGTCCTCCCGGTATAGGTCACATTCAGGATCGCTGCTACCGTCAAATCCCCCCTCCAATAGATGTTTCAAGGTTGGGTCTTTTTCAATTTTCTTATAAAACAGTGCCCATATTGGCAAAGCGGTACTGGCCCCTTGTCCATTGGCTATGCCGCTGAAATGTACTTTTGGGTTGTCTGCCCCGACCCAAACCCCGCCCAACCACCTGGGCGTGTAGCCCATAAACCAACCATCTGTGTGCTCCTGGGTAGTTCCGGTTTTACCTGCCACAGCACCAGAGATATGGTATTGATGCCTGATCCTGGCTGCCGTGCCCCTATCTACTACAGATTGCAGCATTGAGGTGATGTCGGAGGCCACCTGTCCGGGCAACACCTTTTTGCTCACCGGCTGCCGAACAAAAAGTTCCATCCCGTATTTGTCCTTAATGCTTGCAATAAATTGCAAGTCTGTTTTGGCTCCCCTATTGGCCAGTGCTGTATATGCCGCCACAAGGTTTTTCAATGATGTACTACCTGCCCCCAGTGCCACCGAAGGAACCATCGGCAGTTCACCTTCAATACCCATAGCATGGGCCAGATCAATGACCCTGGAAATACCAGACTCCATGCACAGTTTTACACTTACCGTATTTATAGAATTGGTCAGGGCACCCAACAGGGAATAATTGCCTTCGTATTGCCCATTGGAATTTTGAGGGGCCCAATTGTCGTACTGGGTATAAACTACTTTTTGATTGGAAACAAAATCGCAAGGTGCATAGCCATCCAGCAATGCCTGGGCATAAACTACAGGTTTGAATACTGACCCAACCTGTCGGTGGGAAAGCACATGGTCGAATTGCACCTCCTGATAGGATGGCCCTCCTACCCAAGCCAATATATTGCCATTCGCGGGCTCAACCACTAGAAAACCTGCCTGGATCCTACCCAAACTATGCCTTACCGAATCAAAAGCAGAAACCAATGTATCTTGTAAACCATAGTCTGTAAATAAAGCTGTTGGGACAGGTTGGGACAGTTTCTTCAGTGCTTCTTTTTCAGACACGCCCTCTTTCACGAGCCGCGCATATCGCGCTGATTGCCTGACACCCTGGGTCAGCAGATTCATATTTTTATCAAAAAACCTATTAGTCTTCAGTTCAGATTGAAGCAAAGGGTTGAGGATTTTGAGGTGTTCCACCACGGACTGTTCGGCATAGGATTGAAGCCTGGAGTGAATGGTGGTGTAAATTTTGAGGCCATCGGTATAAAGGTTGTATGGTTTGATCCTGCCTTCATTGAGTTGCCCCATCCAGCTGTCCAGGTGCTTTTTCAGGTATTGGCGAAAATGGCTGGCAGAACCTTCCTGGTTGCCCAAACGATTATATGCCAATTCCAGGGGCAAATTTCTTAAGCTATCGAATGCATCGGACTCAAGGTATCCATACTTTACCATTTGGCTCAAAACAGTGTTTCGTCTAAGTAGCGACTCTTCGGGCTTGGTTCTGGGATTATAAGAGGTAGGCGCCTTCAGCATTCCTATCAGTACAGCTGCCTGTTCGGCACTTATATCTTTTGTATTGGCAGAAAAAAACCGCCTGCATACAGTCTCTATTCCATAAGTATCTTCGCCAAAGGAAACCGTATTCAGGTATAACATCAGTATTTCCTTTTTGGAATAAAGGTGCTCCAGCCTGTTGGCAATGATCGCCTCCCTCGTTTTATTCACAGGCACAGTCAGTATCCCATAGCTTTTGCGCCCAAACAGGTTTTTTACCAACTGCTGACTAAGGGTACTGCCACCTCCGGCGTTTTGTCCCAAAATCACAGTTTTGAACAAGACCCTTACCATACTGCGCTGGTCTATGCCCTGATGCTCATAAAAGCGGGCGTCTTCAGTGGCGATAAGGGCATTGATGATGTTGGGGGAAACGTTTTCATACTTCACCTCGGTCCGGTTTTCTACGTAATACCTGCCCAGCAAAACACTATCGGAAGAGTAAACCACCGAAGCTTCATAATTCTTGATTTCTTTGAGTTCCTGATCTGATGGCATTTTCCCAAAAAAGCCATTGGCTACAGCCAGGTAACCGGCTACAATCAGCAAGAGCCCGAATACGGATACCAACACCAGGGAAATAAACAGGGCAAGAAATGTCCGTTCTTTCCAAAAAAACCAAAACCGCTTCCAAATTTTTAGAGCTATATTCATACACCACCTGTTATTTCTTCTTTAGGCTCAAAGCTAAAGTGCTCACAACGAACAAACCATCAGAATAATATCACTCTTTGTGAAATTCGATAAAAAATATCGTTTGTGTTTCACTTGCCCTTCACTGAAAAGAGGCACTCCATTTTTTTCTGAATCCAGGCAAAAAGAATACGATAATTCATAGTTTTGAATTCCATTAGAAACAGTACCAAATACATGAAAAAAATATACCACCTTTCTACTTGCTCCACCTGCATCAGAATTATCAAAGAACTTAGCGGCTTGTTAGATGGTTTCACCCTGCAAGACATCAAAACTGAACCAATGACCGAGGACCAAATTGATGAAATGCAGGCTTTATCTGGCAGCTACGAGTCACTGTTTAGCCGAAGGGCGATGAAATACAAAGCACTCGGTCTGGGAAGCAAAACCCTAACAGAAAAGGACTATCGCAGCTACATCCTGGAAGAGTACACGTTCTTAAAAAGGCCGGTATTTCTGGTAGAAGGTGAAATTTTCATTGGAAACTCTGCCAAAACCGTAGAGGCTGTGAAGCAAAAAATTTCCTAAAAAGGTGCTTGCCTGAAGCAGGTTACGGCGTTATGGCCTGCTGCTGCCCCCGAACGAATTGGGGGGCCATTTCCAATGAAAAGAAAGCGTGGAACTGCGTCTGGTTTTTCCTGATATCAAAAACGAAATCGTGCACCTGGTTGTATTCTGAGTTTCCTTTGGCTTTTGTCTTTAGTTTCACTTCATTCACCCCCTCTGGAAGCTGTATGCGTGTGTAATAAATGCTGTGTGGAATGGTCTGCCAGTTACGGGTATCAGCTTTTTCGGTAGCAGCATTGACCATACCCAGAATAGTAGCCAGGCCTTCATTTTCTTTTCTCATCCCTTGTTCGGTGGCTTTCTTCAAAGCGGCCCGAAGGAGGGACTTTCCCATCTCTATATGCATGCGCTCAGCCAGGGTTTTGAATGCTATTTTGTTCAAATCTTCAGCCAATTCCAATTTGTACGTTTTCCCGTCTGCCAGCAAATTTCCGGCGGTATATAATGGCTCACGTTCCACGTATTTGGGAAAGGCTACCCTGAAAAACCTGAGGTCATTCAGGCTACCTGAAGATTCATCAGAATCCAACAAAAATGGAAAGTTCAATCCATATTCTTCATTCACGAAAGTGACATTGCCCCCGCTTCCTTTGATTATACTGAAATTGACAGACCATTCTGATTTTATTGGCCCCAGGCCATTGTTCCAAAAGAAAACCAGTTCACCACCTTCAGATGCTGATGGCCGGTATTTCTTCTTAAATTCCCGCTCATATTCTTCCAGTTCTGTCAAAAAACCATTCAAGTAAGCCGTTCTCAACAAGTCATCCTGCAGTTGTTCGGGGGGATTTACCCCAAAAAAATCCACATACTCCGACTTGTAAATATTATAGGCATTGCGATAGGCAATGAATGCGTTGTTGTAATCCTTGTCAGCATCGTAAATGATGCCCATCAACGTGTGGACAAATGCGTCTTTTTTGTACCTGTTATCGCTCCGGTATTTGTCGCTCAGCTTATCCAACCTGTCATTTAGCCTCCTGCATTCTACAAGGGCACTTTCAGTATCTCCCAATTTCAGGTAATTCAACGCCTTGTAATACAATAGCATCAGGTGCTCATGGTCTTCCCCCTTATAGGTCACAAGGTTTGGATTGGTGAAAAGTGAACCGATCTCACGGATGTAGTTGGTCTGGTAGTCTTCCCCAAACGAATAAGCTTGTTCCAAATAGTCATTGCTTTCTTTGGGCTTGTCCAAAAGGGCAGCAACCGATCCCCTGTTGAGAAAGTACAGAAACTTTTCCCTGCCTTCTGCCGCCCCTTTGTTGTCGGTGAGCAACTTTTCGGCCTGGGGTAAATCACCCTTTTCAAAATTTCTGTTGAAATCCTGATTGAGGTGGTAGTAAGTCGCACAGCCGCTCAATAGTACCAAGCAAAAAATCACAAAAGACGACTTCATGGAATATGGAAAGAATTTGCAGTTTTGGGTTAAAAGCATCCTGGGACAAGGCAATATCCTTATGTGCATTGCACATGCAAGGCCATTGATGTTATGTCAATCCAAAGATTAATTGCGGATGTACTTTTTGATCTCTTTGTCCCCTATCCAGACTTTCTCGTTGGTTTCTATACTGGCCAGTTCCAGGTTTACCTTGTAGTTGTTTACTTTTTCTTTGCCGTATTGGTCCACTATGGAGGTGATCACACCAAACATCATAAAATCTGCACCCAATTCCCTGCCCCATTTGGCCTGGGTTTCGGCCGAGGCAAATTCACCTTGCTCAGCCCTTTCTTCCCGAAGTTTTTCCCTGAAAACAGAATTTTGAACCACGCGCACCATACCAGAATTGATAAATTCCCTTTCCATGTCCTTGATGAAAGTTTCCGATTCAATGTGTTCGTTGCTCTTATTGGACACCATCCCCACTATGACCACAGGCTTGCGGTTGTTTCCCCTATAAAAATCTTCCCTCCACGGCCGTTTCAGTACATCGTTTATCATTTCAGCAGCCACCATTTTGGAGTCGGTATCATTCCAGCGCCCACTCAGGTCTATCTGCTGGTCTGGACTGATCCTGGTTACGGTACGCTGCGTACATGCCTGCGACAGTGTTACCAACACCGCCACAATTGCTGTGGATTTAATTAATCTTATCATTTTCTATTTAGTTTAAAATTTTGCCCGAACCCTAAGGTTCAAAAATCTTGCTGACAATGAATTTGGAATCGCAAACTGATTGTTTACAACATCTTTTATCCATGTGTACGAAATAGTGTTGTCTGCCCCCAAAAGATTTAGGATTTCTATTCCAAACCATAGTGAATTTGGCGATAATTTTGCCGAAGAGTTCAATTTCAGGCTTTTGGAGAAGCCAATATCCACCCGGTAGTATTCATCTCCAGGAAAGGCATTGCGCAAATCATCCCTGCGGGGTGGACCAAACGGCAATCCACTACCAAACAACATGGTCAGGTTGACACGTGTGGAGGGATCGTTCGGAAAGTGGTCTTCAAAAAATATCCCCAGATTGACCCTCTGATCGGTTGGCCGCCTGATGTACCCCTTATTATCACCGGCAATATCCTCCCGGGTATTCAACAGACCCAAACTAAACCATGACTGTGTGCCTTCTATAAACTCCCCATTAACCCTAAAATCAACCCCCTGTGCAAATGCTTTGGCATCATTGTTCGCAAAATACCTCAGCCTCACATTCTCCACGTCATAGGGGTTGATGTTCTCCATTTTTTTATGGTAAGCTTCGGTTGTAAACTTAAACGGCCTTCCCCAGGCCATAAAGTAATGGTCTAGACCTGCAATGAAATGAATGGATTTCTGTGCCCTCACGTCCAGTCTGATGGTCCCATCCCTATCCCGCAATTCCCTGTAAAATGGTGGTTGCTGGTACCAACCCACAGAAAAACGGTAGTTTATATTTTGATTTCCTGCCGGGCTCAGCAGGTAATTCAACCGTGGGCTTACCAGGAATTCCTTGTTGATGTTCCAATAATTGAACCTTGTGCCCAGTGACAATGAATGCACAGAGTCGCTAGATACCGCAGTATATTGTACATAGCCGGACAATCGCTGTGAAATAAGGTGTATTTCATTTTTCCTGTTTTCGGTCACTAATGAAAAGTCAGCCGAATCAATGAAGGCATACTCCAATAAGCTGTCGTCTATTTTTTCACGGTCCCACCGGAAACCAAATTCAAGCAGGTCATTGCCAATATAAGCCTCATTTTTTTGCTCCAGGTTAAACAATGTAGCTTCCAGGCTGTTGCGCCCGGAATTGTAATTGGTGCCAATGCCGCGTACTATTACACACTCATCAAAATTATTGGCAGACGGGTTGTTGTTGAGATCGCAAAGCCTGTAGCCCCCTTCTATCTCGAAATTTTCCCTTTCATTGGTATTGACTACAGATCCGATGAGGTACGATTTGAAATTGTCTGAAAACACATGAGAGAGGTTGAAACCACTCTGGTAGGTATCATATTTGAGTATTTCACGGCCATCGAAAGCTACCGTAAGCCGAAACGACCGCTGCACGGTACCAAAATCTGTTTGCTTCATTTCCGGCACAGTGAGGTACCTGTTGTGGGCTGAAGCGAGCAAAACACCCAATTGGGTCCGGTTGTTGTCGAATCGCTTGTTGATGTATCCCTGAACATCTGTGAACTTGGGCAAGTATTGCCCCTTGGTTTCTAGTGACCCAAGCAGGTACCTGGTGTTTTTGTGCCTTACGCCAATGATGTAAGATATCCCTTTGTCTTGCTGGCTTCCTTCCAAATGGACGCTTCCCCCCAGTAAACCTAAATTGATGGAACCACTCTTCCTGACAGGTTTTTTATAGTCAATATTCAACACAGAAGAAAGCTTGTCTCCATATTTGGCCTGCCAGCCGCCAGCAGAAAACTCTATGTTATCGACCAGGTCGGGGTTGATAAAACTCAAGCCTTCCTGTCGGCCTGCACGTACCAAAAATGGCCTGTACACCTGGATACCATTTACATAAACCAGGTTTTCATCGAAATTTCCACCCCGAACCGAATAAGTAGAAGAGAGTTCGTTGTTGCTTACTACCCCCGGAAGGGTACTCAGTATTTTGTTGAATTCGCCTGTGCCGGATGGCATGTTCTCGAGGTTTTTGGCATCAATCCTTTCCATGCCCGAAACGTCCGTTTCCCTTGATTTTTCTTCCTGGACCTCTACCTCGTCCAAGACCGTTGTTTTGTCCCGCAGAGATATATCAAAGCGCACCGTGGCGTATTTTTTGAAATTCACTTCACGAACTTCGGGATGAAACTCCACATGCGTGAATTCGAGTGTGTAATGGTTTTTCTTAAGGTGTACACTGAAACTTCCCTGGTGATCAGTTAAAACGACCTTATTGGATGGGCTAATGCTGATGTGTACCCCTTCTACGGGGTTGCCAGACTGGTCAGATACTGTACCAATTACTTCACCACCCTGGGCCAAAGCATTTGTAACACTCAAAATGAAGACAAAAGCTTGCACGCAAATAATCCGGATCCACCTGCTGTCTGTACTAATCTGGACAAGTTGTTTTGTCACTGGCAATAGAATGAAAAGATTTTAAAATTTCAGCAATTTAATTCCATTGTAATTGCCCTGCCCAATGATTGACAAAATATATAATCCTTTGGTCAACCCTGTCAGGTCAATTTCAATTCCTTCGGATAAATTGGCCTCATGTCTCTGTTCAGAAACGACCACCATGCCATAAGTATTATAAATTTGAATGACCATATCTTGGGATTCTGACATAACACTACTTTTCAATTGAACCCTGTCCCCGGACACAGGATTGGGAAAAATGGAGAGATTGGCTGGGTTTTCTTGCCTGACTGATAAAACCTTGCCCACGGCTACATTGTAGTTGGGTATGCCATAGCCCAATGAATTGTCGGGGTTATTGGCCTGGGATGCAGAGTTGATGATTAAGTCTTTCAATTCTAAATTGGTCAATGCTGGCATTGCCTGCCATAGGCCAGCGGCCAGGCCTGTTATCAGGGGACATGAAAAACTGGTGCCGTTGTTTTGTACGATGCTGCCAGATCCACTCACTACAACTGTACCAGTGGCAAGTGCAGACACATCCGGTTTTATCCTGTTGTCGGCGGTGGGTCCCAGCGAACTAAAAGAAGACCTGTTTTTGGAAAGGTCCACCCCTCCCACGCTTAATACATTACTACCATCTGCCGGAAATGTGACCAGCTCCCAGGGGTCATTGCCTGAGTTTCCGGCGGAGCTTACCACCAATATACCTCTTTCTGAAGCCTTTTCGGCCCCAATGGTAACGACGGCAGTATTCCCGTCCAATTGGGCCGTGGTGTAGTCCATGGAGGGGTCTTCAAAAGTATTGTACCCCAGGGAAGAGGATATGATATCCACCCCAGCACTGTCTGCTTTTTCAGCCGCCAATACCCAATTGAACTCCTCAATCCTAAATTCATCACTAAATTGCTCATCATCCCCTGTCACATACAAACTCACACTTACCCCGTATCCTGCGCCTACCACCTGATCATTGTAGTTGGCCGCCAGACAACTCAAAACTTTGGTACCATGGTCCACATATTTAAACACATCTTTGCCTCTGCTCACAAAGTCTTCCGTATCGATGATCCTGCCTTCCTCAAACAAATCTTTAAAAACGGCAGATTCATTCGCTCCTGAAAAACCCGCATCCAACACTGCCACCCAAAGCCCCTCGCCTGTATAGCCATCATCATGCATGCTATTCACTGAAATCATATTGAGCTGTGGAGCGGAAGTGCCAGAACCCGAGGGGTCATTGGCAACATAGCTTGTATTTGGTGCGCTTGGGTTTTCGGAGTATTGAATGCCTGGTGCCACGTATTCTACGCCGGCTGTAAACGATTTTCCTTCCAATTCATCAATGATACCCTGATCTACCTGAACGATCGCTGCATTAAACCACCTGGAAGTGTAGTAGGGCTTGGCATTGTATTTAACCAAAGAATCGAGATAATTTGGGTTTACCGGAAAGTCTTCTTCTGTGATTTGATAACCGGATTTCACCCTTCGGTCGATGGCTTTTTGGGATAAATAGTCACCGGGTTGCTCTACAGAATATGGACTGTCCTTTTTATCAGGAAAATACACCACGTACCTGTTCACCTGGGCACTAATATCTTTTGCAAAGAAAAATAATAGTGCCAGCAACAGCGCCAGGTTACTCCTTTCCATAGGAAAAAAGTGTCTGTTGGATAAACCTGCCTGATTCTATGGTCTTCTGAACCGGGCAATCTACAGTACAAAACGATAGCCTGATGCCATGCTTAACGATCAGACCGATATTCGGGGCGAAAATCTCATAACGCTCGTCCCTATTCACAATATTCTCCTCTATTTCGCTTTGTACCACTTTTACCAGGTCGGTCAGCTTTTCATTTGCCAGGGTAGTATCTGCCACGTTCAGATCGTAGGAAAACCTTTTCTCCCCTGATTGGTTGAACTTGTTGCTGTCCCAACTCAAACCGTTGTTGATGGGAAAAACCATTTTGATCAACGAGACGTTGTTTTCCACTGAAATGGCCAGTGTGCTTGTTTTTCTGGCAGTCCAAACCGAGTCCAACTCCCAATTAGCCTGGTCATTGTCGCGTTTTTCTCTATGAATGGTGTAGGTAGTCGTCCCTTCGGCATTTTCAAAAGCATTTACTACAGATTCCCTGAGCTGATACTGCAGCGTATCAAAACTGGAAATCGAGTATAGTATTTCATCCACATCATATATCCTGTATTGGCCTGTTTCCAACGGATAATACTCTAACCCCAAACGGTTGTCATCCGGCGAAATGGTCTTTTCACCACAAGCCAGCAAAAACATCAAAGCCGAGAATACTAAGATAAGCCGGTGTGTCTTTCCCTTTACCCTGGGATACATTAGCAAAAGTCTTGATTCCGGGCTTTTTATGAAATGGGTTCTATTTTGCATGTACAGGTTGATGAAAGCTTGATTTGATCCAGCCCCCTCCAATCACATCATTGCCTTCGTAAAAGACAGCAGCCTGTCCGGGAGCTATAGCTGAAACACCTTTACCAAAAAATACCTTTACCGTATCCCCTACTTGTTCGATCACCGCCGGGGTACCAGGGTCGTTGTACCTTACCTTGGTTATCGTATCTGTTTTTTCTGATATTTGGGCATACTTGCTGATGTTGAGTTGGTTCACATACATACCATCCCTAGCCAGTTCATCAAAAGTACCCAGCACCACACGGTTCTTATCTTTTTGTATTTCAGTTACATACACAGGGAATCCTAAAGCGATACCCAAGCCTTTTCTCTGCCCCACAGTATAGAAAGGGTAGCCCTCATGAGTACCTACAACAGTACCATCTTCCAGCACAAACTCACCCCCACGTACCTTATCTTCCAGGCCCTCTACCCTTCTTTTCAGAAAACCACGATAGTCATTGTCTGGCACAAAGCATATTTCATAAGACTCTGATTTATTCACCAACTCAGTAAACCCCCTGTCCAGTGCCATTTGACGAATTTCTGTTTTGTGTAGATGTCCCAAGGGGAACATGGTCCTGCTCAGGCTTTCCTGCGAAATACCCCACAGTGCATAAGACTGGTCTTTGTTTTCGTCCTTTCCTTTTGATATTACAAACCTGCCATTTTCTTCCCTTATGTTGGCATAGTGCCCTGTTGCTATGAAATCGCAACCGAGCTTGTCAGCCCTTCTCAGCAGGGCATCCCATTTGATGTGCGTGTTGCACAACACACAGGGGTTGGGTGTCCTTCCAGCCAGGTATTCGTCTGTGAAATGGTTGATGACATAATCCCCAAATTCTTCCCTGATGTCCAGTATATAATGGGGAAAGCCAAGGTTAACGGCTATGTCCCTGGCGTCATTGATCGAATCCAGGCTACAGCAACCTGTTTCTTTTTTTCCACCTCCCGAGCTGTTGTAGTCCCAGGTTTTCATGGTCATTCCAATCACTTCATAGCCTTGCTCATGAAGCATTACAGCTGCCACCGAACTGTCGATTCCCCCGCTCATTGCCACGAGGACCCTTCCTTTTGTACTCATACTTAATAGCCAGGTTCAAAGCCTGGTTTTTAGTTTTTCAATAATTTTCGTGCAAAAATAAAGCAACCCAACCATACTGTACCCAATGCGCCTAAAAAATCCCCATATTTTGAGCAAGCCAGCAGGTTTCGTTTCATTGAGGGGCTTTCACGCATGCGTTGTATCTTTTCTTTACCATTCCTACCCACCAAAAAAGTAAAGGATGCAGCTCTATTCCGGGCTATGTCCAGTTCGTTTTTTAATCATAAGTCAAAAAACCATAGGGAAGGGAAAGTTAATTTCAGGTTGATAGCCCAGTTTGTTATATTTGATAACTTCTTAAAATCTTTGTTATGATACTTTTTTTATTTTGGATAGTTCTAAGTCTAATGGCTGCATTCATAGGGCAAGAAAGAAAAATTGGTTTTTCAAAAACCCTACTTTTGTCTATAATATTAAGTCCTCTCATAGGGATAATTATGGCTTTAGCCTCTCAGCGCAAAAGTGAAGCAGAGGTTAATGAGTTGATCAAAGAAAAAATAGAACTGGAAAAATTAAAAAACAAGAGTCACGGTAGTCTTACTACTGAGGAGAAAGCCAAATTATTCGATAATCTAAACAAGAAATAGAAATCCTTAATTGTAATAATTTAACATCCAAGTCATCAATTTTTTTTCAATCCTTTATAAATCGTTTTTAGGGATGTAATGGCATTCAAAGCGAAATGCATCTATTTCCTCACATTGAGGCATGGCGGTCAATCTTTCACAAGAAAAATATTCAAAAACTAAATTCCTTAAAGGGGAAAAGACCACCAAAGAGTTTTATAGGCTTTTTTCCAGTAAACAGGTTACTTGAATTAACCTGTTTACTGGGATTTGAAATCCTTCGTTTAGCCTCAACTTGTTTAAAGAATAAATCAATTCGCCCAGTATTATACCAAACAGGTGGGGAAAATCACCTAACTCATCGAATTCAATGGAATTATTAATAGAATCACTATAACTTACTCAAAGGTTAAATAATACCCTATTTCGCATTTCAAGAATGAAGAAGACCCAATCGATCCTGGCATTTCTACTACTTTTTTCTACCGCCTCCCTATCCCAGTTTGTTGATACAGATTTCAATCCTCCAATAGCTGGAGTGCCTGAAGTATATGCCCATGAGGTACAGTATGATGGTAAAATATTGTTAAGTGGAAATTTTGTAGTGTTTGAAAACCAGCCCGTCGGTTCGATTATCCGGGTAAATGAAGACGGTACGCTTGATGAGGGCTTTGAGATCACTGAGGATATTGGAAATACTATTATTGACCGAATTGAAGAAATTTCTGAAGATTATATTCTTGTATGCAGTAGAAACCAAGGTGGCTCCTGGGTATTGAACAACGATGGGTCGTTGAAAACAAATCTTGACGAAGTGCTAAAGGCAGATTCAGATTATGTTTATACCCTTGGTGCATTCGTGTTGGATGAAAACAGTCTTTTCGTGAGAAAAGAAGGCAACAAAAGGGAATTTATTAAGGTTGACTTGAAAGGGAACATTGATAACCGATTTCAAAGAACTTTTTTACCAAATCAGGATCGTCCACTGGATATTGCCATTCAAAATGACGGAAAAATAATAGTAGTTGGCTATCACAGCCCAATTGCCAATGATACTCAATACGGTCTTATTCGAAGGTTTAATAAGGACGGATCGGAAGATGGCAGTTTCATTACCGGGACAGGGTCAGGAAAAAATGAAATATCGGATGTGGAGATAGACAATTTCGGCAGGATATATCTGGCCGGAAATTTCAATTCGTTCAATGAAACATCAGTTCAATATAACGTACTCAGGCTGCTAAGTAATGGGAATATCGACCATTCATTTTCATTAGAAGAAACCGATCAATATGGAAAGATAAATGTTAAAGGAGTTGAAATTCTTCCGGATGGTTTTGCCATTGTTATAGGAGTATCAGATCTGGTACAAGCCCAGCTCGTTCTTAAAATTGATGAAGCTGGGAATGTGGTGGATTCGTTTGAGTCCACAAAATTCTGGCCCAAAAATTCTCCTGCCAAAATATCAACTCGTGGTAATAATATTCTTGTAACTGGAGGCTTTCATCGCGCCAATAATCAGGATAAATATGGGATGGTACGTATAAATGAGGGAGGTAGCCTTAATAAGGGATTCGATTTAGAAATTGGGGCCATGGCCTATATAAATTCCACAGTGCTCCAGATGGATGGAAAGGTCTTGATTGGAGGAGAATTTTCTACTTTAAGCAACATAGCCCAGCTTCCCCTGTTGGCACTAAGGTCCATATCTGACATGGATGTTTTAAAAGTAAAAAACATTGCCAGACTAAATCCCGATGGGTCTATCGATGATTTCTTTTCCCCTTTTCAACATGTTGATAGAATAGAATCAATGGTTGAATTGGGAAACGGGCAGTATCTGGTATCAGGAGTTTTCAGGAGCATCAATAAAGAAGGGCTGATAAGGCTAAACCATGATGGCAGTATTGATGAGACATTTGAGGTTACCTATTTCGGACAAGAATCAATAGCAAAGATGTCTAGTGGCAATCAAGTTATTGTTGGCGGTGGCTTTAATTCAGTAAATGGTAAATTGGTGAGCGCATTGGCAAAAATAGACCTTGATGGAAATGTTGTGGAAACGTTTAATACAAACAATTTACTTCCGGAAAATTACACTGTCCAAGCAATCGATTCACTCCATGACGGAAGTATATTGGTAGGTGGTTTTTATGGTCCAACACTAACAGCCTTTCTTTGGAAACTGGATAAAAATGCCTCAGAAATCGAATTTAAACTGAAGGAATTGCCATATTATTCTGTAAATAATTTCAAGGTTTTGGAAGATCGTATACTGGTCTCAGGTGCTACTAACAATCCTCCCTGTCCGGTATTTCAAATTGATTTTGATGGCAATAGCATTGATCAAACTTCCTTTTCACTCACCTCTCCCGATCCGCTAATATTCGATTTTCAACCATTGGAACATGAGGAATGGCTCATTGGAGGAAGGTTTGATCAAATCAATGGAGTGAACCATAATAGTTTGGTGAAAGTGGGTTCAAAAGGAAAAGTAAAAAACAACTACACCATAAACTTACACGGATACAGGTCTTTCGTGAAAGACATTTCGCTTATCAATTCTGATTCCGTCTATATATCAGGGCATTTTAAAGGTATAAATAACCTTTATGCCAACGGTATATTTAAACTAAGTATTTATGGTTCACCAAACAGCAATACTTCTGCCCCATCGATTTTGGCTTTAGAGGGTAAAGAAGACTTGAATCAGGTAAAAGTCTATCCCATGCCATGCACCAACTACATCAATTTGAAGTATTCGGAAGCTCTCTCAAAGAATGAAGTACACATTCATGACCTATCTGGAAAAACAGTTTTCACGGGGCAATTCGATAGTTTTTCAGGCAATACCACAATCAATACCAGCAAATTTCAAAGAGGAATCTATTTCCTCACATTGAGGCATGGCGGTCAATCTTTCACCAGGAAAATCATTAAAAACTAAATTCTTTGCAGAGATAAAAAAGCGCCGAAGGTTTTAAGTATTAGAATATATGATATTGTAACTAAGTAATCCGATTACTTCGAGTAATCGGATTACTGAACTCCAAAAGCGGTTCACCACGTGCTTAAAAAAGCCTAACTAATCGACTGCCTCACCTTGGCCGTATATTCCCTCATGGCTTTACCAAATGGGATTTGGTCTTTTTCCATAGTTTCAATGATCCAAATGGCAGCCATCACATGCGTGAGTTGCTCACCATCGTCATCCCCTTCTATATTTATTTCTGGAGATTTTTCTTCCAAAATGGCCTCTTCTGCCGCCTCCAGGGCTTCCACCGAATAGGTCTCCACCAGTTTTTTGATCACAGGTACTTGCATGTCAATTCAATTTATCGATGAGTTCAACCACTGCTTCCTCTTTACTAGACGCCACGGCATCCACCAATTTACCACCTTTGAACACTGCAAAATAGGGCAAATTGGTTACTCTGGCGGCCTTTCTGGCGTTTTCGTTTTTTTCCGCGTTCACGTTCAAAAAAGTCACCCCATCAAACCTGTCATCTCCGGAAAGTCTTTTGAATTTGGGATTGAAAAGGCGGCATGAGCCACACCAATCCGCATAATACTTAACCACCACCTTGGAGTGGTTTCCCAATTCGGTAGAAAAATTGTCATCCGTTGCTTCTATTACTGCCATATCTCTCAATTATTTATTTTCTTTGCTGCGCAATTATACGGTCAAATTTGATCGGTTTCTTTCCAGTCTGGATAAAAAAATTTTATCCCTAAATCAGGATTATTGATATGGCATTAAAAACGTTTGTGAAAGTAGGAAACATTAGCAATTTGAGTGACGCCAGGTACTGCGCCGGCATGGGGGTAGATTTATTGGGCTTTTGTCTGGATCCAACCTCCAAAACGCATTTAACTACCGAATCTTACAAAGAAATTGTGGGCTGGATATCTGGTCCACAGCTCGTAGGAGAGTTCGACACCCATGATGCCGGATTTATCCTAAATGCCCAGGAAGAGCTCAAGTGTGACTTTATTCAAGTTGATGACCTCCCTCTTGCCAACAGCCTTTCACACGACAACAAAGTGATATTAAAAATCTCCCTTCATTTATTGGCCGATGATACTTCTTTAACCGGTCTCTTATCAGATGTAGATGACAACATTGAATTCCTACTCCTGGAATCAGACACTCCTGTGGATAGCAAATTGCAGGGTGAAATCGAAGAAATATGCAAGGTCTATCCGGTATTGAAAGGGTTTGACCTGGAACCAGCCTCCGTACTTGCAGATATCAGTATGGAGTACAAAGGTATTGCAATGAAAGGAAGTGAGGAATTGAAAGCAGGCTTTAAAGACTATGATGAGCTGGCCGACATTCTGGAAGTACTGGAACTTGATAATTGATTTTCGGCAATGGATATCCGGGACCAACTATTCAAAGAACACAGCAAAGAAAATGCCCAATACATTGCAAGATATATTGGCAATGATGCGGACAAATTCCATCAACTGATCGAATTGTTTCTGGGTAATGACCACAGGGTTACCCAAAAGGCTTCATGGGTTTTGAGCATGGTGTCTGATACCTACCCGGATTTGCTGTCCCGGCATCTGGATGCCATTATTTCCAACTTAGAAAACGAGGTGAATGATGCTGTCAAACGCAATACGCTCAGGATTTTGCAAAACCACACCATACCTGAAAAACATGAAGGTTTTATTGCCAACAAATGCTTCGACTACCTCCTATCCAATCAGGAGCCTATTGCTATCAAGGCCTTTTCCATGACTATCCTGGCAAACCTTACCGTAAAGTACCCCGATTTTAAACAGGAATTGAAAACCATAGTAGAAGACCTAATGGAACACGGTAGCCCTGGGATAAAAGCCCGCGGCAAAATGGTCTTGAAGAAGCTGGGTAAGCTGGTATAAGGGCTCTTCAAACAACTTCATTTTTCAAAAAACCGTTTTAGCGGTAAAATATAAAATAATATAGGTAATTTTATATTCTGCTGACCTACATCCAGTTTGTACATCATGGCTATTGTAAACCAGGAAAGGTCTGAGTTGCTCGATCAAATAGACAAACTCAGACAAGAACTCAATGACGTCAAGGGTAAATACGAGCTTCTTCTGGAGTTTTCGGGCACCCATTTCGTCATTTTTGAGGGAAACAATGTCATCGAATTTAGCCCAGAAGCCGAGGACAAATTTGTTTATTCAAACGATTTGTCGAAAAAGACCATTGAGGAGATCATGCCTGTACTTCAAAGCAGTGGTATCAAGTCTGAGGCCATTTGGAATGAACGTATAGCTTTGGCCACCCGCAACGAAAACAAGGATTTCATCTTTGAATTTCACGACAAATCCGGAAACAAATTCACCACCAAAACCACCATTAATGTTCTTAGAGCAGATAAGTTCATAGCCACTTTTGATCTGATAGAAGAAACTGAAAACCTCAGAAAGACCATACAATCATTCGCTGACAGTGGTCCGTTCTTCATCAGAATGACCAACAATAGGTCAGAATTCAATTATTTTAGTAAAACCTGGTTGGAATTTACAAACCGGGAAGAGGAAGAAGAAATATCCGATTGGTCATCACACATTCACCCAAATGATGCCACCAATACCCTCAAGGCAATACAAACTGCTTATTTCAAAAAGTCCAAATATGAATGTTCGTTTCGCATCAAAGATGCCAATGGAGAATATAGGTGGCTGCTGGAAACAGGCATTCCGCGATTCAGCCACAAAAACGAATTCATTGGGTACCTAAGTGCTGCCATTGACATCACCGAACGTAAATCAACAGAACTGGAAAGCACCCGTCAGCAGGCGATACTCGAATCTGAGAAGAAAATCCAGGGGTCACTCAACAAGTCCAAAATCATGGCCCTAACCACAGATGTGGAAGCCAACATTACGTTTTGCAACCGTGAATTCCTGAAAACAATGGGCATCCATCATGGGAGCCTGCTTAAACAAAACCTGTTCGATTTTTTTGAGCCAGACTCTGCCGTCAACCTGAACAGAAAAAAATACCAGCTGATCGCCAAAAACGGCCATTTTTCAGGAACCCTGTCGGGCACGATCCTGAATGACAAAGGAGAGGAAATAGCCATCCACTTCAATGCCATCATATTAAAAGATGCAAAAGGGCTGGTATCCGGAATCACCCTTTTTGGCGAAAACATTACCGAAAGAAGGAAAGTCCTTAAGGAACTGGAAAGGACCAACAACCAACTCACCGAACTTTTCGACAATTCGTATGACCTCATCCAGATTTTTGATGAGCAGGGCAACTTCCAATTTGTAAATGTAGCCTGGAAAGAAAAACTCGGATATACTGAATCGGACCTGAAAGATCTCCAACTTAAAGACATCATAATCCCGGAATACTGGGAACAGGCAAAAACCAACCTGGAGAAAGTGAAGAACGGCGAAAAAATCGACCGTTTTGAAATAGCTTTTCTCAACAAACAAGGCAAAAATGTTTTCGTTTCCGGCAGGATCAATTGTTCTGTTGACAAAAAAGGCCATGTGCAGTATAGGGCAATATTTTTCGACATTACCGAGCGCATCCGGGCAGAAAAGGCCCAAAGCCTGTACTACAAGATCGCTAACCTTACCATCGAAGGCACCAATCTGGAAAACTTGTACACCAGTATATACCAGTCGCTCAATGAGATCTTAAAAATCAAAAACTTCACAGTAGCTTTAAAAGCCGGCATCAAAAAAGGCAGGGTCACATTTCCTTGCTATATCAATGAGTTTGAGGATGAAAATGAGCTCAATGCACAGACCGAAATCAGTAAGCTACTAGCTGATTATACTTTCGAAAGAAAAAAACCACTGATCATTTATCAGGATGGAATAAAAAAAATAGCCCAACTCAAGAAACTAAAGCTAAAAGGTGCCCTTCCCAAAATATGGCTTGGGGTGCAAATCAACATTTCTAACCATCCTATCGGGGTAATATCCATTCATAGTTATGAAGACAGAACGGCTTTCAACCACAAAGATCTGGAACTGCTCTATTTTATTTCCAGCCAGGTTTCTATGGCGGTAGAGAGGAAATTTAATGAGGACAAAATCCGAGACCAGGCAGCCAGGCTCAAGGCCATCTTTGAAAGTTCGAGCCATCAAATTTGGTCAGTAGATAAAAACCTCAACCTCACCTCCTACAATACCAACTATGCTGATGCCCTGGAACGATATTACCAGATAGATGCCACAGTGGGTTCCGGTTTTTACAAAGAAAAAGGAAAAATGCCCAAAAGGGTACGTGATTTCTGGGCCAACAAGTTTCAAAAAGCATTCGATGGCAAAACCATCAATTTCGAAAACAAAATCAAAGACAAAAACGGCCAGTTCATTTGGCGCGATGTATTCATCAACCCCATCAATCAGGACACCGGACAGATTGAAGAGGTTTCTGTGATAGCCAATGACATCACTGAAAAAAGAAACGCCAGCCAGGCCCTGAAAGAAAGTGAAGAAAAGTTTCGTGAGATATTCGAATCCTTTCAGGATATCTACTTTTTGTGCGATTTGGAAGGGAAAATTATCATGGTGAGCCCTTCTATAGAGGATATTATGGGCACCACCATAGACAACATAGAAGGTCAGAATATCTCACAGTTTTTCAAGTCAAAAATTGATACCAAAAAAATACTACGAGACTTATACCAAAAGAAACATGTAAAGAACTTTGAGGCCACTGTCAAAGTCCGTAAGAAAAAGAAAATACAGTTTTTGTGCAACATCCGGTTGATATACCGCAATGGAAAGGCTGTATCCATAGAGGGGGTAGCGCGTGACATCACCCAACTGAAAAAAGCCAACGAACAGCAGGTAAAAGCCAAAGAAATGGCGGAAAAATCCCTCGAGGTGAAAGAAAGGTTTTTGGCCAACATGAGCCATGAAATCCGCACACCTATGAATGGCATAGTGGGCATGATCGATCTGATAGGAAGCACAGACCTCAACCCCGAGCAATTCAGTTACATAAAAACAATCAAAAAATCGTCCGAAACCCTGCTCGATATCCTCAATGACATTCTGGATTTGTCTAAAATAGAAGCGGGCAAAATGCAATTGAAAAAGAAACCGGTCAATCTGGTTTCTACCTTTGAAAAACTCTACGACCTGTACTCCCAACAGGCACATTCCAACAACACCTGTCTGTACTATCACCTGGGCAATGACCTGCCAGAAGTGGTGATGCTGGACGAAACCCGCCTGCTGCAGGTGCTTTCCAACCTCACGTCCAATGCCATCAAATTTTCGGAAGGCAAGGGCACTATCAACATTAGCCTAACACTTCTAAAAAAGCTCAAAAACAAATACATTTTTAAAGTACAAATCAAGGATGAGGGCATTGGGATTTCCAATGAAAGTATTGGGGACTTGTTCAAAAACTTCAACCAACTGGACAATTCCAGCACCAAAGTTTATTCCGGTACGGGACTGGGGTTGGCAATTTCGAAGGAGTTGGTGAAAACCATGAAGGGTGATATCGGTGTGGTATCCACACCCGGGCTTGGGAGCACGTTCTGGTTTACTTTCGAAGGCACCCTGCCTACCAGATCAACATCCATAGCCAAAGAGCACAACGGCGAAGGCAAAATCAGCCGGGAGTTTGTAAGGGACGTACCTATCATATTGATTGTGGACGACAACCATGTAAACAGAAAAGTAGCCGGGCAAATACTCACCAAATCCGGTTGTATTGTCCACCTGGCGGATGGCGGGGAGCAGGCCATTCAGAAAGTGAAGGAAAATAAATATGACTTGATATTTATGGACATCCAAATGCCTGAAATGGATGGTGTAGAAGCCACAAAAAGGCTGAGGTCTATAAAGGGCAAAACACTACCTCCGGTAGTGGCCATGACGGCATATTCCATGGAAGAGGACCGATCCAGGTTTTTAAAACAAGGGCTTGACGACTACATTGCCAAACCTATAAAAGCCAATTTGCTCATCGAAAAAGTGAAAGACTATCTTTCTTTCGAACCCTCCAGTGTGGACAAAAACATTTTCGATGATGAATCCCAGGAGCTGATCATTAACCAAAACACCCTCAACCAGCTGTTCAAATATGGAGGCCAGGATTTGGTCAATTCAGTTTTGGAAGATTTTGAAGATGAAGCTGGAAAGCAAATAGAAAATTGCCTTGCTTTGCTCAAAGCGCAGGATATGGAGGGACTTAGACGCGAACTTCACACACTCAAGGGCAGTTCAGGAACCCTGGGTATCGAGCGGTTGGAAAAAAAGACGATCGAACTCGAAAGCCAGTTGAAACAGAACAACATTTTAGACGTAGATGAGCGTATCATAGAAATTCAACAATCGTTTCAGGAATTCCAGGAAAACTATAAGAATATACTGGAAAATTAAGAGGTTGATTTCAAATTTGACTAAATTGTGTAAGGAAATCTATTTTTTATAACCAGCTAAATACCAACACCACCCTAAATCAGTATGCGTAATGAAAAAAGTAATTATTGCAGAGGATAGTTCGGTCATACAAAACCTGACCAGAAAAATACTTCAAATCCAGAATTATGACATTACATCTGTCAAAAACGGGGTTGAAGTGATTGACCAAATCAACAAAGAGATATATGACCTTATTTTGATGGACATCAACATGCCCAAGATGGATGGGATGCAATGTGCCAGGGAAATAAGAAAAATGGACAACAAACAAAAGTCCAACATACCAATCATAGCCATTACCGGAAACGCAAGAAATTACTCCATGGCAGATTTTAATGATGCCGGAATCAATGAATTTATCCCAAAGCCCCTTAATTTTGACGTCTTAGTAGAAACGGTGAAGAAATACACGGAGACAAATGCAAACTAAGTCCACTAAACATTTCCTAAACAAACTCGAAGACCTTTTTTCCGAAACAGATTACGTACTAAGATACGAAAAAGGAAATTTTCAATCCGGCTACTGCATACTCAAAGACACCAAGGTGGCTGTTGTGAACAAATTCTACACCACGGACGGCAAAATCAGTTGCCTATTGGAAATCCTAAAGTCAATTGAATTAGATCAAAAAAGGCTCTCGGAAAAGAATCGAAAACTATATCAGGAAATTGCACAAACCAAGTTAGAAATTTGAAAGTTACTTTTTTGGGAACAGGAACTTCCCAGGGTGTACCGGTAATCGCCTGCGACTGCCAGGTATGCCAATCCATAGACTTCAGGGACAAGAGGCTTAGGTCAGCCATCCACATAGAGGCCGACGACAATAGTTTTGTAATCGATACAGGACCTGATTTCAGGCAGCAAATGCTCAGGGCACGAATAAAACGAATCGATGCAGTGCTGTTTACACATGAACACAAAGACCACACTGCAGGCCTGGACGACATCCGCAGCTACAATTTCAGGCAAAAAATGGACATGCCTGTGTATGGCCATCAGCGGGTTCTGGACCAGTTGAAGCGAGAGTTTTCCTATGTTTTCGCTGAAAAAAAATACCCAGGCGCCCCAAGGATTGAAACCTATCCCATCGACATTGCCCCCTTCACCATCAAGGGAACAGGTTTTGTCCCCATCCAGGTTATGCACCACAAACTACCCGTGTTTGGGTTCAGGGTAAAGGATTTTGCTTACATCACAGATGCCAACCACATAGATGATAGCGAAATAGAGAAACTAAAGGGACTTGATACCCTGGTTCTCAATGCCCTTCAAAAAGACCCTCATATTTCCCATTTCACGCTGGAAGAAGCCGTGGAAGTAGCACAGGAAATTGGGGCAAAAAACACGTATTTTACCCATATCAGTCATAAACTGGGATGCCACAGGGATATTAACAATGAACTTCCTGATGGCATCAAGCTTGCATACGATGGCCTTAAACTGTCTTTCTAAATGCATTTCAATTTCTACTTTCTCAGGCACCTGACCAATGCATTGCGAATTGAGTTGATAGGAAAGACACTAACTTCCTGCTTCAGTCAAAATAAGGACGAGTTGGTCCTGGTTTTCGGCGCTATGGATTCTTTTACCATCAAGGCTACTTTCAATCAGGACATCAGTTTTTTAACTTTTCCAGCTGACTTTAAGCGTGCGAAAAAAAATTCAGTTGACCTTTTTTCTGAAGTAATGAACAAGGAAGTACTGGACGTTGAACAATATGCAAATGAGCGTTCCTTTTCCATTCATTTTTCGGAAGGTTACCTCCTGCTTTTTAAGCTACACGGCAGAAGGTCCAACATTTGCTTGTTTGAAGGAGGTTCCTTTCGATCGATGTTTATCAACAGCATGCCCAACGACAAAAACCTTATTCCCGATAAGCTGCACAAACAAATAGACCAAACAGAGCAAGCCATACTTGCTGCCAAATTTGACCTTAAAAACCTCTTCCCTACCTTCGACAAAAACATACTGAGCTACCTCAACCGGAACAACTTTGAAAATGCCGCCACACATGATGAAAAATTGGAAATACTGGGAAACCTGATTGCAGAGCTTGAAAACCACAACTTCTATATTCAGGAAGAAGCAAGTGGCAAGCCATTGCTCAGTTTGTTGAAAAATGATGCCCACCATGAAGTCTTCCGAACAACTAACCCAACCGAAGCTTGCAATCAACTGGCTGCACACTATTTTCAGGTTTTTTTGCTGAAAAAAGAAAAAGACCAGGCGCAGGCAAAAATCAAAAAAGAAATAAAAAAACATTCCAGCTATATAGCAAAAAGTCAGGCCAAACTTACCAGCCTAACAGAAGGTGTGAAAAACAATGAAATAGCGGATATTCTAATGGCCAACTTGCACCTGCGGCTAAAAAGCACAAAAACAGCCGAACTTTTCGATTTTTATAGAAACCAAAACATCGAAATCAAATTAAAACCAGACCTCAGCATGCAGGCCAATGCGGAAGTTTACTATAGAAAATCGAAAAACCAGCAAATAGAGATCAACAAACTGAAACAAAACATAGCTGAAAAAGAAAAGCATGTAATTGAAGCCCAAAAACTAATGGAGGAGATCGCAACCGCTCCAAACCTGAAAACCCTGAGAAGAACACCTGGCAATAAAATAAGCCAAGGATCTCAAAAAAATCAGCAAGTAGCAAAGCCTTTTATAGCATACCAAATTGATGGATATAGCGTTCTTGTAGGGAAAAACGCCAAAAGCAATGATCAAATGCTGAGAAATTTCACTTCAAAAGACGACCTTTGGCTACATGCACGAAATTTTAGTGGCTCACATGTGATCATAAAAAACAACTCTTCCAGACAAATACCGTTGATCACGATAGAAAAAGCGGCCCAGGTGGCCGCCTGGTATTCTAAAGGTAAAACCGATACACTATGCCCTGTCATCTACACAGCCAGAAAATATGTAAACAAACCAAAAAATGCAGAACCTGGAAAAGTTGTGGTGAAACGGGAAGAAGTTATTCTGGTAAATCCTTGCCAAAATCCACAATAATATTAGATTTGGCATAGTTAATGTTCCAGCCTGTAACATATATTTCTAAAAATAAGCTATGGTACGATTATTAATATTGTTATCTGCCTGTACCCTTTTAGGATGGCAACCTCTACTTGCACAGGAGGAAGAGGAGAGTTTTGACTCCATAGTAGAGCATTTCGACGAGCTGGACAAAGACTGGCACAGTATAGAACCCACATTGGACAATTATGACGGGATACAGTCTTATTGCACTTCAATGGCCTACAAAGACAGGGTGCATGGTATTTTGGAGAAATTGCACCACTACGATACCGTCATCATCAACAAAATGAATGACCCCTCCTACGTGATCGACAACAAGGAAAGAAGCAGGGTGTTAAAGCAAATCAGGAAATTTGAAGAAGATTACAGTATTCCAAAATTTTTGGAAAAATTGAAACAGGAATGTCACGAGCGTCATGAGACTGAGCATGATAAGAAATATACCAAAAACGATTTTGCTGACAATTCCTATGATGGTCAAAGGCTAATTGTGGAGTTGGAGATCAAAAAGTATATGAAGCACATTACCGCCAAAATCGACCACATAGACAAATACCTGCACCACCTTCACATTTCAGAGATTCAGCTGTAGCTGCCTCAGATATCAGTTAAAAATGTTTTGAGGGCTTCCCAATAGCCCTTGTGATCGCTAAACTTCTGCCAGAGGGCACGCGAACCATGGTTACCAGAAGTTTCTGGCAAATAAAAGGTTTTCACTTCGGTATCGATACTTTCGTGAATTGCCCACCAACTGTTTTTTTCAGATCTGGATGAAGTGATAAAACTAGGACATACAATGCCTTCTGCAGCAGAGGTGATGTAATCAGACGGTTTACCAAACGGGGTAAAGTATTCGCCAGGAGAAAAGGCTACCACGCCATCCACTTCGGCAGGATAGTCCCCGGCATATTTTAGAACCAGCGCAGAAGAATAAGAACTTCCAAGTATGATAATTTTCCCTCCAGTCAGAAACTTTTTTACATGCTGGACTGTAGCCTCAATATCCTGATAAGCATCTATATATTTCGTTTCCTTTAATGCCTGTTTTGCATTCAGGAAGGTGATGTTGTCCACACCATTTACGTGCTTTCCGGATCGTAAATCTACTGCCAGGCAATTGTAGCCCAAGCTATTGAACTTAGGCGCTGTTTCCTGGTATTCCCCCCTGCTCCACCCCGCTTGATGAAATAAAATTATGAATGGTACGGTATCGGGATGTATCTTATATAAATCTGCTGAAATTTCTACTCCATCTTTGGACTTGATCTTGATCAAATCAACCGCCCTGAGCACCGTACTAGTGCTTAAACCCAAAAATATAGCAAGTAACAAAACCCTCATAGGTCAAATTTAATTTTAACAAAAACTCCGGGATGGTCCCGGAGTTTACGATATTATGTGTTATGCTAAAAATAAGGGTATTCCCTTTGAGATACCATTAAACGGCTACATTATTTTCCCTAAGGGCATTATTGAGGGAAGTTTTCTTGTCGGTGCTTTCTTTTCTCTTGCCAATAATCAGGGCACAGGGTACATTAAATGTACCTGCGGCGAACTCCTTTGGGTATGAGCCGGGAATCACTACCGACCTTTCGGGTACATATCCTTTGTACTCTTTTGGCTCATCGCCAGTGATATCTATCACTTTAGAGCTGGCTGTTAGCGTTACGTTGGCACCCAATACAGCCTCTTTTCCTATCCTTACCCCTTCTACTACTATACAACGGGATCCTATAAAGGCATTGTCTTCTACAATCACAGGAGCGGCTTGCACCGGCTCCAGCACACCGCCAATTCCTACACCACCACTCAGGTGCACGCCTTTGCCTATCTGGGCACAACTGCCCACAGTAGCCCAGGTATCTACCATAGTGCCGGCATCCACATAGGCCCCTATATTGACATAGCTGGGCATCATGATCACTCCCTTGGACAAATAAGCACCATACCTGGCCACAGCATGTGGCACCACCCTGATGCCCAATTTATCATAGTCCTTTTTCAGTGCCATCTTATCATGGAATTCAAAAGGACCAACTTCTATCTTTTCCATTTTTCTGATTGGAAAATACAGGATAACAGCTTTCTTCACCCAGTCATTCACCTGCCATCCGTCTGCTACTGGTTCGGCGCATCTCAACCTTCCCTTATCCAGTTCCTCGATCACAAATTCTATGGCTTCTTTTACTTCAGCTTTTTCCAAAAGGGAATTGTCTTCCCATGTTTTTTCAATCAGTTCTTTAATGTCACTCATGTTTTTTAATTTTCATTAATGTCCGGCGAAATTACTTACTTTTAAAACAAATTTCCTGCTGACCAATTCCTAATTTGGGAATTCAAGATATTTACCTCAAAATGACAAAAACACCCATTGCCATTATCTCAGTTCTGAAACCCGTGGACGACACCAGGGCATACGAAAAGATGGCAATGACACTGGCTAAAACCAACAACTACAATATTACCATTCTGGGGCAAGCCACAAGGGCATTAGAAGAGCTACCACCTTCTCAAAAAATTCGTTTCGCGCCCCTGCCCGGTTTTAAAAGACTGGGGTTGAAGAGAGTTTTTATACCCATCTTTGTATTCATAAAACTACTTCAACTAAAACCTAAACTTATCATAGTTAACACCTATGAATTACTGATGATTACAATACTGAACCAAATATTATTTGGCACCAAAACCATCTATGATGTTCAGGAAAACTACCATCACAACCTGCTTTATCAAAACAACTATTCCTGGCCAATCAAGTTCGTTTTTGCAAAACTTATCAGGTTCAAAGAATGGTGCCTCTCCCCTTTTATCCACCATTTCATTTTGGCCGAAAAAGGTTACGAGCATGAACTTGGCTTTATCAAAAACAGGTTTACTATAATAGAAAACAAGGCAATAGTGAGAGGCCAAACCAAAGACAGGAAGGCGCGGAACGAAAAAATAAAGTTTCTGTTTGCAGGCAATATTTCTGAAAATAGCGGGGTATTAAATGCTGTGGCACTGTACCAATCTGTGAGAAAACCCCTACCCGATTCAGAGCTGACAATCATAGGGCATTGCCCCTCTCCATCACTTTTAAACAGGCTGCTGGGCATGGCCAATGACCGCATCCATGTAAAGTTATCCTTAACCCCAATACCACATGATGAAATTGTAGATCAGATAATAGGTTCAGACTTTGGTATTGTGGCCTATACACTGAACAAGAGCAATGAAAATTGTATGCCCACCAAAGTATTTGAATACCTGGCACATGGGCTGCCCATCATTTGCCAAACCGATACATTGTGGTCTGTTTATGCACAAAGGTTTGGTGCTGTCATTGAGGTTGATTTCCAACAGTTTGACCTTACATCCTTTATGAAAAAACTAACTGACTTTCAACACAATTTCCAACCAAAACAAATAGAAGAGGTAATGTGGGCATCAGAGGAGCCTGGATTGATCCATCTGGTTAAAAGCCTTACCGAACCCTGACAGGGTATAGGAACAAAAAAACAGGGGAAAGACTCACCACAAGTGACCTACCCCGGAAACCCTAAATATGACTATATTACAAACACGTTGAAGCAACAACAACTTTCCCAGGCATGATAGATATTTTCAGTACACCCCGATTGATAGAGGTGCTCCCAAAGTTCAGGGAATTCATTAAATCAGAAGTTCTTCCCAACGAAGAAATGTTGATGAAAACCCCATTCCTCACATTGGAAAAGGGATGGCTGAAACTGGCCAGGGAAAAGGCAAAACAAGGGGGCTTATGGGCTCCACACCTGTCTGTAGAACACGGAGGCCTTGGTTTAAACCTGGTGGAATTTGGCATGGTGAGTGAAGCATTGGCCTGGACCCCATTTGGCCATTATATTTTCAATTGTCAGGCACCAGATATCGGCAATATGGAATTGTTGGAAAAATATGCCAGCCAAGAACTACAGGATAGGTATCTCCGTCCTCTGCATGATGGCAATATCCGCAGTTGTTTTTCCATGACAGAACCTGAATATGCCGGATCCAACCCAACCATAATGGGCACTACGGCGGTTATGGATGGCGACAGTTATGTCATCAACGGGCACAAATGGTTCACATCCTCAGCCGATGGTGCGTCTTTTGCAGTGGTAATGGCTGTTACAGATTCTGAAAACAGCAATCCTTACGAAAGGGCCAGTATGATTATTGTGCCAACAGATACACCTGGTTTTGAGTTGGTAAGGAACATTTCAGTAATGGGCGAGCCGGGGGAAGGATATGTGAGCCATTCAGAAATAAAATACAACAACTGCAGGGTGCCAAAGGAAAACATCATTCACAAGCCCGGTACCGGCTTTCTATTGGCACAGGAACGACTGGGACCAGGCAGGATACACCATTGCATGAGGTGGATAGGGATCAGTGAAAGGGCACTTGACATGCTCTGCCACCGGGCTGCCACCAGACATATATCCGAAGGACTGGTGCTGGGGCACAAACAAACCATCCAAAACTGGATCGCAGAAAGCCGTGCGGAAATAAACGCAGCTAGGCTGATGGTGCTCAACACAGCCCATGTGATAGAAAACAAGGGTGTAAAGGCAGCACGTGAAGAGATATCCACAATTAAATTTTATGTAGCTGGAGTGATGCAGCGGGTGCTGGACAAATCAATCCAAGCACATGGGGCATTGGGCATTTCCGATGACACCATACTGTCTTGGTGGTACAGGCATGAACGGGGCGCAAGGATATATGATGGGCCTGATGAAGTACATAAATCCGTTTTGGCCAGGGGTATTTTGAAAAAATATGGAGTGGATGTGAAAAAAGGCTCCCGGCAAGACTAAACACACGGAACAAAATATTTATTGGATATTGATGTTTGGCTTTGTAATTTTAATAGTTGGGTTTACCAACAAAAACATTTAACCTACAACATTCCCTTTAGCGCATCGCTTGTATCCTTGTCTATCAACAGAATACACCCCAGAGCTGAAGAACCATTTAACCTAAGAAAATGAGCCTGAGAGAAAGTTCCCGACTAATGGACAAATCCTCCCCAACTTTGAGAAAGGGTGAAGGACTTGACCGACACAAACTCCAGCTATTCTTACAAAAAAACAACATTACATCAGGGGACATCAGTATCGAACAGTTTCAGAGCGGCTTTTCCAATCTCACTTACCTTATCAAATGCAGGGAGGGCGAATTTGTGCTGCGCCGACCACCAAATGGTGCCAATATTAAATCTGCCCACGATATGGGGCGCGAATTTAAGGTGCTCACCCTATTGAAGCCGGTTTACGACAAGGTACCCTCTCCAACCATCTATTGTGATGACGACTCTGTAATTGGCTCACCGTTTTACCTGATGGAACGCGTGCAGGGAATCATACTGCGCAGTTCGCCCCCAAAAAGCATGAGCCTAACCCCAAGTCTAATGCGAACCATCTCAGAAAATGCCGTGGACAACCTGGCAGCCCTTCATTCCCTCGACATCCACTCTACAGGGTTGATAGACCTGGGCAAGCCCGAGGGATACGCTAAAAGGCAGGTTGAAGGCTGGATCAGTAGGTATGAAAAATCCAAAACAGACCAGCTGCCCTCAATGGCAGAGCTGAGCAATTGGATAGCCTCGAATGTTCCCGAGGATAATCCACCCACCATGATACACAACGACTACAAATACGACAACCTGGTGCTTTCGCTCAACAATCATGGCGAGATCAAAGCTGTACTCGATTGGGAGATGGCAACAGTAGGCGACCCTATGATGGATTTGGGCACTACCCTGGCTTACTGGTCGGAAATCGCAGACAGCTCTGCACTGAAACCATTTAGCCTAACCTGGATGCCTGGCAACCTCAAACGAAGGCAAGTGATCGATAGGTACCAACTGCGTACCGGTAATGAAGTGAAGAATATCGTGTTCTATTTTGCCTATGCTTCTTTTAAACTGGGGGTAATCTGCCAGCAAATTTATGCACGGTACAAAAGGGGCTCCACCACAGATGCCAGGTTTGCCAGCCTCATAGGTGTGGTAAATGCCTGTGGGCAAAATGGCATGAAGGCCGTAGAAAAAGACCGGATCAGTGAATGGTAGCGTTCAAAAATTCCCGAAAATTGATGGCTTCCATAGCTTGAAGTATTCAAACAATCCAAACCCAAATATACGATGGACAACATCAAACCTGACGATATAAAAAAAATCCTGATAATTGGCAGTGGCACCCTTGGGCTGAGAATAGGCCTGCAAGCTGCCATCTCTGGTTTTGAGGTATGCATGTACGACCTTACCACAGAGACCCTCGATAATGCCAGGTCTATCCAGCGCAAAATATTGAATTCATTGGCCAAAGCCAATACCACATTAGCTACACAATCCGAAGTTGTCCTGGATCGCATCAGGTTCACTACTGACGCCCGGGAAGCCGCCACAGGTGCAGATCTGGTAAGCGAATCTGTCACAGAAGATGTTGCGGTGAAAAAAGCGGTATGGAAGCAATTTGGCCAGCTATGCCCCGCCCATTCCCTATTCACCACCAACACATCGTTTCTGCTGCCCTCACTGTTTGCCGTAGATTCAGGAAGGCCGGACAGGTTTTGCGCCTTTCATTTTCACGATGTATTTGTGGCCAATGTGGTGGATATAATGCCCCACCCCGGCACAAGTCCCTGGGTAACCGACTTGTTGTTTGACATAGGTAAAAAGCTAAATCAAACACCAATCAAGATCCAAAAGGAATCAAACGGCTATATTTTCAATTACATGCTGATGCATATCCTCACATCTGCCGGTACACTCTTTGCCAGCAATGTAGGCAGCATCGAGGACATAGACCGCTCTTGGATGGGAAATTTCAAAATGCCTGTTGGCCCGTTTGGCATGCTCGACCAGATAGGCCTGGACACAGCATGGCATGTATCTATGAATTCCAATACCCCTAAAAGCAGGGAATTTGCCGATTTGTTGAAGCAATACATGGATTTGGGGAAACTGGGGGTAAAAACCGGAGAAGGTTTTTACAAATACCCCAACCCAGAGTATCAGCAGGAAGGGTTTGTTTCATAATGGAGCCAAAGAATTTTCCAAAACCCACAATCAATATGCTGTGAATGCATGGCACTCATTAGAATCCCCTTACCAGCCTGCCCTTGCTCAAAGTTTCGACATTTGGAGCTGACGCAGGCTCATTGTAGTAGATCACATTGCCATAGCGGTCTATTGTACCTTGCAGGCTTTGCACTGGGTAAACCATCACGTCATTGGTACCGTTGTGATAGAATGTAATATTCTGGGCGATCAAATTTTCGCCATAAAACCGTCCGTCCCCGGTTTGAAAATCCAGGTTAAGTTCGTTTACTTTTCCCGTGATATAAAAATTGGAAATCCTTTTGGTGATTACTTTCAGGCTATTCGCATCAATATCCAGTATATAATCTCCACTTGATTCTTTCGAATCCAACACTAAATCAGGAAAAGACAATGTATTCATAGACCGTAGCGTGCCACCACTCTCAAATACTACCTGGCTCAATTCGGGCGTAGTAATTTTCAATCTGGTTACTCCATATTCCCTTGCCCAATTGCAGGTGTTGTTGTTCTGAAAAACCAACTCCCCATTTTCAACCACAACCTCAATTTCATCCACAAGGTTTTCCCCTGTGACCAGCAATACTTCCTGCTCTCCCCCCTGCACTAAATCAACATCGATATTCGATGTAATGTGCAATCGTTCAAAACTTTCAGTCAATTCAATTTGGTATTCTTTGACCCTTCCGGTTTTCTTGATGCAGTCATACGCATCCTTATCGTTGCATCCAACAAGGACGAGAATTACCAGTAATATTTGAACTTGCAGCAATTTCATATCACAACCTCCAACCCAGGCCAAACTCACCGGCTTCAGCCTTTTGAAGGTGGGTTTTGAGCATAAATGAAACAAATAGTTTTTCATTGAGATAGTACTTGAGCCCTAGCCGTTGGTACTTCGATTTAAACCGTTCATAGGGCCGATAGAAATAGTGCCCATATTGGAACAGGAAAGACAGTTCATGCCAGAACAACTCATACCCAAGTGCTATTCCTGCCCGCTTGAAATCAGGTTTTGGTTGCCCTCTGAGGTTTGGGTCGAACAGGGCTTCTTCCCTCAGCGAATAGGAAACGAAATAATCCAATCCCACACTAAAGGCACTCTTTCTGGAAATACGCTTATCGGCATAAGTATTCAATACAAAAAAAGGAAACACCCCATTCCCCTCTTTCAAAGACTCGCTCCAACCACCGGAAATACAAACATTATATTTCACAGGCCTATTGGAAAAATCTTCCTTTTCGTAGGAAACCCTCTCATTCAACTTGTCGTCGATCTTGTACACCAAACCCAGATTAGCAGCTATAATGTTGATTCCCTTGTTGGGTTTGCTGATCGATGCATTCGAAAAATGTGTAAGGGACAAACCACTTTTTACAGCCAGTTTATCAGACAGGTCGCGATTGTAACTGAATTGCATCTGCATGCCAAAAGTGAAAGTGGAGCCAATGAAATTGTTCTTGTTGTTGGTCTCCCGATCATAGGGCTTGCTATGAAACGCCGGGCCAAAAGCAAACTTGAATTTGAAATCATGGTGTTTGTCCCGGTTTCTGTTAAAATAATAATTGAAATGCGCCATTGGGGCTATGGACTTACCCAGCACGGGGTTGTTGTAATCTATATAGATCAAAGTATAGCCCACATCCGGATAGCGGTATTCGTATTCCCATTTTCTATGGCCGTAAGTATGCTTGTCGTATTGGAGCACAAAGCCTTCTGGCTGTGACACTATCAAGTGCGCCACTTCTGAAGAATGTTTGAAAACGAAACCCTTGTAGTATTCAAGTGTCAGGTTATGGGAATATTGCTGTTCCTGGCCATGGGTTTTACACATGAAAGACAACAAACCAAGCACCGTCAGCAGACAGGTGAAAAGAGGGTGCTTGAGTTTGCAGTTCTGAAAAGTTGGGTCAATCATAGCTTATCCGGCCAGCAGGTCAGGAATTCAGACGGCCCTTACATTGGCCTCCCTATGTATCTTCTTCACCAATCCCTGCAGCACTTTTCCAGGCCCACATTCTATAAAATCTGAAGCCCCATCAGCCACCATGTTTTGTACAGATTGTGTCCACCTGACTGGAGCGGTCAGTTGTGCTATTAGATTCGCCTTTATTTCATTTACATCGCTGTGCGGTTTGGCATCCACGTTTTGGTAAATGGGACAAATAGGCTGGTTGAAAATAGTGCTTTCAATAGCTTCTGCCAGCTCCTGGCGTGCCGGCTCCATCAGAGGGGAATGAAATGCCCCGCCCACAGGCAAAGGCAAGGCACGCTTGGCCCCTGCTTCCAGCATTTTGGCACATGCCAGTTCTATTCCTTTATTGGAACCGGATATAACAAGTTGTCCGGGGCAGTTGTAGTTGGCAGCTACTACTACCTCATCGATTGAATCACAAATTTCTTCTACTGTGGTGTCATCCAGTCCTAAAATAGCAGCCATGGTAGAAGGGTTTAGCTCACATGCCTTTTGCATGGCAGCTGCCCTTTTGGACACCAATACCAACCCGTCTTCAAAAGTCAGGGTTTTGTTGGATACAAGGGCGGAAATTTCACCCAATGAATGGCCTGCCACCATATCAGGAGTAAATGAATCAGATACAGCGGCTGCCACAACCGAGTGTAGAAATACTGCGGGCTGGGTAACATTGGTTTGTTTCAATTCATCTGCAGTACCCTCAAACATGATTTTTGACAATTCAAAACCCACTATCTCATTGGCCTGGAGAAACATCTCCTTCGCCTGGTTGTTTGCATCAAACAAATCTTTGCCCATTCCTGTAAACTGTGCCCCTTGTCCGGGGAAAACGTATGCCTGCATGTTATTTCTATTTTGTTATTAAAACTGCAAACATAATTTAGATAGGGTTCAATTAACAATTTGAGGTACCAATTTATTCGTTGGAAAATGGGCAAAACAAAAGTAACTCAAGGGAAATGCGATTTTTGTCACAATCGCAAGACGATGGAGCCCGATATCCGGAAATTCTGGTTGAACTATAACTTGTTCGTCATTCGGGAACGTACTGATCCAAAAACCTGCTGCGCAATTCTGGAGAAGGTATCTGGCATGTGTCTGATTTGCCAAATATCTTGTATCGATTTTTGGCTATCATGTTATAAAATAAGTCTGTAAACCAAACAGGCAATATGTTAAAAGCTTTTATCCAGCTCAATGGAGCTTTGAGGAAACCAGCAATTTTGAATGCTCCTTTGCTCTTTTGAAATACCTGACCATTTTGAACGAAAACTATGCTATCAAAATTTTCCGGGTCAAGGTTGTGCCGTTTCAACACCGCATTGCCCAATTCGGATTGAAGCGAAGCAAATTTCAACTCCTGTTCCTTTTCATGGCGGATGATAAAGTTGACTGAACTGTTGCAAAAATTGCAGACGCCATCATAAAGCACCAGATTGTCAATACCCGTTATTTCAATATTTGCACCCATCCATTGTACACCCGATTGGCTTTAGACTTGTCCAACACATCGAAGGCTACTTCCGCGGTATAATAATACACCCCTGAGGGCAATTCAATCCCAGAGTTGGTTTTACCATTCCAGTTGATCAGGATGCTGTTTACATTGCCTTCCCGTCCGCTACCCGATTCGTAGTTGAATATAACGCCTCCCCCTCTATCGAACACCCTGAAATCCACTGATTCTACAAACCTTGGGCACCTGGACAAATCAAAATCAGGAATGCTTTGTCCTTCAAAATTGTCTATAAATGGGGAGAAAAGGTCGTTTTTACCATCACCATTTGGGCTAAATACATTCGGCATTTCAAAGTTGGGACAGTTGTCAAACCTGATCGTATCAGAAGGCTGGCTTTGATTTCCAGACCTGTCAACTGAGGTGATGTAATAAAATCCTTTGAATGATGCCAGGCCGCCATGCGCAAACTGGCTGCCAGTTTCATTTTCACCAACTAATTCAAACAAACCATTCTCATCCTGCGAATAGTAAATATTAAAACTCGCAATGTCATCTTCACACTCCGGGCTCAAATCAAGCTCCCAGGTGAGTATATTGGTGTAATCGCTAAAGAAGCAACCTTTGTCGCTTATGAGTTCCTCACATTCCATTCCATCATTGATTTTGAAAGAAATAGGCGTACACGGCGGATCCATGTCATTGGGTTCGGCACAAACCACCTGCGACTTGTTCAGCAAAGGAGCCTCTATCAAAGGATTGCCGTAGCTGCCCTTGGTTTCCACATAATAACAATAGTTATGCATTTCATCCAAAGGCACACCATTAAACTCCCCTTCATCCAGAAATTGCAGGCCATCCTGGGTTACCTCTGCTGAATCTATGAGTATGAGGAAGTCGGGGTTGTCAACATCTACCCTATCCCTATATATATAGTGGTATGGATAATCCTGCACCATATTTGACCAGGGCACCTGGGCATCCCACCTCAGGTTGATCGAATTAAGCCCGGGCTCAAGTTCAAGTTTTACGGAGGAGGCAGGAGTAGATGAATCCACATAGGTATTGCCTCCATTTATAAAAAGATCAATCCTGTAATTATATACCAGATCGGAGGTATTGAGCCCATTGTCAATGATTTCAGTGTTGGTGGTTTTGCCCAAACTCACCTCATTGGTATTTCCACTAAAACCTTCTGAACGGAACACTTCATACGTATATGGCGGAGGAAATTGCGCCTGGTTGATTTCGAATGGTTCGAGCCATTTTACTTTAATCTGTCCATCATCGCGACCTGTTTTCAGTATATCCACATTTACCGTCACCGGCGCATCGGCCAGTATTATGTTACATACTTCATCAGACACCACACTTTCACCACCTGCGGGTTCAGGAAATGTAGCCACTATTCTGTAGCAATAATTGGCCCCAGGTGCCAGTCCCTCTCCATTGTTGTCGTCAAGAAACGAAGTTCGATACATCGTGTTGCCATTTTGGGTGTACTTAATGCTATCCACAGTGGCAATCAATTCATATCCGGAGTTTTCTGGTATGCCAAGGTTACAGTCGTCTGGAATGAAACTGTAGCTATCTACCCTTCTCCAAATCTGCATTTTATCGGCCACACCACAGTTGTATTCATCCCAATCTATCCTGATAGACCGGCCGGTTTGTATGGTGGCGGTCACCCCTTTTGGTGACGGTGCATAAATGGTAATGGGCAAGGTTTTAAAGTCCACCAATTTTGGCCCCAACGGTGGCTTGTCTGTCACTTTGAACTGTACATCGTAAGGACGCTTTCTCACCTGGGCACATTCTGTTTGCCATTGAAATGTTCCCCTTAGGGGTTGGTTGCCATAGGTATCGCTGGGGGAAAAAGTTGCCGCATTGGTAGTGAACTCGAAAGGCCCGCCAAAAGCTTCTAATTTCACCTGATGGCCGTCCTGGTCAATACCAATGATGGTTTCGTCTATAAAAGTGCCGGCTTCCACACACAACGGTTCGGGAATGATCACCTCCGGCCTTTCATTGTCTGTATCTTCAATAATAATCTGCATATCCCTGGTCACATATCCAAGGTTGAACCACTGGCCCAACACCATGCGCCATTCTTCAACAATGAAGGCCACATTGTATTCTCCCATGGTACCAGGGGCATCCCAAACCAGGTCGCCTGTTATTTCATCAATATCAAATTCCGGTGGGTCGCTCTGGTTTTCATTGGCAGTGGAATAGTTGTTGCCATAAAATTTAGGGTCATTCGGATCTACGTATTCATCTACTTCCCTGTCTTTAAATTGCTTGGGAACAACCAATTTATAAGACAAGCTGTCGCCATCTATATCAAATGCGCCCGGGTTGTGTATAAACCTCGCACCTACCGCACCCTCATCTACAGGGGGTACCAGAAATATGGGTGTGTTGTTGGCCCCCAAAAATGGATCGATCAATATCCTTGTCTCTACATAAAAGGGGGTATCTACAGAGTTGGCCATGTTCAATACCCCTGCATTTCGGTTTTTCTCATTGAACCTCACTATGTATGACCCGGGGGCCTGGAAAGTATGGTCAATCTCAAACACGTTGAAGGCTATCTGCTTATCGGCATCAATGATATCTCCACGAACGAAAAACTCCGCCCCTTCTTCTATATTGATCACTGTGCCATCCCCGAAATCGATCTCACCTCCCCCAAAAATGACGGAAGAACCCGTATCAGTATATCCGATTATCGAAAACCTGTAAGTGAGGCTGGTAGTGGATATCCTGGTGGCTATGATCTCCCCTGCCCTGATGTGCGTAGCTTCTACTTTTTTACAGGTGACAAGTATGAGGATACTTAAAAATAAAAGAACAGTTTTTTTTCTTCTTATCATCATTTGGTCTAATTCCATTTTCTTCCATAAAACCAATTCTATTAACAATCAATTCACCTGTCACCCCAAATCTACGCTCTAATTATTAAAATATATTATTCAAACGATTGGATTTGAAAAATTATATAGATTCTTGACATAGATACATATTATTGGCAAAACTAGTTCTCCAGACGCCAAAAAACTGATTTTAATTCTTCAACGGCATGCCGTACCATCAGTTGCAAGCCGAGTCTGTCATATATTGAATTGAGCCCTCCGGATTATCGCATAGTTGATTGTTTTGATTTAAACATAAAGTATTGCTGAAATAATAAAATGTCTTCAATAAAAATCAATAAAACTAATAATATCGAAACCAAAGCGACCCCAAGGTATCAAGTTTTCAATAATACTGCCTTGAAATTATTAATTTCAAAAACACATTGTTTCCTTACTGATCGAACTATATCTTTGGGGTCTTAATTTTAATACTCAAATACACTATTTCACATCTAAAATATGAGTTGGTTTTCACAATTCTTTACAAGTACCATTGGACGGAAATTTGCCATGGCGCTTTCAGCACTTTTTCTGTTGATTTTCCTCCTGCAACATTTCACCATCAACTTCACATCAGTTTTTAGTGAATCCGCATTCAACAGCTTGTCACATTTTATGGGCACCAACCCGTTGGTACAGTTTATCATGCAGCCCATCCTTATTTTTGCTGTGGTCTTTCACTTCGTCATGGGTTTTGTATTGGAATTGAAAAACAAAAATGCCAGAGAAGTAAAGTATGAAATGAACAAAGGAGCTGCCAATTCTACATGGGTTTCCAGAAATATGATTTGGTCAGGCCTGACCATTCTGGCATTTTTAGGCCTGCATTTTTACGATTTCTGGATTCCGGAAATTGTACACAAATATGTAGCATTTTCCCCCGAAGACCCCAATCGTTATTTTGCAGAAACTGTTCATAAATTCGAAAACCCAATCCGTGTGGCTTTATATGTTATTGCCTTTGTATTATTGGCCATGCACTTGCTTCACGGCTTTCAGTCCGCTTTTCAGTCGATAGGCGCCCGGCACAGCAAATACACCCCCGGCATTGTAAAAGCTGGCAAGATTTACGCCATTGGCATTCCTGCCGGGTTCATTTTTATTGCTATTTTTCACTATATCCAATCGCTTTAAGCATATAAATAGGTATGACAAAATTAGATTCCAAAATACCTGAGGGTCCTATTAAAGATAAATGGACCAACCACAAAAACAATATTAAACTGGTAAACCCGGCCAACAAGAGGCTCATCGATGTGATTGTGGTGGGAACAGGATTGGCAGGTGGCTCAGCAGCCGCCACCCTGGCAGAGCTTGGTTATAATGTGAAAGCATTTTGCTATCAGGATTCCCCAAGAAGGGCGCATTCTATTGCAGCCCAGGGTGGTATCAATGCCGCAAAAAATTACCAGGGGGATGGTGATTCCACTTACCGTTTGTTTTACGACACGGTAAAAGGTGGAGACTACAGGTCCCGTGAAGCCAACGTTTACAGACTAGCGGAAGTCTCGGCCAATATTATTGACCAGTGTGTAGCCCAGGGCGTACCTTTTGCACGTGACTATGGTGGATTGCTGGACAACCGCTCATTCGGGGGGGTGCAGGTATCCCGGACTTTCTACGCCAAAGGCCAAACCGGCCAGCAATTGCTCCTAGGATGCTATTCGGCCATGTCGCGCCAGATCGGAAAGGGTAAAATCCAAATGTACAACCGTCATGAAATGATGGAGCTCGTGATAGTAGATGGCAAAGCCCGGGGAATAATAGCAAGAAACCTGGTAACAGGTGAATTGGAAAGACACTCAGCGCACGCTGTAGTCATCGCATCAGGAGGATATGGCAATGTATTTTTCCTTTCTACCAATGCCATGGGATCCAACGTTTCGGCAGGTTGGAAAATACATAAAAAGGGGGCATTCTTTGCCAACCCGTGTTTTACGCAAATCCACCCTACCTGTATTCCACAGCACGGGGACCAGCAATCAAAACTGACCCTGATGTCGGAATCATTGAGAAATGATGGAAGGATATGGGTGCCAGCAAAAAAAGAAGATTCGGAGGCCATAAGGGCAGGAAAACTGAAGCCTACAGATATTGCAGAAGCGGACAGGGATTATTACCTGGAAAGAAGGTACCCTTCCTTTGGGAACCTGGTGCCGAGGGATGTAGCTTCCAGGGCAGCCAAAGAAAGGTGTGATGCCGGGTTTGGTGTAGGTACAAACGAAACAGGTGAAGCAGTGTACCTGGATTTTGATGCGGCCATCATGAGGTATGGTAAAGAAGATGCCAACATACATGGGCACCACGATGCATCCGAAGATGAAATAAGGGCCAGGGGCAAAAAGGTGGTAGAGTCCAAGTACGGAAACCTCTTCCAAATGTATGAAAAAATTACCGCCGACAACCCCTACGAAACCCCAATGAAAATATACCCTGCGGTACACTATACCATGGGAGGTGTATGGGTGGATTACAATTTGATGACCACAATACCCGGATGCTACTGCATTGGTGAAGCCAACTTCTCAGACCATGGTGCCAACCGCCTGGGAGCCTCTGCCCTGATGCAGGGGTTGGCAGATGGTTATTTTGTGTTGCCATATACTATTGGCAATTACCTGGCGGACGACATCCGAACAGGCGCTATCCCAACAGACAGCCCGGAATTTGACGAAGCTGAAAAATCTGTAAAAGACAAAATAGAGTTTTTTGTAAGCAACAAAGGAAACCATTCCGTGGACCACTTCCACAAACGCCTTGGCCATGTGATGTGGAACAAAGTGGGCATGGCAAGGAACGAACAAGGACTGAAGGAGGCCATAGAAGAAATCAGGCAAATAAGGGAAGAATTCTGGAAAGATGTAAAAGTGCCTGGTACCTCCCATGGTATCAACCAGGAATTGGAAAAAGCAGGCCGTGTAGCAGATTTCCTTGAACTTGGGGAATTGTTTGCCAGGGATGCACTTGAGCGTAAAGAATCCTGTGGGGGCCACTTTAGGGATGAGTATCAAACAGAAGAAGGGGAAGCTGTACGAGATGACCAAAACTTCACCTATGCCGCCGCATGGGAGTTTAAAGGTGAACCATCCGAAGCGGTGATGCACAAAGAAGAATTAAAATACGAAAACATAGAATTGAAAACACGTTCTTACAAATAAAATAAGGTATGTCAGCAACTGAAGGATTGAACCTAACACTAAAAGTTTGGAGACAAAAAAACAGCCAGGACAAGGGAAAAATGGAGACTTATCAGGTATCCAATGTATCCCCTGACAGTTCCTTCCTGGAAATGATGGATATTCTAAATGAGCAACTGATTGCTGACGGTGATGAGCCCGTAGCATTTGACCATGACTGTCGTGAAGGCATTTGTGGTATGTGTTCATTATACATCAACGGGGAAGCCCATGGCCCAGGTGACCAAATCACTACCTGCCAGCTACACATGAGGGAATTTAAAGATGGCGAGACCATCTACATAGAGCCATGGAGGGCAAAGGCCTTTCCGGTAATCAAAGACCTTATGGTTGACAGGAGTTCGTTTGACAGGATCATGGCTGCTGGTGGTTTTGTGAGCGTGAATACCTCAGGAAATACACAGGATGCGAATGCCATTCCTATAAACAAACATGATGCGGATGATGCTTTCGACGCAGCAACCTGCATTGGCTGTGGAGCCTGTGTGGCAACCTGCAAAAACGCGTCGGCTATGCTTTTCGTATCGGCGAAGGTTTCGCAGTTTGCCCTGCTGCCACAAGGAAAAGTAGAAGCCAAAGAACGTGTGGAAAACATGGTAGCCCAAATGGACGAAGAAGGCTTTGGGGCTTGCACCAACACCGGGGCATGCTCCGTGGAATGCCCCAAGGGTATTTCCCTCGAAAATATCGCGCGTATGAACCGTGAGTTCATCAAGAGCAGTTTTAGTTGATCCAACTATACGATGAGATATCAAAGCCCGCTTTTCAGTGGGCTTTTTTGTTGGTAAACCACTAGGTTCTGAAACCCGGAGGTTGAGGTTAAAGGCTATTTTCTCAATTCGGCCAATAAACTGTGCATATCCAATGGCCTGGTGTACATGTGTAGCGACCCATCCTCATTCTTGGGCCATTCATCCCTGGGGCGGTCCCAGTACAGTTCCACTCCATTGCCATCCGGATCATCGAGGTAAAGGGCCTCTGACACCCCATGGTCGGAAGCTCCTGTAAATGGATGGCCAGCCGATTTTACACGGGCATAAATTCTGGCCAACTCCAACCTTGACGGATATACTATAGCCGTGTGAAAAAGCCCGGTGGCATTTTGAAGTGGTTGGGGACCATTTTTACTAAACCAAACATTGAGCCCGATATGGTGGTGGTAGCCACCCGCTGAAATAAAGGCCGCATCCTGGCCATACATTGTCATCAGTTCGAACCCAAGGAGTCCGCAATAAAAATCAAGGGAGCGCTGTATATCGGATACTTTCAAGTGTACATGACCGATACGGGTTTGGGCGGGAATGCTATAATGGGAGGACGTTTTCATCCTCCAAATTTATCCATGCGATGCTAAAAATAAAAAGAACAGCAGGCACAAACGATGGCCGAAATTTACCCCTGTTTCGAAAGCAAAAAAGAGGGATGGTTCCCTCTTTTTCGTTTAGCAATTGTGTCAAGTGCTTATAAGTGTTTTTTTACATTCACCTTCTTCAACGCATCCGATTGTGAAAGCTTGCCAGCCCCGTAATCAGAAAGGACTGATTGCTTTACCGACACATCAATATTCCTGGGAATACCACAGTCCTTACATTCGGTGAGTTTTACCTGAAAAAGCAGGGTTTCGTTGGGTGCCAGGCTTTTGATGGTTTTTCCATAGTCAAGGATGTTGGCCTTTAATTCCTGTTCAAACTCAGGATACATTTCTTTTACTTTTTGATTGCGCTCCTCAAAAGACAGGTCATACAGGTTTTGTGTTGGAATAGAGTATTTACCATTGTTTTCCTTAGACGAATATACCTTCATGCTGTAAATCACTCCAAAATTCATCAACCTTTCATAACTCAACCCTCTGGACATGTAGTAAGTTTCGGCCAGATCATGCTCGTAGAGCCTCTCGAAAATAGTCGAAAAAAGCTCAAGGTCCTTATATGGGGCTTTTGTATCGTCTGTTTTGTTGATCACTATTTTTTCTATCAGCTTTTCCCTGCTCAGCTTACCCTTCTTATAATCATCAAGGTCACTTTTGGTTACTTCGGCAGTCAGTTTGCCATCGTAGTAGGATCGTCCAAACTGTCTTTTTCCACCAGAACCGGACGACACCATAATCTTTTGATCTGGTTTTAGCTGGCCGATCAAACTGGCATAATCCACAAGAAAATCCGTCATCAGGGTTTGAAATTCTACACTATCAAATGCTCCCGGTTTCATTGGCCCATTTCCTGCTATTACTGCGCTCATGCCCGGGGGGTGGTCGCTGATGACGTGCCAATGCATTTCTTCTTCAATATCGGCTTCTATGTCCTCATCTATATCAATGTCTTCGTCTATTTCGATCTCCTCTTCTACTTCACCATCCTGATGCTTCCGTGCTTCTTTTTCCGCTTTACGGGCCTCCTTTTCTGCTTCCCTGGCCATTTTCATAGCTTCACGGTTCATGTGTTCGGCCTCTTCTGCTATTTCTTCCGCCTGGCGCTGCAACTCTTCGGACTGCTCACGAATCACCCTATGCTCTTCCACAAGTATCCTCTGGTTTTCACGGGCCATGCGCTGGGCTTCACGGGCTATTATCTGGGCCTTTCTGTTGATCTCATCCGTATCTACCACGAAGGAATCGTCAAAATCGAAGTTGAAATCAAAATTATGCCCAAAGCCTTCATTGCTCCTCCAATGCTGGATCATCCTGATGGGGCTGGTGGATCCTGAAATATTGAATATGACCCCATAATCCTCTACATACATACCATGAGGCTCAGAAATCAGGTTATAACGTACTTCTTTGTCCTGTTTCATCATCGACATCAAAATATCCTCCGCTATCTCAATATCCCTATCCATCTTCTTTTGATCTATCTGTTGGGCTACAAGGCCTGAGGTCACCAGACAAGACAGTACCACCGTTGCGATCGTTCTTTTTAACTTTTTCATTTTTATCTATTTTGAGTGTTTACCATGTCCACGAGATTGGCCAATACCATCTCCGTTTCGTATTGTTTGAGGTCATTTGAGCTTTTGTATTCAAGGATTCCCGTCCTTATTGCTTCCAGGTCTTCTTTGCGCTGGCTGTTATAAAATTGTGTAAAATCCGTCAGCACAGTATTCAGGTATTGTTGCTGCTGATCCGTAGAAACTTTGAAATAATCCGCTATCATTTGTTGATTGTCTTTATTGGATTGCTGGATATACTTTGTCATGATCCTCCTGGATTCTTCTGCATTGGACTTTAGGTGTTTGGCTATGGATACCATGTCCTCTTCCCTGTAATTTTTCATCTGGGCAGAGAGTTTTGATTCCAGGCTGTTCAGCTTTTCGTCCCTTTCCTCATTGTATGCTGTCAGCACGTCCTGCATTATACCTTTCACATCCTGCTTGCTTACACCTGGCAGGGGGCCATTTTTGGCAAAACCAACCATCAAATGGCCATTGTCAGAAGCGACGTAGAAACCAGTGGCAAAGGCTACCACCAAGACCACAGTAAGCCCAGCGGCTACCGATGATGCCCACTTGAATGCACTGGTCTGGACAAAAGGCATTTGCCGTAGTGTTTCATCAGGAAAAACGAAAGCCGGGGGAATCACTTCTTTGTCCTTTGACTTCCCCATAAAATCCATCACTTTTCGCATTTCATCCACCTCATTCCTCAACTTGCCATCCTTCTGCAAGGCTTCCTCCATTTCCCTTTTAGCTGCATCGGAAAGGTTTCCATACAGATAATCCATTATTTTCGATTCATCAATTTTATATTCCATAATTGACAGATTCTTTAAATACCCTTTCTTTTTCTAAAATCTTTTTCAAATTGGCAAATCCATAGTAGAGCCTGGATTTGACAGTGTTTTCTGAGACTCCAATAATTTCGGCTATCTCCCTAAATTTCAGCCCCTCATATTCTTTCATAATCAAAACCTCTTTTTGTTCTTCGTTCAATTTTTCAATAGAATTAAGCACCAATTCCGATACCTGGTTTTGCATGTACAACTGGTCGGGCCCTGCACTTTCTGTATCCTCAATATCCCTGGCACTATCTTCCTGGCTGCTGTCATTCACAACCACTTTCAACCTGTTGTGTGTTTTCCGTTCCTCGTCCCTGCAAAAATTCAAGGCTATCTTGTACAGCCAGGGTTTGAATTTCCCTAAATCCTGCAGTCTAGATAAATTATTGAACACACTGATAAAGGTCCTTTGGGTGGTTTCTGTAGCCAGGTCATGATCATTAAAGTACTTGTAGGAAAAGTTGTAGATGCGCTTGTACCACAAACCCACCAGTTTATTAAAGGCCTTTTTGTCCCCCTGCCGGGCATCAATAATTATCTTTTCAGAATGATTCATTGCTATGTCCAGCAAGGTAGTAGAATTCATCTATTTTTATTTACTTTCCATTTGCCAGGCCATTGCCGGGCTTTCTGTTCATTGCCGCCTCACCTCCCATCGACCATCCGGTCACATATAATAGATGCAACCGATCAAATAAAAGTTTTATTTAGGATGAAATATTTTTGACATTCGTATATTTCAAAACTTAAACAACTAATATTCAGACTCATAACAAAATTTGAATTGTTGTTAGTGCCTTAGTGTTCTTCACCTTGACTAGAAGTTTCCCTTTGATTCGACACCTCGCTTGGATTTGTCTATGGCGAAATTTATGACACCTGGGCCTGTTTTCTCAGTGGGCGCCTACAGGTTTCTGTACTTCATATTGCAGAGCCAATGTGTATTAAAAAGAAAAGAGCATGTCAGGGAATTCTTTCAATTTAAAATTGACCAAGGATATTTGTTCATGGCTTTTGGTAGAGTAAAGGATATTAAGTTTATTTGCGCACGTTCTTACTTGTAGTAGATTACTTATCAAGAAAGGTGGAGGGATTTGGCCCGGTGAAACCTTAGCAACCCTCAGTTGAAAAACTGAGCAGGTGCTACTTCCAATCCTTGTAAGCAAGGAGAGATGAGTTGAAATGGATTTGACAACAATATCATAAAAATATGGTCCCTTTCAGCTCAGCTGGAAGGGATTTTTTGTTTAATGGCCTGGCCTTCCTTGGTAGTGTAATGGAAAATGAAAAAAATTGGTTAGGAAAATCTGAAACAGACAATTGATATGAAAAAAATTAATCTTGGGGTATTTGGCTTTGGTTGTGTGGGCACGGGGCTTTGGTATGTGTTGCAGGAAACCAACAACGAATACACGGATATAAAAAAAATATGCATTAAAAATGCCGACAAGAAAAGGAGCATTGATGCATCGTACTTCACCACCAATAAGCACGAATTGTTGGACGATCCTGAAATAGATGTGATTGTTGAGCTTATTGATGATGCGGAGGCGGCCTTTGACATTGTAAAAGAAGCCATGGAAAAAGGAAAGGGTGTGATTTCGGCCAACAAAAAAATGATAGCCGAAAACCTGCAGGTGCTTGTTGACTTGCAGCGCAAACACAACGTTCCTTTTCTTTACGAAGGCTCGTCCTGCGCCAGTATCCCCATCATTCGAAACCTGGAAGAGTACTATGACAATGATATGCTCACTTCTGTTTCAGGTATATTCAATGGCTCTACCAACTACATCCTGACCAAAATGATCGATGAGGGGCTGGATTACGATATTGTGCTGAAAGAAGCCCAGGACGCTGGTTTCGCCGAGACCGACCCCAGCCTGGATGTGGAGGGCATAGATGCCAAATACAAACTGGTCATCATCATATTCCATGCGTTTGGGTTGATATCCAAACCAGAAGACATATTCAATTATGGTATCTCCAGGATTACACCGTTTGACATCAAATTTGCACAAAACCATGGGTTCAACATCAAATTGCTCGCCACCTGCAAAAAGATTGGCAACCACATCGATGCTTATGTAATCCCGGCTTTTGTAGATAACAATTCTACTTTTTCATTTACCAAAAATGAATACAATGCAGTGATCCTTGAAAGTGCCTTTTCTGAAAATCAATTGTTGTATGGCAAAGGTGCCGGTGACAAGCCCACGGGCTCAGCAGTTTTGTCAGATATTTCTGCCCTCAACTATTCGTATAAGTATGAGTACAAGAAATATGTGCGCTTCCATGAGAAACTCGAACTCACTAAGGAATTGGAACTGAAAGTTTATGTAAGGTACAGCAACGGCACTACCCCTGATTTAGGAGATTTTGAGCACATTTCGGAAAAATACTTTGGGGAAAACGACAATTACATCACGGGAATCATCAGGCTATCCAACCTCGAGAATGCCAAATGGAAAAACGATCCGGACATTAGTGTAATCGCCTATACTTAATGTATTTGGGCTGAATAGCGGGCTTTAGAGTGAATTGTAAAAGGCAGTGATCCTAACAATATCCCTCATTTTGTCCGTTTTCAGGCGGTTCTCTTTGATGTAATTTCGGATTTTTCCAGGATTTTTGTCCATGATGTCGAGCAGGTCGCTTTTCTTGCCTGTCGTGTATTCCATCATCTTGCCTTTTTGGTTGATGAAAAAGTAGGTATATGCCAGTTTTTCCCTGGATACTATAGGACCATTGTAATAGGACTGGTTGTAAGGATCTGACACCAACACAATCTTTTCCTTGACAAGCAATGTCAAGGGGCCTTCGTACAACACTTCAAATAAAGATTGTGTTTTGTAATTCAGCTTTACCTGATACGGCAAGGAATAAAACTGCCTGTAGTTCTTAACGGTCTTGTCGTAAATCTCAAAATACAGGATTTTCTTGCTGCTATAGGTCTTCACCTGGTCTTCATTCACAATCACCTGAACAATATCCGTATCCATATCGTATTTCACCAATCCCCGAATTGTATCTTCCTTGGCAGTGACCAAATACCCCTCGTGCCATATCCTGGATGGAAACTCCTGTCCATACGCATGGACAATTTGTATGCTAAAAAATAATACCAGTATATAATTAAGTACTCTCTTCATTTTTTAAAATGTTGTGCCCCATTTTGTCCCTCTTAGTCTCAAGATACTTTTTATTATGTCGATTCGGAACTATTTCAATTGCTATGTTGTCAACAATTTCCAAACCATATCCCATTAACCCTACACGCTTTTTTGGATTATTTGTTAACAATTTTATCTTTTTCACACCCAGGTCATGTAGTATTTGGGCACCAACACCATAATCCCGCTGGTCCATATCAAATCCCAGTTTCAAGTTGGCTTCTACCGTGTCCAGCCCTTCTTCCTGCAATTTGTAGGCTTTCAATTTATTGATCAGGCCAATACCCCTACCCTCCTGGTTCATATACACAACTACCCCCTTGCCTTCCTTTTCCACCATCTTCATGGCATTGTGGAGTTGACCTCCACAGTCGCAACGGCATGAGCCAAAAATATCGCCAGTGGCACAAGATGAGTGGACCCTCACCATGATCGGTTCATTGTCTTCCCACGTTCCTTTTACCAATGCCAGGTGGTTTTCACCAGTGTTTATTTGTTTGAAGGCCACCAGTTTGAAATTTCCGTATTCGGTCGGCATGTTCACATCAATCTGGCGCTCTATCAGCGATTCGGTTTCCATCCTATAAGCTATCAGGTCTTTAATGGAAATCAACTTCAGATTGAACTGATCTGCCACCTTCCTCAAATCCGGTAAACGTGCCATAGTACCATCTTCGTTGAGGATTTCCACCAATACCCCGGCAGGGTACATGCCTGCCAAACGCGCCAGGTCTATGGCGGCTTCCGTGTGGCCCGACCTTCTCAGTACCCCTCCTGCCTTGGCTTTCAATGGAAAAATATGACCCGGTTTACCGAGTTCTTCCGGTTTGGTATTTGGATCTACAAGGGCTTTTATGGTTTTCGATCTATCGCTGGCAGAAATACCCGTAGTGGTGCCATGCCCCAGCAAATCGATAGATACGGTAAAAGGTGTTTCATGCAGGGCCGTATTCTCCCCTACCATCAGTTCCAGTTCCAATTCTTCACACCTCTTCTCAATCAAAGGAGCGCAGATCAGCCCTCTGCCATGTGTAGCCATAAAATTGACAATTTCAGGTGTAATGCTCTCGGCAGCACATATGAAATCCCCTTCGTTCTCCCTGTCCTCATCATCCACTACTATCACCACTTCACCTCTTTTTATGGCTTCTATTGCCTCTGATATTTTATCTAACATGCTCTAAAGTTTATTTTTCAAATTTTATTTCACAAACAGCCCTACGCCATCTGTTATTTCATTGTTACTACTATTCCAAGGATTTCCGCTATGGACATCTCATATTTTTTCAGGTTGCGCTGAACGGTCAACAACTCGTTGGTCTCGGATTCATCTTTTGAGTCTTTCAGTTTTTCCATATTTTCCTGCATCAGCTTTCTAACTATTTTAAACTTCAACCGCAAGATATTGGTATAGGTGGCATTTTTCAACACGTCCCTTTCATTAGGCACCATTATCTTGTATTTGTCTTTCCATAATGGGCTCAGCTCATATTTTTCTGCCATCAGGTCCACAGCTACTTTCCTCAGTTCATTGTCCGGTGAAGCCAGGAGGTAGCTGGCGTCAATAATCACCCCCTCAACCAGCTTTTCTTTAAACAAATCCAGAATTCGCTTATATACCGGCGTTTCAAATTCCAGGTCTTCAGATTCGGACAGGAAGTAGTCCACCACATGGAGGTCCTGTTCTTCACTGCCCTGGATCAGCTCTGCACCATAATTAAGCAGTATGCGGATGCTATCCCTTTCCTGCATGGCAATGACATTGGTAAGGTTTGGCCTTTCCTTCTTTTCCTCGACCAACACATCCACGCTGTTATCCACATGCGCTGCACGCTCTTCTTTGTTAGCGGCATCCCTGCGCCTATTGATCAGCAGTTTGTTTAGCTCATGGATCAGCACAGATTCTTCCATGTCCAGCAGGTTCCCACATTCCTGTAGGTAAACTGTTCTTTTAATGGGATCAGGAATAAGGGATATGCTCTGTACGATCTCCCTAATGGCTTCAGCCTTTTTGATAGGATCGTGATTGCCATCAGCTACCAGCACAGAAGCCTTAAATGCTATAAAATCTTTGGCGTTTTCAGTGAGATAAGTTTTGAACCCTTCCGGTCCCAGGTTTTTGGCATGGCTGTCCGGGTCTTCACCTTCAGGAAAGGCCACAGCTTTCACGTTCAGGCCCCCTTCCAGGATCATGTCAATGCCCCGCATAGATGCCTTTAGCCCGGCATTGTCCCCATCGAAGAGTACAGTGACATTGTCGCTGAAACGTTTGATGAGCTTGATCTGGTCTTCCGTAAGGGAAGTGCCCGAAGAAGCCACCACATTGTGGATGCCCGCCTGGTGAAGGGAGATTACGTCTGTATATCCTTCTACCAGATAGCAGTTGTCTTCGTTCCTGATGGCATTTTTGGCCTGAAAAATACCATAAAGGATGTGGCTCTTGTGGTATAGCTCCGTTTCCGGGCTGTTGATATACTTGGGCTGGTTCTTTACATTTTTTAGAATCCTGGCACCAAAGGCAATTACTTTACCTGTGATGTTGTGAATTGGGAAAATCACCCTGCCCCTGAACCGGTCGTATTCTTTCTGTTCTTTGACTATTTTCAGCCCGGCCTTTTCCAGGAAACCTTCGTTATGCCCCTTCTTTTTGGCTTCCTGAATCAGGCCGTCCCATTGGTCAAACGCATATCCAAGGTCGAATTTATCAATGGTTTCACCACTAAAACCGCGCTCTTTGAAATAGGAAAGCCCAACGCTTTTGCCTTCATCCGAATGGTGCAGGTTGTTTTTGTAATAATCCTTGGCAAAATTTAGAATGATGAAAAGGCTCTCCCTCTGGCCTTGCTCCTCCACAAAGTTTTCCGGCATTTCATCTTCTTCCACCGCAATGCCATACTTCTGTGCAAGGTATTTCAATGCTTCCACATAGCTCAACCCATCCACTTCCTGTAGGAAATTGATGGCGTCCCCGCCCCTGCCTGAACTAAAGCATTTGAATATCCCTTTGGAAGGGGATACTACGAAAGATGGTGTTTTTTCATTGGTAAAAGGACTGAGCGCCTTGTAGCTGCTCCCACTCTTCTTTAGCCTCACAAAGTCGTTCACCACCTCATATATATCCATCCTGGATTTTATTTCATCGATGGTGGCCTGGCTTATCATAAAAAGGTCAATGAATTTTGAATGTGGACATTACCAATACATGTGCAAATCTAATCTTACTTTACCAAGTAATAAAACCCCGTCTCCGATTTATAGGATGCTTTTGGCTTATGAGGGATTATTACAGAATAAGCCCTGAAATGATGACCAAAAAAATAATTCACTGAGCTATCGGATAAGATATAAGAGCATCCGACCATACCAACCTCCTAAGATCAACGACATGTTTGGATGCAAAAATAGCAAGGTTTGGAAGATTTTTAGAATAATTTTCGAACAATTAAACTTTTTGTTCGAACATCCGTTTACCTTTGCCGTACCCTAAAGGGTTTTTATTTGAATTCTCGTTAGAACATTTTAACAAAACATTCTAAAAACCAAAAAACATGAAAAAGTTTATCCTTCCACTCGTTCTACTGCTGACTATTGTGGCTGTAGATGTTACCGCTCAAACTACTCCCAAAAAGGAGTTTACACTAAGCCTGTCTGAGAATGACATTAGCTTACTGCCTGGCACCACGCAAACTTATGAGGTGACCATCAACAGGTCTAAAGCCTACAACAAGGCCAAAATAGACTTAACCATAGGAAGCCCTTTGCCCGAAGGCGTGACTATTAAATTTGAAAATGGAAACGATCCGATGGTGGATAGAAAAATGATAGTATCAACGGATGAAAACGTAGAGGGATTTTCCAAAACGATTGTTTTGAAAGGCAGGAGCAGCAGGGTAAGCAAGGGGGTTATGTTCAAACTGAATACGTCTGAAACCGGAATTACAACCAATTAAAAGAAAATAGCTGCGCTTTTGGTTTTTGGCAATTTTTGCTAAAGGCTAAAGGCCAAAAGCCATAAGCTAAAAGCCAAGAATTAGGTTAGGTTTGTTTCAAGGATCAAGCCGTCCCAAGGGCAATGTTGGGACGGCTCCTTGATTCAACTTCTGAATTTCTTTTTAGGCCATAGTGTGGTACACCTGCTGCACATCATCATCCTCTTCCAGCTTCTCTAGCAGCTTTTCTACTTCTTCTACCTGCTCAGCCCCCAACTCCTTCGTAGTGGTAGGAATACGCTCAAATTCGGAACTGACAATTTCAAGGTTCATTTCTTCCAGCGCCTTTTGTATGGAACCGTAGCTTCCAAATTCCCCATAGATAATGATATGGTCGTCTTCCTCAAACAGTTCCTCTACCCCATAGTCGATCAACTCCAGCTCCAGTTCTTCTATATCCTGTCCATCCTGCTTGATCTTAAAATGGCACTTGTGTTCGAACATAAACTCAACCGAACCGGAAGTACCCAGGCTACCGCCATACTTGCTGAAATAACTTCTGACATTGGCCACAGTACGGTTGTTGTTGTCGGTGGCAGTCTCTACCAGAATGGCTATGCCATGGGGTCCATAGCCTTCAAATAATGCTTCTTTATAGTCGCTGGTGTCTTTATCCGTCGCTTTTTTAATGGCCCTCTCTATGTTGTCTTTGGGCATGTTTTCGGACTTGGCATTTTGCAAAATAGCCCTTAAACGTGAATTTGTATCCGGATCGGCACCACCGGCCTTGGCTGCCATCGTGATCTCCTTGCCTATCCTTGTAAACGTCTTGGACATGTGCGCCCAACGCTTCATTTTTCTTCCTTTTCGAAATTCAAATGCTCTTCCCATATATTATGATTACTACTTTCAGTTTTGGCTTCAAACTTACTAAGATACGACTAATTACAGCCTATTCGGGTGTTCAAAAATTTTTCAGGGAGTAATTGATAAAGGAGGTAAAAGATAAGGGAGGTGATTTGTAGTGAGCGGTATTCTTGTTCATCCGTCATAGTTCATCACTACCTTTTTTTATCCAAGTGAGGAAAAGTGAAGATTTTCCGGTGCTGATAGAAACTGATGCAGTCGACTCTAGCAGTAAATTACCATAGAGAGATAGGTAATGTTAGCAGTTTTAATTGTTTGTTCGTCTAGAAAAATCTAACACTCCGTTGTACATTAACTCTACTTGGCTTAATTCATACTCTGAATATTTACCGTGCGCAGCTTTATTCCTAAGGTCAAGCCAGCCTGTAACACTCTTTTGATCGAGTTTATTATATACCTCGGCAGAAGCTAAATCGTTATTAAGACGATCTGCCTTTTTAGTTATTTCTGAATCGTTCTTCGAGATAGTGATTTTGATGTTATTCTTAATACATAGCTGTCTCAAATGTTCTTCCAATACACTCCCAATTATAACTGCCGCTGGATCTTTGTACTTTTTCGTAAGTAAATGTTCTGCCATTTCTAGAAAGTCGGAAAAAATCTCTGCTGAGATTAATTCTTTAACGGAGTAAATCCATCCATCTTCAATTTCGGATTTAATAGATTGTAATATTTCAATTCCACCTCTAGTATAATCTGGATGCTGGTCACCTTTCATTACTTCATTAAAATTTTGGTAATAGGTGTGATTACGACCGTAGAGTTTTTCTATAAATGAAAGAGAAGACGTGCTGAATCCCTTCATTTCTCTATATTCAACATAACTGATGAAATCTTCTGTCTTAGTTGTTGACAAAACGTTTTCTCCGTTTTGAATCAGTTTGTTAACCTTCGATATGAGTCGTTCAGTATTCATCTATTTAGTCATTACTGCTAATTTTTAGTATAAACAACAGTATGCCGTTTTATTTCCTTATAGGAGGTCAAATCAACATATGGAGGTTATTTTCCTTTCAAATATACCTCAATTAATGACTGGAGTATACAGTCTGAATGTTTTTTACTAAGTGGTTTGCTCATTGGGGGTGTCTCCCTCCGCTCGACATGAAAAGGCAGGCTTTGTGCCACATCTTAGCCCGCCTTGTCACCCTGACGAAGGAAGGGCCTCTCTCCACCCTAACTGTTCGACATGTTCCGAAGGGCATGTCGAACTACCTGATAAAAAGGGATTTGTAATCCCTTGCCCTGGTGATGTGTACAATTCAATGGGTAAACAAGGAAGTCTGCATTTTATCAAGACTTTCCAGGTTTCGAAAC
>JAVKDJ010000019.1:0-73385 GCA_040222275.1 Cyclobacteriaceae bacterium
CTCGCGATGACGGTTCAACTTAACTTAACGACATTGGGTGCGAGCCTTTGGCTCGTATCTGGTTTGATTGATACGAGCCAAAGGCTCGCACCAGCGTAACCTCATTATAATCAATGCCTTCATTGATTACGTCATCGGTAGGTTGACTGATAAGCTTGTTATTCGTAAATTAACCATGTGGTTTAATGGAATTAAGGCCTTATGAAGGAAATTTCAAACCTTATTTGGATATGTGCCGTGATTGCAGCCATCGTTTTGATTGCGGGTTTTCATTGGAAGTCCCGACAGGAAGACCAGGTGCAGAAGAGGAAAAGAATGGTGGATACACAAATAAGAAGACGGGGAGTAAAAGATATAGCAGTGCTCAGTGCCATGTCAAAGGTTGAGCGGCATTTATTTGTGCCTTCTACGCTTCAGCACAAAGCTTATGACGATACTCCCTTGTCCATTGGCCATGGCCAGACCATTTCCCAACCTTACATTGTGGCCTATATGACAGAAGTACTGGAACTGTCAAAAACAGATAAAGTGCTGGAAGTTGGGACAGGATCAGGCTATCAGGCTGCAGTACTAGCAGAGCTTTGCGACAGTGTTTTTACCATTGAGATTGTGAGGCCGTTAGGCGTACGGGCCGATAAAGTACTAAAACAATTGAGATATTCGAATATCTACACCAAAATAGGTGATGGTTACCTGGGATGGCCGGAGCATGCCCCATTCGATGCAATAATTGTCACCTGCGCCCCATTCGATATCCCACCATCCCTGAAAGACCAACTGGCGGAAGGAGGCCGGATGATCATTCCGGCAGGTAGCAAGGGCAGGCAGCAGTTATACTTACTGAGAAAAGTGAAGGGTAAACTTAAAACGTATAATGTGCTTGATGTTTTGTTTGTCCCTATGGTGGATTCATTGGGGAATAAGTACTGAAACATTCCAGGTATCCAAGCTTGGTATCAGCTTTATGTGGAAACACTCTCCGGGCCAGGACTTACAGAGGTCCATCCTCCATCTACAATAATGGTTTGTCCTGTAATATGGTCTGCATCACCGGAGGCCAGGAACAGTGCTACATTGGCAATGTCCGCTGTAGCCGCTGGCCTGCCCATCGGCGTAATTTGGGACCATACCGATTCGTAGTTGATTTCAGATACAGTTCTTTCGGTTTTTGTAGCCCCTGGCGCTATCCCGTTGATGTTGATGCCATACGGTGATAGCTCCATCACCAGGGATTTGGCCAGCATTTCCAACCCTGCTTTTGTCAGTCCGTATGCTGCCAGGTCTTTGTGCGCCTGATGGCCGGTCACAGACGACATCACTATGAGTTTACCTTTGATTTGTTGCCGGATCATAGCTTTGGAGGCGGCTTGCAGCAGAAAAAATGAACCAACTATGTTGAGCTGAATTACCTTCTGGAGTTTTTCTTCTGAATATTCCAGAAAACTATCAAACAATGTGATACCAGCATTGGGTATCGCAATGTCCAGTCGCTTAAACCTGTCAACAGTTTTATCTACCAGCTCATTGATAAAGGCCACATTGCCGGCATCACCGGCGATACCCATACAAATACCGCCCTCTTTTTCTATGGTGCCGGCTGCCTTTTTGGTGAGGGTCTCATCCAGGTCATTAAGTACCACGGCAGCACCCTCTTGGGCAAACTTCCTGGCTATTTCATAACCAATGCCTGTGCCAGCACCTGTCACTATTACTACTTTGTTGTCAAATCTTTTCACAATATGCTGTTCTTATGTAGTCTGGTTTGCATAACATGGTTTTTGAGGTTTGAACTTGGTTCTAGTCCACGCTTCCCCACTCCACAAATGCATGATTTGTGAAGATAAATTTTATTTTCCAACAAAATACGAGATGCTGTGCAACTTTCTCCTATTTGGCTGCATCTATTCAAAGTAACCCTCCTATATGACCCATGCTCAAGAATTTCTTCCTCGTAACCATTCGCAACCTATACAAAAACAGTCTCTACACCACCATCAACATTTCTGGATTGGCGGTAGGGCTGGTATGCAGTATCCTGATTTTACTTTGGGTAAAAGACGAAACCTCATTTGATACTTTTCATCCCAAAAAAGACCGCCTGTATCAACTGTGGGTACATGCCGAGTTTGATGGCAAGGTCAATTCATGGATGTCGGTTCCATTGCCGACATACGAAGCGCTGAAAACTTCTGACAGCAGGATCAAAAATACAGCAGTATCCGACTGGGGTGGCAATCACCTGTTGACGGTAGGGGATACTCGGTTACTAAAAAGGGGGCATTTTGTCAGTGAGGAGTTTTTGGAGATGTTTGAGTTTCCCTTGGTCAGCGGAATGGCGACCGATGTTTTGGATGACCCGTCCTCCATTGTTATTACCGAATCGCTGGCCCATTTGTTGTTCAAAAATGAGGAAGCCGTGGGGCAAATTATCAGGGTAGATGATGAAAGTACGTTGAAAGTATCCGGGATATTGAAGGATGTACCTACAAATTCTTCCTTCGAGTTTGATTATTTAATCCCCTGGAAACATAACGAAGCAACCAGGGAATGGGTAGCAGAAAGCAAGACCAATTGGGGCAATTATTCCTTTCAGGTCTATTTGGAGCTTTATGAACCGTCCCAACATTTGGAGGCGGAAGCGGCCATTAGCAACCTGCTGGTAGAAAATGGTGAAACCGAAATTCCCAACGAGTTGTTCCTGCATCCCTTGTTGAAATGGCGCCTGCATTCCAACTTCGAAAATGGCAAGGCTACAGGTGGCAGGAGCGACCATGTGAGGTTATTCAGTGTTTTGGCCATTTTTATATTGATCATCGCCTGTATCAATTTTATGAACCTGGCAACCGCCAGATCCGAACGCCGGGCAAGGGAAGTAGGGATTCGAAAGAGCCTGGGATCAAACCGGTACAACCTGATGATGCATTTCATGGGTGAATCGCTGTTTATATCATGTATCGCCTTCATTCTGGCCATGGTGATTGCAGCCCTCGTAATGCCGGCTTACAATGACCTGGTAGAAAAGGAATTGTACCTGGATTACCTTTCTGGTGAATTTTGGCTCTGGTCGGTTGTGGTGATTTTTGTGACAGCCATTCTTTCCGGAAGCTATCCGGCTTTCTACCTGTCATCCTTCAAACCAGTGACCACTTTGAAAGGGCGCATTAAAGTAGGAAAAAGTGCTTCTTTGCCCAGGAAGGTTTTGGTTACACTGCAATTTGGTTTTTCTATCTTGCTGATGGTGAGCACGGTGGTGATCTTTCGCCAGATAGACCTGGTGAAGAGTAGGGAGCTGGGGTATGATCAGGAAAACCTCATTTCTGTTCAAAACACAGATGACATAAGTGATAATTACCAAGCACTCAAAAATGACCTGCTCCAATCCGGGGTAGTCACATCCGTAACCAGGTCCAACAGCACCATTACCGACATCAATTCGAATAATTTTCTGGGATGGCCTGGAAAACCAGAAAGTCAAAAAGTCCTGTTTACCACTATTGCTGCGGAATACGACTATGCCAAGACCATGGGTATCAAGGTAATCCTTGGAAGGGATTTTTCAAAGGAGTTTACAACCGATACCTCGGCCATTGTCATCAATAAAGCCGGCCTGGAACTAATGAACCTGGAAAATCCATTGGGTACAAAGCTGGACCTATGGGGTGGGCAGAAAACACTAATAGGGGTGGTGGATGACGTGCTGATGGGCTCGCCTTACCAGGTAGTAAAGCCCATGTTTATGATCCTTGATCCTGATTGGGTGAGTGCCATATCAGTAAGGCTGAGAAAAACCAATGACTTGCAACGATCGCTTAGGGTGGTTGAAAGTATCTTTGAACAACACAATCCAGCATACCCGTTTGAATACAAGTTTGCCGATGTGGAGTTTGAAAAAAAATTCACTACCATCACCATGACCCGAAAGCTTGCCACCTTGTTTTCAGCATTGGCATTGTGCATTACAGGCCTGGGGCTGTTTGGCCTGGCATCATATACTGCTCAACAACGCACCAAGGAAATTGGCATTAGAAAAGTGCTGGGTGCCTCGGTAACAGGATTGGTGGCACTGATTAGCAGGGAATTTTCAGGTTTGGTGGTTTTATCATTTCTGGTTGCTTCACCACTCACCTGGTACCTTCTCGACAATTACCTGGAGCGTTATCCAATCCATGTTAACATTGACTGGTGGATTTTTCCTTTGGCCGGTCTATCAGTATTGGCTTTTGCATTGGCCATAGTCACTAATTTGGCAAGAAAAGTTGCCCTGTCAAACCCCGTCAATTCGCTGAGGGACGAGTAATCAAAGGATTGTAAATACCATAAAAATACTTCCAGAAAGATGCTGTTCACAGAAGAGGGGCAGAGAAATTCTTTCGGATTAAGGTTGTTGCTTGCTGGTGTTATTTTATTTAAATAAGCGAACGAAAACCTTTGATTTATAGGGGACAAGACACTTTTTTCAGATTTAATTAATTCTAATTTTCTGCATTTTTTAGAAAAGAATTTCCAACCTTGTGTTGTTGATATTGGTAAATAGACCTTCTTTTCTAAATGTTTCACAAGAAAATCTTAGATGTAGTCCATGACAGGGAACATGGGTCCTCGGAATTGCTCAATATGGTATTGAGTGCAATTGATGAGTTCCGTGACGGATTGACACCAATTGATATAAATTGGGCGCTAGGCCAGTTAGAAGAGATGGAGAAATCCATGGTAGTGATCCAACACTTTGTGAACCAATGCAGGTCGTTAGAAGGTCAGGATTTTTTAGAAAATTTTGAGAGTTACAAAAAGCAATGGAGCAGTGTTCAGCAGACTTTAAGCAACCAGTTTAAAAAGCATTATGACCTTTCAGGAAAAAACGTGCTTACCCATAGCCGGAGTAGCTCAGTACTCAACGTTTTGAAGTCGTTCCCAGAGGCGCAACAAGTCTATCAAACTGAATCACAACCAGGTGGGGAAGGAGTGTTACAGGCTGATCAACTCTCCAAACTCGGAATACAAATGGTAATGGTAAAGGATGACGAAGTGGAAACCATCATGTCCCACGTTGATATTTGTATTTTTGGCTGTGATCAGCATGCCCAGGATGGTTTTATCAACAAAGTAGGCACGAAAGAGATTGCGGCTCTTGCTGTTGGCAACAATATTCCGGTTGTGGTATTGAGTGATACCCGTAAGGAAGTAAGCCAGTTATCCAATATTAGCCCATGGTTTGAAAAGATAGGTTATACCCCGGACATGACCCTGGTCACCGAACAGGGTGTTCATATGCTCAATACTGTTTGAGAAACTATTATCCTTCCAGGACAGGTGCTACCTCTACTTGGATGCCGTTGAGTGCTGCATTTCCAGTCAATTGGTCGATAAATTGATCATCCGTCAGCTCATTGATGCTGATGCCAGGATTGGTGGTGGCCACATCCATTTTGATATCCCCAAAGTGGCCCCATCCGTGGGGAATGCTCACCGTGCCTTCCATTATTTCACTGGTGCGCTCAAATGGCAGGGTAACACAGCCCACCCTGGATTTTACTGATGCCATTCCGGTTTCATTAAGGCCAATTTCATCTGCATTTTTGGGGTGTATATATAAAGTGCATTCATTGTTTTTAAGCATTCTGTTGCTGTTGTGCAGCCAGGAGTTACATGTCCTTAGTTGCCTTCTGCCTATTAGCATAAAAGAGCCCGGCTTGGGTAGGTAATTCTTGAATTTCTCCCTGGCCCTGCCAAGGTCATTTTTAATTTCGGAGGGAAGCAAGTTGATTTTTTTATTCGAAGTATAAAGTCCATTGGGGAGCTGACTTTTCAATTCGCCTAAATCAATACCATGTGGTTCTTTTTTCAGCCTGTTCATATTCAGGTGTTTGTATGGCCCTCTTTTAAGCCCGGCTGCAATGAGCCTTTTGGGTGTTACAAACGGGTCAATCAAAGAGCTGAGCATTTTTTTCAGTCCATATCGACCTGCCTTTTTAAGGTAAGACCACTTAAGGGCTTTGAAAATTTGCCAATCGTATTTCATGCCATTGGCAGGTTTATACAGGGCTTCAGAATATTTGGTTGTATTTCTTATTGCCAGGGAATGAAAGACAATATCATAATGGTCCACTTCAAGGCCAGTTGCAGGAGGAAGTATAATATTTGCCAAACTGGATGTTTCGTTGATGTAGATGTCTATAGAAACCATGAAGTCCAACGACTTAAAGGCCTCTCTCAACTGTGCACCATTGGGTGTGGACAATACCGGGTTGCCGGAGTTTATGATCATCCCCTTTATTTGTCCGTCCCCTTCCTGAAGTATGTCTTCGGCCAGCGAGGCAACTGGCAATTCATTGGCAAATTCAGGTAGTTTCCTTACCCTGCTGCTCCACTTGTTGATATGCCCTTTTGTAGCAAAAGGCTTGACATCTATAGCCGGAGTAGTAAACATCGCCCCGCCAGGTTCGTCAAAATTCCCAGTCAGGATATTCACCACATTGACCAGCCACATAGAGAGCCCGCCAAACTCCTGGGTACATACACCCATTCTACCATAAAGAACAGCCCGGTCTTTCTGGCAAAATTCCCTTACTAGCGTTGTGACTATTTGGGCTTCAATGCCAGTGATGTTGGCTACTTGCTGTGGAGAATAATCTATAGTCAACTCCTCCAATTCCTTTAACCCGGTAACGTGATCGGCCAACCTGCCCAGTTTTACCAACCCTTCATCAAAAAGTACGTGGACAAAAGCCAGCAACAGGAAAACATCTGTCCCGGGCCTGATAAAGATGTGGTGGTCACATTTGGCAGAGGTTTCTGTAAAACGAGGGTCAATGTTTACTACCTTACCGTCCCGTTCCTGTATTTTCTGTAGCCTTTTTTTCATGTTGGGTGCAGAAAGCAGGCTACCATTGCTTACCAATGGGTTAGCGCCCATGATGATGACATATTCCGTACTGTCGATATCTGGTATCGGTAGCATCAGCTGATGTCCAAACATCAGGTAGGCCATGTATTGATGGGGGAGCTGGTCAACACTCGTTGCTGAGTACCTGTTTTTGGTCCTCAATTCCCTGAAAAAAGAAGGAGCAGAAAGGATCGTACCAGAATTGTGTACTACGGGGTTTCCATTATATATGCCCACAGAGGATTGGCCATAGCTCTTTTGAACCTCAGCAATACGGGATGTCACTGTGTCAATGGCTTTCTTCCATGAAATTTCCTCCCAACGATCGCCCTTACGAATTACAGGCTTTTTCAACCTGTTGGAATCCTCGTAAACGTCTTTTAGGGCCAGGGCTTTAGGACAAATATGGCCTTCACTCAAAGGGTCGTTTTTATCGCCTTTGATGCTGAGTATTTCCCCGTTTTCATGGGTGATCTCCAGGCCACACATGGCCTCACACAGATTGCACGTGCGATAGTGTTTCAGTGCTTTCATGCAGATTTTGTTCGAACCCATAAGTTAAGGAATTTTTGGTTAACCTTTGATGAATAGTGTATTCCAAACGGCCCGTGTGTCAATACAAATTTCAAAATCTTATATGTTGGAGATAGAAAAAATCCCGGTGAAAATATTTTCACCGTGAACAAGGGTGGTAAAAATATTTGGACTAGGAGATATGGAAACGAAGGGAAATTTTCGAACCCGATATGTAAGGTGAATGTCATTGGCAATTGTTTTTTAACCATGTAAACAGTTTTTTCAGTAATTATTGATTATATTGTTACCATCCTTATTTGTATGAATAAAATTAGGTTTACCATATTGTCCATTCTTGTTTTGGGTTTTTGCTTTTCAGCATTGGCCTCTCAGGAGTTGGATTCATTGGAACAAAAACCCAATTCCAGGATTGTCCCATACATTTCATTCATGCTGGAAAGTGTTGGTGTAGATGACCGCACGATCATACAAAAAGGCTTCAGTGCAGGCATTACCATCAATGACAAACTCAACCTTGGTATCTACAGCAACTGGCATTCGGATGACCTTAATTTCAAAAAAATAGGATTGCCGGAACTTCGCATGAAGTATATGCACGGTGGTGTCCATACGAGCTACAACCACTCCATCTCCCGATTACTTTCATTGAATGTAAGCACCAGGGTAGGACAGGGCTCTGTTAGGTTATTACAAAATTCAGGTGAATTAGGTATAATGAAACAACGGGTGGTGATCATGCATCCCGATGTAGGGCTGGAAATTGCAGCAACACAGCGAACGAAAGTACAACTCAATGTTGGCTACCGCTTAATGACCGATTTGAAAATGCAGGAAATAGTAAAGGGTGACCTTACTGGCTTTTCCTATGGTGTCAACATCAAATTCGACCTTTTCAAAAGCAACTATTAACCGATAGTTCGGGGTGTTTTTATCCTGATGCCAACAAACTTCAAGAATATCCAGGTACTTTTTAACCGTTCATCACACTTTTTATGGCTGTGCCGTAATAATTGTCGTGACGGGCAAACAAAATTATATTTTTCCGTTTAGTCAATCTAAAATCCCGAACCAAAGTCTTTAAAGGTGTAAAAATCTACTGGTGGCCCTCACTTTGTTCAATGCTGCACCATGTTGAGCCCGCACCATAAATTGATTGGCTTGGATTTTAACAAACAATACCTCTATTTTTGTTATATATGGAAAAGGACTTTGGTCAACTAGAAGATTCAGAATTGATGGAATGCCTGTCGCATGACGACAGAAAAGCCTTTGAACATATTTTCAGGACGTATTACCAAGACCTGTGTAGGTTTGGTGTAACGTATGTCAAAGATATGGACGTGTCTGAAGAGTTGGTTCAGCAGATATTTATCAATATTTGGGAACGCCGATACGAACTCAGCATCAGTACTTCGATGAAATCCTATTTGTTTACAGCAGTCAGGAACAAATCATTCAATTATCTCAAACTTCAATTGCCAAAAGAATATAAAAAGGTGGACATTGATGATGTGGGCTTTATCGATACTTCCAATAAGGAAGAAGATATAGTTTTTGAAGATTTGAAAGAGTATGTGGCTAAAGCCATAGATACCCTGCCGGGCAAATGCAAAACCATATTTAACTTGAGCCGGAACTCCGGGCTCACATACAAGGAAATAGCCGAAGAACTGGACATTTCTGTAAAAACAGTAGAAAATCAAATAGGAATTGCCCTAAAAAAGCTCAGGGAACAGCTTAACCCGGTTTGGGACAAGGTGATCATCCTATTGATGTATTTTGTTTTTTAGAAAAAAAATAAAAAATGATTGGGGGGTGGGCAATATTTATTTGACTCACCATTGAACAACACAAAACCATGCTATTGAAAGAGGAAAAAATATTCAACTATCTAAACGGGTTCTCAGATCAAACTGAGAAAACGGAAGTAGAGGTCTGGAAGGCCGAATCCCAGGCGAACCAGGCGGAGTTTGAGAAGCTAAAAAGGATTCACGAACTGTCATTAATTGATACAGGATCGTTGACAGTAGATGTGGACAAGGGGTGGTCCAAAGTGTCTGATGAGTTATTTGCTTCCAAGCAGGTGCAGATGCCAGTTGAGGAGATTGCAGACAACAAATCCTTCGAATGGAAGTGGGTGTATAGAATAGCCGCCATCCTAGTATTGGCGGTAGGAATATCATACATCTATTCAGGAATGGACAAGAACGATAGCTTTGACCTGGCCTACACAACCAAAAGTGGGGAAATAAAGGAAATCAAGCTGTCAGATGGGACCGTTGTATTTGTCAATGAAAATTCTTCATTCCATTACTACAAGCAGCCCAACGATGATTCACGCAGGGTATATCTGAAAGGTGAGGCATATTTCGAGGTGGCAAAGGATGAGAACAGGCCTTTTACGATTTATTCCCCTAGTGCTTCCACAAGGGTTTTGGGCACATCCTTCAACCTAAAGACAGCTCAAAAGGGCGCATCTATAGATGTTTTTTCCGGTAAGGTAGCATTTGGTGATTTATCAGCTTCTGAAAAAAACATATTGCTGATAAAAGGCCAAAGGGCTGCATTTAAAGAAGGAAAAGTAAAAGAGATGACTGGAACCAACCACAATGCACTGGCCTGGAAAACAGGAATCCTTATGTTTCAAAGTGAACCTATTTCGGGAGTTGTCAAGACGCTTGAAAAATTTTATAAAGTTGATATTAAATATGACGATAACATTTCAAACTGTCTCATTACTTCAAAGTTTGAAAATAAATCCTTGAGCGAGGTGCTGAAAGTGATTGAAATAATCAGCCAAATTAAAAACACCACTAAAGATGGTGTGGTGTACCTCTCAGGCCCGGGATGTAAATGATCTCAATTTAAAATGGACAAATGGACCCACTTAGGTGGGTTTTTTTGTGCCCAAATATTTATCCTTTCTCGCCAATGTTTTATTTTAGCTGCCAATTTCAGCCAGCAACTTTTTTTGAGATTGACCAAATACCCAAACCAGATCAATAATGTGCCTTCATCATAGATGACGACTTTCGTTGTATTGAGCAAAAGGCCAGTATTTTAGCTTTTTCTTTAAACCCCGGAGGAGTGAAAGTGCCTTGCAGGTAAGGGCAAGAGGAATCTCAGGTTTTCATAATCAAGCACAGCAATGGCTACAACATGTTGCGCATAGCTGCCAATTGGGAGGAAAATAGAAAAGCCTTGGCCCATCGCCTTGTTTGGATTATATAGATGGGGTCTGATTTTCTATTTTATGTTGCCCTGACTCTGTGCTTTACGTATAGGTATATCAATTCTTGGAAATTGAGGTTAGCGGCAGACTATTTTTTGGTCAATCGTTGGAGATGTTGAAACTATAGAGCTCAATGAGATTATTAAGAGGTAAACCAGCCATTTTTATCGCATGGACAATCATCCTGCTGGCAGAGGAAGTTTCTGCCCAGGATAATATTAGCGATAAATGGATAGAATTACCCTCCAATAAAACATCTGTGGCCACCATATTGAGGGAAGTCATACCATCCTATGGGGTCAGGGTTTCTTACAATGACGATATCATTCCTTTTAAGAAGGTAGTAGATTTCAGGCAAAAGCTGAACCAGTTGAGTAAGGTGCTTGACAAGATTTGCTACAATGAAGACCTGGCCTGGGAGGTAATAGACGACCAAATACTTTTTAAATATTATAACCGCCCTGAAAGCGAATATTTTTATACCATCAGCGGAAAAGTGCGGGAGTTTGAATCGAATGAGCAACTAATTGGGGCCTATGTACTCTCAGAGGACACAAAAAAGGGATCTATCGTAAATGCCTACGGCTTCTATTCACTTACGCTTTCTGGAGGCAAACACAGGATTGTGGTCAATTATATTGGGCACGACCCGATAGAGCGTGAAATCCACCTGAACAGTAATACCATTTACAATTTCTTCCTAAAGCCCAGGTCAGTTGAATTGCTGGACGTTACTGTGGAAAGCAAACCCGATTTTGATTTAAACTACCAAAACACATTGATGGGCACCAACAAATTGAATATGGACCTGGTAGGTGATATTCCTTACTTTTTGGGTGAGGTGGATGTGTTTCAGAGTTCATTGCTCTTGCCAGGCATTACGAATGTAGGAGAAGGCACCTCTGGGATCAACGTAAGGGGAGGGTCTTCCGACCAGAATTTGATCATGCTCGATGAAGCCCTTATTTACAATTCCCACCACTTTTTTGGGCTTACATCGGTATTCAACCCCGAGGCGGTAAATGATGTGGAGATATACAAAGGGAGTTACCCGGTGAACTATGGAGGCCGGCTGTCCTCAGTTATGCATATCCGGCATAGGGATGGCAACAATGAAAAGTTTCATGCATCGGGGGGCATTGGTCTGATCACCAGCAGGCTGTTGTTAGAGGGGCCTATCAAAAAACAGAAAAGCTCATACCTGATCTCCGGTAGGACTACTTTTTGGGATTTTCTTACCAGGGGTGCCCAAAACCCTGAAATCAGCAATTCCAGGGCCAATTTTTGGGACTTCAATGCCAAATTGAACTTTGACCTCAACCCTAAAAACAAAATATACTTTTCCGGATACATGGGGCAGGACGAAAACAAGTTTGGACTGGATGTACTAAGAAAATGGGGCAACAGGCTATTTAGTTTCAGGTGGAACCGCATCCATAATGTAAAACTGTTTTCGAACTTCACCGCCTATCTCAGTAGTTATAGGTATAGGGTAATTGAGAACGATGACAAGGCAAGCTTTGTGGGGACTTCTCGCATTACTGATTACTCAGCAAAATCTGATTTTACCTATTTTAGAAACCCGGAACATATCTACAGCTTTGGTGGGGCTGTTACCTATCACCGATTGTCACCCGGCAAACGAATTCCCGGAATTGGATCTTCCAACAATGAAGTAGATTTGGGCAATGAAAATGCCATTGAGTCGAGTTTGTACTTTGGAAGTGAACTGAAACTGAACCCGGAGTTAACACTAACAACAGGGCTTAGGTTGACACATTTTTCGAATGTCGGGCCTGGTGAAGTATTTCAATATGCACCAGGGTTGCCTAAAAGTGCCAGTACTTTAAGGGATACCACTTTTTATAAGTCAGGTGAAAACATCAGAACTTTTGTAAACCTGCATCCAAGGGCAACCCTTAAATACCAGCTCAACAGCTCAAGTTCATTGAAAATGAATTATTCAAGTTCGGCCCAATACATGCACAGGTTGTCCAACACCATTACACCATCTTCATCTGATATATGGAAGGCCAGTGGAGTCCATATCGAACCAAGCATTGGTGAGCAGGTGACGGCTGGGTACTACAAATTCTTTTTAGATAGCAAACTGGAAGGCTCTGTGGAACTTTTTTACAGAAAAAACAGGAATATTGTAGAATACAAAGGAGGGGCGCAGTTGCTTTTCAACCCCGCTATCGAAACAGAACTACTATCCGGAACATCCAGGTCTTTTGGGGTTGAGCTATTCTTGAAAAAAGACCTGGGTAATCTGACCGGGTGGCTCGGCTATACTTTATCAAAATCTGAAATTCGTGTGAGCAGTAAGTTTGAAGATGAAAACATCAATGATGGGCAATATTTTCCCACCGATTTCAACAGGACGCATGATTTGTCATTGTCGGCAATTTACAGATTGAGCAAAAAGTGGACGCTCTCTTCCAACTTTGTCTATCAAACAGGCCGGCCTTTTACTTTTCCGGTAGGAAAATACAACTTCGATGGCTATGTGGTGCCACACTATGAACAAAGGAATAGGCACAGGTTGCCCGACTATCATAGACTGGATGTAGCAGCCCGTATGGAAGGGCGAAAGGTAAAGAAAAATGGTACCCCAAAAAAGAACCACGGGTATTGGGTGTTTTCTATTTACAACGCCTACGGTCGCCGAAATACCCAGTCTTATTTGTTCGTTCAAAAAGAGGAAGATCCCACCATGACGGAAATCAAAAGGTTTTCTTTGCTGGGGGTATTCATTCCATCCGTCACCTACAATTTTAAATTCTAAGGCTTTGAATAGACCATGGACATATTGTAAAAAAAGCTTGCCAATCATTATGATATGGGCATTGATACTAGGTTGTGAGGAGCCAATAGACCTTGTGCTGCCTGAAGGTCAACCCAGGGTGGTCATCAGCGGCTGGGTTACTACTGACAAGCGGGCCTATACCGTATCGGTGACCAGAACAGTTGGGTTCAACGACCATACAACAGACCCGGGAGTAACCGGCGCAGAGGTGTATGTACTGGACCGGTCTTCACGCCGGTACGATTTTAGTGAAAGCGCCAAACGGGGCATATACCTATCCGACCCTGATCAGTTCACAGGCGTGCCCGGAGAGGCATACCAGTTGTATGTAAACCTGCCTGATGGGGCAGAATACGTTTCGAACAGGGAAATCCTCCATTCGGTTCCAAACCTGGATACGGTCTTTTTCGACACCTCATTCGATCCGACCCTTCCGATAACAGACCCGGATGCCAAAGTCTATTTTGTAAAAGGATCGATAGCTGACATTCCCAATGTGAAGAATTTTTACCGATGGAAAATGTATATCAATGATACCTTGAAAGACAAACCAGAAGAATTGGTGATTTTTGATGACAAGTTTACCGATGGAAATACCTTTGAAGCTAAAGTAACCGATATCCTGCTGAAGAATGGGGATCAATTGAAACTGGAACAGTGGTCTTTAACGGAGGGGGCTTTTGATTTTTATTCCCTACTGGTATCCCAGATCAGCTCCGATCAAATTGGTCCCAGCACACCGCCTTCTGCTGTTACCGGCAATATGCGCAACATAAATGACCCGGATGACATTGTCCTTGGGTACTTCGGAGCATCGGAAGTGGTGGTCAAGACAGCAGAAGTGGAGCAGTGAAAGTTTTTTTATTCGATTTATTTTTTTAATTCAATTCATACTTTATGTTTGCAGCACAATGAAGACAATTAATGCAAATATGATTTGGTGGTGGTACAATTCAATTTGAGTTGTGAACGGCATTAATCTGTATTTGTATAAAAATAAAACTACAAAAGCTCGCTGTTCAAGCGGGCTTTTTTTATGACTATTTATTCCTTATGAGCCATTATAAAATACTATCAGAAACAAAGGAAATGTTGGGGGATTTGGAGACACCCGTGAGGATATACCTCAAGGTGAGGGAAAAATACGCCCAGTCATTTTTGCTCGAAAGTTCTGATTACCATGCCAGGGAAAATAGCTTCTCTTATGTGGGCTTTGAGCCTATTGCACATATAAAGGCGGACGAAAAGTCGCTGAATATTGGCTACCCCGATGGCAGTACCACGGAAAAACCAATAGAGGATATTGACCTCCTAAAGGAAATAAAGTCTTTCGTCGCTTCCTTTTCAGCCCAAACCAAAAATGAAAAATACATACGCAACGGACTGTTTGGGTTTACGGCCTATGAAGCCATAGAGCACTTTGAAGACATAGTTTTAGATGCCCGAAAAAAAAGCCAGTATGATGTGCCGGTAATCCATTACGTGTTTTTTAGGTATGTCATAGCGTTTGACCATTTCAACAGCCGCCTTTTTATTACAGAAAATACTGTGGAAGGTGCACCGTTTCAATCCAACCTTTCACAGGTGCTGGATTTGATCAATACTAACGACACACCGGCTACCCTGGATTTCAAAACAGACCAGAATATCGTGTCGCCATTCACAGACGATGAATTCAAGGCCATTATAGAAAAAGCCATTGATCATTGTAAAAAAGGGGATACTTTTCAAATGGTGCTTTCCCGTAGTTTTTCGACCCAATTTGAAGGGGACGACTTTCAAGCGTACAGGGCATTAAGAAGTATTAATCCATCTCCATATTTATTTTACTTTGATTATGGTGAGTTTACTATTTTTGGATCGTCCCCGGAAGCACAGCTGGTGGTACAGGACAATAAGGCTTCTATTTTTCCGATAGCCGGCACTTACCGCCGAACAGGTGATGACCAGAAAGACTATGAGCTGGCTATGCAGCTTTCCAACGATGAAAAAGAAACATCGGAACATGTGATGCTGGTAGATTTGGCCCGAAACGACCTGAGCAAATCGGGGGAAAATGTAGAAGTGGAAAAATTCAAAGAAGTACAGTACTTTTCGCATGTCATCCACCTGGTTTCTAAGGTTACCGGAGAGTTAAACAAAGGTATTTTGGATGTCGCTGCTGATACTTTCCCGGCTGGCACCCTGTCTGGAGCCCCCAAGCACAGGGCCATGCAATTGATTGACAAGTATGAGAAAACCAAACGGGGATATTATGGTGGTATGATTGGTTTTATGGATTTTTCAGGCAATTTCAACCACGCAATTATCATTAGGTCCTTTTTGAGCCAAAATGATACCTTGTACTTTCAGGCGGGTGCCGGTGTGGTGGCCAAGTCGGTACCGGAAAGTGAGGTGCAGGAGGTGTATAATAAAGTGGGAGCATTGATGAAAGCACTGGAAGTAGCCGAAAGGATAGATTGATATCAGAGATAAATATTATAGGTAATTCATAAAAAATGAAAATATTAGTTTTAGATAATTACGATTCATTCACCTACAATCTGGTGCATATCCTGAAGGAATTGGGTTATGGAAGCCACCTTGATGTGATTCGTAATGATCAGATGACCATTGAAGATGTGGCAAAGTATGATAAAATACTGCTATCACCTGGCCCTGGCGTGCCTGTAGATGCTGGCATCATGATGGACGTGATCAGGAAATACGCCCCAACCAAATCAATTTTGGGTGTATGCCTGGGACATCAGGCCATAGGGGAGGCTTTTGGATCTACCATCTACAACATGGACGATGTACTGCATGGTATCACTACCGATGTGGTGTTGGATGAAGGTGATGTGTTTTTTCAAGGTATTCCAGATCGGTTTAAGGTTTGCAGGTACCATTCCTGGGCCATAAAACCAGATACTTTAGGTAAAGATTTGAAAACAACAGCAGTTGATCCGAAGGGGGAAATTATGGCCATAACCCATAGGGAATATGATGTGAAAGGTGTGCAATTTCACCCGGAATCCATATTGACAGAACATGGAAAGCGAATGATACAGAACTGGATAGACCCTACGGTCAAGGCATAAACTGGACGAACCACATTGGAAAGTGTTCTTGTAGATAGCAGGTATCTACAGACATGGCAATCATTGGTGCCAAGTGCAAATGTGAGAAAGTAGAATTAATTTAGGTTTTTAATTGAAAAATACTGGAGCAAAATCCGATTGACAAATAGGTCGGTTTAGGAAAACTGAAAAAACACCATGAAAGATTTATTGAATAAACTATTTGAAAAAGAAACCCTGAGTCGTCAGGAGGCCAGACAAGCCCTTACCGAGTTAGCCTCCGGCCAACACAACAACAGCCTGATTTCTTGCTTCCTTACCGTTTTCATGATGCGTCCGATAAAACCGGAAGAACTGGCGGGGTTCCGGGACGCCATGTTGGATTTATGTGTGGCCATTGATTTGGAAGGATATCAGGCCATGGATATGTGTGGAACTGGTGGGGATGGAAAAGATACTTTCAATATTTCTACACTGGCTTCTTTTGTAGTGGCAGGTGCAGGACAAAAAGTCGCCAAGCACGGTAATAATGGCGTGTCGTCATCCTGCGGGTCATCCAACCTGCTCCATCACTTTGGGTATGAATTTACCAATGATGCCGACCAACTCAGCAGAAACATTGAAAATGCCGGGATTTGTTTTTTACATGCCCCGCTTTTTCATCCTGCTATGAAAAATGTGGCACCAGTGAGAAAAGAGCTGGGTTTGAAAACATTTTTCAACATGCTGGGGCCACTGGTAAATCCCAGCCGACCGAAAATCCAGTTGTCCGGGGTTTATAGTGTAGAAGTACAGGGTTTGTACCAATCTATCCTGAAAGAAGAAAATATGGATTTTGCAGTGGTACATTCTATAGATGGCTATGACGAAGTTTCCCTTACAGGGCAGTTTACAGTGGCCAATAAAAATGGTATGGAAATACACGGCCCAAAAGATTTAGGCTTGCCACAGCTGGCACCTGAGTCGCTGCGGGCAGGGGCTACCATACAGGATTCAGCTGATATATTCGTAAGCGTTTTGAAAAATGAAGCAACTGAAGCCCAAATATCTGTAACACTGGCCAATGCCGGTCTTGGCCTATACTGTGCCCAAAAGGCTGATAATATAAAGGACGGGATAGAAATGGCAAGAGAGTCTTTGGTATCAGGAAAAGCACTGGAGTCTTTTAGTAAATTTTTAGGGAATTAAAGAATAAAACAAACAACCCTCCAGGGGTTTTAAACCCTTGGAGGGTTCATATGAAATGGATGTACTCGAGAAAATAGTATTAGAGAAGAAAAAGGAGGTGGCAGTCCATAAGGTAAACGTGCCTATTGGCGATCTTGAAAGTCGGCCAGGCTTTCAAAGAAAATGCTATTCACTTCGCGAGAGGCTTTTGCAGGCAGAGCCGTATGGTATTGTTTCAGAATTCAAGAGGAAATCCCCTTCCAAGGGCATCATCAATGATCAGGCCGATGTGGTGAAAACAACAACCGGATATCAATCGGCAGGCGCCTCTGGGATTTCTATCCTTACTGATACACCTTTTTTTGGAGGAGCGTATGAAGACCTTATACAGGCAAGAAAGGAACTGACAGTACCAGTGCTCAGAAAGGACTTTATAGTAGATGAATATCAGGTGCTGGAAACCAAAGCCATGGGTGCTGATGTGATGCTCCTTATAGCTGCATGCCTGAGCCAAAGACAAATCATGGAATTGGCAAAACTGGCACGATCTGTTGGATTGGAGATTTTGCTGGAAATCCATTCTGAAGAAGAGTATGATGAAGACCTGCTGGAATACATTGATATACTGGGAGTGAACAACCGAAACCTCAAGACCTTTGAAACCAGTATATATACATCAATAGATTTGGCTGAAAAACTGCCAGATAATGTGGTAAAGATTTCGGAAAGTGGCTTGAAAAGCCTTGAAGACCTGCAACTGATCAACAAAGCCGGGTACAAGGGTTTTCTGATTGGTGAGCAATTTATGAGGCATGCAGATCCTGCTGCCGAACTGAGCGCTTTTTTATCCGGAAAAGTATAAATACTTGTGCCGATGAAAGTTAAAGTATGTGGACTGAACAATAAGCAAAACATTACCGAGGTGATTGCTGCGGGGGTAGATATGATTGGGCTGATATTTTATACCAAATCACCCAGAAGCATTGACAAGGGAAATGTTGATCCGGCTTTTGTCAAAGGGCTGGACGTGAAGAAGGTCGGCGTGTTTGTGAATGAAAAGGCAGAGGTGGTAGAGAAGCTCCAGAAGGAATATGGTTTGGACTACCTACAGTTGCATGGCCATGAATCGTCGGAATACTGTGCGCAAATGAAGAAGCAAGGCAGTAAAATTATCAAGGCATTTTCTGTAAGCGACAAACTTGATTTGGATTTGTTGCGACAATACCGTTCTGCGGTTGATTATTTCTTGTTTGATACAAAAGGAAAAGACCGGGGTGGTAATGGAATAAAGTTTGACTGGGAGGCATTGGCCAACTACAACCTGGATACCCCGTTCATGCTCAGTGGTGGTATTCGTTTGGAAGACGCCAACGATGTGAAACAACTCACAATTGATAAGCTCTGGGCGGCAGACCTCAACAGTGGGTTTGAAGAAAGCCCGGGACTAAAAAAAGCGAAAGAAGTACGTGAATTTATTAATACACTAGACTAATGGAATTGAAAGAGACGACACAACTATACCCTGATGGGAGTGGCTATTTTGGGAGTTTTGGAGGGGCATTTATTCCTGAAATGCTTCAAGCCAATGTTCAGGAGCTGCAGGAGCAATACCTGAATATAATGGCTGACCCAGGTTTTAAACAGGAACTTGACCTGCTGTTGCGCGACTATGCCGGGCGGCCTACGCCATTATACTTTGCCAAAAGGCTTTCCGAGAAGTACAAAGCAAACATATACCTCAAAAGGGAAGATTTGTGTCATACTGGTGCGCACAAAGTGAACAACACCATAGGTCAGGTATTGCTGGCAGAAAAATTGGGCAAGAAAAAAATTATAGCGGAAACAGGTGCAGGGCAGCATGGGGTTGCTACGGCCACAGTTTGTGCGCTCAAGGGATTGGAGTGCAAGGTGTTTATGGGAGAGCTGGACATCCAGCGCCAGGCGCCTAATGTAGGGCGTATGAAACTTCTGGGAGCTGAGGTAGTGCCGGCATTATCCGGCAACAAGACCCTCAAAGATGCCACCAACGAAGCACTTCGCTATTGGATCAACCACGCTGCGGATACCCATTACATCATTGGTTCGGTAGTTGGTCCCCATCCATACCCGGATATGGTAGCCCGTTTTCAATCTATCATTAGCGAGGAAATGAAAAAGCAGTTGAAAGAAAAAACCGGAAGTGAACTGCCCGATAAGGTAATTGCCTGCGTTGGCGGGGGCAGCAATGCCACGGGTGCTTTCTTTCACTACATAGAGGATGAAGGTGTAGAGCTGATAGCTGCCGAGGCTGCTGGTTTAGGCTTGGATTCAGGCGAGTCTGCTGCGGCAACTTTCCTGGGCAAAAGAGGAGTGTTGCATGGCAGCATGACCACCTTTATGCAAACCGACGATGGGCAGGTGGTGGAACCTTATTCTATTTCGGCAGGTATGGACTACCCGGGCATTGGCCCGGCATTGGCCCATTGGTTTAAGTCTGGCAGGGTACATTTCGAAGCAGTAACTGACGATGAAGCATTGGTGTCTGGCATGGCGCTTTGTAAAACAGAGGGCATCATCCCTGCGATAGAATCGTCCCACGCCATGGCCGTATTAGACAAAATTTCCATTACCCCAGGCGAGACCATTGTTATCAACCTGTCGGGTAGGGGGGACAAGGATTTGGAGACGTACATTGGCTATCTATCAATGAATAATGGATAATTAAGAATGAACAATGGCTGAGAATATTATCCTGGATAAAAGCTATGCATTTGCTAAAGAAATAGTGTTGTATTGCCTTGAAGTTCAGACAACCAAAAGGGAATATGTTCTTTCCAGGCAACTACTAAGGTCAGAGACGTCTATAGGAGCTAATGTTGAAGAGGCTATTGGTGGTTTTTCAAAGAAAGATTTCAGATATAAAATGTCCATAGCCTATAAGGAATCCCGGGAATCAACCTATTGGCTCAGACTCTTGCGGGATACAGAAATAGGTGAAGTTGAAAGGGCTAAACAATTATTGAAGGAACTAGAAGAAATATCCAGAATACTTTTCAAAATTGTAAAAAACTCAAAGACTGAAAGTTAAGTTTCATATTTCAACGGGGCAATACCCTCTTATGAATTAATAATTACCAATTACACATTACCAATTCTAAAATGAATAATAGAATAAACAACCTACTTAACAATAAAGACAACCTGCTGACTATTTTCTTCACAGCTGGTTTTCCACAGCTTAATGATACCATGCCTATCCTGGAACAACTACAGGAATCCGGCGTGGATATGATCGAAATAGGAATCCCTTTTTCTGACCCGGTAGCTGATGGCCCGGTAATTCAGCAAAGCAACCTGCAAGCCATAGAAAATGGCATGACAGTAAAATTGCTGTTCCAGCAATTGCAGGGAATGAGGAAGACTATAAAAGTACCTGTGATCATAATGAGTTCCCTCAATCCCATACTGCAATATGGCATGGAAGAGTTTTGTGAGCAATGTGAACGTGTGGGCATAGATGGATTGATATTGCCTGACCTTCCTATTGATGTCTATAAAAGGGAATACAAATCAGCTTTTGACAAACACGGTTTACATAACATTTTACTGGTGACGCCAACCACACCCGAAAGCAGGATACGAGCAATTGATCAGGACTCATCCGGGTTCATTTACCTGGTGTCTTCTTCTAGTATCACGGGGGCAAAGGGCCAGTTTTCTGAAGAGCAATTGGCCTATTTCAAACGAATAAAATCTTTGAATTTGTCAACACCAACCCTTATCGGATTTGGCATTTCTGATAGCCATACTTTTAAGGAAGTATGCCAGCATTCGAAAGGGGGGATCATTGGGAGTGCTTTTGTCAATGCTGTCAAAGCTGAAGGAAATTTACAAACCAAGACAGATGATTTTATACGGCATATTCGCCCAAAACATTGAGAAAGGTAATTTAGACGAATCTAAAAATTACCTGTTAACTTTCTGTAATTGTGGTAATTACGAATTAATAATTAAAGCATTTTCTAAGGAAGGTGCTTTTTTCGTTTAACAGGAGGGGATATTCAGGGGAACATTGGGATAACTTTAGATAAGGTCAAAGAATGGTGCTTACATTGGTCAGGTTTAGTGACCGTTCATGTATTTAGCCAAACAATAATTTAGCTATCTCATATATTCTTTTTATTTTGCCAGATAGATGACTAAATCACCCTGAACCAGGATAAGAAATATATGGCCGAATTTTTCATGCCTCATTTCCCGAATTTTGTTTTGATACTCCTGGATAGTCCTGTCTTTTCATTTCACCCAAAAACTTTGATAGGAATTATTAATGAGTCCAACTTACCGGATTCATTGATTCAGTGTGTTGTCCCTAGCAGCGAATTAACATTAACCTCTATTTAACTATTAATATGGAAAAAGAAGAAGAAATATTTGGTCACCCAAAAGGATTGTATATCTGCTTTCTGACCGAAATGTGGGAAAGGTTTTCATTCTATGGAATGAAATTTTTGTTGCTGCTGTACCTTACCAAATATCATTTATTTACAGATTCCAACGGATTGGATATCCTGGGTGCCTATGCCGGATTGGTGTATGCCATGCCTGTAATAGGAGGTATGCTGGCAGACAGGTACCTGGGCATGCGAAAAGCTGTAATATATGGGGGCATCATGTTATGCCTTGGCCATTTGGGAATGGCATTCGAAGGAAAGCAGGCCACCATGGCGGGTGGTGAAGTTGTCCAGGATTTGTTTGCCCTGAATGTCTTCTATTTTTCCCTGGCACTGATCATAGTAGGGGTGGGTTTTTTAAAACCTAATATTTCGACCATAGTAGGAAAACTCTATACACAAGGGGACGATCGCAGGGATTCTGGTTTCACTATTTTCTACATGGGAATTAACCTCGGGTCTTTTTTGGCTACATTAATCTGTGGATGGCTGGGTGAAACCTATGGATGGGGCTATGGCTTTGGTGCCGCAGGTATCGGCATGTTGCTCGGTCTGGTCACTTTCACCTGGGGACAGAAATTCCTTCACGGCCATGCAGAACCAGAAAACCCGGAAATATTGAAAGAGAAGTCTGTTATAGGCTTGAATAAAGAATATACAATTTACCTTTTATCTACTATTAGCGTGGCAGTAATATGGTTTTTGGTACAGTCCAATGCCATTGTGCACAACGCACTTAATATAATGGCCATTGGTGTGTTGGCCTGGTTGGTTTGGTTTCTATATACACAATGTAATGCTGTGGAACGGGGGAGAATGACTGTTTTGGCCAGTCTCACCATATTTACAGTAGTTTTTTGGGCTTTGTTCGAGCAATCTGCCGCCTCAATGACGCTCTACGCCGACAGGGTGGTGAACAGGGTAATTCTCGACCAGATATTTACCTCTGGTGCTACTTCAGGATTTTACATTTTGGGAATAGTGTTGCTGGCAGCACCATTTTTAGTAGCTTTTCTAGGAAAGAACAAGTTTAAATTACTCAATCCATCTGAATCAAAGATTGTGATTGGAATACTAGTTTTGGTTGGAGGTGCATTGGCCTATCAGGGAATTAAAGCCTTTTTATTTGCCGGAGAGGTGTCTTCCTCTGCAACTGGCATACCTGTAAAATGGGAAATGACTGCAGTGCAAACCGGTTCGTTGAATGCCATGTTCATTTTCCTTCTTGCGCCAATATTTGCTGTTCTTTGGACGCTGTTGGCCAAAAAGAAATGGGAACCAAATACACCTATGAAATTTGCATTGGGCATCCTCCAGGCCGGGCTTGGTTTTGGCGCGCTGGTATTGGGGGCATCTATGCCTGGAGCTGAAGGAAAGGTAGCCCTGATCTGGCTGGTGTTGGCATATCTGCTACACACAACAGGCGAACTATGCCTGTCTCCGGTGGGACTATCTGCTGTGACCAAACTCGCAGTGCCTAAGGTGGTGGGCGTGATGATGGGCTCCTGGTTTTTGGCTACAGCCTATTCTGAATTGGTTGCTGCACAAATAGCCAAATTTGCTGCTATCGATACAGAAGGGGGTATGGTGACAGATATTTCAGCTGCACTCGTTACTTATACCGATTTCTTTTCGTCCCTGATGTGGGTAGGGGTCGCTATTAGTGCCGTACTATTTGTACTCAATCCTTTGATGAAAAAAGGAATGCATGGAGTACACTAATATTATGTCAATGTAATAATTAGGCTCAAACAGGTGGTCATTGATTTCGAATATTGATGGCCCCTTTAAAGAAACAATATGAACCCATCCAATCAACCTCAACTTTTTGGCCACCCAAAAGGCCTGTTCTACCTTTTCTTTGCAGAACTCTGGGAGCGCTTCAGTTTTTATGGCATGCGTGCTTTGCTGATGCTCTATATGACCGAAGAAATCTACAAAGCACTCGAAGCACGTGATGTCATTGCCTCAACTATCTATGCTGCTTATGGCGCCCTGGTATATGGTACCCCGGTGCTTGGGGGCATGTTGGCAGATAAGCTTTTAGGGTTCAGGCGCTCGATACTTCTCGGCGGGTCGCTGATGGCCCTTGGGCATTTTGTGCTCGCATTCGAATACCAGGTGGCCTTTTTCCTGGCGCTTGGTTTGCTCATTGTTGGGAATGGGCTTTTCAAACCCAATATCTCTACGTTCGTGGGTGCGCTGTATGAACAAGGTGACCCACGAAGGGATTCTGGTTTCACCATTTTTTATATGGGCATCAATATCGGGGCTTTTGTGGCACCACTATTTTGTGGCTGGTTGGGTTTTGAGTTTGGCTGGCATTATGGCTTTGGAGCTGCTGGCGTAGGTATGGTGGTGGGCCTGATTGTATTCTGGTCGGGGCTGAAGAACGGTACCTTTGGTGAGCATGGGTATGCACCCGACGAAGACTACCTTGACCAAACAAAATTTGGCCTAAAAATCAAGCAACTGGTTCCTTTCTTTGCCTTTCTATTGGTACCATTCATAGCATTGATGATGTTTTATGGCAATTTGTCCATTCCATTTGTAGGGCAGGTGTATTATGAAGGCCAGGTGGTTGATTATGTTTTTTGGGCGATACTCCTCGTGATACTTTTTGTGATTATAAAAACCATGATGGAAGTATCAAAAGAAGAAAGGGAGCGCCTGGTGGTGATAGTTTTTCTCACCATGTTTATGACGCTATTCTGGGGTTTTTACGAATTGGCAGGAAGTACACTTACACTTTTTGCTTTGAGAAATGTGAACTTAATGTGGATCAATGCTTCCCAGACCAACGCCATTACCGCATTGTTCATCATCATGTTTGCCATGCTCTTTTCCTGGCTATGGGTCTATCTTTCAAAAAAGAAAATGAATCCTTACACCCCGTACAAATTTGCCTTTGGCCTGCTCATCCTTGGAGCTGGTTACGCAGTGTATTGGCTTAGTGGAGGGTTTGCCGACACTAATGGAAGGGTACCCTTCTTTTTTATGGTGTTCGGTTATATGCTGTTTTCAACTGGAGAGCTGTTTATGTCGCCTGTAGGATTGTCAAAAGTGACCGAGCTGGCACCCAAACAGATCGTTGCTTTTATGATGGGGGTGTGGTTTTTGTCTTCAGCCTTTGCCTTTCGCCTGGTTGGGCTGGTGGGCAAACTATTGGCCGTTGAAGGGTCAGCAGAGAATGCAGACCCTATGGTGTCGCTGCAAATATATACCGATGGCTTTGAGCAAATCGCTTATGTAACACTGGCTGGTGCTGCATTGGCCTTTATCCTGGCACCATTACTGAGAAAGTGGATGCACGGCGTGCACTAATACAGCCCCTGATATTTTTAGAAAACTGTCACCTCAAATGGTATAACCTCCATCCGCAGTAAACACACTTCCGGTACAATAGGAAGAAGCATCCGAAGCTAGAAAAAGCGCCATTCCTGAGATATCTTCAGGCATTCCGATCCTTGGGAGGGGAAGTCTCTTTACCATCTTTTCAGTAACAGCTTCATTGCTCCATAGTGCCTCGCTAAACTTGGTTTTGATAAGGCCGGGACAAATAACGTTGGCCCTGATTCCGGCTGCACCAAATTCCTTGGCCATTACCTTGGTCAGTGAGATCAAAGCCGACTTGCTTACGCTGTAGATGCCCAATAGGGGTTCAGGGGAAAGCCCACCAATACTGCTGATGTTGATGATTGACCCATTGCCACCTTTTGCCATGGCTGGAAAAGCCAGTTTGGACAATTCGAACGGTCCTTTCACATTCACATTCATGATATGGTCGAAGCTGGCGCCATCTGTATTCAGCACAGGCCCGAACACCGGATTGGTGGCGGCATTGTTCACCAATACATCAATCTGACCATACTTGTCCATAGTGGCATCCACCAGGTGTTTGAGGTCGGCTTCTTTGCCAGCATTGGCGGCTATGCCTATGGCCTCATGGCCTTGTGCCTTGATAGTGTGGGCCACTTCGTCCACAGCTTCCTGGTTTCTACTGGATACCACCACCTTTGCCCCATATTGGGCATAGAGTTCTGCAATGGCACGGCCAATGCCTTTGCTCGCCCCGGTGACTATGGCTACTTTGTTTTTTAGGGAGAATGTGTCCATGTTTTTGAAATTTGTATCTTGCCAAGATACTTATTGCTTGGTATATAGCACAAATTCAGTTCTAGTTTTTAGAAATTTGTTTTTTTAAATCGCCTTATGCCTAAATTTATGCCATGACATTCAATGCAAGGTTCAGGATAAAATTGGAGAAGGTAACCATCATAACCGTCGCTTTTATGCTGATAGGTACGTTGCTGCCCTTGCTCAACAAAATCCTGCTCAATTCCCATCATAGCCTTGGGGTCTCACCTGAGTATGATTTTACGCTGGATTTGTTGTTAGGAATCCTGTCAGGGTTTTCTGGTGGGCTGCTCGGTGGCATTGTCCTGGTATTCCTGATCAACGACAAAATGCGCAAAAAGCCCTTTGGTATTGGCATCATGCTTACTGCCGTGTTTTTTGTCCTGATATATTATTTTACTTCGTTTCTTATTGCATTCACACAAGCTACCAGCAAAAGTGAACTGCCTTTTTACCATCAGGAAGTGTTGAGCAAAGTGATGGATTTGGTTACCGCCCCAATGTCAGTGGTTACATTCATGCACTGGGGCCTGGTAGTGGTCGGTACGCAGTTTATGCTTCAGGTCAATGATAAATTTGGGCAGGGCGTACTGAAATATTTTCTCATCGGAAAATACCACAAGCCGGGGGAGGAAGAGCGCATTTTCATGTTTCTTGATTTAAAATCTTCGACCACTATAGCAGAAAAAATAGGCCATCACGATTATTTCAACCTACTGAAGGATTTTTACTCCGACATCACCTATCCCATTATTGCAACAAAAGGTGAAATTTATCAATATGTGGGGGATGAAATTGTCGTTTCATGGAAAATGAACAACGGATTGAAAAATGCCAATTGCATCTGCTGTTTTTATGAAATCAAAAAGAAGATCAATCAACTATCGGACAAATACCATCATAAATATGGGTTTGTTCCTGATTTTAAAGCGGGCTTTCACCTTGGGAAGGTGACCGCTGGGGAGATTGGCATCATCAAGCGTGATATTGTCTATACCGGGGATGTACTCAATACATGCGCAAGGATACAGGAGCAGTGCAACCATCATGGAGTTGAAATTCTCATATCTGAAGACTTGATAAAATTGATAAAGACATCTGCTATTGGATATCCACATAAAATAGGGGATATAGCCCTTAGGGGAAAGGAGGAAAAGATAGCCCTCTATACATTATCAGGTGTATGACCTCTTCTTCACTTTTCTTATATAGTTTTGCGCCTTTGAAATCTTAACAGGTCTATGCATAGGGTATTTAAATTGGTCTCACGAATTACTGTTTTTATTTTTTTGGCAATGCTATTGTATGTGTATGCATTCCTGCCCGATACGGTAAGTTTATATTTTGACCAAAGTGGTGCCACTATCTTCGAAATGGATAGGGAAGTGTTTTTTTATTCCGCTCTGGGCCTGTTTATAGTTTGCACCTTAGTGCTTTCTTTTTTGAAAAGAACCCTTAAAACCTTGCCGGTAGGTACTACAGGCACCAGTATTTCGGCAAACAAGAAGTCCGGTTTACGGGCTTGGGCCGATAGCCTGTCTGTCGTGCTCAACCTTTTTTTTATTTTTAGCGTCAGTTTTGTTGGGCTTTTCCACAACGATGAACATTTCAATGTTTCATATTTTGCTTTCATTGTGTACATCGGTCCCTTATTGCTCGGTATCTGGATTTTTTATTTGATATACCTGTTGTTGTTTACACAATAGTTGGTTCTGTAAATCAGTATTTTATATAGGCATTCTTCAATAGTTGCTCAAATTGAAGTATTAGTTTAAGCCTGTTTTTGGCTGTTTTTTTTATTCAATATTAGGGTGAAATAGCCTATATTCACGATCATTTTTTACAAGATTTTTTTTAAATAGAGAATGGCTGCACAAGTAGGAGAATATACCGAAGATAGTATCAAATCACTGGATTGGAAAGAGCACATCAGGCTCAGGCCTGGCATGTATATTGGCAAGCTGGGCGATGGTTCAGCCCCGGATGATGGTATCTATGTCTTGGTAAAAGAGGTGATGGACAACTGTATAGATGAGCATGTGATGGGCCATGGCCGCACCATTAATGTGAAGGTAACAGACCACAGGGTAGAGGTGAGGGATTATGGCCGTGGTATCCCTTTGGGCAAGGTGGTGGACTGTGTGTCAAAGATCAACACCGGGGGTAAGTATGACTCGTCAGCATTTCAAAAATCGGTGGGCCTGAATGGGGTGGGTACCAAGGCTGTAAACGCCCTTTCTTCTTATTTCAAAGCACAATCTTTTAGGGAAGGCCAAACTAAAGTAGCTGAATTTCACACCGGGGAATTGATCAATGACAACAAGGTGGTGAAAAGCGATGACCGCAACGGTACTTTCATCGTTTTCGAACCCGACAATACGGTATTCAAGAATTACCATTTTATTCCTGAGTACCTGGATAACCTGATGTGGAACTATGCATTTCTTAATGCCGGGCTCACCATCAATTTCAATGGAAAAAAATACCATTCTCAAAACGGACTGCTCGACTTGCTGGCACGCAAGACCGATCCGGAGACTTTGAGGTACCCCATCATACACCTGAAGGGAGACGATATAGAGATGTCGCTTACCCACAACAACCAGTATGGGGAAGAATATTATTCATTTGTAAACGGGCAATATACCACTCAGGGGGGTACCCACCTGGCAGCCATGCGCGAGTCGATTGTTCGCACGGTGAGGGATTTCTACGGAAAAAATTATGAAGCCACCGATGTGAGGGCGAGTATAGTAGGGGCCATATCGGTGCGGGTACAGGAGCCGGTGTTTGAGTCACAGACGAAAACCAAATTGGGGTCGTTGAATGTTGCACCCGATGGCCCCACAATGAGGACATTTGTCAATGACTTTGTAAAGAAATCGCTGGATGACTACCTACACAAACATAGTGAAGTAGCTGAAGCGCTCCAGAAGCGTATCATGCAATCCGAAAGGGAACGGAAGGAAATAGCAGGGATAAAAAAACTCGCCAATGAAAGGGCAAAAAAGGCCAACCTCCACAACAAAAAACTAAGGGATTGTCGCATTCATTTTGATGACAAAAAAGGAGACGAAGATTTGAAAAACAGGAGCACGCTGTTCATTACCGAGGGCGACTCGGCCAGTGGTTCCATCACCAAATCCCGTGACGTACAGTCTCAGGCCGTATTTAGTTTAAGGGGAAAACCATTTAATTGCTTTGGTCACACCAAAAAGGTGGTGTATGAAAATGAAGAATTCAACTTGCTTCAGCATGCCTTGAACATTGAAGATGGCATAGAAGGGCTTAGGTACAACCAAATCGTGATTGCCACGGATGCTGATGTCGATGGCATGCACATCAGACTGCTGCTGTTAACGTATTTCTTACAGTTTTTTCCCGAACTGGTAAGGGGAGGACATGTATTTATATTGGAAACGCCTTTGTTTAGGGTGCGCAACAAAAAGGAAACGATTTACTGCTATTCTGAAGAAGAAAGGCTGAATGCCATAGAAAAGCTTGGGCCAAAGCCAGAAATCACACGATTTAAGGGGCTTGGTGAAATTTCACCGAATGAGTTTGGTGAATTCATCGGTGAGGACATCAGGTTGGAGCCAGTCATCCTCAGCAAAGACACCAAAATAGCCGATTTACTCGGTTTTTATATGGGTAAAAATACACCCGACAGACAGAATTTTATCATTGATAAACTTAGAGTAGAAAAAGATATAGTAGAAGAGGAGGTAGCCTAAATGGATGAATTAGAAAACAACGGACAATTTGCAAAGAATGGTAATGGAGGGGATACCATCCATGATGTGATGCCGGTTTCCGGCATGTACGAAAACTGGTTTTTGGACTATGCCTCCTATGTAATCCTTGAAAGGGCTGTGCCGGCCATCAACGATGGCCTGAAACCAGTTCAAAGGCGGATCCTGCATGCCATGAAGGAAATGGACGATGGTCGCTACAACAAAGTGGCCAACATCATTGGGAGCACAATGCAATACCATCCCCATGGAGATATGTCCATTGGGGATGCCATGGTCAATATGGGCCAGAAGGACTTGCTGATAGATACCCAGGGAAACTGGGGCGATGTGAGGACAGGAGACCGGGCAGCAGCTTCCAGGTATATTGAAGCCAGGCCTTCCAAATTTGCACTGGAGGTACTTTACAATCCACAGACTACCGAATGGCAACTGTCTTACGATGGCCGGAAAAAAGAACCCATAACCTTGCCGGTAAAGTTTCCATTGCTGCTGGCCCAGGGGGTAGAAGGCATTGCGGTGGGCCTTTCCACCAAAATACTGCCGCACAATTTCTGCGAGCTAATAGATGCTTCTATAAAATACCTTAGGGGCAAAAGCTTCAAACTTTATCCCGACTTTCTCACCGGAGGCACCATAGATGTATCTGAATACAACAAAGGGCTCAGAGGAGGAAAAGTGAAAGTGCGTGCCAAGATAGAAGAAGTAGATAAAAAGACCCTTGTCATCAAAGACATTCCCTTTGGTACCACCACTACCAGCTTGATCGAATCCATCATCAAAGCGAACGACAAGGGTAAGATCAAGGTCAAGAAGGTAACAGACAATACTGCCAAAGACATAGAAATTCAGGTGGATATTGCTCCAGGGCAATCGCCGGACATTACCATTGATGCCCTGTATGCCTTCACTGATTGCCAGGTGTCGATTTCTCCCAACGCCTGCGTCATCGTAGATGACAAACCCATTTTTATGACAGTCGATGATATTCTCAAAAAGAATACCGACCAGACTGTACAGCTGCTAAAGCAGGAACTCGAAATCCGTAAGTCAGAACTTCTGGAGAAAATATTGTTTTCTTCCCTTGAAAAAATATTTATCGAAAACAGGATTTACAGGGATATAGAAGAATGTGAAACCTGGGAAGCTGTTATAGAAACCATAGACCAGGGTTTGGAACCCTACAAATCACAATTTTATAGGGAAATAGTAAGGGATGATATCATTCGTCTTACAGAGATTAAAATCAAAAGGATTTCTAAATTCGACTCTTTCAAGGCCGATGAGTTGATGAAAAAACTCCAGGACGAGTTGGCTGAAGTAGAGCACCATTTGGCCAATCTGATTGATTATACTGTATCGTATTATAACAGGTTGTTGGAGAAATTTGGAAAAGGAAGGGAAAGAAAGACTGAAATATCTTCTATTGAGACCATCACAGCTACGGTAGTGGCGGCCAACAACCAAAAGTTGTATGTCAACCGCAAAGATGGTTTTATTGGTTATGGATTGAAGAAGGATGAATACCTGGGCGAGTGCTCAGACCTTGATGACATCATAGCCTTTAGAAAAGATGGCAAGTTTATGGTCACGCGGATTCAGGACAAAGTTTTTGTAGGCAAGGATATTTTGTATGCCGGGGTTTGGCGCAAAGGTGACGACCGCATGGTGTACAACATGGCCTATGTGGATGGAGGAAGTGGACGTACCATGGCGAAACGTTTCAACGTGACCTCTATCACCAGGGACAAGGAGTATAATCTGGGCAAAAGTGACAAAGGCTCGAAAGTGCATTATTTTACAGCCAACCCCAATGGTGAAGCTGAGTTGGTCACTGTGTACCTGACGGCAGGCTCAAAAGCCAGAAAGAAGGTATTCGACTTTGATTTTTCTGATTTGGAAATCAAAGGCCGGGGGGCAGGCGGCAACATACTTACCAGGTACCCGGTCAGGAAAATAGAACTTAAAGCTGCCGGAAAATCCACACTGGGTGGGTTGGATATTTGGTACGATGATTCCATTGGCAGGTTGAACACCGATGAAAGGGGCAAGCACCTGGGCAATTTTCAGGCAGAGGACAAGGTGATCACCTTCCTAAAGGATGGTTCTTATGAATTGAGCACGTTCGAATTATCCAATCGCTATACAGCAGGCAACATTGTCGAAATCTTCAAATTTGACCCGGAAGCTGTAGTTTCGGTAGTATATCAGGATGGCGCCAGTAAAAACTATTACGTGAAGCGCTTTTTGATAGAAACCCAGACCCTGAACAAAGAATTCAAATTTATAAGTGAAGAGAAAGGCTCTAAACTGGCAACAATTAGCCTGAATTCAGCACCAAAAGTAGAAGTGAACTACAAGAAGAAAGGGGAGAAAACCAAAAGTACCACGATCTTCCACCTCAGCGAACTGATAGAAGTGAAAGGCTGGAAATCACAGGGAAATCGCTTTCCCGCACAAACGATCACCTCTATACAAGTGCTACACGAAGAGCAGCCTGAGGCACCAGTCGAAGAAAATGTAAAGGAACCAGAATCTGGAAAAAAACCGGGTAATGAAAAGGAAGGCAGTGATTTTTTGAAGCAATTGAAGGAAGAAATAAAACATGAAGTAGAATCAGAATCTGACCAGAAAGAAACTAAAAAGGAAGAAAATGGGTTAGACGTAGGAAGTTCCATCGAATTCAACATCAAAAAGAATGATGATAAAGATGGTAAAGACCAGCTGGGGCTTTTCGAATGATTGAAAGATAAAATTCTACTTTTCTGAAACGCTTCAATACTATATGGCAATTTGTGGTTTATGCCGTCATTACTTTCTTGGTGGTGACGAACTTTTGGATTATCAACAGTACCTCCCACAAAATATTCAACGATCCGGAACAGGTACCTGCCAACGAAGTAGCATTGGTGTTTGGAACCAGTAAGTATAAAACCGGTGGCGGCAACAACCTTTTTTTCGACAACAGAATAGCTGCTGCAGCGGAGCTCTACAAAGCCCGGAAAGTAAGGAAAATCATTCTGAGTGGCACGAAGGATCCTAAGTATTACAACGAGCCAAGGGACATGAAAACTGCCCTTATGGAACTGGGCGTGCCCGAAGAGGTGATCATCCTAGACCACAAGGGCTTCAGGACCTACGATTCGGTACTGAACAATGGCAAAGAAACCTACAGCGGGTTCACCCTCATTACGCAACGCTACCATGCTTACAGGGCACTTTTCATAAGTGCCCATCTAGGTGTAGAGTCTGTATGTTACGAGGCAGATTTTCCTTCTGAGGACTATTCTTATATCACCATCATAAGAGAGGTATTTGCACGCCCCAAGGCGGTACTGGATTTGTACGTCCTTGAGGCGTTCTAATAGATTCTAAGCGATTTTTAAGCGAAACTTACCGTTCGCATCAAGAGCCTTTTGGCTACCGGTAGAAAGGTCTCCTTTATAGGAAAGGTAATCCTGCTGGTGATCAAAAATGTAGCCGGATTAGGGAGCTCTTTAAACCTTCTGATCAAATCCAGTTTAATTGATTCTACAGTGCGGGAAATACTCCTGACTTCACTGGTGATGTAGGTAGTATTGATAGCGCTAAATTTTTCTTCATGGTGTTCAATCAGGGATATCCTGTACCGATATACTTTAAGCTCCTTTTTTGCATCCTGGTTCAACAATATATAACCTTCCTTGTTGTATATAGGCATGAGGCCAACCGTATCAAATTCCAGGTTTTCTTCCACAAACTCATAAATGGTTTTTCCTTCTTTGATCGCCTTTTCAAGTTGTGGGATAGAAAAATTGATGGTTTCGTTGATTTGGCGCATCAGTTCATCATCTTTGATCAGTTCTTCAAACGTCAACCTTAACTTTTTCACATCTACCCCTGACAGTTTTTTGGGAAATTGTTCAAAGATTAGCTCTTTGTTGTTCTTGAGGTTTCTAAGGTTGTTGTAGTGTAAAATAAGGTCTGCCAACTGTGGGTAGAGTTCGTTCAGCCTGAACTTTTGCTGAACAGATTGAAGGTAGGAGAGTAGGATGTATTTCTTATATTCAAAATCGATCAGGTTGTCGGTGAGCCATGTGTGTTTTAGATTTTCCATAATATTTGAGTTAATGATTTAAGCATAATATAATAAAAATGCATTAAAAACTTAATGGTAAAATCCTTGAAATGTTGCACACACACGGTTCAAACAGCCTCTAATGTCGCTATTTTGCATGTTTTTTTGAGCATTTAGGGCTGTGCAACGACAAAACAGTCCTGGCGTCTGTGGAAAGAAAAAAACCTTCTGAGGTCTGAATACATGAATTTGCAAAGACTTCAGAAGGTGTAGTATAGGTGAAAAACAGGCTCTAAAACTTACTGTCTAGCCTAATAAATTAAGAAAGCCGAAAGTTGTCTTTTGGCGGTATGGGTTATGGATCATTTTGAAGCACTTTCTTCCATATCATTGAATGGAAAATAGTCCAGTACATCATATTCCCAAACGTTGGTAGGAAATATCACCACCAGATTGGCCGTTTTGTCCCCGATATTTTTGAAGGCATGGGGCACCATAGGAGGGATATTGATGATGTATGGGGCGTTTATAGTAAAAAGCGTGTCACCCAGTGCATACAGGATTTCGCCCTCCAACAACACATGGGACTCTTCCCCCTTATGGGTATGCATAGGAGGTGCCCCGCCAGGAAAAGTTTCTGTAATGCCAATGACAAGGTTCTGGTAACCGTTTTTATACCCCTCCATCACATGAACATATTCGCCAGGTCCGGGGTTGATCACCGGTAGTTCGTCCAAAGTAGCTGCGTAATCAGTCCAATATTTCATTTCCCTGGTTTCATATCCCGGGGGAACAGTCCTTCTTTCTAGTACTTTATGTGAATGGTGTTGGGCATGGAGGTATTGAATGATGGAATCGGGAACAGTTTTCACCTCATCGACCAGGCTCGCTATAGAAAATGTTTCCTTAGCCTGATCGTGCACATGGCCATGGTCATGATCATGGACATGGCCTTCGGAATGGGTATGTGTTTCAGCTTGCTCTTTGGAACTGCTGGCACAAGAACTCACAATGGCCAATACAAGGATGTGGCCAAAAAGTCGGTTTAGCTTTTTCATGTTGAGAGATTTGGTTGGAAATTTAGTTTTTCTAAAGTTAATTTTTTTTGATTTTCAAGTCAAATAAAATTAGCTATAATTCATCTTTATCAACTGAATATCAATGGGTTTACATAAAATGTCGTCACTCTATGTTGGTGGGTTTGCACGATTATTGAGCTAAATTTTAAAGAAATTCATTGAATTATACAAAACGGTTTACTGTTACTCCTCTGTACATTGAAAACAAAAACAATGAGACAGGGGCATAAAACCTACACGTTTGAAGTTTGGTTAAACTAATGTGAGTTTTGGGTTTAACATGTTTAGAATGAACGGATTACGATAGTCCCCGCATCAAGCGCGGGGACGTTTATTTGGTTCATCGAGTTCACATGAAACTACTCGTGTACCCGTGGAGCCTTTGATTTTGCATGGCCTTTATGATGTGATGGCCTAATATATCGAATACCAGGCCTGAACTTCACGAGATGAGAGTGCCCTTGAATAAATCCTTACTTCATCCAGAACACCTTCCAGCATATATTGGGCTCGTTTGTCGGCATTGCTACCCAATTTGATGGTTCGGGATATGCTGCCCTGCCTGGCCAATGGCCCGGTCACGGCTTTGGTGGACAATTCGTGCCCATTCACATACAATCGCAGGATGTTGCCATCATAGACTGTTACAAAATGGTACCAGGTATGCTGCGAAATGCTTTGTTGTGCATTTCCCACTTTGATTTGAGACCACCTGTAGGTAGAGCTGTCCAGCTTGTTGTAAATGCCTGTGGTAATCTGATTGTCTTCAATGCGCTGTGTGAACATGCCATTTCCGTCTCGTGTATTTGAGATCATTACCTGGCGTGTATTGTTTAGCGAATCGAGCTTTACCCAGCATCCGAAACTGAACCTCTCCAGGCCAGTCAATACACTATCGGCAATACCCGTTTCAATGTAATCAGTAGATCCGTTGAACCTATACGCCTGATTGGCATGGCCTCTCCGGCTTGCGGTAAGGGAAGCGCCGAAAACTTCACCATGATAGCCATTGCCACTGAGGTCGCTGGCGTCACCGTCAAAATCATAATGTGCCAGCAGGCCGTCTTGCAGGTTGACCAACTGAACATAATTGAACGTGAGGATGGTGTACCCAAACCTTGCAGGATCATCCATAGTGGCATCCAACACTTCCACAGATTTTACCAGTGTTTCCTCGTGGTTCACAGTGTAACTTAAAGGAAGCGCATCTTCTACGTACTGGGCATAGTCCGAACCTTCCTTAGGGCATATCAGTACGGCGTTTTCCTTGGAGTCCAGCACTATAAAATCTTCAATCGTGTATTCGCCGACCTCAAACTGGATGTTTTCGGTAAAATAGCCATTTCCCAGCTTGACAAGTGCCAGCGTTTCATTGTTGAGGACATATTCCCCTTCTTCATTTTTGATCGATACCACCAGATATTTATAGTCTTGTTCGGCTACTGTTCGACCATTCTCAGGTTGTTCAGGAGCTGATAGTGACAAGCTCAGGTAGCCACTGCCTGATGGCCCTACAGCTACATCCGGGGTACAGGAAAATGCAATTATTAAAATTGTAGCAAGAGAAAGGGCTTTGAGTTGGTTTGAAAGGTTGAAGTTCATGTGTATTGCTTTTTATTTATATTGATTCTACACATGAAACGGGAAGATGCGAAAAAACCCTACCGGCAAACCAAGTCAGTGATCAATGAACAACAGCCAAGCCTTTCTGCTATACTTTATCTTATTCAAAATTAATTAGGAGTGGGGCAGCCTGCCCATCAACACCTCGTTGCTGCGAATGGAGCGAGAGCGGAATGAAGCAGTCTCTTTGTGGTTGGCAAATACCGCCAAATTAAAAGGGCAAGTGGAATAAGCAAACAGATTGCTTCGTCGTGCCTCGCAATGTCGGTTATTCATGGGCTTTTGTGCTATACCTTAGTCAAAATCAATTCAGGGTAAAGCAGCCTGTCCGTAAACAAACCTGGTTTTTTGGACAAGTCCAATGCTTCTATATTCAGGGCATGCATGCAACTCATTACAAATGCGCCTGACCTGGGAGCAAAAGTCTGTAGAAAGAACAGCCCTTTCTCAGCGACAGATTCACGATCGAATTGCACTGAAATCACCCAGAAAGCACTTGGGCATATGCCCGATCAGCGTCTATTAAAGAGCTTTAAAGCACAAAGGCAATTAAGGCGATAGTTAGAAAAATTCCAAGATAAATCCACCAGCTCCATGTGCTGATTTTATTCAGAAGAATTAGCCTTCGGATTTCGGTATGAAGTTTTTTAGATTCTGTTTGTTTAAAGAGTTGGGACAGTTCTTTGGTTGTGTAGGCTATGCGAATGCTTGTTCTCTCGATCTGAAAGTCATTCACCTTCAGAATTCGATATGTCCAAAAACTATAGGCTATACTAAGTGTCGTATTCAGGAAGAAAAGGAAGATTAAGAAGTTCAGGATATTCATTAGGTTTTGTAGCAATCAACCACGTTCAGGGTTCGAAAAAGTTACGAGTTCGCTTAATTGTTGAGTCTGAGTTAAACTCTACTTCGAAACTGCCAAAAACGATGAAAAAATCGTCTCCTTTTTGAATTAGCTCGTAATCAGATTCGTCTAGTTTGCTGGCTAGTGTGTTATAGTCGTTATACTGCTCAATCAGTTTCCTCATCACGTCTATATCTTGTTCCTGATCATCATATGACTCTCTCAGATAAGTGAGCGACACACCACTGTCAAGAAGTTGATACATCCAGTATATGTTAGTCGCAACAAGTAGCACAAGACTAATCCAAAATAGCTTTTTCCACATGACTCTGATTTTTTAGCACTGACTCAATGTCTCTAATGTCCATGTATGAGGCGTGGGCGCTCACTTTATGAATAGCACTAAGTGAAGCCTGCCAGTACTTCCAAAGTTTGTCGAAAGCAGTGCGTTCTGAAAGTGAAAAATCCCGCAGGCTGATGTTGCCAACCCGCACTAAATTTTCTCGGCGGCAGACTCACGGTCAAGTTCTGATACAGTTTGTAGAAAGCACTCAAGCACATGCCTAATATTGTTATGGGGCTTTAATGTTGTTCAACCCAGAATTCATATGCGATACTATCAGGACTAAGTTTTACAGCTAAGAAGTTCGGGTCAATCATTGACCAACCAACTGGGTAAAGCATTAAAGTATCTAGTTGACCGTTAGCTTGATGCCATGCGTTAAATTCAGCTAATATGCTGTCTTGCAGTTCCCTAGGTTGACCAACATATTTATGTGGTGCAATTGAGTCAGGCATTGATATACCCTTTGGAAGTCTTCGAGTTACAGTTTCGCTGTAAGGTTCACCGAGTAATGAAATTACCGAATCTCTGGTAAGCTCAGGCTTTAACAAGTTGTTCAGTAAATCATCAGTCATTTTCGCCCGTGGGTTATACCGATCTTCCATTTTGGGGTTAGCAAGCCAAACCTCTTGGTCAAAGTCAGACTGTCGGTATTCGTTAGTTCGTCCACAACTGAGAAGGAAAAAGAGAAGAGGAAAAATAAGATATTTCATATGAGTTGAGACTCGTGGCACCTATGCCCCATAACATCAACGTAAGCAACACAGCGTCGCTTACTTACCTTTCAAAAATACCCGATTCTAACAGATTGTCCAACATACTTTTAGCTGCCCTACACAACACTTTGGGTAAGGCGGTAAAGTTTTATCGAAGATGCACTAAATTTACATGAAAATGAAAGATAGCGAGCAAGCCAAGACGCACAAACCCAACAAGTCCAAAACCAGTGCAAACCCCGTCAGTTCACCGGTTTGTTACGCTGAAGCACCTGAGCTTCAAGAAGAGTATAAGGACGGGTCTTTGGTTTCTGAGGCTACAGATAATAGCAAAAAAGCAGGGACTGAAAAGCAACCCGATTGACCCTTTTCTTTTCTGTTCCCCAGCCATTAAACAGGTTACTCGAAGTAACCTGTTTAATGGTTTTGGCAGCTACCGCAGCAGGTACAATTTCCCAAAACCATTTTTAAACCCCTTGTCCCCGGCAGTCTGGCGGTGAGAGATATCCTGGCCGTTTTGTTTGATATATACCTTGTAGAGGTACACGCCATTGGCCAGCTGGTCGCCATATTCATCCCGGCCGTCCCAGCCATAGTCGGTGATGTTGTTGCCGATGCGAATGGAGCCTAGTTCCTCCCTCAGTATCTCCCTGACTACACGCCCCGTCACCGTCATTATCTGTATTTTAATATCCTCGGGAACCTCAGAGCCAGTAAGCGTAAAGACGAACCTGGTGCTGGACGAAAACGGGTTGGGGTAGGGGTAGAAGTTGGTGATGGTGGATTCGTTCACCACTTCGAAATTGATCTCGTAAGGTTCAGTCCCGGATTCATTGCCTGAAGCATCGCTCACCTGCACGCGCAAGCCGTAGATGCCATTTTCGAGGTTTTGTGGGGTGTAGTCTATTTTGAAATCGTTGTTTTCGTCAGCCACTTGCATGCTTACCTCGGAGCTGCTGAAGGCTATGCGCTCAAAACCACAACCTTCGCAAGGTTTTCTCAGAAAGAGATTGAGTCCGGTGGTATCTTCTTTAAACAAGTATTCATTTTCATCCTTCATCGTGACCATGATATGGGGATTGGGAGAGACGATATCACCATCCAGTATAAACATGCCATCGAAATACACTTCAAGTATCGGGTTTACCTGATCGGATTTTACTTCGGTGTAGTTGGACATACGCAGGTTGTTATTGTTGTTGTGCACATCCGATTGGCTGGTCTGCCTGGCAGTCAGCAATAGGTCGTTGCTTCCGGGCTTTCCAAGGGTATTGATGTCAATGGAAAAGTTCACCGAGTCGTTAGGTATCAGGGCTTTAAGCTTTAGCACACCGGGAAACGACTCGCCCGAAGTTTTGTGGAACGTTTCATAGTTCACCTGTATCGAGTCCTGATAGGGCTTTGTAGATAGGTTCCAGAAAGTGAAATTGGCCGCTAAAGGCTGGCCTTCCTGACGTAAAACTGGTGAACCTACCCCTTCATTGTCCCTTTTCAGTAGAATGCCTTCCTGCGCCTGCTCGTATTCCACCTGCCATTGCTTCAGTTGCAAGGGGGTAAGGTCGGTCCTGTCTTCCAGGTTCAATTCTACCCTCAAAAATGGATAAGTAGTTGGACTAATGGCCGTGAGGTCCACCGTTGGGTCCTGTATATTTTCAAAAAGGGGCGTTTCGTTGTTTTGGTTGTCAATGCCCCATATTGTAAACCCATGACTATCGTCGGGGTTGCTATCAGAGACGTCCAGGTCGTGTGTGAACCTGGTATAGGAGAGGGCCGGGCCAATTTTGTCGGAGGTTACCCTGCCTGAGAAAAATTTCCCCGAAATGATCGTGTTCAGTGCGATTTCCTGCTCCTGTTTGGGTGGCGTATCTGATGTTATTTCATCCGCTGATCCCTGTGGGTCTGCTTTTCTACCAAAAAATATGACAGGCTCACCGTCTTCCAGATTGTCCAGGGTGGTTTGGTTGATGCCCACTTCAGTTAATTTGGTTTTGAGGCTTGCAGGCCAGGAGGAATAATTGAGCTGCCCAAGTGAAAATACCAGCACCTGGTCCCTGTCTTTGATGTTGTCGATAACGACCTCCGGGTTGACGCTGGCCCTAAATTCACTTTCCATAAAATTGTAGATATTTTGGGGCACTTTGCCGCAAATTCGGTTGTTGAGCACATCGGCCTGACCGAAACCGACAGGTTTGTAAGGGATGGTAGATTGAAAATCAAAGGCAATGATGTTGAGGGTGTTGTTTCTGCATCCGGGATCTGAAGGGGAATTGGTTTTATAAAAATTGATGCCATCGAGCAGCAGTTCCGTATCGGTATTATCTCCTGTAGGATGGTTGGGGCCGAATGTGTTAATTTCCAGGCTTGTATTGTTTTCCAGAAAATCCCAAATACCGGTATTGCTATCAAAGGTGAGCCCCGTCCTTGCCGATTGGTTCAGCTGGTCGGTATCCGATTGGTTCCAGCCTTCCCCGGTATTTTTCAGCACGAATGAACTTTGTACCCAATCGTTGGATTCTGAGGGGAGAGGATCAGCAAATTTAGTCCTCCAATACACCACGGTTCCGTCCGGGATAGCACCACTGGCATTCAGGTTTACAGGTACTTTGGCCACCACATTTTCGGTTATCGATTGTTGCATTAGGTAAGCCGAATTAAAATTGATGGTGGTGTCCACCTCCAGCAAAAAACCGCGCCTACCCGAGAGCAGGTCTGTGGATTGGAAAATCAAATCGAGGGAGGCGCTGTTTACAATGGCGTAATTCTGGGGAAGGATATTGAATGTACTGCCGGAGGCCAGGAAAACTTCCAGGCTGGCTGTGTTGTTGTTTTCATTCATTTCCTCGATGAGCCCTGTTTCGTCCAGAATGATTTCCAGGGTGTTGTTGCCCTCTGCGCCTGTAATGTCATTCACTATATTGAACCGGATGGTATCCTGCCGCAGGATTGGGTCGAAAAGTTCAGGTCCATACACTATCTCCTGGTTGTTGGGGAGAATCCTTTTTACGGTGACCAGAAACGGTGAATCATCAAACTTGCCATAATTTTTGATATCTATGTCCACATAAAAAGAATCAACGTCAGACAGCAGGGGAGAACCGTCGTAGGTACCCGCTTGAAGGTTGCTTCCTACCACATCGAAATCTGGTTTGTCGGCTGCAAACAATTTTACAGCCGGATCGCCCTGCAATACTGATTGTTGAATTTGAGAGGTTGCGAATGCCCCGGATCCATACCTGAGGTTGTACCTCTTGGAAACTTCCTGTTTGATTTCGCCCAGTGTTTTTCCAAAAAAGACATCATCGGCATAAGCTACCTGATAGAAGAGTGTGGAATAGTTTCTGAGGTTGCTGGAAAAAGCGAGGCTGCTATGGGCTATGAAGCTGAGTGCCCCCAGGTTTGGTGTCAATATCCAATCTACACCGAAAGATTCGTTTACCCCAAAAAAATCCCCGGCATTGCAGCCATTGATCAGGAAGTTGGTGTACCTGCCTTTGTTGTTGTAGCCAAATTTGGGGTCGGAAACGATCCCGATTTCTATATCTGTGATACTTGCACCCGAATGGCCAAAAAAAGTAATAAGGCTAACACCTTTGTTGATTTCTTTTGCAATATTAAAAAACTCAACGGCATCAGTGGTCTTTTTACTGGTTTTAGAAACAAGTCCACCTAAGAAAGGCCCCACTGCGATTGATTCAAATTCTTCGCCATATCGACGAAACCTTACCAATTCGGATTCATTCTGGCCACCTGTCAGGTGTATGAGGTTTTTGTGCCAAAGGTCATTGTATTCGACAGCTTCAGCTTCCACCACTTTATTGAGGTAGGCTTCTACATCTTCAGGTGTTTTGGCGTTGATCCTGCCCGTGGCGATGGCGTCTTCCAGTCCTGCCCCGCCTAAGCCTGCCGAAAAAGCAATGTCAGATCCGGGGTGCCCAAAGGTTGGGACAAAGTTGGTAGCCGCAGCTGTGGTTGGGTCTTTTCTGAAATAATCAAAACCATTGTCGGTAGCACGCCCTATCAAAAACAGGTGCACGGGCTGGCCACCATTGAGCATAAAATCACAAAACCTCCGTATGGCCAGGGGGGAAGTGAGCCCGTAGTTGAACTGGTCATAAATTTGGTCGATATTGGAGAGGAACACGTTGTAGCCGCCACCGGCTGTGCTCTCCCGGTAGGCTTTGTAGGATTCCACAGGATCGGAATTTGCGCCGTTTCTTAATAATTGGCTGGAAATGAGCAAATAATCATAATCTGCCGGGTTGATTTGCTGGAAATCTATGCCTTTGAATGTGGCTGGTGATAAGGTTTGCGCCTGTATCTGAAGCGCTCTGCTTTGTGTGGTATTGCGAACAATGGCAGTGATTTCCCCAAAAGTACTGTTGATGCCTACCTGAATAGGATTGGTGGTATCGGTGATGTCCCAAATTCTACTACCCGATACAGGATTCGATATCCTGATAAAGGATTTTCCTCCAATGTTCTCGTTCAGAACCAGTTGATGGTTACCGGAGTTGGCTAAGTCAAAGTTATGCGGAAACACCAGTCTTACAAAAGAAAAAGCCATGCGGTCGGCAGCCCCGTTTACACCATTTACTGTGGCCCTGATGGCCAGTTCCCCACCACTGGATATATCGCTCCATTCAATTTCCGAAGCAAAGAGAAAATTTTCGTCTTTGGTAAAGCTGGCAGTACCAATACTGCGCAGTGCGCTAGTTGAAGGGCCAACGAATATTTCGGAGTTGTGGTCATTGTTGTTGCCGCCTGCCAGCATCACTTCCAACCGGGGTTTGCTGCCCGTCTGAAAACTGTTGATAATGCCCTGCAGTGTGTGGTTCAGCGACTGGCCTGTTGAGGCAAAAGCGCCTGTCCATCCTTCAAAATTGTCGTATTGGCTCAGGACTATATCATTGGTAGAGCCATAGCTGGTCCCTTCAAAATAATTGGAAGCAAATACCTGTAACAATTCATGACCATAAGACTCTTCATCAGGAATTCCACCCACATTGTTTTCGAAGTAGGAGGTCATGCGTTTGCCATTTTCAGCGGATAGCTTGTAGGTAAGGAAATAGGCCGAAGAATCGGAGAAAAGGTTGTAATGCGTGTGAGGCTGTGCATCGGGAGATACATAGAGTTCAGTATCTGATGTACCGTCGTTGTGCCGGGCGTAAAATTCTATGTAGTCGCCTGTATCAAAGTTGCCGTCCTGTTGTCCTTCTATGTGGATGGCCTGCTCTATTCCTTTGTGAAATACCTGTATTCTCCGTGGATCGATGGTATTGACAGGAAACCCAACGTTTTCCAACTGGGTAAAATTGAGGCGGTAAATGCCGTCATTTACAATGCCCATTTTAAAATATTCCTGATTGTAGCTGATCCATTCGTTTCCGAAGTTTTGCCTGGCAGTAGTTTTTTGCATGCCACTCATGGCCAGCATGGCAATGAGCATGCATGCTTTTGGTTTTATAGACTGCCTAAAAACCCATATAGTATTAAGGACATTCATTGTCATTTCCGGCAAATTGAATTGTATGAATTTCTTATTTCTTGTCATTAAAACCAGCTTTTAAAGAAATGACATGAGAATATGGGGATTCGGCCTGATCGCCAATGTCAGTGAGTGCATAGTCGATCGCCACATTTTTCAGCTCAATACCCAGGCCAAAATTGGGTTGGAAAGTTTTGTAGGTCGAGCCGTCAAACTCCTTAACATCCTGAAACTGCCCTGCTCCCAGCCGAAGGAAGAACCTGCCTTCATACCCCACTTCCACTCCGCCATGTGGATCGATGGACAACTGGCTGGTACTTATCAGGGTATTGCGTTTCCCATCGAAGGTAAAGTCAAGATCTATAGAGGCAAGGAGCGAAAACCTTTGTTTGAACAGCCACTGCCTGTTTACACCCAGTATTGCCCTGGGCAAGGTCACCTCAATGGAATTGTCGGGGATCACGTTTCCTGTTTGGGCATATACATCTGTCAGCAATTCGGAATTGTGCGACCAGGCATTGAAGGTGCCCGTAAGGTCGCGTACCATGAGCCCCAGACCCCAGTTGCACAGTTTTTTTTGAACACCAGCATCCAACCCATATCCCCAGGCATTGGCGAAGTTTCCAACATTTCTATGCACGATTTTTACATTGCCGCCTATATCCAGGCCATTGAATATTTTCAACTTCCTGGCATAACTCAATAAGAAAGCATAATCTGCAGCCGAAAAAAAACGGATGTTATCGTAGTTTAGGGCACCATTGGCGTCATATAAAAACCTGGTATCTGGTATGTCGTCCACACCGAAACGGATTACGGAAATACCGAAAGAACTGACAGAATCCATTTTTGTAGCAAAGCCCAGGTAGTCGTAGTTGGCAATACCGGCAAAATACTGTGCATGCATCAGGCTGCCTTCATAGTCGTAGCTCAGGTTGGACAACCCGGCGGGGTTCCAGTAACCGGCAGTAACATCATCGGCCACAGAGGTGAAGGCATTGGACATGGAAAGTGCCCTGGCGTTGACGCCAATCGCCAAAAACTCGTTGCTATACTTGGGCGTGTTGGATTGCGCCAGCAGCATATTTGAGCATAACAAAAGCACCGTACCCACCAATAATTTATTCACCTGAAACATTTTCTAGTACCAGACAAATCTATCAACATTGTGTATTGATTTCAAAGGATTGTCCCCGAACTGCCTGTTTCTTTTCTAAATTGTTTTCAATCAGACAGAATCAGGTCAAATAACGTTGGTTTTTTATTTAGTCCTACAAGGCCTGTTTGTTTATTCTGATCGACTGTTACCGGGTTTGAAGTTTGCTTTTCGCTGTTCGCTGTTCGCTTCTCGCTGTTTGCTTCTCGCTTTTCGCTCTTCGCTCTTTGCTGTTGGCTTGTTTCTTTATGTAGGTCGATGACGGGATATGGGTTAACTTCTTTTGCTTGATAGAAAAGATGTGTGATTAGAAGAGGCCGGTTTCTAAACATATATGCAGTCAGTAGGGGACTAAAAACATCCACACAATGAATGTATTTCGAGCTCCTCAAATAGTCTAAATTGTCCTTTAACATTCGTTAACAAATTTTAACAAAACTGTCTTCACATGTCTTGAATTTTAACTTGCTACTTTATAAACTTGCGCCGCATGAAGTAGAAATTAGAATTGTGCAAATTTTCAGATCACAAGTATGTCAATAGTAATAGAAGATCTCACCAAAAAATACGGTGAACAAAAGGCGGTAAACAACATTTCATTTGAGGTCAAGACCGGTGAAGTTGTTGGATTTCTTGGGCCTAACGGTGCTGGAAAAAGTACAACAATGAAGATGATCACCTGCTATATGTCGCCAACCAGCGGTGATATAAAACTGGATGGCCTGTCGGTGCTGGACCAGGCTGAAGAGGTGAAAAAAAAGATAGGATACCTGCCCGAAAACAACCCGCTTTATACGGATATGGCCATAGTGGACTACCTAAGGTTTACAGCCGAAATACAGGGTGTGGAAAAGTCGCAGATATCGGGCAGGATAGCTGAAATGATAGATATGTGTGGTTTGGGTGTGGAAAAGCACAAAAAAATAAACGAGCTGTCTAAAGGGTACCGCCAAAGGGTAGGACTGGCACAGGCCATGATCCACAATCCTGAAGTGTTGATACTGGATGAGCCCACCACCGGACTGGATCCTAACCAAATCATAGAAATAAGAAAACTGATCAAAAAACTGGGCAAGGAAAAAACGGTGATACTCAGTTCGCATATTCTTTCGGAGGTAGAAGCCACCTGCGACAGGATTTTGATCATAAATAAGGGGCGAATTGTTGCCGATGGATCAGCCGATACCCTAAGGCAGCAGTCGCAAGGCCAGGAACTGCTCACCATACAAATAGAAGGTGGCAATGGTGATGTGTACAAATCATTGCTGGCATTGCCAAGTGTAGAGAAAATAGAACAACTGGATGGAAAAGATGGGCACTACCGTGTGCAAAGTAAGCCTGAGAATTTTTCCAGAAAGGCAATTTTCGACCTTTGCGTTCAAAACAAATGGTACCTGATGGAAATGACGGGAATAGAAACACGTCTGGAGGATGTCTTCAGGGAATTAACTAACTAATAAATTTAAAAGTAATCAAGGTATATGGACAAGATCTGGATAATAACCAAAAGGGAGTTGGCATCATTTTTTGATTCGCTCATTGCTTATGTGTTGATCACAATATTTCTTGGATTAAGCGGGTTTTTCACCTGGTTGTTTGGCAACAATATATTTCTGATGAACCAGGCCAGCCTGCAAGTGTTTTTCGGGATAGCGTTCTGGTCGTTGTTCTTTTTTATTCCGGCCATTACCATGAGGATGCTGGCAGAGGAGACACGTGCCGGAACGATAGAGCTCCTGAGCACCAAGGCCATTTCTGATGTGCAGATAGTCACGGGTAAATTCCTGGCTTGTCTGTTACTGGTTTTGATTGCATTGGTCTGCACATTGCCTTATTATATTACAGTGAGCCAGTTGGGCTCTGCCGACCATGGGGCAATTGTTGGAGGGTACCTTGGGTTGTTGTTGTTGTCTGCCGGCTATATCAGTATTGGTATTTTTTGTAGCTCTATTACCAGCAATCAGATTGTGGCTTTTCTGATTTCCCTGCTCATAGGCATCTTTTTCCAAATTCTGTTTGACGTACTCGGCTACACCTTCCGGGGTACATTTGGGAGTGTATTCAACTACCTGAGCATGAGGACACACTTCGACTCGCTCTCAAGAGGCGTAATAGATTCAAGGGACCTGGTTTATTTCGGCTCGATCATAGTAGCTGGGCTGGCATTTTCCCAATCCATGCTTTCCAGGAGAAATTGGAGCGCATAATATTTAGTTAGAACACTAGGAATAATCTATAAACAATGAAGAAAAGTACAGTAATAGTAAGGTTATCAGTCGTTGTGCTCATCCTTTTGGTAGCCAACATGATTTCTTCAAAACTATATTTCCGACTTGATTTCACAGAAGACAAACGATACACACTGAGTGATGCCACCCTGGATATTTTAGAAAACCTGGATGACGTCATTACAGTAAAAGCCTATTTTTCCGAAGACCTGCCAACACAGCTTATTAGCAACAGACAGGACTTTGAAGACCTACTGCTTGAGTATGAAAACAGGTCGGGAGGAAATGTTGTGTATGAATTCATCAGCCCAAATGACGATCCAGAAATAGAGCAACAAGCTCAACAAAATGGTATCCAGCCGATAGTGGTGAATGTAACGGAAAAGGATCAGGTGCAGCAACTAAGGGCATATATGGGCGCAGTACTGATGATGGGGGAACAAAAGGAAATCATTCCACTGGTACAACCCGGTGTGAACATGGAGTATGACCTGACTACCTCCATCAAAAAGATATCTGTAGAAGACAAACCGAAAATTGCCTTTTTACAAGGCCATGGCGAACCTTCTATCCAGGAGGTAGCACAGCTGGCACAGCAACTTGCGGTGTTGTATGAGGTAGAGCCGTATAGCATTTCTGAAACAGAAGACATTCCTGCATACTTCAAAGCCATAGCTATGGTAAACCCAACAGACACCATTCCGGCCAGCCACTTTAGCAAAATTGACAAATATATTGAACAGGGAGGGGGCGTTTTCCTTTCCCACACAAATTTCAACGGAGACCTATCTGCTGGGCAATTGAGTGTAGGCAATGACATTGGGATCAAAGGGTGGTTGCAGGGCAAAAACGTGAACATGGGCGAGCAATTCGTAATTGATGCCAATAGCGGTTCGGTAACTGTACAGCAGCAAAATGGTGTGTTCAGTTTCCGTACCCAGGTGAAATTTCCTTATTTCCCAAGGATAAACAATTTCGCCGACCACCCGGCTACCAAAGGACTGGAGGACATCATGTTGCCATTTGTGAGTGCCCTGACATACAATGGTACCGATTCACTCGTGAATTATACCCCGTTGTTGCTCACCTCAGAACTGTCCGGTCTGGCCAGCACTCCTGGTTATCTTGATGTGAACAGAAAATGGGGACAGAACGATTTCAACCAGGGAGAGCAGGTAGTGGCACTGGCACTCCAGGGGCCACTGGTTGGTACTGTTAATTCCCGTCTTGTGGTCGTTTCCAATGGCAGCTATTCAGTGAATGGCAACCCGCCACAGCAATTGAGCGAAGATAATGTCAATTTCACCTCCAATGCCATAGATTGGCTGTCCGATGATACTGGCTTGATCGACTTGAGGACAAAGGGGGTATCTGCAAGGCCATTGGATTCCATCGAAGATGCTACCAGGGAAACCTTGAAGTATGGGAATGTACTGGGGCCGATATTCCTGATTTTGGTCTATGCCTTCATCAGAAGGCAAGCCAATCAGATGAAAAGAAACAAATGGAGGGAAGGGAATTATTGATTTAGTTTTCAATAATTACTTTGTGATTATGGTACAACTAATTAAGGATCAATTTTTTATAAGTAAAAAATGAAATTATCTAATATAAAACTTATTGGTATTCTTGCTGTGCTGGTTGCTGTGTATGGTATTGTACAATTGACTGGTGGAAAAAAGAAAAGTAAGTCGCTGCGTACGGAGTTGGTAGAAATTGATACCGCCAAAGTAACGGCAGTCACGATCACATCCTCAGCAGGAGAGGTGCAACTGAACAAAGAAGGGGCCGATTGGAAACTAAAACTGGAAAGCGGAAAAGTGGTACCTGCCACACAGTCTGCTGTATCCAATACTCTTGGAGCTCTTTTGACCATTAAGCCATCCCGAATGGCCACTAAAAATGAATCCAACTGGAAAGACTATCAGGTGGACTCTACTGGCACCAGGGTACAGGTAATGGAGGGCAATGATACCACACTGGACTTGGTAATAGGCAGGTTTGGTATGCAAGGCCAAAGGGCCTACCATACCTTTGTCAGGTTGTTTGAAGATACCGAGGTATATGCCGCCAACAATTTCATGAGTTTTTCGGTATCAGCAGAACCAGCATCTTATAGAGATCAAATTTTGGCCAGGATAAAAAAAGATTCACTGCTCAATATTTCCTTTAGTTATCCATCAGATTCATCACTGCAATTGAGCAAAGTCGGGGATCAATGGAGTGTGAATGGCCAACCCGCAGACTCTACGAGTGTAGCCAAATATATTAGTGGATTGAGCTACCTGTCGGGAAACAAATTTGTGGATGACCAAAGTGGCTTGACAGTACCAACGGTATCTGCCACTTTTCAATTTACCAATGCAGATGACATTATCATAGAAGGGTATAAGCGTGACGAAGATTGGGTATTCCACTCTTCTGAAAACGAGATTGGTTACTTTTCTGACGAACCACTATTTGCCAAAATATTTAAAGGATTGAGTGAGTTTCTGGTGAAATAGAGTTTTAGTATAAAGAAAACATAAGGCCCTGCGGTTCATAAGAGCAGCAGGGCTTTTTATTTATAAGGCCTTTGGTCACAATTTTTGTAAATTGTACCAAAACCAAAACTCTACATACCATGAAACTACCAATTTTAGTTGCGGCTATTGCCGGTTCGGCACTTGTTTTTGCCTATTGTTCGCAACCTGCCAAGCAGGAAGCGAAAGCCGCAGAGATGAAGGAAGAGAAAAAACCATCCTATGCCATCGTTGAACAGCACGCTTTAGTCTGGAAAGAAGCAATTTCCCAACTTCATGAGTTGGCAGATGTCATGCCCGAAGAATCATACGGATTTAAGCCTCACGACAGCCTCAGGACTTTTGCAGGACAGCTGGCCCATATTGCGGGATCTTCAAAAGTGATCGCCAATATGTTTTTGAAGGATATCAAACCGGATGGCCCTCCGGCGGATATGGATGTCTCTGCAATGAGCAAAGAGGATATGAAAAACATGATTACCAAAAACCTCAATGAAACCTGGGATATCATAAAGACTATGTCAGACGACCAGCTGATCAATGAAAAAACCAAAAGTTTTTCCGGTAATGAAATGAGTCGTTTGGAAGGTCTATGGCTGGTGCACGACCACCTCACCAACCACAAGGCAAAGGCAAATATGTACATAAGGGTGAGTGGAAATAAGCCCCCAAAATACAGATACTACTAACAACACATTTTAAAAAAGCCACTTGTACCATTACAAATGGCTTTTTTTATTTCCACAGCACCCCTCAACTGTTATTTTGAGCCTGGCACCACAATGAAGTGTTGGCTCTGTAGTTATTATAAATAACAGGTTGTTGGGTTTATGACAAATTAGTATATCATAGACTTATATATAAAGGGTTTAAGACAGTTTGCTTTTCCGCCTATTGCGCAAATTGGAAAAAAATTCGTAATTTTATCATTATGAAAAAGAATCAAATTAATCTACTAATAGTCCTATTTCTTGGTCTTTCGGTAAATACCCTCAATGCCCAGAGCAAATGGGAGAAAATCCTTGACAGAGCCGATGATGACTATGAAATTGGAAACTATGAAGACGCCAGGGGTAAAGTGGACAACCTTAAAAAGGAGTCCATCAAAAGTTATGGTGTTAAAAGCAACTATTTTGCCATGGCCATGGTATTGGAGGCCAAGTACGATGTAGCCCTTGGGATTCTCAAAAACGTGGATGCTTCGCTAGATTCTGCCATACAAATGAGCGAGGAAGTGAATGGGCTTGCCTCAATTGAACATGCCTTCATCCTAAAAGATGCCAGTCAAACGATGATTCTCTATGGTAATTTTCAAAAAGCCAATAACTACCTGGAGGAGAGCTATAAAATCCTCAAAGAAAATGGGGATATCAATGAAGACCTGAAAGCATCCTACGATGTAATGCGGGCTGAAATCCTGGTAGGCAAGGGGTTTAATAAGGATGCACTCACACTGATCAATGGAAGCCTGGAATACTATAAGGGCAGGACTCAAAATATTGACGATTTAAAGAAAAAACAGATAAGGGAAAGATTGAGGGATTACGCCCGGATGATGATGTTTAAAGGCAATGCCTTTAGAAAAATGGGCAACTATTTAAGTGCAGATTCGGCATTCGTATTTGCCAACGAATGGATTTTGGACAACCTCAGGAAATCTGATATACTGTACAGCGCCAACCAGTTTTACAATACTCTTTTGCTCGAACAAAATGGGATGGAAGTCGGGGCTGTTGTGGACAAATATGAAAAAGCGTACCTGCATACGGTCCGTAAATATGCCCCATCCCATTACATCACGGTAATGATACAGGAAAGGCTCATCAAGAGCTACATGAGAAATGACAACCGGGCCAAACTCAATACCATGGAGGGGGAGTTTAAGAAAACCATCAAAAAATACTATGGAAAAAACAGTATCAATGGTATTATCCTTGAAACGCTCGATTATGATGTGCTTTCTGGTGGCAGGGATAGGGGGCTGGAAACCAAGGTGATGCAATTCCTGGCCACCGATAACATCATTCCAAAATATCACTCGAAAAGAATTGACCTGCTGCAATTTGCCAATAAAGTAGCCCTGATCAATGGCCGCAGTGACAACTCATACAACTACATGAAGGAGATTCTGGAAATAAAGAAAGTGCTTTATGGAGAAGACTCACCGGAATATAGCCTTACCAAAGTGAAGATAGCCAACTACCTGGTGGACTACACTGAAGATTTTGATCAGGCTGCTGAAATTTATCAAAAGAACTTTAGGGAAATACTTGAAAAAGAAATTACACCCGGGCACGTGGACTATGTAGATATTCTCGATCATTTGGCCCTGTTTTACGAGGAAAATGATGAGTATGCAAAAGCCAGTGAAATCCTCGATGTTTCCCTGGAAACGGCCCGCAGGAAATATGACAACCTTGACATAGCCTATGCAGTGGAATTGGACAAAATCGGTAACCTGCAATTGAAGATTGGAAAGTATGCAGAAGCCGAATCTAATATACTGGAAGCGATAGATATTTTAAAAAGTAGGAAGGACGAGTTCTCCGAAGGATACTACGCCCAGGCCTTGATTACCGAGGCTACCTTGTTGGCCCTGAAAGGTGAGTATGATGCGGCTGAAGACAATATTATCTATTCTGAAAAAGTACAGGCCCATGGGGTGAAAACCGTAGAAACTGCAGGTATTGATACCGGGGATGAACTGGCAGAAGTCTATTTGGACATAGGCCGGTACAACGATGCAGAAGATATACTTAACGGTATATTAAAAAAGAGAAGGAGACAATATGGAAACACGAGTCGTCACCTCAGCGAGCCGCTGGTTTTGAGTTCACGTCAGAAAATGATATTGGGGGAATATTCGGACGCTGAAAAATTGGCCCGGGAAGCGTACACCATTGCAGTGGCCACATTTGGAACGGAATCAACAAAAATAACCCAATCAGCCATGCAACTGGCTAAAATATATTCCATTCTTGGCGACTATGTGAAAGCGAAAACCCTGTTGGAAGATGTAATTGAGATTAGGAAAAAGCAGTTTGGTGACCAACATGTAGATGTGGCGCGTGCCATTTCAGACCTTGCCCTAGTAAAATATTATAGCGATGAGGATGTCTATGAAATTGAAGAATTATTCCTGCAGGCTGAAAAAATAATCGGAAAGAATCTTGGAGGGTCTAATCCTTACTATGCAGAAATCCTGAAAAACCTTGCCATAGTGTATATAGCAGAGAAGCGTTACAATGACGCCAATAGAATGCTAAATACTGCCGGTAGGATTTGGGAAAAGAGGATTGGAAAACGCAACAATATCAATGCTGCTACCATCAACATCCTGAAAGGCGATATTCATTATGCACAAAAGCAATATGAAGATGCTGATGATTTTTATATCGATGCTAGGAAGCTGTATGAAGGTTTTTTTAGTGACCAGCACCCGGAGTATGTAAAGGTGTTGTCTAAGCTAAGCAAAACCTATTTTATGCAGGGCAACCCCAAGAAATCGCAGGAGGCACTTGAAGAGGTACTGCTCAACTACAACAATTTCATCAAAAACTATTTCCCTGCCTTAAGTGAAAGGGAAAAAGCTAAATTCTGGAATACCATCAAGCAGGATTATGAGTTTTACAATACCCTGGTGATCAACTACAGTAAGAACCAGGACCTGATAGGGGAGCTTTACAACAATGCCTTGCTGACAAAGGCCCTGTTGCTGAACTCATCCATAAAAATCAGGCAACAAATACAAAGTAGTGGCGATGAAGACCTGATAGCACTTTACAGCGACTGGGAAGCGAAAAAAGAACTGCTGACCAGGGCCATATCCATGAGTACTGACCAATTGGTAGAAACTGGCCTGGATCCAAATGCCGTACAAAAAGAAGTGGAGTCACTTGAAAAACAGCTGAGCCAAAAATCCTCTGCATTTTCTTCTGAATTTGACAACCAACCTGTAACATGGGAAGATGTGAAGAAATCATTGGGACCGGGTGAAATTGCGCTGGAGATGGTCAGGTTTAGGGTGTTTAACCACAATTTTACCGATTCTGTGATGTATGCTGTAATGCATGTGCAAAATGACAACAGCAAAAGCAAGCCTGGGTTGATATTGTTGAAAAATGGAGAGGAACTGGAAAAGAAATACCTGAAGTACTACAGGAACATTATGAAGTTTAAACTTCCTGATGAGCGCTCCTATGAAAACTTCTGGAAGCCTATTGAGCTGGCCATTGGCAATCCTTCTACAATTTACCTATCTGCCGATGGGGTATATAACCAGATCAACCTGGAGTCAATTGCGCTTGAAGATGGTAGCTTTATTTTGGACAAATCAAACATAGTCCTGGTGAGCAATACGAAGGATTTGTACTACAATCGGGTGCGGTCCAATACAGTTCAGGATGCCAATGTGGCCATGATGTTTGGCGATCCGATATTTTATGTGTCCTCTGATCCTGGCAACTGGATAGGTGAAGCGAGCAAACACCGGGGAGGCAACCCTGAAGTAATAGGAAGGTTGCCTGGTACAGAAGAAGAGATCAGAAACCTGAAAGCACTGCTGAGGGAAAGCGGATGGGTGACAGAAGATTATACCAATGAACAAGCCACTGAAAACAAGGTAAAGAATATTGACAACCCCAAAATATTCCACATAGCTACTCACGGCTTCTTCCAACCTGATACAGAGCTGAATGCTGAAGATATAGGCCTGAAGGAGAACCTCGTAGGTGAAAACCCCCTCCTCAAAACAGGACTGTTGCTGGCAGGGGCAGGGGATATCCTGAATCAGACTACTTCAAACTTCAACCTGGATGATGGAATCCTGACCGCCTATGAAGCCATGAATATGAAGCTGGACAAAACGGAATTGGTGGTATTAAGTGCTTGTGAGACTGGCCTTGGTGAAATTGAAGCCGGAGAGGGTGTCTATGGCCTTCAGCGGGCATTTCTTGTGGCGGGTGCCAAAACGATCATCATGAGCTTGTTTAAAGTGTCGGATGAAGCAACCCAAAAATTGATGATTCAGTTTTACAAAAACTGGTTGAAAACCGGAAATAAAAGACAGTCATTCATAGAAGCCAAGAAAACCATCAGGGATGAGTTTGTTGATCCCATCTTCTGGGGGCCTTTTATTATGATTGGGTTAAACTAACTTTATATTGCATATCCTGGAATTACAACCAGGATATGCAACATATTAAACCATCACAAAGCTAATCTCATCGCCAGGCCGTTTCTGGGCCAGGATGTTTATGCCCATTTCAGTTACCTGAAGTACCCTTGGGTAGCCTCCTGTAGTTTGGCAGTCCCGCATCAAGACTACAGGATTTCCCGCAGGAGGTAGTTGTATTGTGCCCGGCATCACAGTCGATGTAAGGATGCTTTCGGAATGTGCGTGGTTTCCCGGGCCTGCCAGGCGATATCCCATTCTATTGCTGTCAGCACTTATCTGAAAGTTGCAGGAAAGGAGTTCTTTTCCCAATAGATGGTATTCAGGGCCTGGCGTTACTTCAATTTTCGTAGATTTAAATAGAAAGGAGGGTGGTTTTATCCTGGAAAAAGAAGGTACCTGCCCATGACTGGCATCATCAAAATACAGCTTCATTCCTTTTTTGAGCAGGGGAAGACCCAACCCAGCTGGAAAATACGTGGAGCTGCTCCGGTATTGCTTTTTTACGTTGAACCCATTTTTTATACAGACGTAGGTTCGGCATCCCATCTTGGCCCTTCCAAACGCCAGTATATCACCAGCGTTGACGTTTTCTACTTTGTTCATACCTATTGGCTGATTGTTCACCGTGGGATTCATATCTGCCCCACAGATAGCCAGGGAAGCTGAAGCATGAAAAAGTAATTTTGCCCCCGAAAAAGTCATTTCCAAAGTTGCTGCATTGACGTTGTTGCCCAACATCGAATTCCCAAGGGCTGGACTAACCTGATCCATGGCGCCTGAAACAGGTATGCCAAACGCTCGGTAGCCAGGCCTGCCCATGTCCTGAATACTGCTGTAAATACCCGGTACCAATACCTCTATTTCCTTCATATTCATTCAGCAGCTATGTTGTATTGGCCTGATTTGATGTCTGAAGAGATTTGGCTATGCTCGGCTGGGGTAATGGGATGAAACCTGACCTGATCGCCAGGCTTTACAAAGCACGGGGGATCCTGTTGAGCATTGAAAAGCGAAATGGGGGTGTTGCCAATGATGTTCCATCCCCCGGGGCTATCAATTGGGTATATTCCGGTTTGTGCCCCACCAATTCCGACAGAGCCTTTTTTAGTGACCAATCCCGGGGTTTGTTTTCTGGGGCAATGAAGATGGACTGGCAACCCACCGAGGTATAAAAAACCTGGTAAAAAGCCAATGAAATGCACTTTGTAAACCACTTGGCAGTGCCCATCTATTACCTGCTGGTGGCTGATGCCATTGCGGCTGGCCACAAGGTGGATGTCTTCACCGAACCCCTGGCCGTAACACACCGGTATATTCCAGGTGTTCTTTGCCATCACCCGATTGATTCTTTGAGGGTAAATTTCTTTTAAGGCAGAAATGACTTTACCGGCTTCTTTAAGGTGGTCAAAGAAAACAGTAAGCGATGCAAACGCTGGTACTGTCTCCACCATGTCGGGCAAATCGCTTTCCAATATCATTTTCTCAAAGGCCAGGATGTCCTGTAGTACAGCTTCATTGACGATTTGTGGCCATTCGATTAAAATAGCGGTTCCGAATTGGCGGTATGTGAGGTCAAAGTCTTTCAAATCACTTTTATCCCGTCTTCTTGAAGTTTTTGATGGAGGAACTTTACCACCTCAACAGCAGCAGGGTTGTCGCCATGCACACAAATGGTGTCGGCTTCTATGTGAAGCTCTTTCTGGTTGATGGTGACCACTTTTTTGGTGGTAATCATGCTATGTACATGGCGATAGATATGGTGCTTATCTGACAACACGGCTCCTTCAAGCGACCTGTCCAAAAGCCTGAGGGCATCATCGTAAGCCCGGTCGGCAAAAGCCTCGTATTTAATGGTCAAACCTTCTTTCATCCCTATATCAGCCAAAACAGAGTTAAAGGGCGCATAGAGGATCAATTCCGTGTCAATTGAAGTAATCGCATTGACAACCGCCCGGGCAACACCTTCATCCTTGCACGCCTGATTGTACAACGATCCGTGGGGTTTTACATGATGCAGCAGGGCATCAGAACCCTCCACCATACCCTTCATAGCTCCTATTTGATACAGGATATTGGCCAACAACTCTTCGTAGGGTAGGTCCATAACACTGCGCCCAAAATTGGCCTTGTCGGGATAGGAGGGATGTGCGCCAATTTTCACACCTGCTTTTAGCGCCAGGTCGATTGTGCGTTTCATAATCAAAGCACTTCCTGCGTGAAACCCACAGGCTATGTTGCAAGAGCTTATATAGGGCATGATGGCCGCATCATTGCCTATTCCTTCGCCTACATCGCAGTTTATATCAATTTCCATCGATTATAAGTTAATGACCCTTCACTTGGTTTTATAAAGCCCTTTTTTATCATAGCAAAAGTAGAACTATGCTCTTTGAACCAAGAAATAAAGTTATGACAAAAACTGTAACACCAATAATGTTTTGAAAGGGCGAATTGCGAAAACCTTTCATGGACCGGGTATTGTTCATAGCCCATAGCACCAACCCGGTAGCGATAGGCAATAACAGGCCGTTGATGATTTGGGCAAACTTAATAAGGGCAACCGGTTCAATACCGAAGGTAGAAAATATGGTGCCTGCAAGCAATATAAACATCCATACGAACCTGAAGCGCCATGATTTGAAATCAGGAGGCCACCCAAAACATTCTCCAACCACTATCGCAGCAGCAAATGGGGCCGTTATAGCAGACGACAAACCAGCTGAGAACAACCCGACAGCAAGAAAATATTTAGAGAAGTTACCAAATAATGGCTCCAGCGCTAGCGCCAGGTCTGTGGCATTTTTTACATCCATGCCTTGCAACCTGGCCGCACAAACAATAATAGACAAGGAGACAATACCGCCTACGGCCACTGCTGTTACGGTATCCGATTGAACTTCTTTTAAGCGGCTTGTATCGGTCCATTTTTGTTTCACCAATGAAGAATGGAGGAAAAGGTTGTACGGAACTATGGTGGTGCCAATTAGAGAGACTACCATCAGCAGATTGTCTGAAGAAACTGAGGGTAGGAGCAAACCTTGGAAAACTTCGATCAATGAAGGCCGGGTGACCAATGCAGTCATTAGGAATGACAGGCTCATCAATACCACTGCCACCAAGAGGATTTTTTGAAGCGTTTTATAGCTGCCTCCCAGTAAAAACAAAAATGCCAGGGCCCCAATAAATAGATTTATGAAGTTGACTGTGCTTTCTGGTGATAATGTGCGCCCTTCAACATAAAATATTTTTATTCCGAGCATGGCACCCGTAATGTTTCCAGCTTCATAGGCCAGGTTGCCAATCGCTATGGCGGATACTATCAATCCCAGTGCAAGTAGTTTCGTTATGGGGTGGCCTACCTCATCCCTGATATAGGCTGCCAACCCTTTACCTGAAACAAGTCCAATCCTTGCAGCCATCTCCTGCAAAACGATGGTCGCCAAGATGGAAAATAACATGGCCCACAGCAAGGAGTACCCAAATTGGGTGCCAGCAACAGTGCAAAGTGTCACCGTTCCAGGCCCGATGAAAGCAGCAGTAACCAACGTGGCAGGCCCTATGTTCTTAAACCATTTCATAGATTATTGATGTTGCAAAATAATGAATTGACCTGGTATTTTTTATGGTTGTAAAATTATATACCATCCAATCAGGCAGAAAATCCAATTCTTCGGAGTGGCACAAAAGAACCACCAAATAGTATTCATTGAATTGCTATCTTCGTAGCTACATCCGACGAAGTATAAATGAAGAAGAAATTTATCGTTATTCTGCTGCTTGCTATTATATATTTTACAGGAAGCACCCTCATAGATGCCGGGACTTTCAAAGTGGTTGAAAACAAATTTGATGGAAAGGTATTGAGGATATATAATAATATGGCTGGACCAGAGGATTTGGACGTAGATGAGGAGAATGGGCTTATTTTCATTTCATCTTCAGACAGGCGATTGATAAAGGAAGGCAAGGAGTCACCGAATGATGGAATATACCTACTCCCGTTAGATGTTGCAGCAGAGCCGTCAAAGCTGCCTACCACTTTGGAAGGGCCTTTTCATCCGCATGGTATTTCATTCTTTAAGAAAGAAGACAAGTCCTATTTATTTGCAGTCAACCACACCCAAAAAGGGGATTTTGTTGAAGCATTTCAATTCGAAAACCAACAACTCAAACACCTGGCTACTTATGAAGACCCCATGATGTGTTGCCCAAATGACCTGGTGGCTGTTGACAAGGATAAATTCTATGTGACCAATGACCATGGCAACAAGGAAGGTGTATGGAGGGTATTGGAAGATTACCTGAAAATCCCATCGTCCTATTTGCTCTACTATGATGGACATATGTTTTCTAAAGCGTATGAAGAGTTGAATTATGCCAATGGAGTGGATGTGTCGAATGATGGGAGAAAGCTATACCTGACCCATACAACAGGGCGTGAGCTGCTGACATTTGACAGAAACCCGAAAAGTGGTTTTTTGGAAATAAGGAATACCCTAAAACTCGGTACCGGAGTGGACAATATAAATGTAGATAAAGACGGCAATATTTGGGTGGCTGCCCACCCCAAATTGTTCAGCTTTGTAGAACATGCCAATAATGCAAAGAAAAAATCCCCATCCCAAATCATGAAAATCACCCCCCACGGACAGGACGCCTTTGGGGTGGATGAGATTTATACAAACAATGGGGAAGAAATATCAGGTTCTAGTGCAGTAGTATCGTATAATGGGCAAATATTTGTAGGGGCAGTGTTTGAAAACAAATTGTTGCATGCGAACCTCAATTGACAGGTGTAATGCTAACTTTATGGTATAAAGAATAAGCACTGCAACATAAAACCTAACATTTACGCAGGGTACCCACCCAATTTTAATACTAAAAACAGAAACTGGAAATGCCAACTATCAAAATTAACGGAGCAAACATTTATTACGAAATACATGGACATGGCCCAGAGACCATGCTCTTCAGCCATGGTTTATTGTTTAGTGGCAAAATGTTCAAGGACCAGATCGATTATTTCAAAGCGAGGTACAAATGTGTGGTATATGACCACCGGGGACAGGGCAGAAGTGAAGTAACCGAAAATGGGTATGACATGGAATCCATTTATGAAGACGCCATTCAATTGATTAAAGAATTGAACCTCGGCCCTTGCCACATGGTGGGATTGTCTATGGGTGGTTTTGTAGCCATGAGGATAGCTGCCAGAAACCCCGAAATGCTCAAGTCACTGATTTTGTTGGAGACTTCTGCAGAGGAAGAACCTAACAAGATAAAGTACAACCTTCTCAAAATGATTACTCAGGTATTTGGTGTTTCCTCTGTGATCAACAAAGTAATGCCAATTGTATTTGGCCAAACTTTCCTCAATGACCCGGTAAGAAAAGACCTGGTGCAGACATGGAGGGGGGAGTTGCTCACCAACAAAAAGACCATTGGCAGAGCGGTGAAAGGGGTGATTGACAGGAAGGGGGTTATGAACGAGTTGGACAATATCCATATCCCAACCCTGGTGATAGTGGGAGACGAAGATGTGGCTACACCTCCTGAAAAATCAAAAAACATCAAGTTAAAAATACCTCAGGCACGATTGGCCATTATAAAACGTGCCGGGCACTCATCGGTAATAGAAGAGCCCCTGCAAGTGATCGACACCATTGAGGTGTTTCTCAATGGTGTGCATTAGAGCGCACTGAAACTGTCCCTTTTCTTACTCTTGTGGTGGTGTAATCATGATATGCGCCCTGTGCGTGCCGGGATCCATGATCCATGGGCCTCCTGGCATCATGGGTTTCGTGGGCAGGCCCGAAGACTCAGGTGTAGCCCAGGGTATATATACCACATACCTGATTTTGGTGTTGTCCATTTTGCCTGTGCTTTCGTTGTACACCGCATCAGACCCATAACAAATATGTAGTGTAGTGGGCTGTTCAGGCATTTTCAGTTGGCCGGACTTGGCCTCTTTTTCCCTGATTTCGAATATTTCACCACTATTCTTTCCTTCAGCCTTCAATTCCCGGCCCCTTGCCATAAATTCTTCTAAATCCTTATGGTAGCATGCAGCATTGAATCCTTTTTTGTCAGGGTCATCAGACAGGCAGATCATGTCATTGGTGCCTTTTCTCAACTCTACCAGGTTGCCCGACGAATTGTAGCCCCAGACTTTTGCACCTGCCTGAAGTTCATCAGGGAGCGATTGCACTGCAGTTGAAATTTGTACTTCTGCCGAAGGTAGTTGTGAAAACACTGGGGCAGTACCTAGTAAAAAGGCGGGGATTATATGGAGATATTTCATAAGTTAAAGATAAAATTGAAGCAACGAAAGAACATTTGACTTCCAGTTTTACGTGAAATACAAGTTAGCGATAGAAATTTAACAAAAAAATATTTCATTAAAATACTGTCATATTTGAAATCTATCAAACATTGGTTTTTTGCCATAATGAGGGTTTAAAGGATTGGTGGTACATATATTTCAAACCAACAACGGTTACGAATGTTTCAGTTACTAAGACCCACCTTCAATTATTGATAATTTTTGTTACTCAAATTTCCCTAAAACTGGAATTTTAATTATTTTCTTATAATCTTTGATACCTTTAACAATTACATATTAAATGAATAATGGAAAAGTAAAATTCTTCAACGAGTCCAAAGGTTATGGATTTGTTGTGGACAATGAATCAGGTAAGGAATATTTCGTCCATGTATCTGGTTTGGTTGACAAAATCAAAGAGAACGACGAGGTGACTTTCGACTTAGCTGAAGGTAAAAGAGGACTGAATGCGGTAGATGTGAAACTCGCTTAATATAATATTGAATTTATTAAGGTTCTGAACCCCGATGATATCGGGGTTTTTTTGTGCCCTTTGGAATTTGCTCAAATATTATTTGGGGGGCAATTCCGGGTATGGGATGATGGATTCCACGAGCAGGTTTACCCCACTACGGCTCATCAGGGTTAAAGTAATGATAATAGCGCTCACGATGATGGCCACCCCAATATTGTTGTTTCTTATTTCCTTGAATTCATCTATCGGGGTAAGGTAGGAATAAAACACTACCCCAGACAGGCTAATGAAAATACCCATTAGCAGAGCAATAGTGACGTACAAGGCCCCATACCCGAGAAAATGTGACATCAATTCGAAGGTAGTGTCTGCGGTATTGAGCAGGAGCCTGAAGGACGAAATAATCGGCTGGATAACACTGCTGACCATCAACCCAACTGCAAACAAAATACTCGCTACAAAAATACTGAATGAAGTATTGCTATGGACTATACCCAGTTTTTTCCGCCCAAAATAGTCCAATATTTTGTAAGTAGCATAAAGGATTATGACACCTATACTCAATGCACTGAGTATTTCGGTGATTGCCAACAAAGCTATATTGTAGTTCATGTCTGGGTTCGTTTGTATTGGAAAACCAGTTAATTGAACTGGCTAAGGGTGCCAATTATTTCCTGATAAACCTGTTTGTTCACGGCTTTATCTGTTTCTATTTCAAGTATAAATGGCCTGTCAGTGGGTTCTCCAAGTGCCCCAATACCCTCAGAAAGCCCCTGAAAGTTGGTGCAAAGCCTGTATTTCAAATCAAATTCCAAAGCCAATGGACGGGCTGTTAAATTTTGCTCCGTTTCGAAAAACTCCTTCAATTCCGGTTGCCTGGAGGGGCCATCGATCATGCCAAATATACCACCGCCATGGTTGTTGAACAAAATCACTTTGAGGTTTGCTGGTAGGTAGTTGTGCCAAAAGCCATTCCTATCGTAGAAGAAGGCAATATCTCCAATGAGCAGGTACACTTCCCTGTCAGTAGATAATGCCGCACCTAGCGCAGTACTCACAGAGCCATCTATACCACTGGTTCCCCGATTGGCAAATACCTCTATACCCTTTTTGTGATCAAGCCCAATAAAATTGGCATAGCGAACTGCCATGCTATTGGCCAGGTGCAGGTCTATATGGCCGGGCAGGGAATCCATCACCAGTTTAAAGGCTTTAAATTCACTAAATTCACCACTTTCATGAAGGTTGCTGTGCAGTGTTCTTTTAGTCCTGGTGTTTTCATTTTGCCAGAAATCGAAAAATCCCTGATCGGCTGCCCTTGTTTTCTTTTGGGCAAAATAGCTGAAAAACTCAAACGGATTGCACCTCACAATTTTCGTGAGGCTTTGAAAAGTATCAGCCACGTCATGGGCAGACTGTATATGCCAGTGATGGTCTGGGCTTACCTGACGCAGGAAGACCTTCAGGTTTTTTGAAATCACCGATTTACCATAGGTAATCACCAGATCAGGTTTAAGCTCGTCATAGTTTGACTTGTGCTTCAAAAAGGCATCCTGGCAGGTGATCACCTCAGACACCTCGTTTAGGTTGGATATAATGTCCGAAACTACTGGAATCCTGAATTTTTTAGAAACTTCGGAAAGCAACCTGTTCAGCTCATGGCTAAATTTGCCCTGACCCCCAATGATCAGTATTTTATCAAAATCATCTGGTTTTTCCTGTTCATGCCATTTCAGCGATTCATGTTTGAATGTGGCAATGTTTGTAATTTTTAACTCATCAGAAAAACTGATGATTTCATCATCTTCAGGGTAGAAAGGTTCCCTCAAGGGGACGTTTAGGTGTACAGGCCCCTGTGGAAACTCCAAAGTGGTATTGATCGATTCATTGATCATTCGGTGGCAATGCCAAAGTACGTCCTTGTGGTGGTAATCAGAAGGAAAAACGAAGGCCTTTTTCACATGCCTGCCAAAAATATTTTCCTGATAGATGGTTTGCCCATCCAGCTGTCCGATCCATTCCTGTGGCCGGTCAGCAGTGATAATGAAGAGGGGGATTTGGGCGAAAAAAGCTTCAGCTACGGCTGGCGCAAAATTGTAGGCAGCAGAACCCGATGTACACACCAGCACCACGGGTGTTTTGGATTTCATCGCCATGCCGAGGGCAATGAAACCAGCAGACCGCTCATCAGAGACCGAAAAGCATTCCATTTCCGGATGGCGGGAGAAAGCCAATGTCAGTGGCGCATTTCTAGATCCAGGGCAGATGATGGCCCTTTTGATACCTTTTCTGTGACATATTTCTGCTATGTCGGCAACAGGTTGTAGCACCATGGGCTAAAAAATTATTGAATTACGTTTAGCAGTGTTTGAAATTTCATTTCAGTTTCGAGCCACTCATGTTCAGGGTCACTGTCTTCTGTTACCCCGGCCCCCGCAAAAAGTACCGCCCTGTTTTTGAGGATGTGCATGCACCTGAGGTTGACAAACAAGCTGGTATTGTTTTCAATATTGGACGGCCCCAGGTACCCGCTAAAATAGGAGCGGTCAAAACCCTCTTTTTCTTTCAAAAACTTAGCAGCGGGCTTCATTGGCATTCCACAAACTGCCGATGTGGGGTGCAACAAGTCGAGCATTGCCGTTCCCAGAAGCGGGTAGTTCACTTCGTCCATGTTCACTGTGTACTCAGTTTTCAGGTGGATAAGGTTGCCTGCTTTCACTGTTTTAGGGCCATATTCGCTAAACTCCCTCAACCTGATACTTTTAAAGCAATTGATTATATACCTGCTCACAAGGGCCTGTTCTTCTATTTCTTTTTGGGTCCAGGCTGCCTTGGACAATTCGAAATCATGTGGGATATTCTGGGTACCCGCAAGGGCTTCAGTCCTGAAAGTCTGATTGTCTTTGATCGACAGCAGCAATTCCGGAGTGGCACCCATCCACAATCCTCCATTTGGCACGAATACCAAAGAGATGAACGCATTTTCATAAACCCCGCAAAGCTTCAAAAACTCCTTAACAGGTTTAAAATTTTGTGATAAGGTTATTTGCTTGTTTCTTGAGGGGACTATTTTTTGATAGCTACCAGAACTTATGGCTTCTATGGATTCTTCCACCAGGTTTTTGAACTCTTCTTTGTTCTTTTCCCTGACTTTGGCATTTTCCAGGAAATCGGATACTTCAAATCCATTCAGGTCTGCAGTCATTTCGTCGAACTGCTTTTTAAAAGAATCCACGGCTTCCGTATCGTTGAAAGAAGGGCTTACCCGTATGTCTTGCCCTAAAGAATCCAATACCATATCGGCCTGGATAAAGTGCGCTGGGTTAGAATCACATTCGTCAAAAGGAACGAAAAAGAAACCAGGAGGGGCAGTTTCCAGTTCATCGGGGTAAAAGCTGTTTTTTTCTAGCTGGCACACTGCAATTATTTGTTCAGACCTTGGCCTTCTCCAAATTGCCAGAGGCAGGTTGGATTTTATTCCTGTATTGAAAAATAAATCCAGCTTTTCATGAAATGTAAGCCTTTCCTGATCTGTATTTGTCTTTGCTGAAGCGTCATTCATAATTCACCACTCTGCATCTTTCTTTTGACCTTATTTCTATTTGCGAATTTAATATATCTCTTCGCCAGATACCCTAATTTCAGCAGGAAATCTACAAGTCAGGGTTGCCATGTCCGTAGCACTATCCTGCTTTTTTATCAATCACTGCTATGGTTATCCTGCTGATACACACCAACTGATCTTCTTCATTGGAGATTTTGATTTCCCATACCTGCGTTTTTTTGCCTACATGCACAGGTCGGGCTACACCCACCACAAAGCCTTTTTTTGCAGCCCTGATGTGATTGGCATTGATTTCCAGGCCTACACAACTTTGCGTGTTCATATCCGTCAGCATGACGGCACCAATACTGCCCATGGTTTCCGCCAAGGTAACTGAAGCCCCGCCATGGAGTAGCCCGAGTGGCTGCACCGTTCGGTGGTCCACAGGCATTCGTGCTTTGATGTAATCATCTCCAATTTCGGTGAATTCTATGCCAATATGACCCACCATCGAATTTTTGGAAAATTCATTCATTCCCTCCACAGTAAAATCTTTATTGAACATATCGATTGGTTATTTGTTTTATATTCGCAACTCTACAAACAAAGCCACAATTCGATTGAAAAACAAAAAAATTTATTTGGTCAGGCATGGCCAGACAGACTTCAATAAAAACAACATGGTACAGGGAAGAGGGATAAACTCTTCCATCAATGAAACGGGAAGGAGTCAAGCTGATAAGTTTTACAAGGCCTACAAAGATGTGGGATTTGATAAAATTTATGTTTCATCATTAAAACGGACCAAAGAATCGGTAAATCAATTTATACAAGAAGGTATTTCCTATGAGCAATTGCCTGGGTTGGACGAGATAAGCTGGGGAGACCATGAAGGTCAACAGTTTGATCCTGCAATGCATCAAAAGTATCTGGAATGTTTGGAAAGCTGGGCAGAAGGTGACCTGGATGTGGCAGTAAGTGGGGGGGAGTCTCCCAAAGAGGTAATGGCTAGACAAAAGGAAAGCATAGAGCACATTCTATCGAGAGAGGATGAGCAGACCATATTGATATGTAGTCATGGCAGGGCCATAAGGATATTGGTATGCTGGCTACTCAACTATCCTTTGCATAAAATGGATGTATTTAAGCACCAAAACCTATGCCTCTATGAACTAACCTATACAGGTAGTATGTTTTCTGTAGATAAGGCCAATGATACTGCCCATTTGAATGGTTCATTGAATTGAACCAGCCAGTTGTGTCGGTACCTTCAACACGGCCAGAAACCGCTGCGCAAACCCTTCCTGATATCAGATCATAATATTTTGAATAAATTTAACCGATATGATGGAATATCTATTTTATTTGTAACTTAGAATTTATTGATAACCACAACCATATATGATGACCTTTGGATCGTACCTTAAAGATAGAAATGCTTATGTTTTTGCTGGGGAACCATTAACCATTCATACCGACTACTACAATTGTTTTCTTCAAAAGGCGATAGAAGACCTTGGTCAATATATTGATGTCCACACCATTCTTGTCAATTCTGCACAGGAAGTTGTTTACAGCCAATTAGTTAATTACTTCAAAAAGAACCCAAGGTGGAATGTAGAGGAAAGGAAAAAGAAAGTAGAGGAGTTTTATAGTTTTTGCGGTTTTGGGAAGATCAATCTCAAAAATGTACATCCCAAAGGAGGATATATTGAGACAGATAGCGAGCATTATGCCCTGGCATGGAAGCGTATCTATGGAGAACGAAAAGAGGAACAAGATGGTGTGGCCTACTTTCTCATGGGTTTTTTATGTGGAGCTACAGAAGCCATCCACAATATTGCCCTGGGTACATTTGATGCCAAGCAAATAAGGTGTATTTCCAAGGGGGAAGCCACTACCCGGATTGATGTTTTTCGTGGTTTGAGGAAAAAGTTGCAAAAATCAGTGGGAGAGGGCGAAATTCAGGTGTTCGCTGACATGCCCATGGCAACCGAAACTACCATCGACTACTCAAAGATAATAGATACGGTACTTGCGAACCAGGTACAAGGGGATGATGAAACCGGTATTATGAATGCATTTGGCAGCAATATTACCCGTCATTATTCCAACTACTACAGCCTGATTTGTGTGCGCGTGTTGATGGATTTAGAAAAGAAATACAAAAGGGAGGGGGTAGCTAAAGCCAAGGCCATAATGATCCAATCCGCCCTTATGAGCGCATTTCACCTGATAGGCAATTTAATTTCTTCCAAAGAATGGAAGGATATTATCAACCTAAGTGTAAACAGCACAGATGATCAATTGCATGGTATTCTGGCCTTCATCAACACCCTGGGTTGGGGCAAATGGGAAGTGGAGAGATTTAACCCATCGGGTAAGACAACATTCAATATTACCAGTAGCAGCGAGTCCAATGCTTTTCTCAAAATGGTGGGCAAAACCAAAGCACCCATCTGCTTCTTTTTGGAAGGCATGGTGACTGGTATTATGAACATGGTGTACAATACGAGGCTCACCCCAGAAACAACCCTTAATGAAGATTTGTTCAACACAGTGTTCAAAGCAGACAATAGGTATGTGGTGGTGGAAGCCAAGACCCGCATGATGGGTGAGGAATCCGATCGCTTTACAGTAAGCAGAAAGGAAACCGCCTAATTCGGACCACCCCTTTTACGAGGATGACGGTTTATAGCCCTCAAGGGCAAAGTCCTTCCAATTGTATAAAATTTTCTAATAGAATGGGTTAACCGACTTTGTCAGGTTATAAACCATCGCCCTGTTTTGTGCCCGCCGGAGAGGTAGGTCTCCACTTATAAGAGCCGTATTTGAGAATGTTTGTGGGGACATCAGCCTGGCAGACATGGCAAATTTTCCACTGCCTATTATCGGATGATAATGGCCTTTCCCGAATGAGATAAACCCAATGGCTATTCAGAGATCAGAGGATCACAAAAAACCTAAGCCCAATTTCAAACAAAATGTTATTCAACAATCAAAAAAGTGATATTCGCAAGTAATTGTTGAGAGTTTAACAGAAATAGTTCATTAACTTTAGCACACAATCGAGCCCGGAATTGATGATATTTATTGGACAACCATCAAAGCAATGTTAGAAATAATCCAATTATAGGGAAGGTTATTGGCAATCCTTTATTACTGCTTCCATTTCTTTTTTTGAAAATCACGATATGAAACGATTGATTCTGTTGCCGTTGCTATGTCTTGGGCTCACAACTTCCTCACTGGCCCAATGGGTAGATTGGCAAAAAGTAGTGGCATCAGACCGCTTTGAAAATGACCAGTTTGGTTTTTCAGCGGCCATATCAGGCGACTATGCCATAGTGGGGGCCTATTATGAGAATGCCACTTTTGTGGATTCATTTACCCCTGGTTACGGTGCTGCATATATTTTAAAAAAAGGGGCAGACGGTACCTGGCAGGAAATTAAAAAGCTGGTGGCATCAGACAGGAGCGCAGGCGATTTATTTGGTATTTCAGTAGCTATTTCCGGGGACTATGCCATAGTTGGGGCCTCCGGTGTGGACAAAAGTTCCATAGAAACAGCCTCGGGAGCGGCATATATTTTTTATAAAGATCAGGGCGGCACAAACAATTGGGGCGAAGTGAAAAAAATAGCCCCTGATGAAACGAATAAAAGCGACTTATTCGGCATTTCTGTTTCCATTTCACAAAACCATGTACTGATAGGGGCAAAGGGAGATGAAAAATCCGAACCTGATGATGATCTGGAAGGATCGGGATCGGCTTATTTTTTCAGCAAAGATTTCGGAGGACCTGACAATTGGGGACTCGTGAAAAAGGTGGTTTCCGGTAGCCGTACATTAGAGGGAAATTTTGGCAATTCCGTTACTATTTATGGAAACTACGCGGCAGTAGGGGCATACCAGGAGCATAAGGACGCACAGGGATTGAATAATCTGGATCAGTCAGGAAGTGTGTATGTTTATCAAAACATTGGAGTCGGCGAGTCAGATTGGCAACTCATACAAAAGCTCGAAGCTTCGGACAGGCAAGAGGATGATCATTTTGGACATGCATTGGCAATGTCAGACGACTACCTGGTAGTTGGTGCACCAGACAGGAACAATAGCACAGGCGCTGCTTATGTATTTACAAAAACCGGCGACCAGGCCTGGGATGAGCTACAACAACTGACAGCTTTTGATTACAACGGAGGCGACCAATTTGGGTATTCTGTTGCTATTGCCAATGATTATTTGGTTATCGGGGCATACGGCCAGGACAAAGTACCAACCGCTGGCAATTGGATTTCTTCTGCCGGGGCAGCCTACCTCTATCAAAAGGATGCCAACAACTGGGGTATTTTGCAAAAACTAGTCGCGAATGATGCGGCTATGAACGACTTTTTTGGATGGTCTGTAGCTGTATCCGATAGTTATGCCTTTGTGGGTGCCAGGGCAGAAGACGAAGATAACGAGGGAGGTAACTTTTACAACAGTGCCGGGTCGGCCTACATATATAGTGTCTGCCAGAACTTTCCATGCTTTATGTCCACAGCCTTCACTTCTTTCAAAGAAAATGGCCAAGGCACTGTTTTGGATGTAAATGCAATCAACGAAACCGATGGTACAATGGATGCGGATATAAATTATTCCATTTCCGGAAATGATGCCAGTCATTTTTCCATTGAACCTGCTTCTGGTTTGCTCACTTTCATTTCCACTCCGGATTATGAAAATCCAACGGATATCGATTCTAATAACTATTACGAAGTTACAGTTACCGCCAGCAGCAATAAAGGCAATACCAACCAAATCCTGATTGTTCAAGTTACCGACAAAAACGAAAATCCAATTTTTGTCTCTGAAGGAACAGCAGTGTTTGAGGAAAACCAATTGACAGTTGTCCTGGATGTAGATGCTATGGATGGGGAAGATGGTTCGATAGATGTCAACATTAGCTATGCGATAAGTGGTGAAGATGCGCATAACTTTAGTATTGATCAAACTACTGGTGAAATTACGTTCTTGTCCCCGCCGGATTATGAAAATCCCATAGACTTCAATCAAGACAATGATTACGTGCTGATCGTGACAGCTGAGAACCTGGCAGGCCTGAAGTCGGAGCAGATGGTCATAGTTTCTGTAACAGATATTGATGATACACCGGTTATTGTAGTTTCTGCCACGTTGAACCCTTTCAGTACTTCCAGCTGTTCTTCATCACCACCGCAGGATATTAAGGTTTCGGGTGACCATCTTAAAGGGAATGTGGTAGCTGAGTCTCCTGATAGTTTTGAGTTGTCGTTGGACGACTTGTCATACAGCAATTCGATAGAAATTGTGCCTTCTGATGGTGTAGTTGAAGAGACTACAGTTTATGTACGTGCATCCATCAATGCAACGGAAGGCCTTATCAATGAAAATATTGCTCTGCATTCAGAGGGAGCAGTTTCCCAACTGATACCCCTGGATGGCAATATTGATCCGGTGCTTACTACAGGATGGCAGCAAGCTTCCAAAATTGTAGCATCGGACCGTGAAGCTGAAGATTGGTTTGGCAGGTTTTCAGTAGGTATATCCGAAGGTTATGCCATTGTGGGGGTTGATAACAAGGATGGGACGGAAGACAATAGCCTGGATGATTCTGGTGCGGCCTACCTCTTTAAAAAAGATGATCAGGGCCAGTGGTTTCCTGTCAAGAAGCTTATTGCAGATGACAGGGCTTCCGATGACAACTTTGGTTATTCTGTAGCAGTCTCCGATAATTATGCGGTGGTTGGGGCATGGCAAAAGCATTATGATTATGGTGGACCAGATCAGGTGACCTTTGCCGGGGCTGTCTATGTTTTTGAAAAGAACCAGGGAGGTCCGGACAATTGGGGGCAGGTGCAAAAGCTGTTAGCTTCCGATAGATCCGTTAGTGAATGGTTTGGCAATACAGTGGCCATTGCTGGAAATGAAATCATGGTAGGTGCCATCAGCGAAGGCAGTGTAGGATTAAGGCAATCTGGGGCAGTATATGTTTTTCGCAATGATATTGACCCTGGAACGTGGACTGAGTTTCAAAAATTAAAAGCATCCGATCAGGAAGCCAGGGACCTCTTTGGCAACTCTATTGCAATCTCAGGGCAATATGCCGTAATTGGAGCCTGGAACGAGTACAACGACACAGTGGATGATAAAGCTGGTGCTGCTTATGTTTTCCAAAAAGATGGAAATGGCAATTGGCTTGAGGTAAAAAAAATTGTAGCACCCGTTAGGGCAGCCAACGATTTGTTTGGTTATTCGGTAGCCATCAGGGAAGATTTGGTAGCTGTAGGTGCCTACAATGAAGACGAGGATTCATTGGAAGGTAATATGATTACTGATGCCGGGTCTGTTTATGTGTATCAAAAAAATAATGGAGGTACTGATAACTGGGGATTGGTTGAAAAAATTGTAGCCATTGATAGAAATGAAGGTGCTGGTTTTGGACGTTCTCTTGCCCTCACGGCACAAGGTATGCTTGTGGGATCGACAAATTCTGAGGGTGGATTGGTGCACGTATTTGAGCAGGACAATACCGGCAATTGGGAGGAAACTGACAGTTTTTTCTCGAATGACCGTTCGGCTGGTGACTTTTTCGGGCTAAAAATGAAGGCATCAGATGACTTTGTCCTGATTGCAGCCCCGTTTGAGAGTGAAGATGAGTTGGGTCAAAATACGATGAACAATGCAGGTTCAGCTTACATTTTCCAAAAAGTCTTTAATCATTCCCCTGAATTTTTGTCTTCTGATCAGGTGGAATTTCCTGAAAATAGCGAGGAAACCGTATTGGATGTTGAAGCGAATGATGGGGAGGGTGGGCTTTCCGATCAACTGATTGCCTATTCTCTGAGTGGTGAGGATGCTATCCATTTTGATATTGACATCAATAGTGGTTTGCTCACATTCAAGTCCGCACCAGATTTTGAAAACCCAATGGATGAGGATGCAAACAACGATTACAATTTAGTCATCAGTGCAAGTGATTGCGACAAAATTTCCCACCAGTCAATTTCTGTATTGGTGACCAACAGCAACGATGACCCTGCAATCACTTTATCTGGTACCCTCAACAATTTTCATAGCATAGAGGGGCAGGTGTCAGTAGCACAGTCTTTCACGGTCACAGGTCGTGACCTGGAGGGGACTTTGGACATAAGTTGCTCTTCATTTTTGGAAGTTTCCCTGGATAATACTTCCTATTCAAAAGCTCTTTCCATAGAAACATCAGGTTTGGCTTTCGAAAAAGAAATATTCGTCAGAGTATCAGTTGATGCTCCTTTAGGGGAGTTAGCAGGAAATGTGAATGTCCATTCGTTGGGGGTTAATGAACAAATGCTTGATATAGATGCCGTGGTTGACTCAGAAAACACAGCACCCTCAATCTCTAAAGCAATTGAAGACTTTCTGATAAGCGAAGGGTTTACCAATCTGGAGGTGGACCTGTCCGGCACTTTCTCTGATGCAGATGGCGATGCATTGGATTTAGAAGTGCAACTTGGCCATGTTGATGTGATTGGGGCAAGCCTTTCGCAAAATACGCTTATGCTCACCGAAAAAAGTATTGGGACAACCACCATAACTGTAACAGCCTCTGATGGAAAAGGAGGGCTGGCAACAGAAACATTTGAAGTGGTGGTCAACGGAATCCCAATTGTAGCCAAACCTATTGACGACCAACTGGTGAATGAAGGGTTCACCAGTCTGGAGCTGGACCTGTCCGGTACTTTCTCTGATGCAGATGGTGATGCATTGGATTTAGAAGTGCAACTTGGCCATGTTGATGTGATTG
>JAVKDJ010000020.1:0-19460 GCA_040222275.1 Cyclobacteriaceae bacterium
GTTGCTGAGTACAAAATCCGCCAGTTGAAAAAGTTGGGACTCATCTTCATCATGTAGTATGGGCGATCCGCTAACATTTGCACTCGTTGCGATCAATGGACTTGCAAACTGAGTAGCGATCAACTCAAGTAATGGGGCATAGGGAACCATCACACCCAGTCGATCCAAACCAGGAGCAATAGATGCTAAGGGAAGGTCCACCCGTGAAGTGGCTTCCAATAATACAATAGGAGCGGCTGGACTAAGCAGTGATGCTCTTTCCGAACTGCTTACCACATAGCCTGAAGCAATACTCGTAAAGTCGGGATAAAGCACTGCAAAGGGTTTGGATGGCCTTTGTTTGCTCGCTCTTAACGTGGCTATTGCCTCCGTTGACCGGGCATCACACAGCAGTAGAAACCCACCGATACCTTTTAAAGCAATGATTTGACCTTTTCCCAACTCCTCCACGATCAAATCAATCATTTCAGATGGGCTAAGATGGCTGAAAATTGATCCGTCAGAATTACTCAATGAAAGCTTAATGCCGCACGTTGGACAAGAGTTTGTTTGCGAGTAATACCTTCTATGCTCCGGGTCATGATATTCTTTGTCACAAGTGGGACACATCGCGAACGCATCCATCGTAGTGAAGGGGCGATCATAGGGTAACCCTTTTAAGATAGAGTATCTTGGGCCACAATGCGTACAAGTAATGAAAGGGTATTGTGCTCTTCTATCATCAGGGCGATGCATTTCAATGCGACAATCGTCGCATATAGCAAAATCAGGAGAAAGGCTTAGTTCCAACGGTGTTTTCTGGCTTTCCACAATTTGGAAATCAAGAAACTGCTCTGATTCAACCTGCCCAAAACTGCACGCTTTGATAATCGAAAGTCGTGGCTTCTTGTCGAGGCATTCTTGATAGAAGTCTTTAGCTGTTTCCTCCCGGGCATTGAACCTTATATGCACACCATCAGAGGCGTTGCATACCCATCCGGTTATCCCTTTGGCATGCGCCAATTGATAGATATAGGGACGAAACCCTACACCCTGTACCCGACCTTTGATATGTATATGAAAAGTGCTCAACTTAGGCGAGTACTTCTCTTTGCTTTTTTTCTTGAACTTTTTCTAGTAACCAATCACACCACTCATCGATCCCATCTCCATTGGTGCTGGATACCTGCATTGCTTCAATATCGGGGTTCACATCTCTGGCATCCTGAATGGCAGCTTCCACTGAGAAAGGCACATAGGGCAGGAGGTCAGACTTTGAAATAAGCATGAGGTCACTTGTATGAAACATTTTGGGATATTTTTTAGGTTTGTCGTCTCCCTCTGTTGAAGCAAGTAGCGTCACCCTATAGTCTTCACCCAGATCAAAGGATGAAGGACAAACCAGGTTTCCAACGTTCTCAACAAATAGCAGATCTATACCTTCCAAACCAATTTGCTCCATGGCCTGCCACACCATCTGCGCTTCCAGGTGACAGATACCTCCTGTAACTATTTGCAGGGCTTCAATACCTGTTTCCCTTATTCGATCTGCATCACGTTCGGTTTCCAGATCACCCACGAGTACTTTCATTTTGATTTTAGAAGATAAGCGCCTTGCCGTCTCCTGCATCAGGGTAGTTTTCCCACTCCCAGCAGATGAGGTGACATTGATCAATAAGATCTGCTTTTCTTGTACATGTTTTCGAATCGTATCTGCGACAAAATCGTTGGCCTTTAGTAGGTTGAAGGAACTATTATCGCACTGCACCGTGCCCCTTGCCGCTTTCGTTGACTTTTCAGCTGCCATTACTTTATTATTTGGATTTATGTACCTGAAAAGATATTCCAGCAATCGCAATTAGAAAAGCTTTTCTAAGCATTAGAAAATTATTTCTAATTATCAATCTGCGAAATGGACACGTTCAATGGTGAGTTCCGCCCCCTGAATTATGTTTTTGGTAGGGTGGCCGTTACTGCACTTGAAAGAGTAATTTTTCACTTCATTAACTTCTCCGCACAGTTCGCATTCAATGATGATGGGCACTACATTGACTACCAGCTTGGTTTCAAGAAATCTGTTTTCATCTTGTGTCACTGCCTCAAAAGCATTCTGCATAAGTATAGGTTCCACGTTAGAAAGCAATCCGACTTTCAAATCGATTTGATTCAGTCGGGTGAGTTCCTCTTTCTCAAATTCAGATTCCAGTGTTCGGAAAATGTTTCTTACTAGCGAAATTTCATGCATATCAATCCTTCAAAATAGATATGGCCAAGCCATTCAATTGATCCAGATGTTCTTTTGCCTGGTCAATGAGATCTTCTTGGTCGGTTAAGGATTTAACTTCTTTGGCCTTTGCTATCATATCCTTGTACCGTGCCCTCTCCATGCTTTTATTAATATTCTGAGCGCGCCAGCAGGCTTCCAGGTAGTTGAGGATTGAATGGGCCCTCTCGATAGGGTATTCAGCTGCAGTGCGAATGTCCAACGCCTCGAGATGGTAGCTCACCGCTTTTTCGATATTGTCGCCCGTTTTTGCCGGAGGGTACTTGAGTAGTGCATTTCCATAATTATTTGCCACCATGGCATATTCGTAGGGGTAGACGGTTTTGTCGTAGTACGTGAGGCATTCTTTAAATGAAGTAGCCGAGAAAGCGGCCCACATGGCTTTTTTCTTTTCGTCTGTGGGCATTTCAGCATAAATAACAGCTAGATTATGGTGGACTTCCGCGTAGGCATGCGGATAAGTTTCGCGTGTGAAAATCTTGAGTGCTTCCTGATAAGTATCAACAGCGGACTGATAGAACTGGGGGTTGCCATCTTGTGCCCAGGTGTACAGTAAGGTGCCCTTTTGCATGTAGGCAGATGCCAGGAACTCAGGGTAATGCTGATCCTGATAGATAGTTAGCGCCTTCGTGATATAGCCGAGGGATTCTGCATAGCTCTTTTCAAAATTGGTAATCTCCGAAGCTTGCGTATAAAGACTCGCGACTGCCCAAGGGATCTCTTTTTGTTCAAAGTATTGGAGGGTATCCCAAATCAACTTCTTTATTTCGTCAAGCCTTGCTTTATCAAGATCAGGGGATATTGAGCCCAGCTGTATCTGTATCAAGTCCAAAGCCAGGTGATATTTGGCCTGCTCGCTGAATGCAAGTGCCTCGTAGTGCTTCAGGATTTTTTCCGCTTGAAAATAGTCTCCTTGATCCATGAGCAGCACTGCCAAATGCTTTGCGGTAAAAGCCTTGTGCTCGTCTGATGGGGCTTTGGCGATAGCTTGTGAATACAATGCCTCCGGGTGCATGCCATTGTGAAAATGGCCTGCATAGTGATTAATTATTGCTCGATTGTGCAAAGAAATGTAATCATCCCCTTGAAGCTGTAAAGCCAATTGATTCTCCAAGTTTTTTAGTTGAAGACTGCATTTGATTTCTTCAATGAGTACTTCATTTTTTGTGAATCCGAGAGCTTCTTCTTCATATCCTAGTTTGCAAAGTAGGATGCAAGTCAAGTCATCCGCCTGAAATTTTAGGTCAGTAAAAAGAATAGGGGGCTCTTCATTTGACCAGGAGAGGGCTGTTTGGATCACACCATTATCGATTACAATGTGTGAGAATCGGTCATCAATCGTAGATAGCGGTTGGACTTGGACAGATGCTAGTAGTCCTTCTACGCTTGACAAAGCATCGATGATGTCCGACTTATACTCATTGGTGTAGATGTATACCATACTTTGTTAGGTCAAAAACTGATTTTCAAAAATTTTTTCTCTGCGTTGATATCGCAGCTCAATTTCCTGTTTGACTGATCAAGTTCATTATCAATAAGAAGTTCCCCAATCGAGATGCTTTTTGTACCGACCATGTCTTTAGTCTTCAAGATGATTTCAGATGATTTATGCAGTTTGGAAAACCATGAGTTGCTTTTTGGAGAAACTAACAATGAATTGTTTTCCTCTTTAAATGAAGCATAGACAGTAGGCTCAGTGCCAAATATCTCTGTGGCGAGTTCAGCAGGCACGATGAGATGCGCTGACTTTAGTTCAAGTTCGTAACCCATGGACAGCTTTTAGTTCTTCTGCCATTAATTGAACCACTTTGTCTCCGGCGGCTTTCACTTCTGGAGACAATTCAATTTCCAATCTCGTATTGTCTACCGCAATCAAATAGACCTGAATATCTTCGGGATACTCGTCACCCAGCATTTTCTTTGCGTAGGAGAGGGCCTGATCCCATTTGAGGCTATGCAAAAACACCATTGGATCATGATCAGGTGCCCTCAATACCTCTTCAGCGGGCACTTTATAAAGGGTACCTATAGGCTCACCAGTGTTCACCACAGCATCTACAATCAGTATCTTATGATGACCTTTCAATTGGTACAATACTTCGAATGCTGATGTTCCCATGTCTAGCAGCGTTACTTCGCTATCTGTTCCTAAAAGTGCTTTTAGCTCATCGATTACATAGCAACCTATCCCGTCATCACTTCTGACAGGATTTCCAAAGCCCATTATTGCTGTTTTTGTATTCATATAAAAAAAACCCGTAAATGAATTTACGGGTTCTATTTGATAAGTGTAGAAATTACAGTTTGAACTTCGCGAGTTCTACGCCGGTTTTTTGATCGTGTGCATGTACCGTGCACACTAGACAGGAATCAAACGACCTGGCCACCATGCCTACTTCTACTGGATCGTGCGGATCCTCTATCTCCGTTCCTTCGAGAGCAGCCTCTATTGGGCCAGATTTACCTTCAGCATCATTAGGTCCCACATTCCAGGTTGTAGGAGCAACCACCTGGTAGTTTTTGATGACACCTCCCTCGATTTCAATCCAATGGGCAAGCGCTCCTCGAGCAGCTTCAGTTGCACCAAAGCCTTTTCCGTCCTTTTCTTCTGGCTTGATGTAAAATTCATCATCCAATCTGATTTCGCTTAACCACTCATTGATGTAATTATACAACCTCGGGGCTTCATGAAGTCTCGCCAGCGTTCGAGTAAATACGCTAGCACCCATCTTGTCCATGATATCTCCAAACAGAGGATCCTGAATCTGATGATCCATGTTATTGGGATTGGCATTCATAATCACCCTCGATAATGGTCCAGCTTCAGCTGCATGAGACATATACCGTGGAGCTTTAGACCAACTATATTGTCCATTAAAATCCGAGTTTGCCAGGTTTTGAGATGGCATAGGAGTGGGTAGCGGCTCGTCCCATGGGTGAGCAGGCTTATGATGTTCAAACCATGCATGATCAACATGCTCGAAAATCTGATTATGATCAAATTCATGGTAGTTTTTACCATCAAAGAAACCACTTGGGTTAATCAATGCCTGGTTTCGTCCTTCTATCGTAGGCTTATTATACCGATCCTTGTGAAGGTAGGTGCCATAAGCGATGTACTTACCTACACCCTGACCAAATTTGTCCAGGCCAAACTCAAGAGAGGCGCGGATGAACAGCCCCAAATCGCTATTACGCTGAGACTCATTTTCTTCTACCCAGGCCATCAAATCATCCCAAGATTTGATCTGCAGATATCTTTCGATCGAGCAACCTAACCAAGTGGTTTCCAGCCAATCATTTCTGAATTGGTTCATGATGGCATGTGCTCTTGTAATATCCTTCAAGGTAGGTGCGCACATCACACCACCCGGTATCATATAGCTTGAATGCGGCCACTGGCCTCCGAATATCGCATAAACCTCTACAGGCCTACCGCTGGCGGTAACTCCGGTCTGGAAGGAGGTGCCTGTATATGCAGCGAACCTCTTCACAACTTCCTGATACAATGGCTTGCTGGCAAATTTCTTATTGGCCATGTCGGTCGCGAAAATGGCATAAAACCACCTTGGAATACTCTGTATGGTTTCAGTAGCTTGACCTATCGCTCTCAAGAGTAGCGCATTTGGCGATAGCTGAGTCCCCCATGCGGTATCCAGTGCTGATGAAGCGCAGTATAAATGTGAACCACCACAAATTCCACAGATTCTAGGCGTCACGATCAATCCTGACTGGGGGTCTTTGCCCGCCATGATACGCTCAAAGCCTCGAAACATCGCTGCTTGCGTATGTGCCCGCGTGACCACACCGCCCTCCATGAAAACCTTTACGTCCAGGTCACCTTCGACCCGACCTACCGGAGATATATTTAATTCTTTTACTGACATTTTCTGATTATTTCGAAGTTTCGGTTAGTGTTTTATTGGTTGGAAGTACTTTCTCCCATCCCGCCCTTAGATAGTACAGGCCTTTGGATTGACCGGTAGGAACATCAACTGGGAATACGCCCAAATGCTTCAATGTTTTAAAGACACTTCCTTTTTTAAGGTCGTGGTGGGGAAATCCCGGTTCCGTACAGCCCAGGCAAGGGTGATTGGCTCTGGTTTTACTTGACTGTCGGTTCCAAAGGATCCTGTTACAAGACGAGCGGGTCATAGGCCCTCTACAACCAACTTCATAGAACAAACAACCACCTCTCTTACCGAAACCGCCATCTATCTTCTGAGCAAAGTTGTTGACGTTAGTACACCCGGTCTGGGTAAAGTCTGTAAAAAAGGTCTTGGGTCTATGGTAGTCATCTATGAGCACATCACCGATTCGACCTGTTGATATAGCGACCAAAACCTGAGTGATCCAATCTGGATGCGCAGGACATCCAGGTATGTTGATTACAGGAAGACCGCCTTTTGAGACATAATCAGCTCCTAGAATTCCGCCTTTATCTTTCTTAAGGAATTGCATTCCAGTTGATTCACTGGGGTTTGGTGGTACTGCGGGAATGCCTCCCCAGGTAGCACAGTCACCGATAGCTACTGTAAACTGAGTGACCGCTGCAAGTTCTTTGACCCAGTCCATCATGGGACGTTCCGCAAAATAGTTCATCGTTCCGGTTCCGTGAGGCCCCTGTATGATGCTACCTTCAAAAACGAAAATATCTAGCTGGATTTTACCCTCTAAGATATCTTTCATCAATTCACTCACTTGCTCACCGATCTCTAGACCGATGGATGGGTGCCAAAGGATGTTGATGCCAAAATCAGTCACCAACTCCACGACGGTAGGCTCTTCAGCGTCCAAAAAAGACATTGTGTTCCCACTGCATGCTCCTCCCTGGAGCCAAAGTACGTTTGCCATATGAATAATATTAGATTAAAATAATCGCACTGAGAATCATCTTTATTCAAGATTTCTCAATGCTTGATTTCTAAATCTAATAGATTTTGAAGATTAGAAAAAATTTACTAGAAAAAAATTTCTAATATTTAAAATCATTCTTCGAAAAAACCTGGAGGTTGTATTCCTGAACTCCCTTTTTTGTGAGGTTTGGAAGGAGCTGAACCCAGATCGCTTTTTTGAAACCTTTCAAACTCTCCGGTTCATCTTTGATGACCTGACCAGTGTGCCAAAAGGTAATTGTGGCACAAATATTATCAGCTATCTGAGCGGCCTCCTCGTCTCCCATCTCTTCGCAAAACACTCCACGCTTTTTATTGTACTCAATTCTTTTCTCAAATTGAACCTTCATTTTGAAAATGAATTCCTTTCTCTCTTCGTGCAAATGGGGATGGTTGCGCTTGATCTCCAATATGTCAATAAAATAAAACGGATACTTATTGATGAAGTGGTAGTACGAATTGAGCTGTTGATCTAAATCACTTAAATCAGGGGATGATCTATATGAACTGAGGATGTCAGATAGCTCTTCACCGATGATATCATATGCGGTAGCGACGATCGCCTCTTTGTTTTTATAATGGTATGCCAGATTACCCACGCTTATTTTCAAAGCATCCGCAATGTTCTGCAGCCTGACATTTACAAAACCTTGTTCATTAAATAAGTCTATTGCTGCTGATATGATCTTGTCTTTTGTATCTGACATGGTGACTACTAATTATCACAGTTGTTAAAATCGGAATTATCTATTTTCAAAGTGCCTCTTTGATCCTTTGCTGCAAGTCGTCTCATATAATTGGCCGTCAAATTGGCCTTTTTCAACGTAATGCATTTGGTGATCTTTCTTTTGATTAGTTTCAGCGGATTCCCAACGTGGGCAAAGACCAAGTATATATCCCAATTACCGTTTCTTTCAATTACGTTTTCGATGACAGCACTATTGAGGAGCCAATCATCACTATAAAAAAGATCGAAGTCCGTAAATTCTCCTTTTCGATCAATGACATGCTGCAAATTTAAGCCATCCATTAAGCTTTCGTAGCATTTTCTATCCACATAGACCTTTCGATTCGTCATAATGGAATTTGCTTATACCTGATCAATTGCTCATATTCTTGTTTGCCAATAGGGGATAGGTAGGGGGTAATACTTTGCCACATGTAGCTTTTAAACTCTTGGGCACCAGGTGCCTCCTTACCAGAAATAAGTGCCAGTTGTAACCAGGAATTTTCCATCAACCAGATCAATTCCGATTTTTGCTTGACCTCCTCCTCGTTTGCGAGTGCTTCAAATGCGCCTCTCGCACAATTGAATTGAATTACGCGTTGGTATTGATCTTGTTCCCATTCAATGTGCTTTCGATACTTCTTGGCAATCTGGTCATCAAAGCGAAGGACTTCCAACGTATCCTGATAGAAGAAGGCAAACTCAGTTTGAGTTTCAAAAACGTTATCCCAGTGCCGGTCGAGGCTTTCGAATAAGGGGACAATATTCAGCTCGTTCAATAGCTCTACTTGTTTTTTGACCAATTGCTCATAAATATTTCCCAGAAGATCTTTTTTGGTAGCATAATGGTAGGCCAAATTGCCAATGCTCACATTGGCCTGGTCAGCGATGTGTTGGAGGCGAACATTTACAAACCCACGTTCATTAAATAAGCTCAGTGTCGCCTCTAAGATGTGGTGCTTGGTTTGCTTCACACTAATAATTTAGAATATTTTTTCTAAAGGGTCAAATTCTTAATATTAAATCGATTCTGCAATGGTTTCTTCCTCCATATTCATGGGGATGCTTGTGAAGCGTTCATTAGATACCTGTTTAGCAATGATACGAATAATGGAGTTTTGACTGGACTGTTATACAGCGGCCATTGTTTGATGGATCAGGCGCTGTAGCTGGAAGAAATTCAAACCAGACTTGTCATAATTCACTGAATATGCATTTTGTCAGAGCATGGGTTCAGTGATTGACATTGATATTTTAGTGAAGGACGATTAGTCAAGGTTTATGGGAACAAACAATATGAGCACGCTACAATAGATAATTTTTCGCCATGAACTAAACCTTCTGCACCTTCCACCGTTTCAACCAGCGTTCAACAAAGATTATTAAAGTACTAAACGGTAAATATTTTGGCTATGAGGCTCAAAAAGTATATTTCCTTGGTGAGTAAGCTTTCAAAGATTGAAGGCCGAAAAGAGTCTGTAAAAGGACAGTATAACCTCTCAGCAAAGCTGTATAACAGGGGTGATATCAACGAAGATGAATTTATGACTAAATCTGATACCTATATAAGTGAATTGAGATCATTAGATGCAATGAAAAGGTCGGCTTTAAGGCATTATGCCATGGCCGCCTGATTATGTGAAAACTAGATTTCTGTAATAGTATCAGAACTAAAATTTAGGAAACCTTACCTGCTATTGGGTAAGGTTTTTTTATGACCTTTATTATGGTTGGTTCCTGACCGCTTATTATATAGGGGCTTAACCGTTGACTGATTTTAGCGCTAGCTACGCGCGAATAATTATCCTTTAAGTCTACTACCGACTTTATTATGATCGTTGCAAAAGGCCTTTTCCTCACTTATAAGCAGTCATATCCTCTCTTGGTATACACGAGCACAGTTCTACCACGGCTCTTTTACATTCTTGGCAGGAGGGGAGAATAACAGCCTTGTCCAATATGTTGATAGGATATTTTCAGGACTTGTTCAGTATCAAGATCGTGTTCAATACCACTTCGCTTTGAGGGCTTTGTATTTGGTTCTTCCAATAGGGATGAAGTCTCCATTTTTTAGTTCAGCTAAATACTTGCTGCCGGACTTTACGACAATACCCTTTACTTCAGACATCCTGACTATGTATGATTTATGGATACGTTCAAAGGAATTAGACAAGAGCTGTTCTAGTTTTTCGAGGGATTTGTCATGTAATTCTTTACTTCCATCAGCCAGGAAGAGCTCCGTGTAGGCACCAGCACCTCTGATGTAGACCAGATCTTCAATGGATATGAGCTGTATCCTTTGCCGCTTCTTAACAGCTAAAAATCTAACCATATCTGTTATCGCCTCTTCTTTAGACGTGACCCGATGTAAAGCTTGCTCCAGCCGATCCCTACTGAATGGCTTGGGGACAAAATCTAACACTCCATATTCAAAAGCTGTGATTGCCTGGTCTTTGTACGCTGAGATAATGATCGTCTGAAAGGATTCAGCGACTGCCACGGTCAGCAAATCAAAACCATCTTCACCGTTTAGATTTAAATCCAGCAGCACCAGGTCTAATGCGTTGTTTTCAATAAAAACCAATGCTTCCCGAAGCGTGTTGATATGGCTGACTGAATTCAAGGTATTGCCAAAAAAGTCACGCGTCATTCTCTCAACCCTCTTGGCTATTCTTGACTCATCCTCTACGATTAAGATGTCCATGCTTATCAGGAATATATTTTAATGACGCTTTTCCATCCATGATCCGTTGGCTCAGAGACAAAGTCCCATTTCGACTGATAACTTTCCGTTAGGCGAGCTTTGATGTATCTGAGTCCCGTACCCTCTTCTCTACTAGTTGCCTGTCTTACGCCAGTGGCAAATGTCAAAAAGGTATAACACTTGTAGTCACTATTCGATTCATAGACCAGTTTGAATTTTATGCTGTTGCCTTCTAGAGGCAAGCTGTGAGTTATCCCGTTTTCCAAGAGGGTGTGAAGCGTACCCGGTGGTATTGTTTGTTCAATATCTATACCCTCTTCTTCCCAGCAATAGTTGATTTCCTTCCGATACTCCATAATCTCTATATGGGCGCGGCAAAGGGCTATTTCCTGAGCAATGGGTATTAAGGTTTGATCTTCGATCTGATTGAAAAGATCAAATTCTTTGGCCAACGCTTCGATAAACAATACCCCTTTCTTAGGTGACTCTTCCACCCAATCTATCAGGGAGGTGAGGGTATTCATAAGGAAATGAGGCTGAATGTTCTTCTTTAAGAGTTCCAATCGTAGGCGTGTGGATTGAACCAATGAACTTTCATATGCCAATCGCTGGTCTTTGATGTTAAGTGCTAGTAGATACAGCATACCTAGTAGAATAAGCCCCAGCCCAGTGTACAAACTAACAACAAATCCAGAAGCAAGAAATACCACAATAGACATCAACAAAGTCACAAGAACAAGGCGCGCTCCCCTTGCATGTTTATAAGCGCCGTATGTCACTATGCCAAAGGAGAAAATCAACATACTCAGTACCATTCCTACGGTTTTATAATTGAAAGCATGATCACTTATAATCCAAAAGAAAATGAGTAACACTGCGTATAGAATTAATGACAATCTGCGCCTTGCATAGGGAAATTGCATGGAGAAATAGTACGGAATCAAAAATGAAATGCCCAACAAAAACGAGTTGAGGATTTGCAATCTTATGACGTGCACACTGTAATGGATGGAGACATAATCTTTGCTAAATACGATGAGGACAAGCCCACAAATGAAAAAACAGCAAACACTAAAAATAAGTGTGGGATATTCTTTTCTGTTGTTGAGAAATAGAAAAAGAAAATAGATGGATACGATAAGAAAAGCTCCTGCGAAGACATGCATGTAGGAAGTCTTAATGAGCATGTCGGTAAGCAAATCTTCATAATCAGCGATCTCAATTTCATATTGTCCTACATGATCTGGAAAATAGTAATTACTCAATCTTAATGCCAGTACATGCTCACCCTCAGTCGCTAGATGAGTAGGAATGCTGTAAGTAATCCATAATTCACCTTCAGGTGGAAGTTCTGCCTCTTGTCCAGGATTTCCATTTTTTCCAATCATCACCCCATCCCAAAAGATTTCATATTCTCCATAGGCATCTATTTGAAGGCCGTAGGGTCTAAGTTCCTCAGGAGCCTTTAGAATATCAATTCGGGTTCTCGACCAGAAAATCTCTCCTTCAGGAATGAGTTCCATCCTCCTTTCCCAATTGCCATCATTCAAGACCTTCTTCGCCCAAGTTGGGTTATCACCAATCTGGTATACCGTCTGATGCTCTTTGAAAACTTCAGGCGCTTGCCCACAGGAAGTTGACAGCAATAAAATACCTATCAAAAGTAAGGATGGGAGAGACCTCAAATTCATTTAATGGAGTGGATTTCCTTTTGCAAATTAACAATGATATCACTGGCTTTTCCAGTTGGGGCTGAGCAGTTCATTTAAGCATAGAGCAGTTCACAAGTTAAACGAGGCAGATCAACAACTCTCGTCGATAGATTGAAGTATACACGCAAAACTGAAATCAAAAACCTATGACCTGTTTACTCAATTTTTTGTACACTTCTCAAGCTAAAAACCTGTTCATTTTCCTGTTGATGACCATTGCGTCTTCGAATAGCATACTAGCTCAAGAGATGGGAAGTAAGGTGCATCAACAAAGCCCAAATTTTGAATTATCCAACACAAAAGTGATTCCGATAAAGGACACGCAAAATGACAGACAGTATGAATTGTATGTAGAATTACCTGAAAAGTATTCGGAAAGCGTGAACAAAAAGCATCCGGTAATCTACTATACGGATGCCATATGGCACGTAGAAATGCTTTCAGGTTCTGCTGAGTACATTATGGAAGATGCTATTTTGGTTGGCATATCCTGGCAAAAAGATATCGATAAAAACCTCTTGGAGGAAAGAGGGGCTCATGTAAGCAGATATCGCGATTACACAGTACGCCCACATAGCAATCCAGAGATTCAAGGCAAATACCAATTAGGGCAAGCCAATAATCACCTGGAATTCATTCGTAAAGATGTAATTCCTTATGTTGAAGAGAACTACCAAACGGATCCCCAAAACAGAACCTATTTCGGCTATTCAGCGAGTGGTTTATTTGGAGCCCATATTTTATCATCTAGACCTGAGACATTTAAGAATTACTTAATTGGAAGCCCATCATTGGAAGGGAATATCCCATATCTCACAAATCTGATTGCTGATAAAGAGATAAAGGCGAATGTCTTCCTTACAAATGGTTCCAAAGAGCAGGAATTAAGGGAGTATGTCAAGGAATTTGTCGCCATTCTTGAAAGTAAGAATGCCGAGACCTTTCAGGTAACCCATGAAGAGATCTCAGGCAATCATCAAACCGCATTCCCGAGAATGGCTGTCGGTAGTGTAGGGTGGCTTTCAGAATTAAATGAACCGCCTTCGGACTACTTTGGAGAAACGCCACCGGGCTTAATTCCTCAACTTTTTGATCCTGAAATTGTCTCTCCAGAAGGGCTTTTTGAGGGCGGGAGCTTTTCGCCAGATGGGAAGGAATTCTATTTCACCCGAAAAAATGGGAAATATGAAGAACGCACTTTTTTTGTAATTCGATATGAGAATGGTAGATGGGGAAACGAGTCTGAGACTGACTTAAAATGGCCAAAATTCTCTGCAGGAGCGGATACAATATTTCGTGGAAATAAATATAGAGTTCTAACCGACACTGGTTGGTCGGAATACAAAAGTCTAGGAGCCCCTTTTTCGGATAAGCATATCATGGGGCTATCGTTTTCAGACAATAAAACTTCTTACTTTGATGAAATAGAATTTGATGAGTCTGGAAAACCTGATACAGTAGGGGCTATCAGTTATTCCCGTCTGATAAACGGTAAATATGAACCTCGCCAAAAATTAGGCAAGGAGATTAACACCGGAACATGGATTGCCCACCCTCACATTGCTCCGGACGAGTCCTATTTGATATGGGATGTCAGAAGAGAGGATGGATATGGTGGATCTGATATCTACATTAGTTTTCGAACGAAAGATGATTCTTGGATACCAGCAATGAACATGGGAGATAAGATCAATACAACATTAAGTGAAAGTGGTGCACGTGTGTCAGACGATGGAAAATACCTATTTTTTACGAGAGGGCAGTGGGAGATTAAAGAAGATAGAAGTGAAAATTGGGTGGGAAAACCTTATTGGGTAGATGCTCAGGTTATTGAAAATCTCAGACCTAAATAGGGCGGAGCGTATAGAAAAGGTCTAGTAGACCTTTTTAGTGAACGAGCCAGCTGACGGGTTGGAATCATAAATTGTAAACACAAATGAGTGAACAATGAAAACAATGAAGTTATTAATATTGGCATGTGCTGTATCGCTGAACACTGTCTTTGCTCAAGAAAATAATCTAAACGACCCTGATTTTCCAGCCCTAGAAAACCGCTACCTAGGCCAAAAACCACCAGGCTCAATTCCTGTATTGTTTGCGCCTGGTATTGTTTCTACAGAAGAGTATGTAGAAGCTGGCGGTGATTTCACACCAGATATGAAGGAGTTCTATTTCAGTAGGTATGGTGGAAAGTACAAAGAACGCACAATGTTTGTTGTCCAATACAAAAATCATAAATGGAGTAAGGAGTCTGTCTTGTCAACCGATACAGAGAAATATAGGGATCGATTCAACCCAGGTTGGTCTGAGATGAAAAGCCAAGAACCTTACAAAGACCTCCCCATCCATGGTTTGTCGGTTTCAGCAAAAGGCACTTATTATATTGATGAATACACTAGAGAGGGAGATGGTGTTCTTCGATATTCACGACTGATAAATGGTAAACGTGAAGCCCCTAAGCCGCTGGACAAAGTGATCAACACGGGAAAATGGCCTGCTCATCCTTTCATTGCTCCAGATGAGTCTTATTTAATGTGGGATGTTGAGAGAGAAGGTCAATATGGTGCTGATATCTATATTAGTTTTCGACAGCAAGATGGTACCTGGGGAGCGGCTATTAACATGGGAGATAAGATAAACACAGGACTCTATGACCAGAGTCCAAGGGTGACACCCGATGGGAAGTATCTATTTTTTTGGAAGGGAGATGAAAAGGTTAAGGAAGATGGAAGTACTTATTTGGTAGGAAGCCCTTACTGGGTAGATGCCAAAATCATTGAGACACTCAGACCCAAGAACAATGAAGAATCAAAACCAACTTCCAATTCAATTGCTTATTCATCAACTGAATCAGGTAATGTAGAAATTTATCAAAGAGACGCTGAAGGTAACTCAATTATTAAAAGCACAAATGAGAAGGGTGGCTACTTAGCATGGTCTCCTAGCGGAAAATACTTTGCCTTTTATTATAAATATGATGAGAGAAAAACATGGTCTATTCATACAATGAATAGTGATGGTACGAATAGGAAGAGGTTAACTCATGAAAAAAACAAATGGGACAATTCACCAGCATGGTCACCTGATGGAAGAAAAATTGTTTTTTCACGAGCATATAAAGATTCGGAAGAAAACTGGCTGAAAGAACTTTGGATTATGAATTCAGATGGTAGCGAATTGACTCAGATAAAATCACTAAATGGCGGTGGTCCTTATTTTACACCAGATGGAAGAATAGTCTTTCACTCGGAATCCAATGGTGAAAAGAGTAAGATAAGCATAGCTGATATTGATGGCAGCAACATCGTTCACCTGACTGATAATGAAGCTGAAGAGCAGCACCCTGAGGTTTCACCAGATGGCCAGCAAATCGCTTTTATGTCTGACAGAGATGGAAATCATGAAATTTATGTGATGAACATAGATGGTTCCAATCAAAAACGATTAACAAATAATGATGTGGATGATTGGTATCCATCATGGTCTCCTGACGGTTCTCAGCTAATTTTTTCAGCACTTAGGGGTGGAGAAAAAAGTATTTATGTTATGAACAAAGATGGCTCTTCTGAAAGAAAAATGATACCTAATGCTTCAAGTCCCGCATGGTTAAAAATGGCTGAGTAGTCAATTGTCGAGCATCAAATTTCAAAAGAGATAAAACATGAAAACATCAATAACATTAATCCTGACATTGGCTATGTCGCTTCATACTGTCTTTGCTCAAGAAAATACGGAGAGCGATTTCAGCTTTCCAAGCCTAGAAGGACCGTACATGGGTCAAAAGCCACCGGGTCAGGTAGCAGAACCCTTCGCACCAGGAATTATCTCCAAAGAAGGCTGGGAGATTGAGGGGGTTTTTGCGCCTGGCATGAAAGAGTTTTACTTCACCACGCGTAGCAGCAAAGACACCCCCATTACCGTAATTGGCTTCCGGCAGCAAGATAATGTTTGGAAGAAGTACATTGAATTCCCGCGTAGAGGTGAAATACCGTTCTCACCAGATGGCTCACGCATGCATATGGCCAAAGGTTATAAAGACCGCATTGATGATGGTTGGTCAGAACGCAAAAGCCTTGGCTCCATGTTTGACCGAGAAGACTGGGGTATTATGCGCTTAACCGCTTCGGAAAAAGGCACCTATGTTTTTGACGACTATAAAAGCGATGATGTAATCCGCATATCAAAGTTGAAGGATGGCAAGCGGCAAGCTCCAGAAAAGATGGGAACAATTGTCAACACGGGCGAATGGACAGCCCATCCTTTCATTGCCCCGGACGAAAGTTATTTGATTTGGGATAGTGAAAGGGAAGGCGGGTATGGGGACTCTGATCTTTATATTAGTTTTCGACAAAAGGATGGCTCATGGGGTTCTGCGATTAATATGGGAGACAAGGTCAACTCCGATAAATGGGATGCCTATGCGAGCGTCACCTCAGACGGCAAGTTCATCACCTTCAACAGAGGCGTGGATCCGGAAAATGACAATACAGACATCTACTGGGTGGATGCACGAATTATTGAGACCCTTAGGCCCAACTAAGCATGAAAACAACGAAGTTGTTCATACTCACAATCCTTGTATCACTCAATACGGTCTTTGCGCAAGAGACTAGTGTAAGCGATGATCCGCAAACAGTAGAAAGATCCTCCTTGGAATTGCTCGATATATCGATGAATGTGTGCCACCCATATCGGAGTAAAGTGTGCCACTCATATCGGAGCAAAATGTGCCACTTTTTTCAAGGTGATTTCTGGTTTGAAAATAGCTCTACTTTTTAACTTTTCTCATTGATTCGCCTTCTAATTTAATTCGGTGTGCGGTATGTACGAGCCGATCAAGTATAGCATCAGCAATGTTGCTTTCTCCAATCACCTCATGCCAGGTATTGACCGGTAGCTGAGAAGAGATAATAGTTGCTTTTCTACCATGTCTGTCTTCAATAATTTCCATCAGTGCCACTCTGCCTATATTATCTAAAGGCTGTAAGCCAAAGTCATCAAGGATCAGCAGGTCTTGCTTTTCTATCCGGTTGATTTCTTTGAGATAGGAGCCATCAGCCTTGGCACCCTTGAGCCGGGCAAACAACCTGGAGGCATTGCTGTAGTAGGTCTTATACCCCATATGACAGCCCTGATGGCCTAATGCCGAGGCGATAAAGCTTTTGCCTACCCCGGTAGCACCTGTAATAATGATGTTTTCTTTGTTTTTGATAAAACTGCCATCACTCAGGCGCACCAACTGGTCTTTGTTTAGGTTCCTTGGACTGTTAAAGTCTATTTCATTAAAGAAAGCCTTATAGCGGAACTTTGCCTGTGCAGTGAGCCTTTGGATCCGTCTGTTATAGCGATCCTGCCATTCAGCATCGATCAGGTAGGCCAGGAACTCATCCTGGGTCAACTGCTCATGGGCATGACTGTTCAGGTTGCTTTGGTAGGCTGCCACGATCCCAAACAGGCGCATGGCTTTTAATTTTTCGATAGATTGTACGCTGTTCATAAGTGCGGATTGTTTTTTAGTGATAATAGTTGTTTCCTCTTATATTCTGATGGTCTTGTACCAATCCTGATGAGAGTTGGTCTTCTTCAGATCGGATCTTTTCCAGCCCCTTTTCTAAAATGTTTTTAATCACCAGGTAGCCAAACCTTTCATACTCAGTTGCCCGTTGACAAGCTTTTTCAAAACTTTCCTGTGGGTATTGCCGGTAAAGCTGTTGCAGGCCCATACAGGATTTATAGGCCTGCTCAGGATAGGCTTTCTTCTTAATGGTCCTTTCGATGTATTTTTCTATCAAAGGGCTCTTGGATTTGCCCCAGTTGATAAAGTATTCAGCATTCCATCCAATTACGTATTGGTGGGTACTGGGCATATGGGACTTTTGGGTAGTGTATCCACCAATGATCTTGCTACGGGCATGGCTGGCAATCCTTTCCTGTTTGTAATACACCTCTACCAGGGTTTTACTGTATTGTAGTTCTACCCTGTTACCTATATAGAGGTGGGGGACGCTATAGTAATTGCCATCATCGCCCAACCAGACATGGCTGTTCTTTTGTACTTTGGCCCGTTTATAATACTTGATGGCAAACGGAGGGTCGGCCAGGGGTTGTAGTTGCGCCCGTTCTTGTTTTTCGAACAAATCTTTACGGCTATAGTCCCTGCCCTGGAAAAGGGCTTGGTTATAAAGGAGTAGCTTTTCCCTAATGGCTTGGTTCAAAGAGGAGAGACTGAAAAACTGTATGCCTTCCAGAGGATAAAAGATGCGCTGATAAACCAGTTTTACAGCCCCTTCTACCAAAGATTTATCTTGTGGCTTATAGGCCCTGGTGGGTAAAACAGCCGTATTGTAATGCAGCCCAAAGGCACTCATGTTCTTGTTGAGCAGGGGCTCGTACTTACTGCTCTTGGTGACTGCCGATTTCAAATTGTCACATACAATAGCCTGGCTCACCCCTCCATAATAAGACAAGCTTCCATTGAGGGCGCTGATGAAATCTTCGCTCTGCTGGCTTTGAGAAGCTACCACATAGGTATACTGGCTGCCGCCTAGAATAGCTACAAACACTTCTACCGCATGCACCTCTCCGGTAGACTTGTCGATATAAGAAAGCTTCTTGCCTGTATAGTCCACAAAAAGCTTATCTCCCATTTTATGGGTCATCGGCATGGAGACTTCCTGCTTTTGTTGCCAACATTGAAGGTGGTGCTTAAACTGGGTATAACTATAGCCTGAAGGGTTACCCTTCCGGTAACTGTACCACAAGGTTTGGTAAGTACAGCCTACTTTCTTCAGCTCTTTTTCATACATGGGAAATTGTGATTGCAAGGATTCATACCTGGCATCCAAGGGCAAGCCCACAGCTTGAGGGAGAAGCGCATCAAGGTCGGCATCCGATAATTGGAACAGTTTACTATAAGACTGCCCCTGTCTGTCCAGTAAAGCCACGTAACTATTGACTGAGTTACGATGAACCCCCAACTGAACAGCTATTTTACGGTTGCTTAACCCCTTTTCTTTTAACTGGATAATTCGTTTCAATACAATCATTTCTATCCGTTTATTGGCCATCTCTGTGTGTTTTTTCACACAAAGGTTTCCGAATAGAAATCACCTCAAATTAGTGGCACATTTTAGGCCGATACAACTGGCACAAGTTCAAC
>JAVKDJ010000021.1:0-78339 GCA_040222275.1 Cyclobacteriaceae bacterium
TACGCCGAAAAGGGGATAAAAGATTATGAAACCAAGGTTAGTATGCAGCGAGAAAAGTGGTTGGTAAAAACAGCACAAGACATGGGATACCAACTGGTTCTAAATCAACAAGTTTAAAAATACGTCATCGGTAATGGAGCGAAGCGGAATGCGGCAATCTGTTAGCAGTAAACACCAAATAAATCTTAGAGGCTCCTTGGGAAGTGGATATCTGCCGGCAGATTGCTTCGTCGTGCCTCCTCGCAAAGACGGTTATCTATGGACTTTTCTGCTATATCTTATTCAAAATCAATTTGGAGCGAAGCAGTCTGTCCATCAACACCTCGTCGCTGCGAATGGAGCATAGCGGAATGAAAGCAGTCCCTTAGGGTTAACTATGGCAAGTAGAAATGGAAACCAAACAGATTGCCTTGTTGTGCCCCTGCAAGGATATAACTGATTACATCCTTGCAGGGGCAAAAATTATCAATTCTGACTGAGTTCTTCCAGAATATTTACAATCTGGTGGGCCAGGTTTTTCTGATTGTCTTTATCCATCAAATAAGCCAAATCCTCTTCGTTCGACATGAAGCCAAGGCTCAGCAAAACCGAGGGACATTGCCCATCCCTCAATACCATAAAATCCGCTTTCTTTATCCTATTGGAGGCGCTACCCGTGCGAAACTTCAACCCCTCCACAAGTTTTTCGCCCACCTTTTGAGACTTTTCTGGTGCGAAATTCGAATCGGAATAAAATACTTCTACCCCATTTAACCCTTCATTTTCGCTGTACCCGATATGTAAGGACAGCATCAGGGCGGCTTTCTTGTTGGTAGCAATGGCCACACGATCCTTCAAAGACACATACTCATTGTTCCGGGTATAAACAAAACGTGTTTTGCTGTCAATTTCCCTAATGATTGCCCCAATGGAATTGATAATTGCCGCTTCCGTAGTTCCATCAGCGGTAGTCGTAGCACCAACGTCCTTTCCGCCATGCCCCAGGTCTATCACCACAGTGAATTCACCATTGTTGTCATCCGACAATTGTGGTTTAGGAACATTTGTGAACGAAAGAATGGAGGCAGTGGCCAACATGGCAAGGCTTGCCAATGCTATTTTACTTCCAAATAGCATCGAGCTGTTTTTCGATTTTGTTAACATTTTTAATCTTTTTTTAATGGATAAATAATTAAAACCACACTCAAACATGATATTTTCTTTTGACTGGGTATATCGAATCAATTGGTTGGCATACTTTTCAAAATCAGGAAAGGATTGCATCACCGTCTCGTCTGCGGCGTACTCATGGTTCAACTTCAGGGCATACCTATACACCCATATCATGGGATGGAAATACAACAAAACAAGCAACGACTCTATGAGCAACAAGTCCAATGAATGCCATTGCCTCACATGGGCCAGCTCATGGCACCAAATGGCTGGGTCTATCTTATCCTTATCGGCCTTGCTCACAAACACGAAGTGCATAAAACTGTAGGGCACAATCAGGCGATCTACAAATACTATCTTGTACGACCCTCTATCCTGGCAGTCGGACTCACGGATCGTGCCAAGTATCCGCAAGAGGTTGGCCACATATCTATAAAGCATCGCCACCAGGCCTACCAGATACAAAAACCATAATATCATCTTGCCAACTTCGAGTTGTGTCTCATGAGACATATTGACAACTGACAAATCATTTAAACTGCTTCTCTCTATGAGCGACCCGGTATCTGGCATATTAAAATGCTGTTGATCGAAATAAGTAGTCGCTACTGGGGTTTCAATATCTACAAATGGGACAGCCAGCGACAAGGCCAATGTGAAAAGTAGGTATGCCCGATTGAAGTGCAGGTGTCGTGTATGGCTGAACAGCAAAAAATACAAACACAGTGAAACTGCCATGCAAACCGATGCTTCCAAAATATAGGTAGTCATTTCTTTTTCTTTTGTATTTGGGTGTCGATGATTTCCTTCAATTCTTCCAACTCCTCCAGCGTGAGGTCATTTTTTGAGGTAAAAAATGATGCGAATTGCCCAGCAGAATTGTTGAAAAAGTTTTTAATAATACCATTGAAATGGCTGGTGAAGTATTCCTTTTTTTTCAACACAGGGTAGTATTCCCTCACTTTTCCATGTTGATGGTATGCCACATAGCCCTTATCAATCATTCTGGTGAGAATGGTGGCTATAGTCGTATAGGCTGGTTTTGGGTCAGGAAATTCCTCCACCAAATCCTTCATAAATGCTTTTTCCAGCTTCCAGAGGTATTTCATGATGGCCTCTTCTGATTTTGTCAATTGATTCATACTAACAATGTAGTTTTATTACTACAAATATAGTAATAAATGTAAGATTACAAAATATCCACTACTTCAACATCTGATATGACCAATTTGCAATGGTTGAAGAACAGCCTATATTAGCATTGTAATCTTCCATTTAATCCAACAAATATGAAATCCTACCTTGCCCTCCTTCCAGCCCTATTCTTGTATTCTTGCCAGTCCACCACCTCCAACAATGAAAGCCAGGATAGCGATGATGCAGCCGGGGCACTTTACACCGCTGTAGATATTGACCACCATCTGGGTGAAGTCACCTCCGGGCTCGAAGGACCTGCCGTTGATGCCAACGGCAGCTTGTATTTTGTCAATGCACTCAAAAGCCGGTCTATAGGAATGTTTGACAAAGCTGGAAATTTTGACATGTTCATTGACCAATTGCCGGAGGGTAGCACCGGGAATGGCATTAGGTTTGGAGCGTTTGGTGAAATGTACATTGCCGACTACACGGGACACAACGTCCTGCGCGTAGATATGGCTACCAAATCGGTAATGGTCTATGCCCACCACGACAGCCTGAACCAACCCAACGACATTGCCATCACTTCTGCCAATATTTTGTTCGCTTCCGACCCGGATTGGAAAAACCAGACCGGCCAAATTTGGAAAGTGAATCAGGAAGGCCAATTTGATCTGTTGGAAACGGGTATGGGCACCACCAATGGCATAGAAGTGAGTCCTGATGAAAAGACCTTGTATGTGAATGAAAGTGTACAGCGCAACATTTGGGCCTACGACCTCTCTGAAAACGGGGACATTTCCAACAAACGCCAATTCGCCAAAGTGGAAGACCATGGCATGGATGGCATGCGGTGCGATGTGAAGGGCAACTTGTACATTACCCGATGGGGCAAAGGCACAGTATTGATTCTCAAGCCCGATGGAACAAAAAAGGCCGAAGTGACCCTGAAAGGCAAAAAACCATCCAACATCGCCTTTGGAGGTGCTGATGGCAAAACCTGCTATGTCACTGTGCAGGACCGGGGCTATATCGAGACATTCAGGACAGAGTTTGCCGGCAGGGAGTTCGGTATGTGGTCCGATCTCTAGTTTCAGTTTTTAATGGTTCGGATTTTTTCCTGCAATGTTTTAAAACAATCCGCCGAGTTTTCCTCTGCACCGTCTTTGCGTTTTCCATAGTAACTGTCCATAAAATTTTCAACACTTGTCCATACCGTCTGTATTACTCCCTGAAAGTTGGATTTCATGGCTTCTGATGAATTGCTGCGAAAGCTGATCATCTGATCTACCTGCTCTTTGGCCACTGCACCTTTGCGCCAAGGGCACGAGGCTATCCTAAAGCCTTTGGCTGCAAACATTGGAGCTACCGGGTGTGCTATTTCATAGTGCCAGTCACAAATTACAATTTCTTTAGGAATCAGGTCAATCGCACGGTGGGTGTTGTTCATGCTGGCCTCCCACATGCCAATTCCTGTTGTTTTTCCATCTATCAATCTATCGCCCCATATCCACAGTTCTGTATCGCGCTGTGCCAGGTGGTTCGATATTTTGGTCAATTCCCCTGCAAAAAGCTCTGCCTTGTCCCTGCCCGAGCACCTCGGGCATTTGTCATTGCCTATGTAGAATACTTCGTCCATGCCTGCATGAAAGGCATCTGTTTCAAAAACTTCCACCAGTTCATCCACCAGATCGAATACAACACCATGCACTTCGGGGTGTAGCGGACAATAACTCTTGCAATACAATCCATCCTCATTGGGCCATTTATACTCCTCCGGTATGGCCACATGTGGCGTTTCATCAAATTCGGGATACACTTTCAGCAGGTTGTTCAGCCTGGAAGCCCAGGACTGATGCCCCAACAGGTTGAATTGGGGTATGAGTCGAATGCCATTGTTTTTACAGGTTTCAACCAGCTTTTTTACCTCACTTTTCGACAAGGCATTTTCCTGTCTCAGCTCTGGCCTGCTTTCAAATTCATAATTGTAGTCAACCCGCAGGATAAGGGTATTTATTCCGGAAGGCGCCAATTCCTTGTCTATAAACCGGAGAAACCTGTCAAGCCCGTCTTTGTCCGGGGCTTTAATACAAAATCCCCTGACCGGTAGTAGGTCATCGAGGTTGGATTGTGCGGCTATCTGATGCAATGAGAACAGCGCGCATATAATAATTATGGCTGATTTTTTCATATATCAATGATACACGAAATCATCCAGCTTTGAAAAACCAACCGGTGAATTCAGGCTGTTTTGTCAGAGGGCAGATAGCACCTCATCCAGCTCTACTCCCAGCAGGGTAGCTGACAATTTGTTCAAATCGGATTTTGCCCCTTTGAAATGATAGGTGCGGTGGACATGTACCAATTGCCCGCCAGGTGCCAAAGCTGCTGCGGGAGAAGAGCTTTCTATTTCATAAAATGGCCCCAGCTGGCTCCCATCTTCCAGCGGCCCATCGTTGTATGCATTGACGGCATCCCCTGCGAAGGTTTCGTCCTGAATTTCCCAAAGGGAATTCACATAATCTGTAGTATTCCCCGATACTGTAAACTGGGCAATGGTTAGTACGCCATTGGTGGCATCATAACTTCCGGCAATCGGCAGGGCACGCTTTGGTGAAATCCCAATCTTGCTTCTCTTTTTGCCATCTGCTTTGAAAAACAACACCCCTTCCTTCACAATCAACCTATCGGCAGGCACTTTTCCAAAATAATCGTCCGTGACTTTTTTCCCTAGTTCCGCTTCTTCACCTTTTTTAAAGGGAATAATCACTGCCGTTTCCGGCGAGGGGTTTAGCATACTCAATATCCAAATGGATGGCATGCCAGAGGCCTTGTCCCACGCATTGCTCCCTTTGTTGGTTAGTGTGTTTTCTGTCTCAAACCCTACCCAGTTCAGGCTTTCCGGGATATCTACATTCAACAATTTGGAGGCTCGCTTACCATCCAAAATGCGTACTGCCCTTTTCACCCCCATTTTGAAAATGGTTTTGGAATAATTTTCCAACTCCATATCTTTTTCAAATACTACCTCTGAACTGCTGGTAGATATGGTGTTAAAAGGTTCAGTGTCTATTTGCTTCGGCACATACCAATTGTCGAAATCGAAGCTGCTGCCCGGCTTGAAGAATATGGAAAACTGACCACCCTCGGGCCCCAGCCAAAACCGCTCCTCCCCTCCTATGGGGTTGAAATGGTCCAGCACCTTACCAGATGCAATCAACTCGTGGTTGAGCCAGCCGAAACTATACCCACTACCTCCATTTGATGTACTCGTCATTACCCTGCCCTGATATGACGGGCACACTGCCACCTGTGCTTTACCATCTTTTGATTTTAGCACAATTACTTCCTTGTGCTGGCTGAGCCATTGCAGATCGTATCCAAATGTTCCTGGCTTGTATTCCATATCGGTTTGAGTGTTCTTATCTTTCTTTGCACCGCATCCACTCAATATAAAACTTGTAGCGAGCAGAAGTGAACAAAAAAATGCATTCAGGTAGGCCATGTGAGGTTAGGTTTAAGGAATTTCGGAAGAAAAACATTTTTCTTAGGTAAAAATAAACAACCTCCACAGCCTCCTCCAGGCTTGTATTTACCAATGATAATGCTCCTTTTTTGCCCTACTAAACCCAAACTAACATGCCCCACCCAGTGGTGGTCAGGATTCTCCGTATTTATAGTGTACCCTATACCCGTAAAGTGCCACCAGCATAAAACAGACCATAGGCATCAAAAAGCTCATGTTGAGTGACCAGTTGTCCACCAGCAGCCCCTGCAATGGAGGCAATATGGACCCTCCGGCTATGGCAAATACTAAACCGGCTGCCCCCAACTTGGCATCATCACCAACCCCTCTCAGTGCAATTCCATAAATTGTTGGGAACATCAGGGACATACATCCGGATATTCCGATCAGTGAATAGAGCCCTAAACGACCTCCTTCAAACATCACCGGCAGAACAAGGGCGACCGCTCCTATAGCGAGGTACATCAGTAGTGCGCCCGGTTTGAGGTATTTCAACAAGAAAGTACATATAAACCTGCTCACCAGAAACAGGCAAGAGGCGTAAAAGTTGAAGGAAACGGATTCTGTAGCAGCATCTGCCTCCGACATCCCTTCTGACATCAAAACCTGTGTACCATAATGGATGGTGAATGTCCAAACGGTAATTTGTGCCCCTACATAAAAAGCCTGGGCAAGTACACCTTCCCTGTAGCGGATATTGGCCATAAGGCGTGCCAGCGTATCTTTGAGATGCAACTGGTGATCATCCGTCTGGCTTTTAGGCATTTTTCTCACCCAAATGGCTATGAAAACTATGACCAGCACCAAACAAATGGCCACATAAGGTCCTCTGACGATCGCCAGGTCGGACATCTTGATGAGATCAAACTCCTCGGGAGAAAGGGCAGCCCTTTCCATCGAACTGAGTTTATTGAGTTTGGCCAAAATAAAATCCTTGGCTACAAAAATACCAATGAGGGTTCCCATGGGATTGAATGCCTGGGCCAGGTTGAGCCTTTGGGTGGCTGTTTCCTCGTCACCCATAGACAGGATGTATGGATTGGCACTTGTTTCCAAAAAGCTCAATCCGCAGGTCATGATGAAAAATGCTGCACAAAATGGCCAAAACAACCCCAGCAAACTTGCCGGAATGAAGAGTAGGCCCCCAGCTGCGTAAAGGGCCAGGCCTACCAGTATGCCCGATTTATACGAATGCTTTTTGATGAACAATGCTGCCGGAATGGCCATAAAACAATATCCACCATAAAAAGCAAATTGCACAAATGAACTGATAAAAGCCCCTTGATTGAATATGGTGCCGAACGCCTTGACCAGCGGGTTGGTAATGTCATTGGCAAACCCCCAAAGGGCGAAACAGAAAGTGATTAACACAAAGGGCACCAACATTTCCTTTGGTACAACAGGTGACTTTTTCATGATGGTAAGTTTAGTGAGTGTTTAGTTTTAAGGTTGATTGGGTATCAAGGCTGTTTCTCGGTGAGCAAAGCCCGGTCCAGGTGTACATACCCTCCATCTACAAATACATGCTGTCCGGTGGTATGGGAAGATGCTTCTGAAATGAGAAAAAGGGCGTTGTTGGCGATTTCCTGAGGGGTGGTCATCCTGTTTTCCAAAGGAATTTTACCCACAATGCTCTTGAGTTTTTCTTCGCCATTTTCCAGTGTCTTTATCCAGGTATCGTAGGCGGGAGTCCAGCTTTCTGCAATAATGATGCAATTGGAGCGGATGCCGTCATTGATAAGGTCCACTGCCCATTCCCTGGTCAGGGCAAGCACACCTCCTTTTGCCGCGGCATACCCGGATGTTTTTCCCTGGCCGGTATATCCTACTTTCGAGCCTATATTCAGGATGTTTCCTTTTGACTCTTTGAGCTTCGGCAGGGCATGTTTCACTACCAGAAAATAGCTCACCAGGTTCAACTTCAGAGAGTACATGAAATCCTCGTAAGAACTATCCAGGCCAGCACCATCATTCACCCCTACGTTGTTGATCACGGCATCTATCCTGTTGTATTTGGCTACAATTTCTTCTACGGCCTTTTTCACCTGGTCAGGATCGGTAACATCGGTCTGTACAAAATGGGCATCTACGCCCTTGCTTTTCAAATCCTCCACATAGTCGAAACCTCTCTTGTTGCGGTCGATTATGGCCGGGATGGCCCCTTCTTCAGCCAGGGCCTGGAGCATAGTCTCCCCAATACTACCTTTCAATCCTGCAGCCCCTGAAATCAAGACTACTTTATCTTTTAACTTTAAATCCATCTTTGATTATTCTTTTTTAAATACTATAAAAATCCATTGCGTTTGCACCTAATATGCCCGCTTTTTCTGGTGCAGAAAAACCGGCAATATATCGGTCTATAATTCCCTTCACATCACCGTAGCTACCGGAGAGCAGGCACACGGGCCAATCGGATCCATACATCACCCTGTCTGTACCGAAGGCTTCTAAAACCTCATCCAGATATGGCACGAAATCATCGTACTGCCAGCTATTCCAACTGGCCTCAGTTACCATCCCGGAAAGTTTACAGTAGGTGTTCTCGTTTTTGGCTATATCGGACATATAAGTCTTCCATACATAGCTATCCCCTCTGGCTATATTGGGTTTGGCCAGGTGGTCTATCACAAATTTTTGGTGGGGAAATTGCTTCACCAACTTCAGTGCAGCCGAAAGCTGTGAAGGGTAAATGAGTATATCATACGTAAACCCATATTTCTCCAATAGGCCAATCCCCCTCTGAAAGGCCCTACCCAGCATAAAATCCACATCGGGTTCAGCCTGCACCACATGCCTGAAACCTTTCAGTTTTTCTTTCTTAGTGGCAAAGTAGGCCAACCTGTCTTCTACATTTTCAGCCCGTAAATCTACCCAGCCTACCACTGCTTTGATGATGTCATTGTCAGCAGCAAGTTTCAGCAAAAACTCCGTTTCTTCCTCTGATTGGTCTGCCTGTACGGCCACACTACCATCTACACCATTGCTGGTTATCTCCTTTTTGAGGTCATTGGGCAAAAAATCCCTTTTGAGAACGGCCATCTTGTCATTGATCCACGAATGCCTTTTGGGGCTATATCGCCAAAAATGTTGGTGTGAATCAATTTTCATACTAGGGACGATAGGTTGGTCGGGCTATTTTTTGTACTTATCAGTGTTTGGTTAACTCAAAACTTTTGGCTTCAGCACATCCCTCATACCATGCTGAAGTATGTCCCCCAGGTTTAGGGCAGTCTTTTCTACCAGATCTGCAACTTTCGTCAAATCCTGTCCCCAGAAATTCGTGTTGGACAGCACCGCCTCTACAAGTTGCTGCAATGCCACTTCCGATCCATCGCAGGCAGTCCATTGCTTATTAAAGAAGTCCAATATATCCTGGTCATCGTTCAGGGCTATGGTTTTGCCATTGAGTTCACCTTTGTAGAAACCAATCAATGATGCCAAAGAAAAAACCAGTTTTTCAGGCAGTGCATTCTTTCTTTTTTGATACTCTAAAATGGAAGGTAATACCCTTGTTTTGAATTTAGAAATCGAGTTGAGGGAAATGCTCATTAAGGCATGTACCAGGTAGGGGTTTCTAAATCTATCCAGCACATCATTGGCAAACGACTTCAACTCCTCTTCCGGAAGATCCAATGTTGGGCATATTTCATCAAAAATGACATCCTTAACGAATTGGCCGGTTACGGCATCTTCTACAGCCTCACGCACTGTTTCGATACCATATAAATATGCCACTGGTACCATAGAGGTATGAGCACCGTTCAGTATCCTTACCTTTCGGGTCCTGTATGGCTCCATATTGTCTGTGAATACCACATTGAGCCCAATTTTTTCCGAAGGAAATTCATTGCGGACGCTTTCAGGGCCTTCTATCACCCACAGATGGAATTGCTCTCCTTCCACCACCAACTGGTCCTGATATCCCAACTCTTCGGTAATGGCCTCCATTTTGGACTTAGGGTAGCCCGGCACAATCCTGTCCACCAGGGTATTGCAGAATATGTTGTCATTCACCAACCACTGGGTAAAGTCATCACCCAAGGCCCATTCTTCAGCATATTGCAGCATGATTCGTTTGAGGTTGTCCCCGTTCCTGTCTATCAGTTCGCAGGGGATAAATATCAACCCCTTTGAGCTATCTCCATTAAAAGTTTTGAACCGGCGGTGCAATAATGCGGTCAGTTTCGCCGGAAAACTTTTGGCAGGAGCATCCTCCAGCTTGTCACCAGCATGGTGGCTGATCCCTGCTTCCGTTGTATTGGATAATACAAACCTCAGATCGGGATTGTCAGCTATGGCCAGGTAGCTGTCATAATTTTGATAGGGATTTAATCCGCGCTGTATGCAGTCGACCACTTCATGCTCGCTGATGGCTTCTCCGTTCTTGATACCGTTGAGATACAAAGTATAGAGGCCTTCCTGTTCATTCAGCATTTGTACCAGGCCCTGATCAATAGGCTGTACCGCTACCACACCGGCATCAAATCCCGACTCTTTGTTCATCTTATGGATCATCCAGTTGGCAAATGCCCTTAGGAAATTTCCCTCACCAAACTGTAGTATCCTCTCCGGATATGTTGGCACCTGTACTGCCGATCTATTTAATTTTTTCAATTCTGACATGTCAATTCTTTTTTTAATTTATAGTGATATCCCCCTTTTCCATGGAATGAAATCATTTTGACCAAGCTTCACAGCTTTCGGGATTTCTTCCCCACTCGCCACTCTAATCACATGATCCAAAATTTCTTCTCCCATTTCTTCGATCGTTTTTTCTCCACTGATCACGCCACCAGTGTTGATATCGATCACATCTTTCATTTTCTCCGACAGTTTGTGGTTGCTGGATACTTTCAAGACCGGAACAATGGGGTTGCCAGTAGGTGTGCCCAGGCCGGTTGTAAACAATATGACATTGGCCCCCGAGCCCGCCAACCCGGTTGTGCTTTCCACGTCATTTCCTGGTGTGCAGAGCAAGTTGAGTCCTGGCTCGGTCACTTTCTCAGTATAGTCAAGAACTGCCGTCACCGGTGAAGTACCTCCCTTTTTGGCTGCACCTGCCGATTTCATCGCATCGGTGATCAGTCCATCCTTGATATTGCCGGGTGAAGGATTGTTTTTAAACCCAGAACCAACTGCAATGGCCTTGTCTCCATATACTTTCATAATGGAAGCAAAACGCTCTGCATCTTCCTTTTTCACACACCTGTTGATCAGGTCTTGCTCCACTCCATTCAATTCTGGGAATTCCGAGAGCACTGGCGATCCTCCACAAGCTGCCAACAAATCTGAAGCATAGCCCAGGCTTGGGTTGGCAGATATGCCGGAAAAACCATCGGAAGCCCCACACTCCAATCCCATCACCAGCTTGCTGATGGGTGCTGGCTTCCGTTCTATTTTGTTGGCTTCAGTCAGTCCCACAAAAGTCTGTTTCACCGCATTTTCGATAAAATCCCTTTCACTGGCGCTTTGTTGCTGCTCCAATATGTACAATGGTTTGGAAAAATTGGGGTCGTTTTTCTTAATAGCCTCTTCCAAAATCCTACTTTCTGCATTTTGACAACCAAGGCTCAATACGGTAGCACCTGCCACATTAGGGTTGGTCACATAGCCTGCCAGCAGGTGGCAGAGGGTCTCGGCATCCTGTCGTGTGCCTCCACAACCTCCTTCATGGCGTAAAAATTTCACCCCGTCCACATTGGGGAACACCCTGTTTTTGGACAGCTCCTCCTGTGTGGTGGTGATCTTGGTGGTCAGTAGGGTTTCTGCTGTTGCGCCAGCCTTATATTGTGCCACCAATGCCTGGGTATCTACGGTAAACTCCTTTTTGGAAGTGTAGCCCAACGTTTCCGACAGAGCAGTTTGCATCACTTCCACGTTTCTGTTTTCGCAAAACACCAGTGGAAACACCAGCCAGTAGTTGGCCGTACCCACGCTACCATCTGCTCTGTGGTAGCCGTTGAAAGTCCTTTCTTTCCATTTGGATACATCCGGTGCTTTCCAAACAAAGTCGGCATTCTGGCCTGAATATTCAGTAGATGCATGCTCCACGTTATCTATCGTGATCGCCATGCCTTGGGCTATCGGCTTTGTGGCTACCCCTACCAGCACTCCATACATGTATATCTGCTCGCCTACTTTAAAATCGTGTAGTGAAAATTTATGCTTGGCCTGGATATCCTGCTTGAGCACCACCTTTGTGCCTTGCACTTGATGTTCATCGCCCGCACGAAGGTCTTTCAGCGCAGCTATGATGTTGTCATCCGGGTGGATTTGTATAATACTTTTCGACATTTTTTTCTTTTTTTAGGATAATGATAGTGAAAATCTTGGATTAAAAATCTACCGTGGCTTTGATCACCCCGGTTTCCGGTTTCAGCCAACTGTCGAAATGTTCTATCATTTGGGTAAAATCAACATTGTGGGTAATGAAGGAGGATACAGGAAACTGCCCGCCTTCCAGTACTGAAACTACATGGCTGAAATCTTCGAAAGTGGCATTTCTGCTACACATGATGGTTGTTTCTTTGGCATGGATGGCCGGGTGAGTAAAGGTCAATTCTCCTTTCGACAAGCCTACCAATACGTACCTGCCGCCATGCGACATGTATTGTGGCCCGGATTCAAGTGCCCCTTTGTGGCCAGTGGCATCAAATACGACGGTGGCCATGTCCCCATTGGTGATTTCCTCTACGGCCTTAAGGGGATCTCTGCCTACGTTCACCAAATGGTCAACGCCTATTTCATTTTTTGCATATTCCAGGCGCTGGTCGTTCATGTCCATGGCTATTACCTTCGCCCCGGCTATTTGGGCCAGTTTCATCATGCCTATACCTATAGGCCCGCACCCAATCACCACGACAGTTTCCCCTGGCTTTACATCAGCCCTCCTGATGGCATGGGCACCAATGGCCAATGGCTCTACTATAGCCATCTCGTCATCGGATAGGTTTCCTGCGGGTAGCAGTATATTTTGGGGAACAGAAATATACTCCTGCATACCTCCATCCCCATGGATACCCAATACCGATATATTGGTGCAGCAGTTGGTCTTTCCGTTTCTACAGGCAATACATTTCTGACAACTCACATATGGCATCACGATGACATTGTCGCCTGCTTTCAAGCCCTGCTCATTGTCATCAATTTCCACGATTTGGGTAGCCAACTCATGTCCTAAAATCCTGGGATAGGTAAAGAAAGCCTGGTTGCCCGCATAGGCGTGTAAATCAGTTCCGCAGATGCCTACTTTTTTCACTTTTAATAGAGCTTCTCCACTTTTTCTTACCGGGGCTTCTTTTTCCTTCAACTCAAATTGGCCCGGTTTCTCACATACTATATATTTCATCTATTTATTTTTTGGGGGAAACACAAGACAATAACTCCTTCACTGCCCTGATTTCCATGTATAAGGTTTTCCAATTAATCTTACAAAAGTGGTTCAAGAAGGCATATCAGGCTACCAATATTCCCACTCATGCTAATACTATTTTATCTCTAAAATAATTTTAATGATTAATTCGGAATAAATACAATGCAAAAATGAACCTGGCTTGTAGAACACTCCAACCTGAACTCAACTAATAAATACACGTCATTCCTTGCGTTAAGGGTACCTTTTTAGTCGAGTTAGTTCAGGTTACCAACAATTTGTAGTGGGCCATTCCAGCACCTGACAGCAACAACGCTACTACTCCACCCTCGTAGGCAGGGGCATTTTACGGTCGTTGGCTTTGCCTGTGTTGTGGATGCGCATGTATTCTGATGGTGAAAGCTTCATGATGTTCTTAAACTGCCTGTTGAAGTTTGACAGGTTATTGAAACCCGACTCATAGCAGACCCTGGCGATTTGGTATTTGTTTTCGATAAGTAGCCGACAGGCGTATCCCACACGGATTTCACTCACATATTGAGAGAAAGTTTTGCTGTTGACCCTTTTGAAATACCTGCTGAAGGAAGAGGCCGTCATGTTTACGATTTCGGCTATTTCCTCCAACTTGATCTGCTTTTTAAAATTGTGCATGACAAAATGGTACACACCATCCAGTTGCCTCTTGTCCGATTGTTCAAAGTCATTGAGGAACCCTGCACTGGACAGCAACTCGTATTGCTTTTCACCGGCGAGCAATTTCAGTATTCTTACCAACCACAAGACCCTGTCAAATTCGTTGCTCGCTTCCATTTGCCTGATCATATCCACAATGAGCTCTTTGCTGTCTCCAAGGAAATTGATGCCCTGGGCCGATCGTTTCAGGAGTTCCCTGATGGGGGCCATCTCTGGCATTTGAAAAAAATCCGAACCGGCAAAATCTTCCCTGAAGTGGATCACATAGGCTTCTGCGGTGAGTTTTGAGTTTTTCTCAAAATAAACATCATCATTCAGCCACATGTGGGGCAGGTTTTTGCCTACCAGGATTACCTCTCCCGGTTTAAATTTGGAAATGTTGTCACCCATGAAGCGGGTGCCGGTACTTTTTTGCTGTACAAGCAGTTCCAGTTCCGGGTGGTAGTGCCACACCTTCAGGTAGTGCGGCAGGTTGTGGTAATCAAAAGAAAAAGACCTGTTGGAAAGGTTGCTCTTATCGATAAAGTATGGCTTCATTCACAAACTGATCTGATTAGAATCGTAAAGTTACTGGTTTTTTGGAGTGAGAAGAAATAGTCCATGGACGATAGACAATGGACGATGGACAACATTCGGTCACAAAATATAACTGCGCCTTATCCTGAAGAGCCTACTGCCCTCCTTCAATCACTCAATAAGAAGCTAATTGAGAAGCATGCCAAATACCCGTTAGTATTCGGTCAACAAGGATTCATATGGAATTTTTAATTTCTCATGTAAATTTCTAATCATTTTGAGTGTCAACTTTCGTTTCCGACTAAAAATTTCTGAGACCCGGCTTTTATACCCAAGAACTTGAGCCAAATCTTTTTTGCTCATTTCCATTTGTTCCATTCTGAATTTAATGGCCGCAATTGGATCAGGTGCTTCTATGGGGAAATGCTCGTCTTCGTATTTTTCAATTAGAATGGAAAGAACTTCGGCCTCATCTCCTTCCCTGGAATTAACTGGGGCATGGAATATTTTTTCGAGCCTTTTTAGTGCTCGATTATAATCCTCTTCGGTTTTAATTACTTTAATGTCCATAATTCAAATTGTATTCGCATCTATTTTGTCATAATCGGTATGTGTCCCAATAAATCGAATAAACACCCATTGCCTTAAGTAGTTAATGTCAACCATCAACCTATACTTGTTGCCGCATATATCAAAAACTACTCGACCACCTTTGAGTATGCTGGCCCTGGCATATTCTTCCTTTATGTCAGTCGGGTTCTTCCATTTTGCTCTTGAAGCTTCTTTATACCATGTCTTTAATTGCTCCTCTGCATCAGCATACTTTTCCCAGAAATCACGAAGCATCTTTTTAGCGACTACTCTCATTTGTCAGACAAACTGTTGCAAAGATACAAAGAGTTACCAATTTGGTAATTATTGAAAAAGATTATTTAGTAGCCTTCTCAGTTCGCTCATTCTCCCTTTCCAACCAATTCGCAAACATGTCCGTCCAGGCATTAAGTGATTTATTGTTCAAAGCCATTGAGTAGCCATGTCCGCCTTTTGGGAAGAGGTGCATTTCTGCTTCAACACCCTTCTCCCTTAGTGCCTGGTAAAACATGAGGCTGTTTTCAACCGGCACGCCATTGTCGTCCTGTGAATGCACAAGAAACGTAGGCGGTGTGTTTTCCTTTACTTGCAATTCATTGGAAAATTCGTTGATGAGTTCGGCTGATGGATTCAGTCCCAACAGGCTGTTTCTCGACCCCTCGTGTACATGTGGAAAGTTCATGGAAATGACAGGGTAGATCAGTGCCATGAAATTTGGCCTGGCGCTAATCATATTGATCAAATCGCTGGATTCGAAGAGTTTATCATCGAAGTGTGTCCCCAAAGTAGATGCCAGGTGACCTCCGGCCGAGAAACCCATCACCCCTACTTTTTCCTTGTCTATATTCCATTTTTCGGAATTGTACCTTACCACACGAATAGCCCTTTGGGCATCAATCAGTGGCGACTTGTAGGAAACCACATTAGACTTGGAGTCCGGCAACCTGTATTTTAGTACGATACCGGCTATCCCCCTTGCGTTCAACCATTTGGCAATATCGGTACCTTCCCAATCGTAAGCCAATATCCTGTAGCCACCACCCGGGCATATCACCACCGCCTGACCTGTAGCAGCTTTTTTTGCCGGCAGATACACTTCTATCGTTGGGTTTTGAACCTTGGATATCCGCACAATGTCTGTTTCTACGCTGGCTTCCTTTTCATCGGTTTTTCTATAATTGGGCATATCGCTTCCCCATAAGGGCAGTACAAAACTTTGTGCGTGTACATCGTTCATAATCGCAAAGGCAAAAAAGAAGGCTATGTATTTCATTTTATCCATGGTTCATTGTATTCTGAGCAACATGTTCTAAAGATTGATTGGCCCAGGTTTTTTTTTGGCAAAATAATAAAAAATACCGACCAGTAGCATCAATCACCTAACCTTCTCACATCGAGTGAAAATGCCTGGGCCGGGTTGTGGCCCAGGAGCAACTTGAACTCCTCCTCCTGAAAGCCCCTGGACATTAATGCGGGATACAACTGCTCGAAAATATTGGTATAGGGTTTTATGGATTGTTGTTCTTTGGCTGGATCATACCAGCCGGCATCATGAGAAATGAGCACATTGCCCAGGATGCCATGCGCTTTGGCAAACAGCAGTTTACCTATATACTGATCGATGTTCCAGCCAAGGCCATCCAAACTTATCCAACATCCGGATTTGGCTGCCCTAAGGTACTCTTGGTCGTCTTTTTCGTTTTGCGCATGCACCCAAATAAAAGCCTTGGGGGAAACCCCATTCTGTTTGAGGATTTCGAGCTGTGGCCACAAGCCTACCGACTTGCCGGTATGGGAGGCTATGGTCAGCCCCGTACGCAAATGTGTGAGTGCTGCTGCTTCTACAAGTTTTACATGCATGTCATCCAAAGGATCAGTAGCATCCACACTTATTTTGATAAACCCGGGCTTTACAGAAGTACCATCTATACCCTCTTCAAATTCTGAAATCCACATTTCGGCCAGCTCGTCCGCTGTTTTGCGAAAGGCATACGCCGGTACAAACTTGTTTTGCCTGGCACCATACAACCCGGTATTCGTAATGATTTTCAACCCGGTTTGCCTGGCTATTTGCTCCAGCAATGCCACGTCCCTTGCCAGGTAGTTGGGTGTGGCATCTACAAAATAGCTCACGTTGTAGGTATTTAGTTGCTCAAGATAAGGTGTCATTTCCTTCACTACTACCTGCCTGTCCCAGCGATCTGGGCTTATACTGTCAGCACCAATAAAATCGACCAATATATGTTCGTGGGAAAGCCATATTTCATTGTTGCTGACTACTTCAGAGCCTGTTACGGTCTGCACCACCAAATTATCCGAAGGGGGTTTGCACCCAACAACGCAGCACAATAAAACCATAGCAGTGCTGCGCCAAACAAGTTTACGGCGATTCATTTGACATTCGTTTTAGAGACAAAATGAAGTTCTCAGAAAGTTCTGGCTAACCATTCGGGCTTACTTCTCGTCCTTCTGAAATCGTTTGAGGATTTTCTCCATGTGCTTACCGGCAGCTTCCCTGCCTCCCAGGCCATAGGCCAATGCAATTGTAACAGCCAGCGATCCCAGGGTAAGGCCAAAAGCCAGCTCCACTATGCTATTGGCAATGCCCATAGTGCGCAAAGCTATAGCCAGGAACAACCCAATAATGCCTACCCTAGCTATACCTGCTAGGTAAGAATTTTCATTGGCTTTGAGCAGGCCACTGTGAACAGTGGTAGCCACCACATTGCCAATCACCATTACAAGCAGGCCAAACAATATACTACCGAGCAGGTTGAGAATGGTATGGAAGATTTCCGACAGTCGATCGAAACCCAGCATTTCTATGCCGGTGACCACACCGAAGAACACTATAAAAAAGTAAACTATATTGGCCACAGTTTTGGAAAGGGAATGGTCTTCGCTCACAATGAACAACTGCAATTTCTTCCCAAATTCATCAGCCCCCATATTGCCCAGCAGTTCTCCCAGAAAAGAGGAAAGGAACTTCCCCCCCACACCGAAAATGACCACAATCAGCACTGCCCCTATGATATTGGGTACGGCATCAGTCAATGCATGCAGTATGTTGTTGGCCGGGTTGGTGATGGCATCCAACTGCAATGCATTGAGCGCCTGAATGATGGAAGGTATGAAAATGACAACAAACACTATTTTTTGAAGAAAATAGATCAGCTTTTCTGTGTCTTTAAAGCCGGTAGTTTCTGCCAACCGGTCTATAAAACTGCCCGCCATTTTTACCAGGTTGGATACAAAAAGGGCAATCACATAGCCCAAAAAAACGATGGCACCTGCGGCCACTATATTGGGGATAAAGCCTAAAAATTCGGTCAACATATGCTTGATGGGATCCAGGACATGGCTGAGTCCCAGCATCTCCAACACGATCAGCAGCAGAATGACCATAAAGAGATAGTACACCAGGTTGGCTACAAATTTGTTGGTATCTACGATGGTATTGCCCAGCAGCCTTTCGTCCCACTCTGTTTTCTTCATCAACCCATGGACAATTTTTCTAATTACTATCGCAATGAGCCACCCTACCACAAATACTACAATGGCACCTACCACACCGGGTAGGGAGGAATGCATATTATCAATGAAAGTTTGCAAAAAATCAGGAAAATTCATGGCAATTTGTGTTTAGTTCTAAGTTTGGTTTATGTTCGAATGTTAGTAAATGTACAATAAAAACAACAAATAATACAATTTAAGGTTGACTTTCAACTATCATCATCCCTGGCCATCTCACTATTCCACAAAACCCTGGTAAAAAAACTACCTCGGTTGACCTGACCTCAATTCATCCAATGTATTATTCCTACTACCAAAGCCACAGCCAGCAGCACACCTATGGCCAGGATCACATAGGCCCCTTTGGTAAAATCAGCAATGGTTTTTTTGATCTCCGCCCGGTCGTTTACATTAGGAAATTCCGAATCGGGTACCTCTACATCTAGAAATTCGCACAGTGGCTCCCAACCCTGATCCACCGAATATATGAGCAGCTGGCCTGCCGGCACTGTGGCTTTCACTTCCTCTATGAGTTCGGCATACCTTGCCAGGGCTTTTTCTTTGTCATTCATGGTGCCTTTGAGCGATCGCCCCCACATCAAATGGTGGGTCATATACCCAAACTTGCGCATCATGGGCACTACCGTTTTCAATACCTTGAATTGCCACAATGTTTCGGTGAAGTAGATGGTATTGATGGTACTTTCGTACCAGGCCTCTGCACCCCTTGGATGCAAGGTAAGCAAAACCCTGGCGTCCGGATAAGCCTGAAAAAGCTCTTTCCATACACAACAACCGGGGTTGTCAACGGTAGCAGTATAGTTGGCAAATACCTTCGTCCAGTCGTGCTGCTGGCCTTCGGGTGCTTTGGCCACCTGATACCAAAAATCCAGGTGATGTTTGTTTGCCTTGTTGAACAAGACTTCCTTCATGTGGTAGCAGGGATAGCCCAGTTCTTGCAAGGCCGTATAGGTGGACATGGTGCCTGTCCTGCCAAAACCTGCACCGATTAGATGGAGTGCCATTTGATTGGTTGCTTTAAAATGGGTTATAGGCTTGGGTTACAATTCTTAAAAATAACATAGTTAGATGTTATTTCCATTCGGAAACCCATAATTCTGCTTTTCGAGATTTCTGTTTACAACGCGTAACCTGCTTCACACATGGAGTATTGGAAGGGAATACCAAGCTAAAAGTGGATGTCAATCAGCCTGCCATTTTTAACGAGACTTTCCAGGTTTCGAAAACCTGGAAAGTCTGGGCTGCATAAAGCCAACCGCTTGCCTCTAATATATTCAGGGAAGTCTTTGTTGGCATCTGCTTTTTTCAGTCAATTCTTAGTTGTTTGTAACACTGAAGTTAAATCAAATTGAGGACATTTTAGTTTTTCATCAAAAGGTTGGACTAAATCCGCCCAGCGATTTGGATCATCAAAATGTCTATCTAAACTTTTATTTAGTAAACTGAAGTTGTCCTTCGTTTGATAATAGTAAATTTTCAAACCTTGAAACATTTGGTGTTGAAAAATTCTGTGAAAAATGGTTCGATCAGATAAGCCACAAGAGTGACCAATTATTTCTACAGTGAATGCCCCTGAGCTAAGAAAGGCTATTAAGTCGGCTTGATTTCCACTTAAATTATAAGAAAAATGCTTTATGAACTTTAGATACTCTGGGTGATCTAGTTCCTGAATATCTCTATAGTTTCTATCGCGATTATCTCCATACCCAAGGACTAGTGGATTATCGTCATTGTTCAACTGCCCATGGAGATTAATGACTCTAGTATTATTCCCGAGGAAAGGGAGATATAACTTAATTGTGTCAGTATAATTAAAGTTTAGAATCAATTTTTGGTTATCTCCGTGCTGAGAGAAGATATCATAAAATCGCGTACTATGAATGTTACCTACCTTTGATGGAATGCGAATTTTTTCAGTCAGATATAGTTCAAGCTTATTTTTGATGAGATCCAATGTTTTGTTTAATTCTAATACTTCTTGAATCCCCACAGCTGTAGCCCCCACGGCTGCAATACGAATTAACTCTTTATAGTAGAATTTTTCTATGTCATACCATAATTTAAGACCTTCTTCAATACTTATTAGTTGTTTGAAAAAATGATTTTTGTACTCTACATGAATATATTCTTTATACTGTTTTACGTAATTATGAAAATCCTCAATTGTATTGCACGCATCAATTTGTTCAGGTCTAAAGCGATACCGATAGGTTTCAATATAAATCAATTCGTCTTTATAAACGCGATCATTTCCATCGTTGGCAGAGTGTAAGGCTTGCTTGAGGTGGTCAACAATAAAGTGTTCATATGATGTAGGAAGCTGATGGGCTAGATCAAATCCGTTACCAAGTATGAAAAGCTTATTCATTTAATGAGATTTTCGACATCAAGTAGATGACTCCTAACAATATAGTATTTTATAGAATGTTTGCCTAAAGATAGTAACAGGCAGTTTAATAACAGGAGAAAGTAGATGAATTAGTGTTGGTGAATCGCTGAACCGAGCAAAGCTACAACTTATGTATAAACAACATTATATCATTTTGCTCACATATTAATAGCTAAAACAATAAATGGAAGTTGTTTTTTTTAAAGGGATTGATGTTTACCTCCACCACAGCTTGCCTTGTCACCCTGACGAAGGAAGGGTCTCTTTTATGAACTGGAAGCTGGTAGTACTGTTTGAATATTTTTAGGAGGCCAAGACACATTCTGGGCAAAGGGTACGAGTGGAGACAGTCACATCAGCATCTAAAAAAATAAGATGCTTCCCTCCGTTCAGCATGACAAGGCTGGTTTTTCTGCTTGACTACAACTTACCCCGTCACCCTAACGAAGGAAGGGACTCCTTAAAAATAGCCATATAGCTGCTCAATATGTTCCGGAAGGCATGTCAAAATCATGGATAAAAAGGGTTTACCATCTCTTGTCTTTCAACAAATTAGACAAACATGCCTGCCATTTTTAACGAGACTTTCCAGGTTTCGAAAACCTGGAAAGTCTGGGCTGCATAAAGCTAACGGTTTGCCAAAGGATAAAATCAGCCCTGTTCAAACCAACCAATAGAACTGCATTCGCGAAAACGATCAACTATTCCGCAAAATCAAACACCAACTCGATCCTCAATTTGCGCTGGTGTATCTTTTTCGCATTGAACTGGTACAGAGAAGATTGTGGCCCTAATTTGCCGGATGCCTTAAACTTGGTACCTATGGCATTGATGCCGTGCAAAAAAGAGATATCGCCTTTTGGAAAATCCACTACCGTAGTACGGCCATCGTCCGGCTGGTCCGGAGTGAGCATCCTCAGGAATATGTCATTTGACTTTATATATACCTTAAAACCAGGCACGCCATCCCCCCTTATATTCGCCCAATACGTTTCGGCATAATAGCCCTTGAATTCCGGGTAATCAAACCCCGAGTGGCCGGTCATGCTATTGTTGTATTCCTTGTCCCAAAGTCCAAAATTTGGCCCGGCTGTCCTGTTTTTCCAAACACGGTCTGGCCCATTGCCCATCCACTCCATTCCGGCAACATTTTCCTCGGGAAAAGAAAAACTAATGCCCGCATACGGGGCTGTACCTGCTGGTTCGTAAGCCACCGACAACTGTGCCTGCCCGTTTTTACGGATTACCCAGGTGATGGAGTCCTGCTCCCCACCATAAACGGAATGAACGGACACGGTACCATCTGCATTTTCAACAGCAGCTACCGACTGAACGGCCTTATCCTTGCTCACGAAGACAGGCCCATTGGTGAGGGGAATTTGTCTGTTCTGATGGTTCACCTTCGTCAGCATGCCATTTTTTCGATCGAAAGAATAAGCCATAGTCCCTGCCTTCACCTGATATTCTTCTGATGTCTCGTTCAACGAAACATTGGATCCCCCCGGTTCATCCAACATACTGCTGGCCACAGCCGCTGCTGTTTGTACTGGGTAAGTCCATTCGGCAATATCCTTGCCCTCTTTGTCCACAGCTGTGATGGACAATACATGGGAGCCCATCCAGTTGTTGGGCAGGCTTACTTCCAGTGTACCTTTTTGGCCTGGCGCCAGGTCTGTTTCTATTTTTTCACTAAATATCGTGTTGGCTTTTGGGCCGGAGCTTACCATATCCGAGTATGCCAACCACTCGATAGTGAACGAGCATTCGCTGAGGTTGGTGAAATGATAACGGTTTTCAATATTAAAAACACCATTGAATTGCGGTGTGATGTACCTCTTGTCTATAAATACCGGACTCCATACTTTTTTGATGGTATTAAAACTTGCTTCCTTTTCCATATAGGGGCCTAAAATACCGTCAGGGGCGTGGTTGCCATCTGCATCAAGTGCACCATTGCGATCGGTGCGGGCTACCGCCTCATCGGCAAACACCCACAAAAATGCACCTGCTGCAAGGGGGTGGTGCCAGATACGCAACCAATAGTCTTCCAAACCAGCCCCATGGCCGCCATCATAAAGCCCGTGCAACAATTCTGTAGGAAAGAAGATTTTGCGCCTGCTGTACCCATCCAGCGACAAATAATCATAATCTACATAGTGCAGGGTGTTGGTCTCTCGAAAATCCTGCCACGGGTGCAATACCTTTCGTTTTTGTGGGTCAAGTTTAGCAAAATCATCATTGAGGCTGTCGTTCCACCCGCCTTCATTGCCATTGTCCCAAAAGATGATGCTCGGGTGGTTCACGTCCCTTTCCACCAATTCGGTCAACAGCTTGCGCCCGACCTCCTCATCGTAGGCAGGTGTCTGCCATCCGGTAAGCTCGTCCAGCACAAAAAGCCCGAGTGAATCACACACATCCAGAAAGTGCTTTTCAGGTGGGTAATGCGACATGCGCACCGCATTCATGTTCATTTCTTTCATCAGGCTTACGGCCTCAATGCTCAACGCTTTGGACGAAGTTCTGGCATGGTCGGGGTGAAAGGTATGCCGGTTCACCCCTTTGAGCTTCACCCTGGTGCCGTTCACATATATGCCATCACTTTCCCGGATTTCTACTGTCCTAAACCCAAATTTTTCCTCATACTCGTGGATGGCCCGGCCTTTGGACATCAGCCTGAACACCGCTTTGTACATGCTTGGAGATTCAGGGTTCCATGTTTTCACGTTATCGGCCTTACCCGACAAACGCACTTCGAAAGTCCCCAACTGGCCGGAAAAAGATGCCACCTGGCTACCTGCCATGTCCTGAACCTGTACCTCTACTGCATCTCCCGCGCGGCTACCTGATGTGTAAACATCAGCTTCGAAAGTACCATCTGCCAGGGCATTAATGGCCACTCGCCGGATGTGCTGTTTTGGCCTGGCTTCAATATATACAGGTCTGAAAATCCCCCCGAATATCCAAAAATCTGCCTTGCGCTCTGCCATGTTGATAGAGGTGTTGTCAGAATGTTTTTTTACCAAAACCTCAATTTGATTTTGCCTGCCGTATTTGAGCAAACGGGATATGTCGTGATGAAACTCGTTGAATGCCCCCTGATGTACCGGTCCGGCTTGCTTGCCATTGATTTTGACCAGCGCATCTGTCATTACCCCCTCGAAGGTGATGCTGACAGACTTGCCACTCCACGACCTGGGTACATCGAAGGTATGCCTGTAAGTTCCTGTTTCCTTCAGGCGCTCCTCAAATGGCACATGCCCATAGTTGTATTGGCCAAACCCCTGCTGCTCCCAGCACGAGGGTACCTGTATGGTAGTCCACTTCTTGCTGTTCATCCCGTCGGAGCAATAAAACTCCCATGTTTTGGTATCGTCAGCTCCAGTACCCGATAGGTAAATGGTTTCACTTTTTTGGCCTGAGACGTAGAAACTGGCAAGAAAAAAGCAGATAGTGGCTATTGATCTTTTATGAAAGAAGTTCATGGATAAAAATTTAAGTAAAACTGATACAACATTTTTGGGTCTGCCCCGGAAGCATTTCAGGGTCATGTTGTTCAATGGAAAAGCAATACAAGCCCTTGTCCCTGTTTGAAAGAGTGCTGCTCCTGACAGGCTCCCCTGCGCTCCAGCTTTAGGACAAAAAACAAACCTGGTTGGTTTTGAAAAGAAACCAACCAGGTTCAGGTCATAGATTGCTTAGAAAAGTATGTTTTTGAAAACAGGTATCCCCGGGACAGGATCCGGGGATTCTCTCGATCAAACTTTTTCAGGAACAATATAAGGATATCGGTATTTCCTGGTGAGCATCATGTCTGCTTCTTCATTGTCTATGAAGTTCTCAAATTCTCCGTTGAACCTGAGCGTTTCCCCTACCCTATATGCTGCATTGGCTATCAATGGAAGTACAGTGGACATGTGTCCTATTTCCACATCGCAATTGAGGTCGAAGCGGTTTCCAGACCGTACACCATCGATGAAGTTTCCAAAATGGCCTTTGCTGTCTGGTGCGGTACGGAAAGTCTGGTCCCCACCCACAGCTGCTGTCTCGTTCATGTCCGATCCGGCAAATGGCTCATTGTCACGTTGCTTGTATGCTTTCCAGTTTTTTCCATTTACTTCCATCCAGCCATCGGTTCCATAAAAGAGGTTTCCTATTTTGACACCCGCATTTGCTTCGGCATTCGTGTACCTACCACGGGTCTCAAATTCCAGTATTTTTCCATCTTCGTATTCAAATACCGACGTTTGTGTGTTTGGTGTTTCCTGTGAGCACTCTTTAGGGGATACGCCATAAATACCTCCCATCGACTGTACTTTTACAGGGTGTACTTTCTTATTGAGCCCCCATCTGGCTACATCAAATTGGTGTGGCCCCTGGTTGCCGGTATCGCCATTTCCGGTATCCCAATGCCAGTGCCAGTTGTAGTGGCCTTTTAGTTCATTGTATGGACGGTAACTTGCCGGCCCCAGCCAGAGGTCATAATTCAAATTGGCCGGCGGAGTGGAATCCTTGGAGATGCCGAAAGAATCGCGTGGTTTGAAGCAGGTGCCCCTCGCCATAAACACTTCTCCGATACCTCCATCATGCAAAAACTGCATGGCCTGCATCACGTTACTGATAGACCGGTTTTGAAAGCCTACCTGCACTACCCTATTGTACTTTCTGGCGGCTTCTACCATCTTGCGTCCTTCCCATACATTGTGTGAGCTCGGTTTTTCCACGTACACATGTTTGCCTGCCTGGCAAGCCCAAATGGTAGCCAGGGCATGCCAGTGGTTAGGGGTAGCCACTATCACCGCATCAATGTCTTTGTCTTCATAAACCTTCCTCATGTCGGTCTCAGTACCTGGCTTGTTGCCCTTCTGGTTGTCGGCTGCCAATTTCACTCGCTCTGGCAAAAACTCAGAATCCACATCACAAATAGTTTTCACCATTACTCCATCGTTGTACATCGACGAAAAGCTATCCAGCAATCCTTTTCCTCTGCCGCGCACACCTATCGATCCCAGTATTACCCTGTCATTGGCACCCATAATGTTGGCATAAGATTTGGCAGAAAATGCTGTAGCCCCGAATGCTACTCCGGCCGCACCTACGGCGGTCTTCTTGATAAATTTTCTTCTATCGTTCATATTCTTTTTGTTTGTATAGTTAATAAATCAGAAATGTCAATTTGTTCAGTTTCACTGTTGAAAGAGTCTGGGTTTATTTGAATGATTTTTCCAGGCTTTCAATTTCATTCGGTGAAGGATCGCCGGAAAATACCGCCAACCTGTACTTAAAGGTAACGGACTCTCCTTTATTCAAGCTAAAATTAAGTTCCTTTTTACCATCTGAAAATATCTTTTGCCCCAGGGTGTTGGCTGCAAACAAACCGTAGGAGCGGGCATGCCAGTAAGTGGGATATCCCACATTGTCTTTGTCATCAAAAATCACGATGGCCACTTTTTCACCGTTCATTTTACCCGAGAGTTTCATCCATTTGGCCCTGGTGCCCCATACCTCCTCACCTTCTATTCCTTCACTGCTCAGGTAGTTGCCAGTTACATTAGAATTGTCGGGTGAAGCTACTTTGGTGATTTTGCCATGTGAATCGGAAAGCTCCATCGATTTGTTCACTGGGAGTTCCAGTTCCCTTGTTACCCGGATAGCAAACATACCTTCCTTGTTGTCTGTAAAAGTCACTTTTCCGGATTTGGCAGTAAGGGTTGTTTCCCTTTCTATTACCCGTACTTTGTCGGTAGCGCTAAATTTGAAACTTGTAACTTCGTCCAAGAGCTTGTTTCCCGAGTTGTCATTCCAGTCGGCTGTTGTGATCAACAACCCTTCACCCTCTGCGCTTTTTGACTTTTTTATTTTTTTATGCCTGATAGTCCCGTATTTATCAAGCTTTTCCGGGGCTATAGCATCGGAATTGTTCCAAAAGTCCAGTCCGTTTACATCACCGTAGTTCAGCCAGATACCTACATGGTGTGGGTGGTCCACCCGCTCACCAGCTTTGTTTTTTAAAGGAAAGTTTCTGGTCACTTCATTGCCACCAGGGCTTACAACCGGCCAGAGCACCGGCTTTTTTATTTCATTAGGATAGATGTAGGAGGTAAACAACTTACCATCAACGAGTACATCCACCTTTTTTTGCCCTTCGTTAGGGACAATTTTTATTGTAGGCATCTTTTGAGCGAATGCTGAATTTGCACAATATAAAAACAGTAAGGAGAAAAAAATGAGTTTCATGTTTTGTTTCATACTAGTAGTCTAAAAAATACAGTTTATATAGTTTTGATAAAGGGCTTGCACAGATATATAATGGGTTAATATCCTATAAAGGAGTAATTTGATTATAAATTTTATTCAAAAGTAGTGCCACATTTAATATATTGCAAGCGCTTGCGCTAATTAAGGTAAATAATTTACATGGTGTGTTCAATCAAAAATCGCAAACGCCAATCCTTTGGCGTTCAATACGGATCAATTGGCAATTCTTGATTACCCCCGTAACAAGGAAGGGGAACCATTGGCCGGATAATGATCAAAACCACTATACTTGTGCCTTTTTTAGCAACTTGAGAACTGAAGCCGGTTTTTAGCAAGAAAAACTTAGAGCATATCTATCCATGGATCAAAGAATATGGGCAAGAGAAAAATAAATATTTATGATGTAGCCAACAAACTGGGGGTTTCAATTTCCACAGTTTCGCGGGCGCTAAATGACAATCCCAAAATAAGCCCGGCCACCACCAAAAAAGTGAAAAGGATGGCCGAAAAACTGGGTTTTCAAAAAAACCCGCTGGCCTCAGGGCTGATGACCAACAAGACCAAAACAATCGGCGTATTGGTACCTCAAATCAACAAAGAATTTGTAGCCCAGGCTGTCAGAAGTATTGAAGATACTGCATTTGACATGGGCTATTCTGTTATGATCTGCCAGTCGCACGAATCGTACTCAAGGGAGCAGGAAAGCATCAACACCTTGTTGTCGAGCAGGGTGGACGGCATTATAGTATCGTTGGCTTTGGAAACCAAAAACCTCGAGCATTTCCATAACGCCATAGATTCAGATACCCCGGTTGTATTTTTTGACCGGGTTCCTTCAGACCTGCCTAATACCACCAAAATCATAGTAGATAACTTTGAAAGTGCTTATAAAGCCACCAACCACCTGATTGATCAGGGCTTCAAACGGATCGGGCACATTGGTGGGCCTCAATCAAGAAAGGTATTTGAGGATAGGTTTGAGGGTTATAAAAAAGCCCTGGTGGATAACAAGATAGCGTTGGATGACACCATTATTGAAGGGACGGACCTCAGTCAGGAAGATTGTTTCAGGGCAGCTAAAAAAATACTGCATGCTACCAATCCCCCTGATGCCATAGTTTGTGCCAACCACCTGGCCTCTGCCAATACCATATTTTATGCACTGAGCATCAACAAATCGATACCTCAGGATGTGGCTGTTGTGGGCTTTAGCGAAAACCCCATTGCAGAAATCATGATACCTTCCCTCACCGCAGTGAGGCAGCCCTGTGCGGAAATGGGAAAGATCGCCACTCAAAAACTTATAGAAGAGATCAACTTCGACCATAAAAATGACCAATATGTCCACAGCACCATAGTACTGGATACCAAACTGGAAATAAGGGGCTCTAGTGTCTTGAATGTTCGGGAAACTGTGGGTAAGTTATAGGCCACCTTCCGGCAAACGAGCGGCTTATTCATTATATTTATGCGAAAAACGCAAAAATGAGAAAAGTTGATCTGCTATTGGAAGAATATGGGCAAAGCCACCAAAACGTTTTCAATAAAATCATGCACTGGATTTGTGTGCCGCTGATCGTCTATAGCGTGGTGGGCCTTTTTTGGTCTATTCCTGCCACCCCTCTTGTCAGCCTATTCCCCTACACCGATACTACCTACCTCAACTGGGCCCTCGTGGCAGTATTGTTCACTTTGTTTTATTATTTCACCCTTTCCCAACCGCTGTTCTTTGGAATGGCCGCCGTATTGACAGGCTTTTTGCTGCTCACCAACATGGTGGAACAAATGCAAATAGCCCCAACATGGAAAATTTCCCTGGGTATTTTCCTCATTGCCTGGGTGGGCCAGTTCATAGGGCATAAAGTAGAGGGCAAAAAACCCTCCTTTCTCAAAGACCTCCTCTTTTTGCTCATCGGCCCGATATGGTTGCTTAGTTTTATTTATAAAAAAGTGGGCATCAGTTATTAAAGATGGTCTTTGCTTTACAATCTTGGTAGCATTAATTTCTCTTCTGCAACCCGGGATAACTTGTAGCTGGTTTTAGTAGAATATCCTGTCCACTCGTCATATCGACCGGAGGGAGATATCCCTATGGTTCAAGGAGAAAACCAACAAGCGCACATGCCCCAAATCCGGAAGATGCAGTATCCATTCCCTCCCGACCAGCTTGCAATTTTATTTGCTCAATTCGACATAATGGCTGCTCAATTTTCCAGACATTACACAAGATTCCATCCACAACAAAGTGAATGCCTATGATTGTAAACATGAAACAAACAGTAGTGCCTGTACGATACGTAATGGTCCTGGGTACCTTCCTGCTGTCATTGCTCCTGTATATAGACAGGGCGTGCATCTCAGCAGCAAAGGGTGCCATATCCGATTCCCTCCAATTTTCGGACAAGCAAATGGGTTGGGTACTTTCCATATTTGCGCTGGGCTATGCCCTGTTTCAGGTGCCTTCCGGCATAGCCGGGGACAAGTTTGGCCCACGTAGGGTCCTTACTGCGGTAGTTACACTCTGGTCGATATTTACCGCATTTACTGGCATGGCATGGAACTACACCTCAATGCTCATTGTACGGTTTCTTTTTGGTGCGGGTGAAGCTGGGGCATTTCCCAATATGGCCCGTACCATCTACAGCTGGATGCCCGTAAAAGAAAGGGGCATCACCCAGGGCATCAACTTCTCGGGTTCAAGAATAGGCTCTGCCTTTGCCTTGCCATTAGTAGCCTGGATGATCACCGCCATCGGCTGGCGAACTTCTTTTTATGTACTGGGGGCAATTGGCATTGTTTGGTCTGCGGCCTGGTATTGGTTTTTTCGTGACGACCCGGAAGACCACCCCTCCATGTCCGATGATGAAAAAACACTCATCCTGGCAGAGAGACAGCAACGTACGGTAGAAAAAACCAAATTGGATGCAGGGATTTTGTTCCGTTCGAAAAACGTATGGATTGCCATGTCCCAGTATTTTGCCAGCAACTTTACATTTTTCTTCACACTTACCTGGTTGTTGCCTTATGTCAAGGATACTTACAACCTTGGGCTACAGGAAGCCGGATGGTATGCCTCCGTTCCCATTATATGTGGTGCTTTTGGCAATTGGTTTTCAGGCTGGTTGATCGACAAAATATACAAATCGGGAAAATGGAAAGCCTCAAGGGTGGTTCCGGCCATTATAGGTTTCTCCCTGGCCGCCATCGGGTTGATTTTTAGTGTTTATATGAGTTCGGTTGTTTGGGCAATTTTCTTCCTGTCCATTGCAGTGTTTGGGGCAGACATGACGCTGAGCCCCTCCTGGTCGCTCTGTATTGATATTGGAAAAGACCATGCAGGTGCCGTTTCCGGCACTATGAACATGGCAGGAAATATAGGTGCGTTCATCACGGCATTGGCTTTTCCCTATCTGGTGGACTGGTTTGGAGGCGTAAAACCTTTCTTTTTCATAGCGGCCCTGCTTTGTGCCATTGCCATTTTTTTATGGCTTTTTGTAAAACCAGAACGCCCGATAGAAGAATATTAGAAGGTTAAAAAGTTAAAAGATAAGAAATGAAATTAGCACTCAATACACTGGTATATGAAGTAGGGGCCATTCCCCCGGACAAGTCGTTGCAAAGTGCAGCTAAATTCGGCTTCAAGTATATAGAATATGCGGGCATCCGCCAGGGCAACCCAACCACCATGTCTGCGGACATGAAAAAAAATGTCATCAACATTTTCAAAGACAATGGATTGGTGAGCACACAAATGCTCCTTGTAGCCACAAAAGACACTTCCTCATCCGATGTGAAAAAGAGACAAGCCACGATGGACTACCTCAAAGCTTGTGGCGACTTTCAAAAAGAGCTGGGTGGCAGACAGGTCCTGATATGCTGGGGCGGAGGCCTCTACGAACTGGGACTAAAACCCGAAGATTCGTGGAATATCATGGTAGAGCAAATCCGTCACTATGCCGAATGGTGCCAGGAGCGGGACCTGATCGTAGGGTTGGAACTCGACCCTCATGTGTATTTCATCATCAACAACACCCATAAAATGGCCAAGGCCATAGAAGACATTGGGATGCCCAATGTGTACCCCAATGTAGATGTAGGCCATCTGGTAATCACCAGGGAAGAGCCGGCTATGCTGGAAAAACTTGCTCCACGACTGCTCCATGTACACCTGAGCGAAACCGAGTCGCTAGACCACACAAACGACATCCTGGGAACGGGTGTAGTGGATTTTAAAGCTTACGTGGATAAATGCCTGGAACTGGGCATAGAAGAAAACTGCAAAAAGTGGAACGAACCCTGTGTTGCCGGTATAGAGATGGGCAGTGAGGCAAGCGGTGGGTTCGTTGATGAGCCTGACCGATGGGTACAGGAAAGCCTGGATTATCTGGCCAGGACAATGCCGGAATTGACCAAATAAAACAACAATAAGATGAAAATAGCGATCGACTGTGATGATGCAGCCATTGAGTTGAAAGAAATAATCTTCCAACACATACTTTCTAAGGGCATAGATATAGAGGACCTGAAGCACACCAGGCCTGACCCGGCCATGTACCCCGAAATTGGTTATCTCCTGGCCAAAAAAATTCAAAGCAAGGAATTTGACAGGGGCATATTGTTTTGTGGTACCGGCCTGGGAATGGCGATGGTCGCCAACAAAGTAGAAGGTGTGTTTGCCGGAACCTGCCACGATGTGTATTCTGCCGAAAGACTGAAGAAAAGCAACAACGCCCAAATCATTACGATGGGTGCCAGGGTGGTAGGTCCCGAACTGGCCAAAACCATCATAGATGCCTGGCTGGCATCCGAATTTGCAGGCGGTGGTTCAACTCCCAAAGTAAAGCAGATGCGAGACATTGAAAAGCAATCATTTCACCCATAATCAACAGCCATGCAAAAAATAATCAACGATCCCGATCTTGTGGTAGAGGAAATGGTCGAGGGGTTTGTCAAAGCCCATTCCGACCTTATATCCCCCACAGATAATGAAAGGGTACTCAAATACAAGCATGCCCCCGTAAAAGGAAAAGTAGGTATAGTGACAGGCGGAGGTTCAGGGCATAAGCCAGCCTTTTCGGGATATTTGGGAAAAAATATGGTAGATGCCGTCGCTGTTGGTGAAATATTCTCCTCTCCCCCGGCGATGATGTTTTATGATGCCATCAAAGCCGCTGATGGTGGCAAAGGTGTGGCTGTACTCTATGGCAACTATGCCGGTGACAATATGAACGTCAAAATGGCTATAGAAATGCTGGAGGATGATGGCATAGAAGTGAAAACAGTAGTGGCCAACGATGATGTGCCCTCTGCCCCCAAAAGTGAAATAGAAAAAAGGCGTGGTGTAGCCGGAGAAATCCTGATGTGGAAGGTGGGAGGCGCCAAAGCTGCCATGGGCGCTAGTTTGGACGAAGTGATAGCTGCTGCCCAGAAAAGCATAGACAATACCCGAAGTATTGGTGTTGGTCTATCTCCATGCACCCTGCCACAAGTAGGGCATCCCAACTTTGAAATAGAGCCTGGCAAAATGGAGATGGGCATTGGGCACCACGGAGAGCCCGGTACAGAGGTAGTAGATCTTGCACCTGCATCCATAATAGCTGAGAAGATGACGCAAATGGTTTTGGACGACCTGCCATTTGAGACCGGTGATGATGTGGTGGTACTGGTATCGGGACTGGGTGCTACCCCCTATCTCGAACAATATATCTATTTCAACGAAGTGGAAAAGATACTGTCAGCGAAGGGCCTCAACATCCATAAGTCCTATGTGGGCGATTATTTTACTTCCCTCGACATGCAGGGGGTAACACTCACCCTGCTGAAACTGGACGATGAACTGAAGAATTGCATCGATTACGAATGCAATTCCATCGCCTTAAAACAATTTTCACCATGAGTGGGTTTTCGAACGATTCCGGAAAGAAAATAGTGGATAACATCATACAGGTGATCCAGGAAAACAGGCAATACCTGAGCGATATTGATGGGAAAATCGGGGATGGAGACCATGGCATCAATATGAGCAAGGGGTTCACCCTTTGCCAGCAGGAATTAGAATCCAATCCCGGCAACATGTCGCATGGGTTTGGTGTCCTTTCAAAAATACTGATGACAAAAATAGGCGGGTCCATGGGGCCTCTTTACGGCATGTTTTTCAAAGCCCTGTCCAAGGAAAGTGAAGGAGAGCCCGAAATCAATGAAGCTGTAGTCCGTGGGATGTTCAATGGGGCAGTAAACAAATTGTCCGTCATCAGCCCGGCCAAAAAAGGAGACAAAACCCTCATGGACGCACTCTTGCCGGCACTGGACGCACTCAACAATTCACTGGATGGAGGAGACGGCCTCACTATAGCATTGAAAAATATGAAAAAGGCGGCTGAATCCGGTCGTGATAAAACCATCGGTATGCAAGCCAAACTGGGCCGGTCTGCCCGGCTCGGCGAGCGATCCATTGGTGTGCTGGACGCTGGGGCAACATCGTGTGCGCTCATACTCGGCACTTTCGCTGATACCGCTACCGATTTGATCAATTAACCAAAATGAGACGGTCTCGAACAAGGCCAAAAATAACTGAATATGAAGCAAAGTGTAATTATAGGTTTTCTGGGGAAAACACAGGACAGGTTTTCTGAATACCAAACCCCGGCCGATACGAGACAAAAGTTAGAATCCGTAGTAGCCATCAATGGGTTTGATGGGGTAGAGATGGTATATCCATACGAAACGGGTGACCCTGTTGAAACCAACAAAATGATGCAGGAACTGGGGCTCCAGTGGGCCGCTATCAACGTCAATATTAAAAAAGAACCAGAATGGGTGGCGGGTGCATTATCCAGACCGGAAAAGGCCATTCGGGATCGTGCCATTGACATGATCAAAAAAGGGAAAGACTATGCCAAAGCAGTGGGAGCACCGCATGTCACCGTTTGCCCTTTGAGCGATGGGTACGACCACCTCTTCCAGATCGATTATCCCAAGGCCTGGAGAAATATGATTGATGCCATAGGAGAGGCCGCTGAGTACCTGCCAGAAATTCCTTTGTTTTTAGAATATAAATACAATGAAACCCGGGTGCATTGCATCATGGACACCTGTGCAAAAACCCTGCTCCTGCTCAAGGAAGTGAACATGCCCCATTGCACAGGGGTTACCCTGGATATTGGCCACTCGCTGTACAGCAATGAAAACCCCGCACAATCGCTCATGACCATTGTGGAATCCGGGTTTGAACCCTACATCCATACCAATGACAATGATTGCCGGTTCGACTGGGATTTGATTGGTGCCAGCCGCAACTTCCTTCATTACGTGGAATTCATGTTTTATGCCAGGGAAATCGGCTATGACAAATACTTCACCACTGATGCATCCCCAAGGATATTTGATAAAATAGAATACTTCGAAAGGCATACCGAAATCACCAAAGGCGTTTGGGACCTGGTAGGAAATCTCAACCGCGACCAATACCGCCGGCTGATGAAGGAGGAAAATGCCATTGAACTGATGCGGTTGGTGAACAAAGAAATATATAGGGTGTAATGAAGGTTGTTCAGCTCATAAAATCGGGCTGAAGCAACCTTGAGTTACACCTATTTCATAATAGATTTGGTAAGGCTAAATCCTCTTACTTTTCCATTGTTCACAGCAGCTAAAAGAACCTCTGAGCCCTCCCGCTTGATCATCACCAATTTTTTCACATCAAATGGAAGGAAAACACCGCTTTCTGATGGCGAAAGGGGTATAAAATCCCCTTGGCCATTTCCCATAAGCAACATTCCTGTTCCGGCATCATTGCGTGTGGTCTCTACCTCTGACTGATAAAGGTTGCCAGCCACCAGGAGATCTACATGGCCATCACTATCAAAATCTTTGACAATGATGTCATTAATGCTCGATAGCTGGGCTTCCAGCGGCAGTGGTTTCATATCAAACTGCCCACTTCCGTTATTGATAAAAACAGCACTGGCGAATGTTCTGGCTTTATAGTTAAGAGCAGATTGCAATTTATTCTGACCATATACATCGGATAAAGTGGCCGAAGCAAACACATTGTATGTCTTAAATTTCTCACCTAGCAGTGGCACCTGTTGGGAAGAGCAGGACCTTCCGCGAAGGGGAAACTGCTCACCAAAATTGTAATAGCTCAAGACAATGTCGTTCTGGCCGTTTTGATCAAAATCATCATAATGTACCTCAAACGGCTCATCGACACTAGCTTTGTATTTGTAATTCAACCCCAGATTGCCTGCTACTAAATCCATGTTGCCGTCATTGTTGAGGTCAGCAGCTTCCAGGCTAAACCACCAGCCTTCAGAATGGGCAATACCTGCACTTTTGGTCATGTTTTCAAACCCACTTCCATTGTTTCTCATGAAAGTCAATGGCATCCATTCCCCGGACAGGACCAGGTCTGTATTGCCATCTTTGTCGTAATCTATCCAGACAGCATCTGTCACCATGCCTATATCGACCAATGCTTTGGCCAACTTGTCTGTTACATCGGTGAAAAAACCTCCCTGGTTTTCCAATAGCCTGCTCGTGACAGGCGCAGGGTAATTCCAGGGTGTATGCCTACCCCCTACAAATAAATCCAGGTCTCCATCCCCGTCGAAATCGAACGGCCTAACACAAGAACCACTCTCGGTCATAGCTGGCAATCCATCCATGTGAAATTCAAAGTTGGCGTGCCCATCGTTGAGGTAAAGCCTATCCTGATAGCGAGGGTTGTTGGGGTTCCACTCATTTCCACCGCTCACAATATACAAGTCTTTGTCCCCATCATTGTCAGCATCGAATAGCGCTGCGTCCACGTCTTCATAAGGGGTAGAATTCACCAGGCCTTCTTGTTTTTCAAAAGTACCATCCCCATTTTGCAGGTAAAGTACAGAAGGTGTACCCACTGCCCCTCCGATAAACACATCCTCCAGGCCATCACCGTTTACATCGCCCCGGGCAATTGCCGGGCCAAACTCCGACATTTTATGAGGTAGCAATACTTGTTTTTTGTAATCGTCAAACTTATTCTCCCTGTGCTCATGGGTAAGGATTTCTACAGGTTCGAAGAGGTTCGTTGCTTTGGTTTTGTTGATGCTGGCCTCCCCTGCTTGATTAAAATCAGCTACGATGGTTTGATTGGCTGAAATACTACGCAGCAAGGTCTGCTTTCGATCTGGCCAGGTTATCTTCACGGCCTCTACTTTGCCTGCCCCGGACAAACCAAAATGAGCTATTTGCTCACTGGACGAGTACATGCCCCTCACGGAAGTAAACTCATACAATTGGGTACTTCCCCCTTGTGTTATTTCTACCCTCGAACCAAGCACGGGCCTGTTGCTTTTGCTATCCATCAGTCGGACTCTCAGGTAATTTTTTCCTCCCAATTCACTGGCCTTGTTTTGATAGATAAAGGCTGGTTCGTTGATATTGCTTACCACCAGGTCCAAATCACCATCATTGTCCAAGTCTCCGTAGGCACACCCATTCGAAAAAGCCTTGTGGTCAACTCCCCAACCCTCCGAGACCTTCTCAAAAGTCAAACCATTGGTGTTTTTATAAGCGTAATTGGACAGTTTTTCAGAGGGTATATGTGCCAACGTTTTTTCCAAATCCAATATATCCCAGATACTCACATCACCTGCGTTTGGGTTTTGTTGCACAAAGTCGTTAGCTACTTTGTTTATATATTTGGCCACAGCCTTATCAGAATCGGTATTTCTAATATCCCTAAGCAACCCATTGGTGACATAAATATCCTTGTATCCATCATTGTCAAAATCAGCAATCACATTGGACCAGCTCCAGTCTGTGCTGGGCACCCCTGCCATCTGGGCTATGTCGCTGTAGTATGGCACACCAGACACCATACCCTGATGCAGCTGCATCGTGTTGAACATATATTGATAGTGTCCTCCACGGTTTACAATTTCCCAAAAAGCGTTTGGGTCCATACCACTCATATTCGATTTCAGCCGGTAGTTGTCCTCGGCCACCATATCCACGACCATGAGGTCCAGGTTTCCGTCATTGTTGATATCGGCAGCATCCACACCCATGCTGAAATAGGAAATATGGCGCAAAGCTTCACCTGCCACATCTTTGAATGTCCCATCACCATTGTTGAGATAGAAGAAATCCGGGGCATCAAAATCATTGCTTACATAAATATCCTGCCAGCCATCATTGTTGGCATCCAGCACAATTACGCTATTAGCAAAGCCGGTTTTCAACAAGCCTGCACCGGCGGTAATATCAGAAAAACTGTTGTCGCCACTATTTTGATAAAGCCGGGGTGAATACTTTTCCTGCCTGAGATCAGTCCCAAACATGGTAGAGAAATTGCCAGGATTGGGAGGTTGATTGAGCAGAAAGACATCCAAAAGGCCATCCCGGTTGTAATCCAGAAAAGCAGCATGCCTCGTTCTGGCCGGGTCATCCAGTCCATACCTGGCCGCAGACTCTTCGAAGGCAATATGGCCATCCTTTTGCCGGGCAGTTGTATTGATGTATAACTTGTTTCGCCTTAATTCTGGTCGATAGTCGTACAATTCCCGCGTAACGTAAATATCCTGCCAACCATCATTATTAATATCCCCAACCACTACACCTGACGACCATCCCCCATTGTCTTCTATGCCTGCTGTTTGGGTAACATCCTCAAACTGCATTCTACCTTTGTTGCGGTACAACCGATCTCCTTCCAAATTGCCAGCAAAGAAAATATCTTGTAAACCATCGTTGTTAAAATCCCCAATACCCACACCAGCACCACCATAGTAATTGGAATAAATGAGGATATTATGTTCCTTGAAGTCCTGTATGCGGTTGTTGAAATGAATATTCGTTTGATCCGCATTCAATAGGGTAAACATCTTATCCTTGGAGTGCTGTCCTTTAGAGATTAAAGTGTTAAAAACAAGGAAGCCAAACAGGTATAGTTTACTCTTCATATAGTTTAGATTTTTATAATGCACTGCAAAAACCTAAAAAAGCTGCTCAAAATCAAGAGCAGCTTTTTCTTTTTACGAATAATGGAAATCGTTTTATTCTTTATCCCACCAAATTCTTGTCATAAAATTATCAGCTCCCTGACGGGCCACTGCCGCACTGACATTGTCAGGATTGATACTGTATTCATCCCCTGAATAGGTCAACCTCCTTGGTATTTGACCACCGGTAACATTACCTGGATAGTTTATAGGTGTAAGGCTTGGAAAACCTGTTCTCCTGTAATTGGAATATCCTTCCCAGCTCAACAGAAAAGTTGCTGCCCAGTATTGTTCGCCAATCATCTCCAGGCCATCGGCAGCTACAAAAGGATTAGCTGCAATGTATGCGTCAATTTCTGCACTACCAGGCATGGTTACATTAAACAACCCCCAGTTTTCAATAGCTGCACGCACACCATTTTCATAGTGTGTTGCCGCATCTCCCGTATGCCATCCCCTGATGGCGGCTTCTGCCAGCATCAATTCTACTTCAGCATAGGTCTGATATAGAGAGGGGGCGTCCCATTCCAGCAATTCGGGATTGACCCTGGAATAAGTAGTAAGGTCAGGGCCACCTGTGTACGACTGAATGGTAACAGCATCATATCCATTTGGCAAACCTTTATGGGGATCGCCTGATTCCACATGACTGATAATATCCAACCTTGGGTCGTTTCTGCTGTCCATCCAATCGATAAAGGTATGGGCTAAACGTACCTGATCGCGCGTATTGAACCCACCGGAGTAAGGGTTTCTATGCCCTCCTATTTCGTGGTAAATACGGGCTACATCGTCGTTGCTGGCCATTACACCCCCAGCTATCGCCTTTTTCACCCATGATTCTGCCCCGGCAGGGTCAACCTTGGTCATTCTCATGCCGAGCCTAAGCATCATGGAATAGGCCAGTTTTTTCCATTTGGCTACATCTCCTGCATATACCAGGTCATTTCCCCCCGGGCCTTTTGCCGATGCATCCAACTGCTTGGCCGCTTCGTCCAGCTCTTTGAGCATATCTGCATATATCTCCTCTTGTGGATCATACGCAGGGAACCAATTGTTGGTGATGTAGCCCATTCCCGCATCAAAATAAGGTACATCTCCATAGATATCCGTAATGCGGTGTGCAGAGATCACTTTCCAGATCCGGCCTATGGCATGGTAGTTGGTCGCTTCCGGGTCTTCTGAGGTTCGGAGCAAATAATCTGTAAGGTTTTTATACTCTGCTGCATACACTTCATCGAACAACGATGCGGCAAACAAAGGGTCATCCAGGTACTTGTCCCCTGGCAAAAACACACCCGAAACAGGCTCTTCCAAATCGGCCATTTGTTGGGTGGCTGAAAAACAATAACCCATAGCGGCCCGGAAAATTTCATAGCTTCCACCAGATGTAGCCAACTGCATTTGTGACAGTTGCATGCCATAATCCAAATCCGTGATGGCGTTTGGGTTCACATTGAGTTCTGCCAGTCCGTCTTCACAGGCGGTGTTTGAGAGCATGGCTAGTGCCAGTACCCCAAAAAACAATCTATTTATATATTTCTTCGATTTCATAATTTTTGAATTTTAATATTCTCAGCTACTGCCAATTAAAACTTAATATTCAGGTTGAAACCATAGGTTCTGCTCTGTGGTATTTGAAAATAATCCATACCCTGGGCGTTTCCTTCGTTGTAGGTCGATTCAGGGTCTATATTTTCAACATTGGAATGGAGCAACAACAGGTTTCTACCCACGATGGAGAAATTGGCACTGCTTACACCAATTTTGCTCAATATGCTGGATGGGATTTGATATCCTATGGTAATTTCCCTCAGCTTGGCAAAGTCTGCGTCATACACAAATGGCTCGGCGATTTTGTTTCTGATCTCGTTGTAATATGCCGACAAGTTGCTGGCTGGCACATCGCCAATACCATTTTCACGCCCCACCAAAGTGTTTTTGTGCATTCCCCTTCTGTACAACCAGGAGTTGGTACCACTAAATATCACTGCACCTGCCTTGTAGTCGATCAAAAAGCCCAGGTTAAACCGTTTGTACCTAAAGTTGTTGGACAGACCTGCTGTAAAAGGGTGAACACCTGTACCAAATGGGGAAATCCCCTGCTCCTCGTCACGCTGTGGGTATCCATTACTATTCAATACGAGATTGCCAGATGCGTCTTTCAGGTATTTCCATCCAGTGACCTGCCCATATGGAAGACCTTCAATATGATGGACATAACCTGTCTGGGCCCTGTTCTGGTCGAGTTGCAACCTTTCGTCATCTACTTCAGGATCGGTCAAGCTTACCACTTTGCTTATGTTGTTGGCCAAATTCAACGATACGTTCCAGGTCAGGTCCTCATTTCTGATAGGAGTACCGGTGATGAGCAATTCAACTCCTTTGTTGGTAAGTTCCCCAAGGTTTACCACTGCCTGCGAGTAGCCTGATGCCTCGGAAATAGAAGTCCTCAAAATATCGTCTTCAGTTTTTCTACTGTAAAGGGTGAAGTCAACACCCAATCTTCCAGAAAGTAACTGAGCATCAAAACCAAACTCAACTTCTGTCACAGTTAATGGCTTCAGGTTGGCGTTTGCCACAAAACCCTGGCTTATCCCGCCCCTGGCCACTCCATTGTGAGCCCTGCTCAACGAGTAAGTCTGGTTCAATTCGTATGGGCTTGTGGCACCCCCTACTGTAGCCCAGGCTGTTCTAACCTTGAAATAATCTACAAAAGCTGGCATTTCGATCGCTTCGGACAACACTGTGCTCAAACTAAGCGATGGGTAAAATATACTCGCACCATTTAGTGTTGAAAACCAGTCGTTTCTTCCGGTAGCTGTTAAGTATAGGAAAGAATTGTAAGAAAATTCTGCCGAAGCATATAATGAATTGGTACCCATTGCCGATTCACCGGCACCACCACTCCTGTTCAAGGTGTTGGAAAAATGGTTGAAGTCCGGGATAGCAAAATCGGAACCATTTGTGCTGTTGGAATATTGCTCCCTTCTCATTCTGTTGGCCCCAAACAATGCGCTGTAGCCAAAACCATTTTCAAATTCCTTTTGAGATCCCAACATCAGGTCGGAGTTGGTTTCTACATGCTTGGTTTGCGACTGGTTGATCCACCCCAGTGGGCTTTGGGCACTACCATGTGGCCTTAAGTCTGAAGCTTTTCTGTCCCAGCGGTCTATTCCAGTCCTGGCTTTGATATACAACCAGTCTGTGATGTCATATTGAAGGGAGAAGCTGCCCAGTACCCTATTTCTTTCGCTAAGGCTTTCTTTCTGATAGGCACTGTAATAAGGGTTTTCAAACCAGATAGTACGTGCAGGAAGCAATTCCTTGCCATCGTCTGTCCTTGCACCAATTTTGTCTGGATCACCGAGCAGGTTGGTCACATCTACAGATGGCGCCAGGCTCCAGACTGTATAGTTTACATTGCTCACCAGATCACCCTGGGCCGGTGGGTTTTTCAGTTCCTGATTGATGTATGTACCTGTAGCCCTAAAGGTCAGTTTTTCATCTACCTTGCCATTCACGTTTAAGCTGAAGTTGTTTCTTTCCAAGCCTGAATTGGGCACGATACCGGAATTTTGTAGATCGGATGCGGAGAACCTCACACCCAGATCTTGATTTCCTCCGGAAAGCGAAATGGTATTGGTAAACGTATGCCCGGTTTGGTAGAATTTATCAAAATTACTTCCAACATAAGAATATGGTCTGTTAACACCATCAAACTGAATGACACTGCTTCCGTCCAGTTTTCCACCCCAGGCAGTGTCGCCACCCGCCAATGCTTCGTCCAAAGTGGCAGGTTTTACGCCCCCTGAGCCATGTCCGTATTCTGTTTGCGTATCCAACCTGTTGATGGCCTTTTCTACCACGTAGTTGGTATTGAATTCTACACTCAGTCCCGATTGGCTTTTGCCACTTTTGGTAGTGATCTGAATGACCCCATTTGCGGCACGGAATCCGTACAAGGCCGCAGCTGTATTTCCTTTTAGCACGGTGATCGACTCAATATCATCCGGGTTGATATTTCCTATACCATCTCCCTGATCTCTTCCTCCCCACATACCGGCTGATCCCATATTACTGTTGTCAATCGGGATACCGTTGATCACATACAAAGGTTGGTTGTTGTTGGCCAGGGAAGTGTTTCCCCTGATGATCACCCTGGAAGAACCTCCAGGCCCAGAGGCTATACTACTTACATTTACACCTGCAACTTTACCCGCCAGGCCATTGGCTATGTTCGTTTCCCTGGCTTCTGTGAAGCCCTTGCCTTCCAGTTCAGTTACTGAATAACCAAGTGCCTCCTTTTTCCTTTCAATGCCCAAAGCTGTCACCACCACTTCTTCCAACTGCTCTGCATCCACATCCATTTGTATATCCAGGGTGCTACGTCCGGCTATCGACACTTCGGTAGTCATGTAGCCTACATAAGAAAATACCAAAGTGGCATCTTCGGGTGCGCTGAACTTATAATTTCCATCGAGATCGGTGGTAGTACCGTTAACAGTGCCCTTTACAACTATTGATACACCAGGCAGGCCCAAATTGTTCTCATCGGTTACTTTACCGTTTATATCGACATCCGCTTCCAGGTCAACCTGCACAACGCTTCCGTCTTTTTTACTTTTTTTCACATAAATCAGCCCGTTCACCCGTCTAAAATCCATCACTTTCTGTGAGGCTATTTCTTTAAGCAATTCGTTTAAGCTGCCTTTTTTCTTGCTGAGCTCAACTTTTTCCTTGTCGTTGATGTATGCCGCATCATACGAAAATTCAAAATCGGTTTGCTTTTCAATGGCCCTGAAGACCTGTTTCAGTTCCATTGGTTTGGTGGGCATTTCTACCTGCACCCTCTCGATACTTATATTTCTTTGCGCTGAGCCAGATGAGGCCAGTACAAAGTTTAGCAGCAAGGTCTGACAAAAAAATCCGAATACTCCCCAATAGGTCATAATTCTTACTTGTCGTAAAAGTTTATTTTTCATAGTTTTACAATGTTTAATGAATAATTAAATACTTAAGTGCTTACATCTGATATCTGCCAGGATTGGAGGTGTGAGCACTTTTTTTTGCGATATTGGTCTAGTTAAGTTTTCATAGTTTGATCATTTTAAATGAATAGTTATCTTTTTTTGATTGATAGTATAGTCAAATTTTGAAGTATAGCTGATCCCCTCCAGCACTTGTTTTAATGATGGGTTTTTAAATTTCCCTGAGAACCTTCTTTTCACCTCCTGCTGCCCCTCTATTGAAATGTCCACATCAAACCAGACACTTACCTTTTCTGCTATCTCGTGTATATCTGCATCTTCAAATACCAATACCCAGTCCTTCCACCCCAGGAGTTTTTCCTCATCAAAATACCCCTTTGTAAAGCCGTTGGATTCGTAGGTCAGGAGTTCGGTGGGCAGCAGATTGTAACTTTCTTTGCTTTCATTCTGGTGCACTGCCACTTTTCCAGATGTGACTGCTACCTGCACAGATTGGTCTGACGAATAGTTTACGTTGAAAGACGTGCCCAAAACCCTGGTAGTAATCTCTCCGGTCCTAACCAGAAATGGTTTGTGTATATTCCTTTCTACATCGAAGTATGCTTCGCCTGTTAATTCCACATCCCTGGATTTTCCAAAAACTGTCGGAAACTTGATTTTACTCAGGGCATTCATTTTTACTATGGTGCCATCAGGCAGGGTCAGGGTCAGTTTCTCTCCCCTTCTGGTTTCCCTTTCTATATACTCTGTGCTTGTCTCTGCTATAAATGTATCCTTTTGTACAAATTTCAGAATACCAACCGATATAGCTATTAGAAGCAAGGAGACAGAAGCTGCCACTTTCAACCACTGGTACGAAGACCGGTGGCCTTTTGTCAATTTCAATGATTCCTCTTTGGTTTTGGACCTATTGATAATATCAGCATACAGGGCGTCCTTTTTGGCAGTAGGAATTCTTTTTGTGGTGAAATTCACCGACAGTATGATTTCTCTTGCCACTGCCACACTCTCCGATTGTTCGGGGTGGTTGGTCAACCAGGTCCTCCAGTAATAGTCTTTTTCCGGGTTGGGGTTAAGCACCCAACTCTTGAAACTGTGGTCAGCCACAAAATCGTCCGGTCTATATGTAGTATAATCTTCTTTCAATGTTTATGGATATGGTTGAGAAAGGGGAATTTGACCCTCTCATATATAAAGAGGCAGCAGGTACCGAAAACAACGCCTGTTTTTTAAAACTTTTTTTTCTCGGGCTTTAAAAAAATATCATTAAAAAAGTTTTCACTCACGATAAAGCACTGTAAATCAGTAAGTTTTGACATGAAAAAACCTTTTATGGCATTCGAAAAAAAATCAGGTAGTGCCCCAGACATTAGCAGCTTTCAATCAAAATGTGGTATAAACCAACCAATGCAATGATGGATTTCACACCTGGAAGTTGTCCCGGTCACTTCTCAGCACAGACAATGACTTGTACATCAGGTCCCTTGCGGTTTTGGCGGAAGAAAGGCCCATCACATCAGCTATGCTCTTATAGTCCATGTCTTCGAAAAAGTAATGGTATATCACTTCCTTCTGTCTTGTGGTCAAATTGTTGATCGCTTTTTCGATCGCCTGTTTCTGTTCTTCCTTGAGTTGGGAGTTTACCAGCTGGGTCTCGTGGCTGAAGGTGACATAGAAGTTTAATACTTCAGGACTAATCTCCTGGTGCAGGAACTTATTGTTTTTTAAAGACCGGAATACCCGCCTTCTAAAGGACTTAAATAAATACGCCTTGATGTTGGCAACATCTCCCAACCCTTTCCCCCTTTTTAATCGCAGGTCAATAAAAAAATCCTGAATGATGTCTTCCGCATGCTCGTTTTGGGTGAGTTGTGTCCCATAAGCATATAGCTTGTCAAAATAGTGGTTGTACATCCATTCAAAAGCTCCTTCATGTCCACTTTGAAAACTCCTCCAAATTTCATTATCGGTTTTGTGGGCAAATACTTCCTCAGGACCTTCAGAAAACGGCAGGATTTTTTTATCCTGGTCCGTGCTTTCCCCGTCCTTGTTCCTGTTAAAAATATGTTCTTTTCTCTTGTCCAATTATTCGTGGGTGAATGATGTTGTTTTTATAGTACTGAGCACGCGACCTGCTAAATCATAAAGATCAAAAACACAACCGCCCCAATCAAGATTGTGGCCAGTGTGATTTCAAGCCAATACCATTTATAATACTTCTTTGGTTTTTTGTCCATTTTCATAATCCAAAAGTAGGATGAGCCTGGCATTTTGTGGCGGCTGATTCTGACATATATATGGGTCAAACCTGCTGACAAACGACCCAATACTGATATAAAAGGGGGTTGATTTTGGTTTTCTGGTATTTTTCGGATAACTAACAAAGGGAATTGGTCGCAGCTTATTCTGATATATAACATCTTGCGGCCAAATTGTAAAGAGAAAAATTGCGATACGAACCGGCCATGTTTTCACCAGAAATATATCGCTCCTTCAGGGTTTGTTTTTTGGCATTTCTGCTGCTCACTGGCTCCTTTCCGTCCCTATCCCAGAACCTGCAATTTGACTACATCACCAATGAGGATGGTTTGAGCAGCAACTACGTGACTTGTGTGTTTCAGGACAGCAAAGGTTTTATCTGGATTGGCACCAAGGATGGCCTGAACAAATATGACGGCATAGACTTCATTGAGTTCTTAAACGACACCAAAAATGGCCATTCCATCAGCGACAACTACATCACGGATATACAGGAGGACAGTCGAAACAACCTATGGATAGGTACAGCCAACGGGCTGAACCTCTTCAAAAACGACCAGGAAGGATTCACAAGGGTCGATTTGAAAACCAGCAGCGGCACAAGCTTTCCGAATACCGAAATCACCCAATTGTTTAAAGACGATGACGATAACTTTTGGATCGGAACCGGTGATGGCGCACTCCATTGGTATGACCACATTGCGGATAATTTCCAAACCTACCCTTCGAACAACACCACCAAACTCAGCACCATACTGGATAATGGCAAAGGGCAGTTGATCCTAGGGTACGGTGAATGGGTTCGGAGAAAAGGCAATGGCGGGATCATCTACTTCGACAAAAAATCCAAACAGTACATCAACCACCCTATCACTTCGAGTAGTAAAAAATATTCCGTTTCTGCCCTCCTTTTAGATGAAAAACAAGAGTTATGGATAGGAACCTATGAAAACGGGCTTTTCAAATACAATGAACCAGAGGATGTGCTGCACCAATTTGAGGTAAACCCTAAAGAACCAGGGAAATTGAATGCACAACTGGTCCTCGACCTCTTTGAGGCCAGGGATGGCACCATTTGGATAGCTACGGACGGTTATGGCCTCAACTTTTATGACCCCAAAACTGGTTCGTTCACCTACTGTCTTTCAGGCCGTGGAAATACTGGCCTCAACAACCTGGCCGTGTTGAATATCTACGAAGACCGTTATGGGGCCATCTGGCTTGGAACTGTATTTGGAGGAGTAAACAAACTGGACAAATACAAAAACAAGTTTGAACATTACTCTTTTGACAATGGTAATGATACAGGTCTGAGCGGCCTTTCTGTACTTGCCCTTACTGAAAGTCACTCCGGGGGCATTTGGATCGGCCTGGACCAGGGAGGGATAAACTACCTCAACACAGACAACAACAGATTTTCACACTTCCTCCACGAGCCCGATAACCCTGGCTCACTTAGTGAAAATGTTATCTTCTCATTGTTGGAAGATTCAAACCAAGACCTCTACGTTGGTACTTATTTGAATGGTATTGAGGTGTTGAAGGCTGGCCAATCGCAATTCAGGCATTACAGGGGAAATGAAAATAAAATAGATGCCACCCTCATCAGGTGCATCTATGAGGATCGAAAAGGCCAACTCTGGATCGGGTCCAGAAAACAGGGATTAATCCTCTATGACCGAAATACTGACGGGTTTACCTACTTCCAATACGATCCCAACAACCCACAGTCCATTTGCTCCAACAATGTATCCGTTGTTTTTGAAGACAGCAGAAACAACCTCTGGCTGGGCACTTATGATGGTTTGAGCAAATTTAACCAGGAGGAACTTTCTTTCGAATCCTGGCAACATGACCCCATCAATGGAAAAAGTTTGAGCAACAATGAGATATACACTATAGCCGAAGATAAAAAGGGAAACATCTGGATTGGTACAAAAAATGGGCTTAATGTTTTTGATCAAAACAAAGTAGAATTTCATACATATACGAAGGAGGATGGCCTGCCCGACAATTCTATAAGGTCGATACTCATTGCAGAGGACAGCACACTTTGGATTGCCACAGGCCGGGGGATATCTGGATTTTACCCGCAAGCAAAACAGTTTAAAAACTATGGCAAAAAAGAAGGCATCAAAGGGCTGGAATTCAACAAAAATGCTGCGCTAAAAACATCCGGTGGAAAATTCATGTTTGGTAGTGTCAATGGGATCAATGCCTTTTACCCGGAACAGATCGTCACCAATGAGGTCGTTCCGCCTGTTGTTATTACCAACCTCCTCATCAACAATAAACAAGCAATAATTAACGGAGAAAATTCACCACTGACCAAACATATAAGCGACCTGAAAGAAATTAATTTGACTCATAAACACAATGTACTTTCTTTTGAATTTGTTGCGCTCAACTTCACTTCGTCTGAAAACAATGAATATGCCTACATGCTAGAGGGTTTTGACCGGGATTGGAACTATGTAGGCAACAAACGAAGTGCCACCTACACAAACCTTGATGCTGGTTCCTATACATTTCGGGTAAAAGGATCGAACAATGATGGACTATGGAACGAACTGGGTACTTTCCTTAAACTCACAATTTTGCCACCCTGGTGGAGAACCAAATGGGCCATATTGTCTTATGTCGTCCTGTTCCTGGCAGGGGTAGTCGCCTTGAGGCAAGTCTCACTCTACCGGCACAACCTGCTCAATGCCATTAAGATGGAGCGCTTGGCCAAATCCAAGGATCAGGAACTGAATCAGGCCAAGCTCCAATTTTTCACCAACATCTCACACGAATTCAAGACTCCTCTCACCCTAATCCTGGGCCCATTGGAAACTTTGCTTGAATCGGAACCAGCCAATCCGAAAATAAAAAAGCAACTTTTGCTCATGCAAAAAAATGCCACCCGCTTATTAAGGCTCATTAACCAATTAATGGACTTCAGAAAAACCGACCTTGGCAAGGCAACACTTAATGCCAACGAATACGATGCGGTGACATTCGTACAAGACATAGTCGGGAATTTCAGGGTCCTCGCAGAAGAAAAAAACATCAATTTACAAATCAACAGTCAATTTGACCATTTAAACGTATGGTTTGATGCTGAAAAGCTCGACAAGGTACTTCACAACCTACTTTCAAATGCTTTCAAATTTACGGCACCAGGCGGATCCATAACGGTGGGTATTTCGGCCCCCGCCCCTAGCACTCCGATCGCCACAGGATTAAACGAATCGTTAGAATTCATTGAAATCTATGTGGAGGACACGGGCACTGGCATACCGGAAGAAAAACGCACTAAAATTTTTGATCGATTCTACCAGGGGGATGAGAACAGTACCGGATCAGGTATTGGCCTATCTTTGTCCAAAAGCTTCGTGGAACTACACCATGGCCAAATTGAAGTGCAGAGTGTGCCCGATGAGGGCACAAAATTATCAGTGTTGCTTCCCCTAGGCAGGGGTCACTTGTCCGAATCAGAAATAAAACCGCTGCGTGATAATGAAAAACAAGAAAGACCTGCGTATTTAACTCCATTTCAAGAACAACCCACAGAAGAAACCACGGCCCCCGACCTGGCCTTCAAAGATCACAAGCACTCGATATTGATTGTGGAAGACAGCCATGATATGAGGAGGTTTCTGATAGACTGCTTTAGAGAGAACTATACTGTACTCAGTGCTGAAAACGGAAAGGACGGGCTCGAACTGGCCATTAGGTCCAACCCAAGCCTAATTGTAAGCGATGTGGCCATGCCAGAAATGGATGGTATTGAGTTTTGCGAAAAAATAAAAATCAACCACCACACCTCGCACATACCAGTAGTTTTGCTAACCGCTCGATCTTCTGAAGAAAACCGGATAAAAGGACTGGAAACAGGTGCTGATGGCTATATAACCAAACCGTTTAACCTAAATATCCTTAAAGCTCAGGTCAGTAATTTGATTGAATCGAGGCGAAAGCTTATAGAGCGTTTTAAAAACGAATTCAATATCCAGCCTGAAGAAATGTTGCTGAACCCAGCCGATGAGGAATTCATCAAACAAGCCGTAGAGACAGTCGAAAAAAACCTTGCCGAACCGGATTTTAACGTCGAAGTATTGCTGAAAGAAATGGGCGTCAGCAGAAGCTATTTTTTCAAGAAAATAAAAGCCCTGGTGGGTCAGGGCCCAAACGAATTTGTTGGCAACATCAGGTTTAAAAATGCCGCTAAATTGCTACTAACCACGGATCAAAATATATCCGAAATAGCTTTTCGCGTGGGCTATTCCACCACCAAAAACTTTAGGATCAATTTCCGAAAGCATTTTGGCCAAAGCCCTTCTGAGTTTAGACAGTCCCATCAATAGTCCAGTGGAAATGGCCTATTGTTGGGTGTTACATTTTTCTGTGGATATCACCCACTACCCTGCCCGGTGGTCACTGCCATGCCAGGGGCCGTCATTTCATCGGTTGGCCCTGGGGCAGGTTCCTCTTGTTGGAGCTTCTCTGCTTCCTTTTTGATGGAGCCGTAGGTGAATGGGGCAAGCATCAATCCCACAAAAGTCTGCGGATAATTGGGCATCCCCCCAATGCCTATATCATCACTCGGCTGCTCTCCTTTCGGTAGATAAAAAGTGCCGAAAAGCAAATCCCAGATGATGACATCACCACCATAATTAGAGTTGCCCTCCTCTACTTTTTTGGAATGGTGGTAGCGGTGGTTTTTTGGTGATGAAAAAATGTAATCAAATGGCCCCAAAATCAAGTCCATGTTGGTATGCTGAAACCTTCCGATGGTCCTGCCCATCAATCCGGTCACAAAGACAATCTCCACCGGTGCTTTGATAAAGGCAAATGGTATGGCCCAAAGGAAGCTGGACACCAAGCCCTCCAAAGGGTGCGATCTGGTACCGTTGAACCAATAGAGCCTTTCTGAAGAATGGTGCACGGCATGCCACCTCCACATAAATTCGCTCTCATGCATCCAGCGGTGGTACCAGTACCTGAAAAAATCCTTCACTGCCAGCAACAGAAAAACCTGGGCTACAGGATGTATGAAGGTGGGCCAGATTTCCTGGCCAATTGTTGGTGATATTTCCTGCACCACCAAAGCGATGGTCGCAAGCCTCAAAGGTCGGTTGATATAGTCTCCCCAAACCTTGCTGCCAAAAAAAAGCATAATGTCTATGGGTGTCTCCTTATCATCCAGCCACCGGCGGCTGTAGGGTATCAGCCGCTCCAAAGGGGCGAAAATAGCTCCAAAAATGAGGAACATAACAATGGTACCCAGGAAGGTGCGGATGGTATAGCCCCCATCTACCAATTCGAAACCAATGATCAGGGTAAGCACCATAAATAATGGGTAGATGATGACCTGCAAGATTTTTTTGAAAAGGGTACCCTCTATTTTCTCACTCAAAGGATCAATTTGCGACAGAACCCACCTGAATGGGGCCAGGATGTACCTATGCCCCAACAACTCAATAGGCTTGAAGACGGTGTTTAAGATTTTTTCAATAGTTTTTAACATAGTGATACAGTTTGAATATTTGTATTTTCCTTTCGGATCAAATCAATGACTCCACCGCCTGCTCCTTGTTGGGTATCCAATGTTGAAATTCATTGACCATTGAGACCCCCTCCAGGCTACTCAAAATGGCACAGTTTCAAGGGCAACTTCCACAGGATACCAGCAAGGCTTTCCCCATCATTTATCAGAGACTGATTCCTTTAAATGTAAATAGGTCTTGTTTCCAACCAAAGACATTTCCCTGACACTAAATACATTTTGAACAACAGCACCACACAAAAGAAGATATGAGCAAACCTCGAACAACGGCAGCACCTGTGTCATCACATACATTAAACTCCTTGAAGGTTTATTTCATATTTATTCATTTTGCATTTTGAATTCAAAATACAAAATCCTATATTTGATTTATCAAATTAAAACCTGACAATAGGACAACCATCCTGGACTCAGTTAGATTTTACCGGAACATAACCAACTATTTACCTAAACCTGGTTCCGGACTCCGGCTTCATTCGAATTTGAAGTCGGACAAAATCGGGTCAACGTTTAGCATGTTAAGGTTTTGATGTATATTTTTCCTTGATCATATTTTAAGGAAAGACACTAGAACATGGAGCATATAGGATTAGTTGATTCGATTTATCTGAAAATCAAACAAATGATTTTCAACCAGGAACTGAAACCCGGACAGAAGCTATTGCAGGAAAAGCTTTCGGCTGAATTGGGCGTGAGCAGAAGCCCTTTCCTGAAAGCGCTGCAAAAGCTTGAGGGGGAATTTTTGGTAGAAAACCTGCCGCGCAGGGGCATGTATGTGAAAGTGATGAGCAGGCAGGAGATTATCGACACATTCCAATGCCGTTCGGTGCTGGAGGGCTTGTCGGCCCGCTTGGCAGCCAGCAACATCGACAGCAAAGAAATAGCTGAACTGGAAAACCTGTTCACGGAATTTGTTGACCAAAACAAGATAGATGAGAAAGAATATGCCAAACGTGACCGGTCTTTTCACAAACGCCTAATGGACATAGGAGGCAACAAAATAGTAAGAAAACTGGAATTGATAAACAATATACACCTTCAGGCTTTTCAGGTGGGCCTGCTTAAGCCACCAACAGAGACATTGACCGAGCATTTTGCAATAATCAATGCCCTAAAAGCAAAAGATGGCCAGCAGGCAGAGCGCCTGATGCGGGAGCACATAGAATCGTCCCTGGAAGTGTACAAGAGTCAGAGCCTATTGATCGAAAGCGCCTAGACAAAGGGCTTCAGGCATTGGTTGTGACAATTTGAATAAAAAAATAGCTAAAAATGGAGAACCTTATTCGTATTGACATGCAGCCAAGTCCAATCAACAAGTTAGTGATCAGTGAGTCGAAACTCACATCCCACACATCGTCTAAAACACCCAACCTACCAAGGCTTTTGGCGATTACCACCGATCACATCTTCGAATACAAGGTGAAGAGAAAGTTTCAGGACCAATACACCATCACCTTTGTCAGGGATACCGATGAAGCCGGGCAGTTGCTCAACCAGATATCCCCTGATGCCTTCATTTTTGATGAAGCCAGGCAGCATTCCGATGGCATTGACCTTATCAAAGGCATCAGGAAAAAGGCAGGTACAAAACACGCCGTATTCATTTTCGTGACGAAGGAAAACTCCAACGCCGATGAATTAAAGCTCCTCAACAGCGGTGCAGATGAAATCCTGAAGAAATCCGTAGATTTTGAGCTTTTTGATTTGAAGCTGAATCGCCTGATCTATTACAAGCAATCGCTAAAATCCAACACCGACCATGTGAGCCTGACCGAACCAGACTACACAGACTATGTACATGGGGATGAAACTTTTCTTAAAAACCTGGTCAGCCTCATAGAAGACCATATCGGCAACAGCAACTTCAATGTGGAGACCATCGTGAGGGAGGTTGGGGTGAGCAGAAGCAAGCTCTACTCCAAACTGAAAGAGCTCACTGGCATGTCCTCCACGCAATTTGTGCGGCACATCAGGATAAAAAAGGCCATGATGCACATGCGCAAAGGCTCCTACACAATAAAAGAAATCCGCAACATGTCGGGGTTCAAATCTGACTCTTATTTCACCAAATGCTTTAAAAAGGAATTTGGGGAAGTGCCCTACAAATACCTTCAAAAATTTAGAAAGTCCAGGAAATTCACTGTGGTTTGAAGCCGTTATGCTCCGATGAGGGGGTGTGATATATCCACATTTGTCGGCAAAAATTACGCTAACACCCTGTTTACCGTGATTCATTTAGCATCTTAAAACCACCCAAATAAATTAAAGCCCGAACCCAGGTTTGTAATATTTCTTCAAGTCCTTTAAAGGCTTGATCATGTCCCTCTTCCGTTTTATCTCAGTCTGTGACAAGAAATAGTTACCAATACGGTAATTTTAAGTGGAGAATTTGATTAGCTGGTATTTTTACAACCGCCGGGTTAAATGAGGATGTATGCTTGCTGCTCAACAGAAATAATCTACCCCGGGGCAGAACGCCGTGGAATTAAATGGATTCACTGCTTTTGAAGTTCTGCAAAAAGCAATTCCAGTTCTGACCTTGTTTTCTGAAGTTTGTTGGCCAGTTCATCGAGCATGCTTTCCTTATGGCCATCCTCAAATTCAAAGTCCGAGTCAGTAAGGGCAGAAAACCTCCATTTCAACATAATCTTTATTTCTCGCCAACTTCTTATAATGTTCATTATTGAATCTGTTTTAATTCTTTAGTTATTGGGGATACTTTTTGGAACTACCCCCATCATTGTCTGTTCATCAATTAGACTGATTCATCCTTAGGGTACCCAAAGTGGTATCTATCTGTTTTTCATTTTGCCACTATACATTTCCTTATTTTAGGATAAAGCGGATTCTAAAATTCCCAGAACCAATGCACCTGCGCTGCTTCAGTTTTTCTTGCAATTTTTAAAGGAACGTCCTGCCAATTGAGATTGTCAAAAGATACCACTGATGATTTTTTGAAAGAAAGTATTGCATTCAATTCGAGATGCACCATACTTTATCCTCCAAACACTACAATTTCGTTTTTTATGTAAAAGCCTTGGCGCAATCCCTTGAGAAGCGTTCCGTAATAGGTTCAACTTTTTTCTTACGAATTAACTTGCATTGGAAAATGATTTTCTGGAGCAACGGTAGCTTTAAATTATCATTTATAGTGTTCGGTAAAACACTGCACCAAAATAAAATAGGTGATTCCATGTGGCCTACTCAACGTATCTGTACTCAGACTTGCCATATTTTCCAAATTGGAGAATTTTTTGTCATTTTAAAGATTTATACCAGTTTGTAAACTATGCTGTCAACGTTTTTTTGTTTCGACAAGTTCTCTCTCGAATAGTGCCAACTCTTTACGGTCGGGTTCATCAGGAAATTGACAGTAATAAATCCTACCAATATAGCGCCTGACAACCAACATTACATCTGGATTTACTTTGGTATACACCGTATCACCTGTCCCGTATTTATTTTCCCTTTCTTCCATAACTTTATTTTATAAGCTCACATCTTCATATCCACTTTTGATGACGGTAGATAGCATTTTGAACCGCTCATTGGCCTTTACTTTATTCGTGGCATGAGCAGGAATAATCATGACTTGCCCTGTTTCCAGCAGCGTGGATTGTTCGTTTATAATCACCTCTGCTTTTCCGTCAATCACCTGTATCAGGTTATCAAAAGGAGAGATTTTTGCAACCAACATTTCCCCGGTATCAAAAGAAGAGATGCTCACTGTGCCTGTTTTTTTCTGCATTATGGACTTGATTACCACCGAGCCCGGCACATAGTCAACCACATCAACCAGCAGATAGGTTTTTGAAAGGTTTAATTCACCGTTTTCCATGCGTGAAATTTTTAGTGTGAATTATTGCAACAACTTTACTGGTGTGACCGTGACCTATTGGCTTAACTATCATTCATCTTTTTTTCTTTTCGTTTAGCTGCTTTGGCCGCACGCTTTTCTTTGAGGTTTTTAACAGGTTCTTTTTTGCCCGATTTTTCTTTTCCTTCCTTTTCTTTCGACATGATTTCTTTGATTTTATGATATAAAAAAACGCATAAAATTGGCGGTTGTAAGTGATGCAAAGGTCAGTATAATTACTTGAGATAGTGTTACACTCCGAAAGGACAGTGTTACACATATCTCATGTTTGATAGTCCCTAAAATCCGCAAGGGTTTTTATAACTGGTTGAAATCCAACAAATAACCTTTCAAGCGTTTCACCCATAGAAATGAATGGCATTATAGGTAAACTACTAACTACCAAGAACAACCCTTGGAGGGTTGCGGATTTGAATTAGTCCCTTAAAATTTTTGGGCAACCTTTAATTGCTCAATAAAGCGGCTCTATGTTAAAAAAACATTTTATGCCTGGGAATACCCCATTATGAAATAAAATTCGGCAGGCAATATGACCACTATTGCATTGAACAACAGCTATTTCATAGTATGCGGAATTCTTCCCGGCAATTCAGCTTATTTGCGTGATGTTTAGCTATAAAAATCGCATCCGTCGCTTTGTATAAACGGGCAATATATCAATCCAAAAAATACAAATTCAGAATTGGCCTAGAAACCGATCCTTTATAAATCTTCCAGGTTTGCTTTTCGTTTGTCTTTTAGTTGCTTGTAAAAGGAGGGGGTTAATCCCGTGATTTTCTTAAATTGATTGGACAAATGAGCTACACTACTGTAGTGCATTTTATGGGAAATCTCTGTGAGGTTCAACTCGTCGTAGATAAGTAATTCTTTTACACGCTCAATTTTGTGGAAAATGATAAATTGTTGGATAGTGATCCCTTTGACTTCAGAAAAGGAATTGGCGAGATAGGTGTAATTATAGCCCAATTTTTCGCTTATGTAATCCGAATAATTTACTCTTGGTAATTCATCAGAATAGTGGATCATCTCAGTAATCACATTTTTGATCTTTTCTATCAAAATGCTCTTATGGTCATCCAACAACTCCAATCCTGAATTTAACAGGTTTTCTCTCAGTTGTTTTCGTTGTTCTATTGTGATGTCTTCTAATATCTCAATCATGCCCAGTTCAACCACAACATATCGCAATCCCAGTTTCCTTAGCTCTTCTTTTACCATCAATTTGCACCGCAAACTGACCATATACTTGATGTACAGTTTCATTGATTGCCCCTAAGGTTTTTTTCCATTATTATAAATAAAAAGACTATAAGACAAACCCTCCCTATGTTTTTATTAATAATTACTAATGTAGCGGATTGGCACATCATTATCAAAACTGCATGGCCGAAGCAGGCAATCATCATGGGATATATTTTATATGGTTGGTGCCTGCTTTTCCCTTTTACATTCATTTTGCTGGTATCATTCCATGTTTAAGCCTTGCCTGAAATCCGCAACCCTGATAGTGCTATCCATGGCAATCAATGACTTAATCTTTCATCCAGGCATTCTATCAATTGAATGCTGACAGGGTTGGTTATTTTATTAACAGGCCCTTGCGGGTTAGTCTGCGGATTTCAGGTATTATTGAACAATAAATTAGTGTAACTTGCACATACAACTGATCATCGGTTGACATTAATCACGCTCTTCACTCTTTCGTAGAGAACTAAAGGCTCCACTTGGTTTGTCCTTTCTGATTATTGATACACTGGCTGTCAACTTAATGACTGATCGCTGGTGAGTTATCTGCTAAGCGCAATTTATTATATAGCTTCTCTCATTTCATTAGTGATGTTTGGCTTCAGTTAAAAAAAAGAAAATTCCATGGTTTTATCAAAAATGGGTGTTATCGGCACTTCCAAAAAAGAGGATGAAAGACGTGTTCCAATTCATCCGGGGCATTTAAAAAGGCTACCGGAAAACATTCGCAGAAAGCAGTTTTCCTTGAAAGCAAGTTTCGCTATTCACAGCCATGTAATTGCCAATAACCAAAGCATGATCACTTGTCGCTTCTACCCCCCCATCATAGTCGTATTCTAATTTTTCAACTTTCCAATCCCTTGATTTATATATGAAGTCATAGCGTCTCAAAGTTTTTCCTGTTCTATGGGAAATCGGTAACTCAGTGAGTCTGTCTTTGACCGAATACAAGCTATCCTCTAATCTATGTACTTTTTCTTCTCCAAAAAGAAGAGATGGATACTTTCCTTTATCTCCGTTATCCCAAAATTCTAATTCAGATATCTCGAATGAATCATTACTTGGTTCATTAGCGTCACAACAGAAAAAGTCAACTTTGTTATCATATAAGTATTCGGCAATAGATGCGAACTGACTTGATTTCCCCCTCTTGTATCCAACTCCGGTCAATGAATGGAAGCTAAGAATATGAATTTCCTCTCCTCCAAATTTTATAGATGTAAATAAAGTCCTTTCTGGAAAAAGCGAACGTTCTATTAGATGAAATTCGGTGATTTTTCCTCCAAAACTCATAGTTAAAAGTCCTAGTTTTCTATTTTTCCCATCAAACCTTCCGGGCCTTCTAATATTTAAACTAAATGCGTAATCTGTTTGATGGAGTGCTTTAACTATTTTCTCTTTGTTAGATTGTAATACTTCTTGTAAGCATATAACCGAATCTCCCTCTAGCTTTTCTTTAAGAAGATTTATGATTTTATCCGACTTGCAATTGTAAGATATATTCCATTGAACAAGGTTGATATTCATTGAATGATATTTCTATTGATGCTAATGTACTTATCAGCATAGAGTTTACCTAAAGATAGTTGAAGGCGCGGATAATTAACAGAAAAACTAAGAAGAAACCCAAAATACCAATCTCCTTGGAAGTCACTTCGACCATAGGAAGCCTTCCTGATCGAAGACAGGAAGGCCACCAACTAAGCGGCCTTTCTATCTTTCGACATGCGGCAGTGGATGAATCAGGTGACTTCTCGCTCGTACCTTACTTCGAAGTGACGAGGGAGGAATAGAGGGAGTATCGGCTTCAATGAGCCTGCTTTTCAAAGTTCTAAAGGCATGGTTACTTTAGGCCAAATTACAATTATTTGTAATTCTATAATATTAGACTTTATAAGTCGCTTATTCTTACTTTTGGATGGGATGGCTAACATTCCGACCGACAATCCATGTTGTCATATAGGCGCTTAGTTCTGTTCTTACTTAATTCTAAGCCTTTTTGCCACAAATTCGTAATTGGTCATGAGCAAATAACCAATTACAAGGTTCAGCCCACTTACTACCCAATTAAATTTATCTACGTCATTATACTCAAAACCAACTACACTTCCTTTAAATGCAAACAGTGTATGGCTCAAGAATGGTGGAATGTTATCCAAAATTAGAATTCCTCCCATAATGAAAGTCCCGATTTTAATGATGTCATTGGCACCAAGGTTTCCAAATTCTATTCGTTCACTATCAAAACCTTTATCAAGTTTCAAAATGTTTACAACTTTATCAGATTCAAAAATTAGAAGTACGAAAAGCCCGGTTACTACAGATATGGTCACAACAATCCAAATGATTGAGATTGCGTCAATATTCGTTATTGCAAAAGAGATGTTGCTTGGTAAAACTGAAAAAAGTGAGGTAACCAGTGAAAAAAGGCCAAAGACTTTTATGAGTAGAGTGAAGAAATCCTTTTTTGTCATTTAGTTTTTAGTTTGTTTAATGTACACCAACCATTATGGTGTTTTACATAATATTTTCCTAAAGATAGCCGAAGACTTGGATAAGAACAGGGAAATTAAGAAGTAATGCCAAGTACCCTACCTTGTACGTCACTTCGACCACCGGGAGATACTTCACTGCATTGAGTATGACAAGGAAAGGCTTTTTGCTCATCCAAAGACAGCCTTGTCACCCTGACGAAGGAAGGGTCTATCTCAAGAAATACAACCCGACCTCTGTAATTTGAATTCTTTTTAATCACAGAAGAACAATTGTCTTGGAGGGGCACGAGTGAAAAACACTCGCGCCAGTGTTCCAGAGAAGAATAGGATGTTTCCAAACGACCAGCATGACAAGGAAAACTTTTCTGTCAGCCCTCTCCTATTTTTTACCATGTTCCGAAGGGCATGGCGAACTTTTTGATAAACACAGGGATAACCCGGGAATACAGGCTTTTAAAAGCCCTATTATCTGTACTTCGGAATGCACTGGGCTAACATTTCAAAGAGAGGAATGTATGTTAGGGAACTATTCCCCTTGGAATAAAGTCCGTTATTTCGTTAATACAATAGAGCCATTGGCTGACAACTCTACTTCTCCTTCTTTGCCTTTGACCGCCCTGTTTTTGAAAACTACAGTTCTAAAACCAGCAAACTCCGGCAACTCGAGTACTACCTTTTCTTTGCCCACATTGTGCAACACCAAAACGGATTGCCCAGCAGAAGTGCGGGTGTATGCCAGCACGTTTTTATCACTTACCTGAACAACCTTCAAGTCGCCATCAGAAAGGGCTATGGATTCCTTCCTGGCTTTGATGAGGGCCTTATATGTGTTGTAAATAGAGTTGGCTTTTTTGGCCTGGCCCGCCACGGAAACCACAGTGGTATCGCTACTAAATTTCGGGGCGATCCATCCTGCCCGTTGAATATCTGCTTCATCCACATCCCATAAGAAAGGTTCCCTGATGTTGGGATCAGGCTTCATGCCGAGCATGCCCAGCTCCTCCCCGTAATAAATAAATGGCTTGCCGGGAAGGGTAAGCAGGATGGCAGCCGCCTGTTTTATTTTATTTTTCCTGTTGTCTAGTACTGAAGCTATCCTGTTTTGGTCGTGGTTGCTTAAGAATATGGCATCCACATATTCAGGATTAGTGTTTTTGAAGAGCTGTTGGTTTTGGATCAATGTTTTAACGAAAGAAGAATCCTCCGACACAACATGCGAATGCCCCGATACACTGGATGACGAAACCACCCCGCTTTTGAGCGTTTGGCTGATGCTAAAAGCCAGGTCGAAGTTGAACAGAGAGGGTAGTCCTTTGGAAAAAGGGTTGGTGGTTTTTGCGTCAGCCCAAACCTCCCCAACAATATACACATCGGGCTTAATGGCCTGCATGGCTTCTTTGAATTGCACCCAGAATCTGTGGTTGTCTGCCGCCCGGTGGTCCCTGAAAATATGCTTGGCCGCATCCATCCTCAAACCGTCCACTCCAATATCTTCCAGCCAAAACCGACCTATTTCTACTATTTCTTCGAAAACCTTCGGGTTGTCATAATTCAAATCTGGCATCTGACCTGTAAAAAAACCATAATACAATTCTTCATTGCCACCAGCCCTGTGCCATTGGGTGATGTTGCCAGAATCGTGGGAAAGTTCACTTTTGGCTATTTCATCCTTGATCACATCCTCTTTTTGCCAGATATAGTAGTCCCGGTAGGGATTATCTTTCCCTTTGCTCGACTCCAAAAACCAGGGGTGCTTGTCCGAACTATGGTTGATAATGAAATCGATGATCACCTTGATACCCCTGTCATGGGCTTCTTTGAGAAAAACCCTGAAATCATCCAGTGCACCATAGTCAGGGTGGATCGATTTGTAGTCCACCACGTCATACTTGTGGTAGGATGGTGACTCATGTATGGGCATCAACCATATAGCCTCAATCCCCAGGTCGCTCAAATAGTCCAGCTTGGCAGTCATACCGGGGATATCCCCTATGCCATCGCTGTTGGAGTCGGCAAACGACTGCACAAAAATCTCATAGGTGATGGCATTGTCGCCCTGCTTATCCTGCTCCATCTGATTTTCCTTTTGAACCCTTTCTTCCCGGACACCTGTACATCCGGCATGTATCGACAATGATATGACAAAAGCTACTATTATTCGGGGCATATTCATGGAATTCAACTATTTAGTCAATTATATTTTTAAAAATCTGGAAGTAAAACTTTCGCGCGAGGTATATACTTTGAACAGATAAAGCCCCATGCCCAAACCACTGATGTCAACTGGTTGGAATTCCCGCTGGGACAATTCTTGCAGCACACGCCCACTCATGTCACTTATTTCCACTTTCCATTCCCTTTCCTGTGGCATATTAATCTCATAATTTAGAAAGTCCCTGCCGGGATTGGGGTAAAGCGATAGACTATGGGGTACGTTGGGAATATCTTCGGCACTTGCTACTACCGCATCGAGTTCGATTTCCGGAAAGTCAATTTCAAAATTCACCAATACTTTGAACTCCCCGGCAGCCAGCTCTATTGGCACGTTGGTACTGTTTGCCTCCAATTCCTCTCCACCATTGAAAAAATCATACCACGTACCTGAAAATGGCAGTTGCATGCTCAGGTTTTGGGGTTTCAAGTCAAAATTGCCCACCACATACACACTCATCTCTTCCTTATTGGTTGGTTGGGAAATACCGTCCTTATTAGCAAGGACAATCTCTTTTACAAACCCATTCCCGTTGGTGATGGAGAAGTCCCCCGTTTTGAAAACCTGATGGTCGGTTTTGAGCTTTATCAGGGATGACACCACAGCACGCAGCTTTTCCCTATCCGGGTCATTCAATAGCTCCCATCTGGTTGGTTTGGGATCTGTACGACAGTCGGTCCCATCCCCTACCCTCACACCATCCGAGCATAGGTTGATGGGGTCTTCGTATGCAAACTCCCCAAACTGCCAGAGCATTTTCGCACCGGGTATGGTATAAAACAAGGCATTGGCCAGCATTAGCCGTCTGATGGCTGTTGATTTCTTTCTGGTATCATAGCTTCCCTCAGACTTTCCATAGTTGAGAAGTTCGTACATCAGGCGCTGTTCGTCGTGGCTTTCTATGTAGGTGACCAGGTTTGGCTGCTGCCAACCCCGGGTATCGTGGCTGCCCCAGGCTATGTTTTTTTCTATACCCAGGAGCAGGTCTTTATAATCAAAATGCATGTTGCCCCATAGCATAAAACCATGATCGGCCAACACCGTTTCCTCGGAATTATCCCCCAGGTGCTCCAAAATCAAATAACTGTCAGCGTCATACTCCCTTACTTTGTCATACATCCGCTTCAGCAGGTCTATCCTGCCCTGGTCATAGCTACTCCATTTGCCTACATCACCTCCGTATTTGGTTTGGGTAAATCCTTTGGAAAGGTCGAAGCGGTAGCCGTCCACCTTGTATTGGCTACTCCAATAATGCAGCGTAGTGTCCATATAAAACTGGGTCAACTCGCTTTCGTGGTTCATGTCTATGAACACATTAAAAGGATGGGTAGCCTCCACATTGAACATGGGGTTGTCGGAGGTGGCTTTGTTGGTTTTAAAATCATACCACATCGCCACAAATGGATTGGGTACTTCCTGTTGGTTGAACACTATATCCAAAATAACCGCTATACCCTCGCCATGTGCCGCATCAATAAATTTTTTGAGGCCCTCTTCCGTGCCATAAGCCTTATCCGGGGCAAACATAAAATTGGGATTATACCCCCATGAATTGTTCCCGGAAAACTCCTGGATCGGCATCAGCTCTATGGCATTGACCCCCAATTTTTTGAGGTAGGAAAGCGTATCGATCAAATTTTCGTAGTTGCGGTCTTTTTCTGCAAAAAAATCACGCACCAGTACTTCATATATCACAAGGTCTGCTTTGTCGGGTCGTTGAAACCCCGGGTTTTGCCATGTAAATTCTGGCTGGGCCGTCTGGAGTACAGACATCCTGTTCTTGTACCATTCGCTTGTGACCTGGCCTACAGGGTACGCTTTTAGATTGGGATAAATTTCTTCCGGGATATAGGCATCATCAGGATCGAGTATTTTTTCGGCAAAGGGGTCAGCCACATACACGCCATCCACCAAGTACTGAAACGCGTATTCCTTCCCCGCTTCCAGGCCTGAAATTTCCATCCAAAAATAGTCCCCATCGCGTTTCATCTTATTTTCCGGCAGCAATTCAAAGTTGTTGAATTCACCCAAAGCATATACGGCATCCTTTCCGGGGGCCAATAAGCACAAAGTTGCCTTTGTATCGTCAGCTTGGTCGTAATTGATCCCGGCTACTATGCCTTGTGGCCTTACCAATACCTCAGAGGGCGTATTCACCAGATAACTGAAAGTAATGGTGGTATCATTTTCAACATCATTTACCAGTAATTCAACCGGATACGTACCTTCATCCTGCAATACGGTATAATGGTAGGAAAAATATTCCCGGTCGGTTTGCTGTGCCACCTGCTGGCCATCTACAAACATGGTGAATGTAGAAGGATCTGACGACTCGGCCTGAACGTGCAGATCCCCTCCCGGGGCAACAAATGGCTTTTCATCTGTCGGGGTGATCAATTTCACCACATAACAGGTGGTGAGGGGTGTCATATCCAATACAAAATCGTTGGATTGTCCGTTGCTCCAATCATTGCCTTTGATCAGCATGCCCAGTTTGCTCTCCAGGCAAATGGGTTGGGCAAAAAACTGCTCGGGGGTAAAAGTGATGGAAAACAATACTTTATTGTTGGCTTCAGTTTTGGAAAACTGTGCGTTTGCTGTCAGGGTGGCATTGGATGAAGCAGGATTGACGTTGTATTTGGCATCTATTTCACTGCCAGGCACCCACACCCAAATATAGGCTTCTTCCAAGCTGGCCAGCGCCGTGCCTGTCACATCATACTCAATCGTGATCTCCTCCTGGGAATTGAATGATGCAGGGCTCACCGTGGGGGTGAGGTTGACCTGTGCCATTGCCGCCACACCAAGCAGGTTTATTAAAAACAGAACATGTAAAATTCTTCTCATACACAAAATGTATTTGTAAACCTTCTGGTGAAGATAAGAAGGCTTTTTGCTGGTATTTTTTTTAGAAAGTGATAAAAAAGGAAGAACTGCCAATGGCAGTTCTATCCACGCTGCAAGCAGCATCATTCAAGGGTTATGGTTTTGGTATTTTCGTTGAGGGTAAATTTGTATGTCCCTACAGTACCTATAAACTTGAAGTTTTTATCACCATCATTGGCATTTTCGAAATTGGCATCAATGGTGTACCCATTGTCGGCATACCCCGGATAGTTCGTTCCGGAACCCCAATCGCCTTTTGCAGCAAAAACCCTGAAAGCCTCCACTGCAAATTCAGTAGTGGCAGAGAACACTCCTGCCTGTACCTGCACGAGCTCCACCGGCGAATCCCAGCCCCAGCCAGCAGCAGGCACTCCTGCTCCTACCAGATATTTCGGCGGGCCAGCGGTACCAGCTTCAGAAATCACTATGGTTTTGGCAATGTCATTTACTGTAATGCTATATATTCCAGTGGTACCAGTGAAAGTAAAATTATTGTCGCCATCCATGGCATCTGCCAATTGGGAATCTATTTCATATTCACTGGCCACATAGTGGGGATGGTTTAATCCAGACCCCCAATTTTCAAACTCTGTAAAAAACCTGAATGCCTTGTCACTCCCACTTTCTAGCGTAGTTGTAGCCTTAAAAACACCATCTTGAACCCATTCCATTTCAACCGGAGAATTCCATCCCCATCCAGCATCGGGAACAGCATTGCCTACCATATATAATTTTGGTTGGCCAGACAGGGCCTCCATTGTAATGGTTTTGGTGTTGAGGTTCATTCCAATACGGTAAAACCCCGTGGTGCCTATAAACCTTATATTAGTATCTCCATCATTGGCATTTTCAAAATTGGCATCAATAGTTCCCCCTTCGAAATATGTGTAGTTATATGATGTAGCACCCCAGTCTTCAGCTTCAAAAAACCTAAAGGCTTCCCCATTGTGAAATTCCGCTATCACTTCAAAAGCACTTGGACCAGTTCCATATACCTCCACAGCAAGGCTTGTATCCCAACCTTTGAGCGCAGCTCCAATCATATATACAGAAGGAAAATCCGTAACATAAGGCGTTACTGTTCTGGAAATCACAGCAGAATATGACTCAGTGGATTCAATACCGTTGATTTTAGATACTATTCTAAAGAAAAGCTCTCCCTGCTCAAATGGCACAATTCCCAAAAGCAGGGCAGCATTGTTTACCTCTTTAACTGTAGGTGCTGCACTTAATGCCTCAGTATCCGTAAGGGAAACTACAGTTTCAAATGCACTACTGGCAGCTACTTCAACTGAATACATCACCGCCAGTTGTTGACCATAATCCGCAGGTGTCCATTCAAACACTTCGAATGAACCCGTTTCATTTTCGAAACTTAAATCCCCCGCCCCAGTCAATGAATTGTCCAGCTCAGGGCTAACGGTGCTTTCACCGGTCAAATCGATCATGGGTTTTTCAATATCACTTTCACATGCACTCATAAGTCCGAAACCGACTATCAGGGCTATGAATATATTTATATATCTTTTCATTTTTCTTCGCTTTTGTATTTTACGATTTCAGGGTACTAGTTTACGTATCCGTTGTTTTGAACCAATGTAGGGTTAGCTGTGAGCTGTGACTGTGGGATAGGAAACAACGTTCTGTAATCTGCAAATCCAGCACCTTCCTTGGTGTTTCCTTTCCATTCCCACAAGTAGTCAGCTGAAGAAAACTTGCCAAATCTGATCAGGTCAGTCCTTCTTTGGGCTTCCCAGTACATTTCCCTCGACCTTTCTTCAAGCATAAAATCAATATTCATGTCGCCATCTGAAATATTGCCGCTCGCATCTCCATAAGCCCTTGCCCTCAGGTCGTTGATATAACCTAAAGCGGTTGCCCTTGATCCGCCTCCGCCACGTAAATGCGCCTCAGCATACATCAAATAGGCATCTGCCAATCTGAACATGGGAAAATCAATGCTTACAAAATCGGGGTTGTAGTATTCGGCCTGGCTACCATCTGAATTGAGGTTGCTGAATTTATACACACCAACTCCTTCTGTAAATGTACCTACATTGTCAATCGACCAATTCCATGAGTCATTGGCACTGAAATAGAAAAGTGCGCGACCATCGGCAAAATCGGGCAATGGGTTGGCCATGGAAAAATCGCTTTCCTGTATCCCAAATTTTTCCGGAAGTTCCTTGACGGCCCTGTATCCTCCCCAGCCGGTTCCTCCAACACCACGAACACTAGCAACGTCCAGTCCACCACCACTAGAGGCATGTACTATAAATGTAGTACCATGGCTCTGTGTAAAAATGCCATTGGCACCTATTGCAAAAATTATCTCAGGACTGTTATGATTGTCCGCCTTGAAAATATTCTCATAAACAGGGTCGAGGCTGTATCCTGACCCAATTACTTTTTCGGTATAGGTAATGGCTTCCGAATACTTATCGCTACCAATATAAACTTCTGCATTCAGATACAATTTTGATAGCAACATCCAAGCCGACACCTTGTCAATTCTCCCCCGCTCATTGGATTTTGGTTCTGCCAGCAGAGTCTCCAATTCCTTTAGTTCTGACTCCACAAAAGCGAATACTTCTGCCCTGCTATTTTGCACAGGAAGATCGCTCAGAGATGCATTTTCATCCATTATGGGAACATTTCCATACATATCAACCAAGACCCAATAGGCAAACGCCCTCAAGAACCTCGCTTCTGCGGCAAACAAATTTTTATCGGATTCGCTCGCCACAGAGTTGCCTACGTTTCTGATAAATTCATTGGTCAACGCAACCGAAAAGAACAACCTGGAATAGACAGCTTCATTGAAAGGGTCATTTGGAGACCAGGTATGCCAATGGAAATTTTTGATTGTCTGATCGTCCCACGAAACTATTGCTTCCTCAGTGGTTGCCTCCTGTAGTGTGAAATATTGTCTCAGGAAATTGCTAAAGTCCTCCCTGATGCCTTGAATCTCTTGCTCTCCACGGCCCTGACCATTATATGCGAACGAGGCATAGAGCTTTGCGAGTGCACCTTTTGTTCCTTCTTCAGTTGAAAAAACCGTATTGGCATTGGATGAATCAGGGTCTATTGGTACCACATCCAGGTCATTGACGCATGATGCCAATACCACTGTGGTCAGTATTAAGTATATATATTTTAAATTTTTCATTTTGCTTCGAGATTAAAAATTGATATTAAAACCTAATACAAATGTTCTTGGACGAGGGTAGATATTCTTGTCGATTCCAGGATTGGTAGCATCATTGATTTCAGGGTCAATTCCTGAATATTTCGTGATCAAAAATGCGTTTTGGACAGTAAAGCTTAACCTCGCGTTTATTTTGTCAGAGAACAGCCTGTCTATATTATACCCTGCTGAAATATTGTCCATTCTAAAGAAGGAACCATTTTCAAGGTAATAGTCGGTTTTGTACTGGGCATTGAAGAATTGAGAATTTTCAACTGTACTCGCAATATTCGCCAAATACCCCGATTGATTGTACAACTGGGAATAAAGGGCATTGTTCGCATTGATATTGTTGAACACATAATTCCCTACATTTAGCCTACCGGAAAAGGAAAAATCAAACTGTTTGTACGTAAGGGATGAAGACACGCCCATACTGAAATCGGGTGTTGGTGTTTCGAGATAGTTTCTATTCAGATCGTTTCCATCTACAGCCCCACCGTTTCCGGTCTTATCTACATACAGGCCTTCTATTGGGTTTCCGTCCTGATCATACACTTGTTGAAACATAAAAAATGTATTTGCAGGATAGCCTACACTGTTTATTTGAATCCTGTTGTTGCTACCTCCATCAATCTCCCCAACTTCATATCCTATATAATTGGGATCCGGGAAAGCAGTGAGTTTGGTAATTTCATTCCTATTCTTGGCAAAATTTGCAGCAACGTAAAGGCTCAAATCAGTCTGGGAAATGGCATATCCACCAAGAGAGATTTCAATCCCCTTGTTTTCCAATGAGCCAACATTTGTAATCAGCCTGCTTGCGAAGTTTGTACCAACAGGAATCGGAACTTCATTCAAAAGGTCATTCGTAGTTCTGTGGTAGTAGTCGATAGAGGCATTAATTCTATCATTCAACAAGCTAACATCCAAACCCACGTTCACTGTTGTGGTTTCTTCCCATTTGATATTGGGATCATAGGCTTCAGGCTTCCAAAGCGTGTACAGTTGGTTTCCAAAAAGGTATTGGGCATTGGATGTACTGCCGTTGTAACTTGCAATGGCGGGGTAGTCACTATTAAACCCAATATCTTGCTGGCCTGTTACACCCCATCCAGCCCTCAACTTCAATTCATTGATTGTGTTGGAGCTCTTCAGGAAAGGTTCTTCATTGATTTTCCAGGCGAAACCAACGGAAGGGAACAATCCCCATTGGTTGCCTTCTGCAAACCTTGACGACCCATCGTTTCTAAGGGTGGCAGTCAGTAAATAGCGGTCTTTAAGGCTATAGTTTATCCGGCCAAAAAATGAAACCAGATAGTTTTCTGTCTTATCAACGGTGGTATCAGCACCAACATAAACGCCATCTGTTTGCTCCCACGGGCGGTTTCTATTGATCTTTTCGTTGTGAAAATGCTGCCATGAATACCCGGCAGTAACATCAATCCTACTTTCTATTGATAGCAATGCCTTGCTGTAGTTCAAATAGAAATCAAGTAGTTCGTTTCCTCCAGAATACGTGAAAGTTTTCACGTTGATCTGAGGACTTCTCGCCCCAAATGCCGCTAAAGGATCAGTATTATCGGTACCATCTGAATCAAACCTGTCATACCCTACATTCAATACTGCTTTCATGTCCGGTAAAAAGTGAAACCGGTAGTCGAGTTCCAAATTTCCAATGCTTCTAAATACATCTGATGTATTTTCTGATTGCTCAATTCTTGCCACGGGATTGGTGGTGCCGATAAAATTGGGGGTTCCGTCCGGGGAAGTCCATGTATAAAACCCGCCAAAGGGCGAGTTTTCATCATATACCGGCTGGGTTGGATCAAACCTCAACGCTTCTCCCAAGGCCCCTTCTTTGGAGAAATTATTATCAGTGAGCATACCTTTCAAGTTGACGTTAACCTTCAAATGGTCGTCCAACAGGCTTGGGTTTAGGGCCAATCCGAAAGTTGTTCTTTTCATGTGGGACCGCTTCAACATTCCATTTTGATCGGTATATCCAACCGTAGCTCGATAGGGCAATGATTCACCCATTGAGCCAGAAACACTGATGTTATGATCAGATGATACAGCATTGTCCAAAACCAACTTTTGCCAATCTGTATTTTCCGTACCTAACAAAGGAGTGGCAACAGACGGATCAGCTGTTTGGTTGGCCACCACTTCGCGAAATTCATCCCCCGTATAGACCGGTACATATTTGATGGGTACGCCAACTGATATTTTACCATTGTAGCTCACCTTCAATTCCTGGCCGGCCTGTCCGGTTTTTGTGGTAATGATAATGACACCATTGGAAGCCCTTGCTCCGTAAATAGCCGTAGCTGAGGCATCTTTCAATACAGTAAAGGTTTCAATGTCGTTCGGGTTGATGGTTGTCAGTGGATTTGCAAATCCATCGATACCCTTGTTCGTTATGGGTACACCATCAATTACTATCAAAGGGTCGTTATTGGCCTGCAGGGACGATCCACCCCTAATCCTAATGGTAGATGCACCCCCTGGCTGGCCTGTTGGTGCGGAGATTTGCACGCCGGCAACCTTGCCCATAAGAAGCTCCTGAGGTGAGGTCAATGCCCCTTTATTGAAGTCCTCAGCCGAAACGGACACCACCGACCCGGTAAGGTCGCTTTTCTTTGCCTGCCCGTATCCAATCACCACTACTTCCTGCAACTGCTCCACATCGGTTTCCATCTGCACATCTAGCTTCGTTTGTGCACCTACTGTGATTTCCTGCGTTACATAGCCTACGAACGACAGGATCAATATAGCTCCTTCTTCTACTGTGATGGAGAAATTGCCACTTACATTGGACACAACCCCGTTGGTCGTACCTTTCTCCAAAACGTTGACTCCTGGAATACCAGAGCCATCCACGGCATCTGATATGGTTCCACTTACTACATTTCCTTGTCCGTAAACACCGGCCACAATAGCCAGCAAAAAGGAAAAGAGCAAAATACTTTTAATGAATAGTTTATGTTTCATCATATTTTTGATTTCTGATCTGTTAATCGAATTACTTAAAGAGTGATAAACAATTCCCGAAGGTGACATGAGAAGCCATCGCCATGGAATTGAAGAAATTAGTTGGTTGATGTGGTCCGGCAATGGTTGCAATCGTATCTTGACCTCCCATTGCGCCGTGTTTCATCCACCCAAAGCTTCACGCATTTCCAAAGCTTTTCAATCGCTTTAATCTGTTTAGTTTAATCATGACATAAAGTTTTAGTTTCACAAATTGACTAGTTTAAAAAAATTGTACTTTTCAAAGTTTTGCTTTTTATCAAACGGCTTACTTCCCAATCATCCTACAGCCATTATCTCCTTTGAATTCACCATCTTTTTAATACTCAATTTATTTAATTGTCATTCTTAATTGTGCTTCAAAAACGTTCCTTTTTTTAACATTTCATTCGAACCACTTTTTGAAGGTAAGTACAAAAACCCTTTACACAGCATATTTAGGAGGTTTTTTTGAAGGTTTTTTCACGAAATCGTAACCGCAAACGTTTGCGTAAAAACGAACTTTTGAACCTTTCAACAAAACAGGCATAATATTCCTTCACAAGGACATTCCCCAACTCCAAACCCACACACACCGGAAAACAATACTTGAACTATTCAAATACCAAAACATAACATAAACCAAATCAAAAAACTTAAAACCAGGCTGAACCAACTATTTTACATTTTCGGATAATTAACAAAATATAATTTTTCGTAACTTGTTGATAATATTCAGTTCACAGTATTTGCACTTTTTGTGAATACCATCAACCAGAAATCCCCAGAAAATGAAATTATGAACTTTATGGATTTTATAATTGCAATACCGACCATACCAAGAGCAAAATGAAGAGCAATCAAATCACCATAAAAGACCTGGCCAGGGAATTGAATATTTCCCCCTCTACAGTTTCAAGGGCGCTGAAGGACCATCCGGACATTAGCCCTGAAACCAAAAAACTGGTGAATGATCTGGCCGAAAAGCTCAACTATGAGCCCAACAGCATAGCCCTAAGTTTGAGGAGCCAAAAAACGAACACAATCGGCGTTATTGTACCGGAGATCGTGCACTTCTTTTTTTCGACCGTTATTTCCGGGATAGAAGAAGTAGCCTATGATGCCGGATATACTGTGATGTTTTGCCAATCCAACGAATCTTATGAAAAGGAGGTGAGGGATACCAAGGCTTTGCTGGCACACCGGGTAGATGGCATTCTCGCTTCATTTTCGAAAGAGACCACAAATTTTGACCATTTTAAAGAAGTAGAGCGCAAAAATATTCCCATAGTATTTTTCGATCGCATCATCAAAGCGATGGATGCCAGCAATGTAATAGTAGCGGACTATGATGGCGCCAGAAAAGCCACTAAACACCTGATAGAACAAGGCTGTACAAGGATTGCCCACCTTGCAGGCCCAAAACTGTTGAACATAAGCAAGCTGAGGCTGGATGGTTATTTGGATACATTGAAAGAGCACAATATAGCCGTAGAGGAGGGCTACATACAGGATTGCGGGGGTGGGTATAAGGAAGAAGGCTTTAAATGTGCCCAAAACCTCTTGCAGCTATCCAAACGGCCCGATGCTATCTTTGCCAACAACGACATGGCGGCCCTTGGCGCCATGCAGGCGATCAAAGAAGCTGGTCTGAAAATACCTGAAGACATTGCTGTAATCGGTTTTAGCAACTGGCACTTTTCCGAAGTGATGGAACCAAAACTATCCACTGTTGCGCAACCTGGTCGTGAGATGGGAAGGGCCGCCACCAGATTGCTCATCGAAGAGTTAAATTCCAAGGAAGACGTAGTGGAGCACAAAACGGAAATATTGCCTACCGAACTGATAATAAGGGGGTCCTCTCTTAAAAACTGATCCGAAATCAAAAAAAATTCCGCAAACGTTTGAAACTGCCCATTCTTTCTAGAAAAGCCCATTAAAACGCAATACAAGCACTTTTTAGCCAAAAAAATCTTCTCGTATTTTTTTATTTATTGAAAAAAATACCCTTAGTTTGAACTGCTTTTTATCAAACATTACATTTCACATCCTATAGCTACCCTCCTTTGAAAGGTAGGATTAGAGCTCCAATACCCCGCTTGATGGTCGTGTTTTCGGCCTAGGTCAGGTGCCTGGGTTTGTTAGCAAACAGGCGACAACCTTATCGGTTTAGGCTGCACCATTCTGCGCCCCACCACCTTTTTATTGACAAGGTAAGCGATGACTGAATTAAAGGCATGTTTGTTTGATCTGGATGGGGTAATAGTGGATACTGCTAAATATCATTACCAGGCATGGCAACAAATTACAAAAGCACTCGGCATCCCCTTTTCATTGGCCGACAATGAAAAACTAAAAGGAGTGAGCCGCATGGATTCTTTAGATATCATTTTGAAACTCGGCAAACTCCACATCTGCGATGAGAGGAAGCTGGAACTGGCCGAGAGCAAAAACGAAATCTATAAAGGATTCATTTCCGGTATGGATTCTTCGGAAATCCTACCCGGGGCAACAAAATTGCTCAGTGCCCTTCGGCGAGAGAATATCAAGATCGGTTTAGGGTCGTCCAGTAAAAATGCCAAAACGATCCTTCACCAGGTAGGCCTCTATTCACAGTTTGATACGGTCATTGACGGCAACATGGTGAACAGGTCAAAACCCGACCCGGAGGTGTTTCTATTGGGGGCAAAAGCCCTGCAATCACCACCTCACCACTGTGTGGTCTTCGAAGATGCTGAAGCAGGTATAGAAGCTGCCAACCGCGCAGGTATGGTGAGTATAGGCGTGGGTTCCCCTCAATGCCTCGGCAAGGCAAAGATGGTAATCCCTTCCCTTGACACGATCACCCCGGAGGTCATCCAATCCCTTTTTAAAGTTAATCTGGAAGCATGAAAAATTATATCAAACACGATGAATGGGCCATAGTAGAAGAAGGCTTTCACAAAGATTACAACCTGATATCGGAAAGCATCTTTAGCATTGGCAATGGCAGGTTTGGCCAGCGGGCAAATTTCGAGGAACACTTCAGCGGCCAGACGTTGCAGGGAAACTATGTAGCGGGCGTATATTATCCCGACAAGACCCGTGTAGGCTGGTGGAAAAACGGGTACCCGGAATATTTTGCCAAAGTACTCAATGCGGTCAACTGGATAGGGATTGACATAGATATAGATGGGGAAACACTCGACCTGAATACTTGCGATATACACGAATTCAGGCGGGAACTGAATATGAAGGAAGGCTTTCTGAAGAGGTCTTTTACGGCCACCATGCCCAACTCGAAAAAAGTGAAAGTGACCAGCACAAGGTTTTGTAGCATAGCCAATGATGAAATTGCGGCTGTCAAGTACAGCATTGTACCGGTAAATTTTGACGGAAAAGCCAACATTACTTTTTATATGGATTTTGATGTAGTCAATCAGGACTCCAACTATGGCGAAAAGTTTTGGAAAGATGTGGAGCAGGAAACCGAAGACAACCAGGCATTGATCACCGCAAGGACCAAAAAATCCAATTTTGCCGTTTGCGCCGGAATGCTCTACGACATCTACGCTGACGGAGAAATTGTGAAAACCGACTCCCAGAACATCAACAGAACCAAATATGTGGGAAGTAGAATAGCGCTGGACCTGGAAAAAGGAAAACAACTGGACCTTTACAAATATGCTACCATCACTTCCTGCCAAAACCATGAAAGGGCCGATCTGCCGAAAGTGGCCAAGGCCAATTTAAGGCAGGCCAGAAAAAAAGGATATGACCTCCTGCTTCAGGAACAGGCAAGCGCCTGGATGAACAAATGGAAGGAGAGCGACATAGTGATCGAAGGGGACGTAGCAGCACAGCAGGGAATACGGTTCAATATTTTCCAAATGAACCAAACCTATACGGGCGAGGATTCCCGTCTGAATATTGGCCCGAAGGGATTTACAGGCGAAAAATATGGAGGCAGTACCTATTGGGACACGGAGGCTTTTTGCCTGCCTTTCTACCTCAGCACAGCCAATGAGGCAGTATCCAGAAACCTGCTGATGTACAGGCACAAACATCTGCCCAGAGCTATTGAAAATGCCGAAAAACTGGGCTTCAACCATGGAGCTGCCCTATTTCCTATGGTCACTATAAATGGTGAGGAATGCCACAACGAGTGGGAAATCACCTTTGAAGAAATCCACCGAAACGGGGCTATAGCCTATGCCATCTATGAATACACGAACTATACCGGCAATATGGAATACCTGGCCGAATATGGCCTGGATGTACTGATAGGAATTTCCCGGTTCTGGGCGCAAAGGGTGAGCTTCTCCAACCACCGCAATAAATATGTGATATTAGGCGTGACGGGCCCCAATGAATACGAGAACAACGTTAACAACAATTGGTACACCAACTCCATGGCCGTATGGACACTAAAATATACCATAGAGTCGCTGGAAGGCATTAAAAATTCGCATCCTCAACAATATAGTCAGGCAATTCTTAACTCCAAGTTCGAATACGATGTTGAAACCAAAAAATGGCGGGATATCATAGACAACATGTATTTTCCTTACGATGGCCAACAGGATATTTTCTTACAGCAGGATGGCTTTCTCGACAAGGAAATACAGCCAGTGAGTACCCTGGACAAAACACAACTCCCCATCAACCAAAACTGGTCCTGGGACAGGATATTGAGGTCATGCTACATCAAACAAGCCGATGTACTGCAAGGCCTTTACGCTTTTCAGGAAGACCATGACGAGGAAACCATTAGAAGAAATTTCAATTTCTATGAGCCAATTACGGTGCACGAGTCTTCCTTGTCTCCATGCATCCACGCAATACTGGCTGCTCAGCTGGGTATGAAAGAAAAAGCCTATGAAATGTACCTCCGGACGGCCCGGCTCGACCTGGACGACTACAACAATGACACAGAAGACGGGTGCCATACCACCAGCATGGCCGGCACCTGGATGTCTGTTGTGAAAGGTTTTGGTGGAATGAAAGTAAAAGAAGGCCAACTGCATTTCAGCCCCTTTGTTCCAGAACAGTGGGATGCCTATTCGTTCAGGGTGAAGTTTAGGAAGCATGTGATCGGCCTGAAAATTGACAAGCAACACATAGCACTGCACAATTATTCAGACCAGCCCATTGAAGTGTACCTGTTTGGAAGCCCTTACCTGTTGGAGCCTGAAATGCCCGAACTGGTTCCAGCCAAATGATGCTGACTTTTCAGTTGACGAGTTTAATGCTGGTTTAAACCATTTTTTTTACCGAAATTATAACCACGTTTTGAATAACATGAAAAACATTTTATACTTCGCAATGCTACTGTCGGCCATGCCACTTGGCTGCATAGAAAAAAGTAAGGGTAATGAAGGTAAACCATTGCAACAGCAATCCATCACATTTCCCGAAAAGGCAGCTTCCACAACCATCTATGAGGTAAACATCAGGCAGCATACACCGGAAGGTACCATCAACGCTTTCATCAAAGACCTGCCAAGGTTAAAAGAATTGGGTATTGGCATGTTGTGGATCATGCCCATCCAGCCCATTGGTGTAAAAGAAAGAAAAGGCCCGTTGGGAAGTTACTACTCCATTCGCAATTATCGGGCAGTGAATGAAGAATTTGGCACTTTGGACGATTTCAAAAACCTTGTGGACAAATGCCATGAATTGGGCATGTACGTTATCCTGGATTGGGTACCGAACCATACGGCGTGGGACCACCCATGGATAGACGAGCACCCCGAATACTACTCAAAAGACAGTCTGGGCAATATCATCTACGAAGCAGACTGGAGCGACATAGCCCTATTGGACCATACTAACCCGGCAACCAGGTCTGAGATGATCAAAGAGATGAAATTTTGGATAGAAGAAGTAGATCTGGATGGTTTCAGGTGTGACCATGCCGGCCATGAAATCCCCCTCTATTTTTGGGAAGAGGCCACTGAAGAAATAGACAAAATAAAAGACGTGTTCTGGCTGGCCGAGTGGGATGGCGCACGCATGCACCTGGAGTTTGACGGCACCTACAGCTGGGAGCTGCTACATCTCACCGAGGAAGTGGCCAAAGGCAGTAAAAATGCAGATGACCTGGATGAATTTATCCAAAAAGACCTGAAAGAATACGGCAGAAAACCCTTTCGCATGTCCATGATCACCAATCATGACGAAAACGCCTGGGCAGGCACTGTATTTGAAAGGTATGGAGATGGCCACCAGGCATTTGCTACATTCATTTTTTCGGCTTATGGTATCCCTATGCTGTACAGTGGGCAGGAAGTAGGCATAGACAAAAGGCTCAAATTTTTCTCCAAAGACACCATCGACTGGAGCGACCCAAAAAAGCTTCAACCCTTTTACCAAAAACTTGTAGCCCTGAAATCAAACAATCCCGCCCTGTGGAACGGGGCGTACGGGGGTGTCACACAAAGGATAAATAAGGACAACAACATATATGCCTTTCAAAGAACCAAAGGGACTAATCAAGTGATCGGAATTATGAATTTCTCTGGGGAAAGCCAGCAAATGAACCTGACAGATACTGATGTAGCAGGTAGTTATGTCGATTACTTCACTGATAAATCGTTTACCTTAAGCACAGCCAATCCCATAGACTTAAAGCCCTGGCAGTACCTCATTTTTGTTAAAAACTGAATCACCAACCATGCAAACAGATACAATCCCTCAAATATCATTGCAAAAACCAAAGCTTAGTTTCTGGCAAATATGGAACCTCAGCTTTGGGTTTCTCGGTATCCAAATGGGATTTGCCTTGCAGAATGCCAATGCCAGCCGGATACTCCAAATATTTGGGGCAGACGTGCATGAACTATCATGGTTTTGGCTGGTGGCCCCTCTCACGGGGCTGATAGTACAGCCTATCATTGGGCACTACAGCGACCGCACCTGGATCCGTCTGGGGCGCAGAAGGCCATATTTTCTGGTAGGGGCACTGACGGCAGCCGCCGGGCTTATTTTCATGCCCAACGCCGGTATGTTTACCGCCTTCCTGCCATCGCTTTGGGTAGGGGCAGGTATGCTTATGGTAATGGACGCTTCATTTAATGTGGCCATGGAACCATTTCGTGCCCTGGTGGCAGATATGATGCCCGCCGATCAGCGCACCCTTGGGTTCAGTATCCAGACGGTACTTATCGGTATTGGGGCTGTTGTAGGTTCGTGGTTGCCCTATGCGCTCACCAACTGGTTTGGCATATCCAACACATCCCTTCCGGGGGATGTACCGCTCAACCTTCTGCTATCTTTCATGATTGGTGCCGGGGTGTTGGTTGCCAGTATCTTAGTTACAGTGGCTACCACCAGGGAATATTCCCCGGAAGAATTAAAATCATTTTCTTCGGAAAACGATGAAGAAACTACGGAGGATTCCGCCAGCCTGGCCAATATCTTCACCGATTTCAAAAACATGCCATTGACCATGCGCCAGTTGAGCTTCGTGCAGTTTTTTTCGTGGTTTGGTTTATTTGGCATGTGGGTATTTACCACCCCGGCCATTGCCCACCACATTTATGGGTTGGATATGGGCGACACCCACTCCACGGCCTATCAAAATGCTGGCGATTGGGTTGGGGTGCTATTTGGTGTTTACAATGCAGTTTCTGCTGTTTTTGCCTTTTTCCTTCCTGCCATTGCTGCTAAACTGGGGAGAAAAAGGACACATGCCATTTCCCTGATAGTAGGTGGTATTGGTTTGATCTCCATCTATTTCGCATCCAACGAATACATTCTTATTGCCTCTTTTGTCCTTGTAGGGGTAGCATGGGCAAGCATACTGGCTATGCCGTATGCCATCCTGGCCGGATCTATCCCCTCCCACAAAATGGGGGTGTACATGGGCATATTCAATTTTTTCATCGTGCTTCCCCAGATACTCAATGCACTAACCGGCGGCCCTATTGTCAAATATTTGTATGGGGGGCACGCCATCTTTGCCCTCGTCACCAGCGGGGTGTCCTTTCTGATCGCAGCAGCTTTGGTATCGAAGGTGAAGGAAGTGGATGGGTAGGCTATATTGATGCCAATCTTTTCGTTAAAATCCGGGGTATCTCATTAAACGTTTGATGATTTCTATATCGGACATTTATCCGATATATCCAACATGATGAAACAAATATATGGTTCCCTTTTTTTCCTGTTTTTCTAACGATGAAGTAATCAGCGAAAATATTGATTATAAGGAGGTTAGGTTACACTGGTGCGAGCCTTTGGCTCGTATCCAATGTCGTTAAGTTAAGTTGAACCGTCATCGCGAGTCAGCCTGTCGGCAGACAGGGAATCGAAGCGATCTCATCAAAATGGACAGAACCGTCATCGCGAGGAATCGAAGCGATCTCATCAAAATGGACAGATAACATTAAACAGAAAGACTGCCGCGCTACGCTACCGATGACGTATTTTTAAACTTGTTGATTTAGAACCAGTTGGTATCCCATGTCTTGTGCTGTTTTTACCAACCACTTTTC
>JAVKDJ010000022.1:0-104098 GCA_040222275.1 Cyclobacteriaceae bacterium
TCGGTGTTCACTGCCCCTATGCTCGGGTTTTCGATGGTGGCTTTCAGTATTTCTTCGCCTTCTATCAGGTCATCTGGTGCTACCGCAAGGGTAACGGTCGCACTGGCTGTGCCATCGGCTATCGATACGCTCGTGGGGAAGATGGTCGTCAGGTCGGCCTGCACGGCTTCACTGCCTGTTGAAAAACCTATCTCAACAGTGATCGCAGAACCGCTCACATTGGTCAACGCGTTCGTCCCGTCGCTCAGCGTCACGCTGTACACTACATCGTCACCAGCTTCTGTGCCGTTTTGTACCGTAGCTATGTTCACCTGGGTGGCACCATCGTCATCGGCATCATCGATCGTTCCGTCTCCTGTATCCGAAACATCAATTGAAGGATTTCCACTAATCAGTGTTATACTGGCTGTAAAGGTTTCATCCCCCTCTATTAAATTATCTGCTGATGCAGGAACTAAGACCGACTTTGTACCTGCCGTACCGCCGCTAAATGTAAATCTTTGGGTAGTACTTGTATAGTCAGTTCCAGAACCCGTTGCAGAGACATCCGAAAATTCAACATCTACTACTACATCCCCAGCTGTATCTTCTGTTAATTCTAAGGTAAAGGTTAAGTTATTTCCTTCAACTCCATTTGCGTCATTTATAGTAACACTAGATACATCATTGTCAATCACGTTTGCGTTTGCTGTTGCAGTACCAATACTTTCAGGTCCACTTGTACTTATTGTAGCCCGCAACACCTCGGTTCCTTCCAGCAATGCGTCATCATCTACTTGCAATGTTACGGTTTGACTGCTCGTACCATTTGCTACACTGACTGTAGCAGGAAAAACTGTAGTGAAATCCAGTTGTTCCGCCGAACTTCCGGTAACAAAGGATATGTCCACTGTCACTGGTGCACCACTAACGTTTGTCAATGTATTCGAACCATCACTCAAGCTGACAGTATAGATCACATCATCACCAGATTCTGCCCCATCCTGAACCTTTGTTATATTTACTTGTGTGGCCGCATCGTCATCGGCATCATCAATGGTCCCTGTTCCAGTATCGGAAACATCAACTGAAGGATTTCCACTAATCAGTGTTATACTGGCTGTGAAGGTTTCATTCCCCTCTATTAAATTATCTGCTGATGTTGGTACTACTACCGATTTTGTCCCAGCTACTCCTCCACTAAATGTAAATCTTTGGGTGGTACTTGTATAGTCGGTCCCAGAACCTGTTGCGGAAACGTCCGAAAATTCAACATCTACTACAACATCTCCTTCTACCGAATCTTCCAGGGTTAAATCGAAAGTAATATTACCACCCTCTGTTTCACTGGCATCATTTATTGTTACCGCTGAAGTATCTTCATCGCTGATAGTCACCGTGGCTGCATTGTTGCTGCCATCTATGCTGATGTTGGCGTCACCCGAACTGATGCTGGTCAGCGTTACCACTACGGTTTCGTCGGCTTCCAAAATATTGTTGTCCACTACTGATACATCGATGGTTGTGCTGCTTGTGTTCGCTGGTACGGTAACACTGCCGCTTAATGCAGTGTAGTCGTCAGTGGCTGTCGCACTACCCCCTACGCTGTAGCTGATCACGGTGGCGGTCGCGCTCTGGTTGGTCAGGCTTACCGTAAACTGCCCATCGTCGGATGGTTCGGCTGCTGTCGGGTCGTTTGCGCTGATGCTCGCCAAGGCTGTGTCTTCATCACTGATGGTAACGGTGGCTGCATTGTTGCTGCCATCTATACTGATGTTGGCGTCACCCGAACTGATGCTGGTCAGCGTCACCACTACTGTTTCGTCGGCTTCCAAAATATTGTTGTCCACTACTGATACATCGATGGTTGTGCTGCTTGTGTTCGCTGGTACGGTAACACTGCCGCTTAATGCAGTGTAGTCGTCAGTGGCTGTCGCACTACCCCCTACGCTGTAGTTGATCACTGTGGCCGTGGCACTTTGGTTGGTCAAACTTACCGTGAACTGCCCATCGTCCGATGGTTCGGCTGCTGTCGGGTCGTTTGCGCTGATGCTGGCCAGTGCTGTGTCTTCATCGCTGATAGTCACAGTGGCTGCATTGTTGCTGCCATCTATGCTGATGTTGGCGTCTCCCGAACTGATGCTGGTCAGCGTTACCACTACGGTTTCGTCGGCTTCCAAAATATTGTTGTCCACCACAGATACATCGATGGTGGCGCTGCTGGTGTTGGCGGGTACCGTAACACTGCCGCTCAAGGCGGTGTAGTCGTCGGTGGCAGTCGCACTACCCCCTACGCTGTAGCTGATCACTGTGGCGGTCGCACTTTGGTTGCTCAGGCTTACGGTGAACTGCCCATCGTCGGATGGTTCGGCTGCTGTCGGGTCGTTTGCGCTGATGCTCGCCAAGGCTGTGTCTTCATCGCTGATAGTCACAGTGGCTGCATTGTTGCTGCCATCTATGCTGATGTTGGCGTCTCCCGAACTGATGCTGGTCAGCGTTACCACTACGGTTTCGTCTGCTTCCAGGATATTGTTGTCCACAACAGATACGTCGATGGTCGCGCTGCTGGTGTTGGCGGGGACCGTAACACTGCCGCTTAATGCGGTGTAGTCGTCAGTGGCTGTCGCACTGCCCCCTACGCTGTAGCTGATCACTGTGGCGGTCGCGCTCTGGTTGGTCAAACTTACCGTAAACTGCCCATCGTCGGATGGTTCGGCTGCTGTCGGGTCGTTTGCGCTGATGCTGGCCAAGGCGGTATCTTCATCGCTGATCGTGACGGTGGCTGCATTGTTGCTGCCATCTATGCTGATGTTGGCGTCACCCGAACTGATGCTGGTCAGCGTTACCACTACTGTTTCATCTGCTTCCAGGATATTGTTGTCCACCACAGATACATCGATAGTGGCGCTGCTGGTGTTGGCTGGGACCGTAACACTGCCGCTCAATGCGGTGTAGTCGTCGGTAGCTGTCGCACTACCCCCTACGCTGTAGCTGATCACTGTGGCGGTCGCACTTTGGTTGCTCAGGCTTACGGTGAACTGCCCATCGTCCGATGGTTCGGAGGCTGTCGGGTCGTTTGCGCTGATGCTGGCCAGTGCTGTGTCTTCATCGCTGATAGTCACAGTGGCTGCATTGTTGCTGCCATCTATGCTGATGTTGGCGTCTCCCGAACTGATGCTGGTCAGCGTCACCACTACGGTTTCGTCGGCTTCCAGGATATTGTTGTTTACTACTGATACATCGATGGTTGTGCTGCTTGTGTTCGCCGGGACCGTAACACTGCCGCTCAAGGCGGTGTAGTCGTCAGTGGCGGTCGCACTGCCCCCTACGCTGTAGCTGATCACTGTGGCCGTGGCGCTTTGGTTGCTCAGGCTTACGGTGAACTGCCCATCGTCAGATGGTTCGGCTGCTGTCGGGTCGTTTGCGCTGATGCTCGCCAAGGCTGTGTCATCGTCCGTTATGGTACCCAGCCCCTGGTTATCCGCAAATGTTACTTGTCCACCTGTTACGATATTGGATAAATCAATATGATAGGTTTCATCATCTTCGAGCAGCATGTCGGAACTTATTGTCACTACAATGGTTTCTGTTTCGCCCTGGTTTCCTGTAAATGTTAGAGTACCATCTGTTAAAGAAAAGTCGCTTCCTTCGGTGGCAGATACCCCCGTAGCAGAATAATCCACATCAACCCCACCGGCAACATCGCAACTCAGCGTAACTGTAAAGGTTGCTGTCCCAGCATTTTCCGAAACGGAAACATCATCAATAGTCAGGGTAGCCCGATCCGTTAAGGTAACATCTACATCCTGTACAGAAGTACAACCTGCAACAGTAATATTAATATCGTTATAGTTTCCTTCGACTAAGCCTGTGATGGTAGCAGACCCGCCTGAAACAGAAATTGCATTGAAGGTTCCTGCGGCATAGTCAATATTATAGGTACCATCGGGGACATTTGTAAAATCCAATGTGATGCTACCATCTGCCTGGCCACAATTACTTGGATTTGATTGTGCATTAAAACTGACTGTTGGTATGGTATTGACAACAAAATTATCGGCTAATGACATGCCTGTGACAGCACACAATTGACCAAAAGTATTGGCTATAGAAGTGATGGTCAAGGTAGTGTTTCCTGTATTGGTTAGCTCAGAAGAAGGCACTGTAAAAGACCCGGCACCAGCCCCTCCTGAAATGGTAGCGGTGGCTGTGAGCCCGGTATCCGAATTGGGTGCACTTAAATCATAGGTAACAGTATAGGTACCATTGGCTAAATTTCCTAAGAATACGGCTGTGGCGTTGGTTCCTACACAAATATCTGCGAGACTGAGTCCCAATGCTGTTGTATTGGGAAAAGCCTCTACGGTTACCGTAGCAACATTGCTTTCCAAAGGATCACAACTCAAAGCATCATCCCCAACCAGCACTTTATAGTACATTATTCCTGCTGAAGCCGTGGGGGCACTGTAGGTTGAGGCATTGGCCCCACTAATATTACCAAAACTAACATTATCCGTACTGGACTGCCACTGATAGGTCAAGTTTCCAGATGCACCACTGGCAGTTACACTTAACATTGCCCCACCCCCAACACATACATCCACGTCAGAAGGATGGGAATCTATGGTATGGTCATTGGTGACTGTAACAGTGGCAGTACCGGCATTTCCGGTTCCGAGACAGCCGTTTAAGTCGGTGATGCTGGCTATGGTATAGGAGGTGGTGGCGGTAGGTGACACTGTGATGAGTGCTCCACTGGTGTAGCTGGTAATGGGGTCAGCAATTCCATTCAAAACGACTGTATATGGACCGTTTCCTCCTGTAATTTCAACAGTCAGATTTGTAGATGCACCCTGACATATACTTGTTGCCCCGCTGACAGTAGCTGCCGTGGAGCCTTGATTTACTGTGATGGTTGCGGAACCAGAGTTGTTCAAACCAAGACAACCATCCACAGACCTGACGCTTGTAATGGTATAGGTTTTATTACTGATAGGGCTAACAGAAATAGGGGCACCACTGGTGTAGTTGGTAATCACAGAACCATCGCTCAACCTAACAGTGTAAGGGCCTACATCTCCTGTTATGGCCACCGATATACTGGCACTTTCCCCCTTGCAGATTGATGTTGTGCCGCTTATCACTGCGGCACTTGAACCACTATTTACTGTAAATTGAGCAGCCGCACTTACGCTTGTTATATTACATGGGCTTGCGATCCCGGTAACATCAATTTCCCTGTTTCCGGCTGCCAGACCGGAAACACTGAAAGAGCCTGCCCCACTTGCAATACTTACATCATTGGCTGTGAATGATCCAACGCCTGTAACGCTATATTCGAAATCGTAAGTACCATTTGGCAAATTAGAGGCTCCTGTTATCGACACCACGGCATCTTCTCCTGAGCATACATCTGCTACCGAAACGGTAGGAGTTATATTGTCATCGTCAATGATGGTAACCGTAGCAGAAGATTGCGCCCCGATTTCAACATCAGATGTACCGAGGAGGGTCACAACCACTGTCTCATCAGAACATTCGGCCAGGCCATCATTAAGCACGTCCAATGGAATAGTGGCCTGGTTCGAGTTATTTGGGATGCTCACACTTCCTGTCAATGCTGTGTAATCAGATCCTGATGTTGCTGTTCCTGAAACTGAATAATCTATATTGAGTGGCCCTCCTGAATTGTTTGTTACACTTAATAATACGGTAAACAAACCATCGTCGGATCCTGGCTCTGATCCAGTATCATCACCTGCACTAGCTGTGGAAGTAATGGTAACTTCCGCACTACCACCGGTGATGGTAATGGTCAGCAGCCCTGAATCGGTTCCGTTGGCATCAGAGACCACATACTGGAATGTTTCGGTCAAAGTCTGGCCAAGCCCCAATCCGGAAACTGCGCCGTTTCCTTCATCCAGATCATATATATAGGTTCCATTTGTCTCCCAGTTAATTGTACCGTATTGCCCAACTACATCATTTCCCGGATCATCTTCTATCGCTCCAGCAGGAGTATTCAACCTTTGCATTGATGCTACATTCAGTCCATCACCATCCAAATCCGTATCATTGGTGAGCAGGCCACCACTTCCATCGTCCTGGTTTACCGTATCGTCAGTTGAATTGTTGATTTGATTGATATCATCGGAAGCAACAGGGTTGTCATTGCTGCCCGTAATGGTAATCCTCAATGTAGCCTGGTCTGTCTCAGTGCCGTCAAATACAGTATAGGTGAATGTCTCCTGAACTGTTTCTCCTGCCGCCAGGCCATCAACCAGTGAATTATTTAAATTATAGGTATATGTTCCATTGGAAGACCAATTTAATGTACCGTAAGTACCTGTCACATCGTTGGCATCATTGGTTTCGCCATCTATTTCCAAAATGGTCAGCACATCTCCGTCAGTGTCAATGTCATTGGCATCAAGTTGCCCGGATCCATTACTTTCATTGACACTTGCCGTACCCTCAGTAATACTGTTGGTGTCATTGATGGCAATGGGGCTGGCATTTACAGGAGAAACATTGATCCTACTGGTTGCTGTGTTACTGTTATTGTCCCCATCATTGATGACTACTGATATTTCCCTTTGTGTATTGTCCGGATTGGAGGAGGAGTTGTTGTACACTATTTGTTCTATGGCTGCCTGATAGCTGGACAAAGCAGCTGATCCAATCAACGCAAGTGTACCATCATTGTTGTTGTAAGGGTCTGAAATGGAAATTCCCGGAGGCAATGTACCTTTTACACTTAGGCTTTCCTGAGTCCCATCAGGTCGGTTTATTAAAATTATGGTTGCAGATTCTATTTTCACATCGTTGTTGTCGAGTATCTCTACATCAGTATCAGCCATTCTCAGGTTAATGTTACCTTCAGTAAAAGAGGTCAAATAATCTGCCACTGTTGCCCCGGAACTATCATCCTGATCCAGGTCCAATTGTGGTACACAGGAGTCATAGGAGCCATTTTGAGCATCAAAGGTTCCGGCCTGGGTTTCAGCCGAGGTGTAGTTGATGCTTCCTGATTCGGCACTTGTTTCCACAGAATTGGCCAAACCATTGGCACCATAAGGACCTGCAATTATCCCCCCCGTGAGTACGGTGAGCCCGTGCCCAGCTTCATAAGCATCGGCACAACTGTCACCATCTGAGTTCAAATCCAGGTGGTTGGGAATGCCATCCCCATCCGTATCATAGTCTGCCACTATTGAATCACAAATACCATTAAAATCCAAATCCAAACATCCATTATTTACGTCCAGGTCTGAGGCATCTTTATAGTTGGGTATGGTATCCCCATCTTCATCCCCACTTGGGTCAACACCACCTGGAAGACATGCGAAACCACCCTGGTCACAGTATTCTGCCGTATCAGGAATACCGTCATTGTCATCGTCCAGGTCGTCAATATCATCCACGCCATCCCGGTCAAAATCTGCATCTGTACTTACAGTAATGTTGGCAATAGCTGTGTTGCTATTGCTATCACCATCGTTAACAATTATTGTGACGTTGCGATCGGCTACATCTGGCCCACTTGCGGTGTTGTCATACAATATGTTGCGGATTATTTCTTCGTACTCAGCCTTAGTGCCTGTACCTGAAACCACCATAGTCCCATCATTATTATTATAAGTATCCGTTATGAAAATCCCGAAAGGAAGAGAATATAGGGGAGCTAGCCCTAATGTCTCACTAGCCCCATCAGGCCGGTTGGTCAGTACAAGAGTAACGCTCTCAATGTCTGTATCGTCATCATCCAATATGTCGTCATCAGAGTCTGCAATGGCTACTGGGTCACCATCTTCAATGAAACTAGTGAAGTAATCTTGTCCTACAGCCCCGGAACTATTATTACCATCCAAATCCAATACAGGGGGGTCGTTTACCCCACTTACAGTAATAGTCACGGTGGCCTGGTCAGTGAGCCCATTTCCATCACTTATTTCATACACGAAGCTATCGGTGAGGTTTTCTGAGCCATCATGGACATAGACAAAGGTGCCGTCTTCATTGAGTACAAAGGCCGCCCCATTATATGAAGGCCCTGTTACCAGGCTGACTGTGAGGTTGTCCCCATCAACATCGGAATCGTCCGTACCAAAGACCAAAACACCATCATCCGCACCTGTACCAGTACCATTGCCATCGAAATCATCTGCTGTAAGGGTTCCTCCTTCACTAACAGAATAGTTGTCATTAACCGCAACCGGAGGGTCGTTTACCGGGATCACCTTGAATGTAATGGTATCTACCAAAGCGGCAAACTCCGTTTCGGGGTGATTGGAATCATCTTTTACCTGAAAAATGAAGTTGGAATATGGGTTGCCATTTTCATTGGCCACAGGTTCGAAACTAAAATTAGTCCTGGTACCATACTCAGTACCATTGTTTACATTAGTTTGGGTAACTGCGTTCGAATTGTACCTGAGGGTGCCATTGGTAGGCAAGGATTTGATAACCAATGCATCAAAGCCATCACCATCCTGATCGTTAAAGGAAAAATCAACATCGGCAAAATCGTAAGTTTCATCTTCGTTGATGGTAATGGTCTTGCTTGCACTATTGGGAGTAGCCTGTGGGATATTGAAATTGTTGTAAAAACAAGTTTGGAACATATCAAACAAAATTACCCTGTTGATGCCTCCGCTGTTTACATTTTTTACCCCGGCACGAATTTCAAAAGAGGAAGTATTGGCAAAAGTACCAAATACCATGTGGTCTGTTTCGGTGGGGTCTGTGGATACTACCCCTGTTGTTACAGAAGATTCAAATGTGGTGAAACGCCCATCATCTGACCTTATAATATTGTTGTTTTCCTCCAAAGTGACACCAGGACTGTCCACAAAGCCAATAAAATCCCTTTGCTGACCATTTCCATCTATGTCTTGTGATATCACGGCCAAATTGGGGAAGTTATGAGGTGTGTTCGTATCGGCATCCACGAAGGTTATTTCAAAATCTATATAGACTTCACTCTGACTACCATCTACAGGGTCTATCAGAGGCTGAAACGAATTGTCATACCCTAAACTGGTATCGTCCAGATCCACCAAGTCACAATTGTTTTTCGCTATTATTTCCACCAAAGCATCAATCCCAGTTTGCACATCATCGAACCTATAGATCGCACCAACAGTATTGTGGGTTCCAGTTTCCGGGGTGTTGACACTGCCCGTGTCTTCAATAAATACGAACTTGGGATAATTATCACAACCTACTGATACCGTGGTTGTTGAAGCGACATCACTATCATCAGTGCCATCGTTGATGGTGATTTCAATAATGCGTGGAGTATCATCCAATTCGCCTGCACTTTCATCAGCTACATTGGTATATCTTATCACTTTGAGAGCATTTTGATAATCGTCGAGTTCTGCTGTACCACTGAGGACGAGTATTCCATCTGAGTCAGAATATGGATCGGTTACGGTAATTCCCGGAGGGAGCGTGCCATCTATTGAGAGTTGCTCATTGATACCGTCAGGCCTGTTCACCAGTTTGATGGTCACTTTTTCCAAGTGGGTATCGTCCACATCTGTTGCAGTCACATCAGTATCTACAATGATTACTCCGACAGACCCATCCAAAAATGCCGTTGCATAGCTGTTTCCAGTGGCTCCTGATCCATCATCAGCATCTAAATCCAATTCGGGAGGTGTATTTGCGGAAACAGTTATGGTTATGGTTGCTTCATTGGATGTATCCAGGCTGTTGTCTTTTACGGTGTAGCTGGCCTGGGCTGTTCCTATGAACAAGGTTTCCGGCGTGAAAGTAAGGTCGCCATTTGCATCAACTTCAAAAATTCCTTCACCTGCTATGATCAGGGGGTTGTATTGGTCACCGGTATTCAGGAAGTCATTCGGGTCTATCAGTACGATGGTTGCGGGGTTTACTGTGCCATCTTCGTCAGTGTCATTGTCGGTTATATCCGGTAATGTCACAGGCGTATCTTCATTTGTGCTGCCCGAATCATCATTGGCTATAGGCAGGTCGTTGATTTCATTCACTCCGATGGGTACTGTGATAGGGTCGGATGACAAAAACCCTTCATTATCCCTGGCAACAACACTAAAAGCAGGCAAAGTGCCACTGCTGTTGCTTGCCGGGGTCCAAAAAGCTTTGAGCCCAAGGTCAGCACTCACCACATCATTGGTGCTCACCGCAAAGGGTGTTGCAGAAACTTTAGTGGTACCTATGGATAGGGTTCCGGTTTGTACAGCCTGCACCACAAAGGCTGTCACAGTGCCATCCGCATCAGCCGCATCAGAATTGTTGATGATCTCTAAGAAGTCGATCTCCACCTGTGTGTCTTCTGTGGTAGTTTCGGCAGGGCCAATAGCTGACAGTGTAGGGGGGAATTTTATGGATAAGGTTGTGGTAGCCACACTGCTGTTGTTGGTGCCATCGCTCACCACCACAGTAATAGACCTGTCGTCATTATTAGGGTTGATAGAAACATTTTCATATACGATCTGCTCGATTGCCGTTTCATAGTCTGCAATAAGGGCAGTGCCTGACAGTTCGATGATTCCATCGGCATTGTCATAAGCATTGGAAACTGAAATTCCGGCAGGAAGAGTGCCACTTACACTCAAGGTTTCACTGGACCCGTTGGGGCGGTTGGTCAATGTGATGGTAACCCCTTCCATATTGGTATCATCAGCATCAGTGATGGCAACATCCGTATCAGCAATTGGCACGGGATTGCCACCTTTTTGAAACAACGTGGAGTAGTCATTTCCGGCCCCTGACAAATCCAGGTCGAGGGTGGGTGACTGGGCAAATGAATTGAAAGATAATACAGCAAACGACAAACAAAACAATATCTTGAGAGTCCGGCAACCCCTTGTAAAAAACCTTCTCATAGCACGAGTTATTGGTAAAATTTTCCCTATAAATAGTTCACTTTTATGAAAGCCGTAAAATATAATAATATATTGAGATTATGGTATTTTGTTCATTCAACGGGTCAAATTTGTCCGTGAAGGATTGCAGAATGAAGTGTTGTTCCTGAAAAACCACTTTCTTGCTTACTCCTACACACAGCTAATAATTGATCCCTTTTAATAGACAAATTATTAATTTACTTTATTAAGTAAGTACTAATAACCTCTGGCTAACTTTCTAAAAAATACTTTTCCTTGATAAATTAAAGAAAAACATCCAAAGATACAACTTTTATGTTATGCATGCATAATAAATGATTGACACTGGAGTGTATCTCGCAGGCCAAAAGGGAGTATTCCCAGGAAGTTACGCCTGCACCAATTCTATCTTGTCAAGCTATGGTACCCAGGTGGGAACCTGACAGGCTTCTGTCTGATAACTGGCGTGTATTGGGCTTTTCCAGTCTTTAAACCAGTCAGATGTTAGACTACTCTAAAATGGTTACATTGAAGCAATTGTAAACCCAGTCAGAATCGTTTTCCAATCCTTCTATAATGAATGGATAAAAGACGGTACCAGGAAAATTGCGCATGTAAACCAGTTTCAACTGAAGAAGTCAGGTATTTGACATTTCTGGCACCTCAAATCGCACTGAACTAACAATTTCCAACAGGAGTCTCAAGTCTTCTTATAAATTCTCCCATCCTGAAAGAAGAATATTAATTACTGTTTCAAAAACTGAATACTTATGTCTGGGAATAATAGGTCTGATACCACACACATCTAAGTCAGAACCGGCCCTGGGTCATTTGTCCAAGTGCCTGGCGAGCTCGTCAATAGTCACTCCTGAAACAGACCTGCCATCTTCTTTGATCCGCCATGCAAGCCCATCGGGTTTTAGCTCCACTTCTATCGATGTTTCAGATTTAGCATGCAATCCATACCCCAGCCTTTCGAGCGCATGTTTTGTCCATTCGAAGGCCTTGCCCTCCCCTATTAAATGAACATATCTATAGGCAGGATTTTGAAACTTTACATTTCCGGTCAGTACATCAATTTCGAATTGTTCTTCATGAAAAGACTTGTTGATAGCCCCGGAAAGGGCCAGGTCCTCAGGTGTTCCGGCCTGTATCGGCTGGTTGAAATTCATCAACCACAATTTATCGGCAAACTGCATCGACAATGCCAACTCATGTGTGGAAATGACAATGCTTTTGTCCACCTTTATTTCTGACAACAACTGCATGATTTCGGCCCGGTTGATCAGGTCCAGGTGCGCTGTGGGTTCATCCAATAGGATGATTTTAGTATCCTGTGCCAATGCCCTTGCGATCATCGCCTTTTGTTTTTGTCCATCGCTCAGGTCGCCCATCTTTTTATCGATGATGTAGTCAATCCTACACAAGGCTACCGATTCGTTTATCTTCTGTTCGTCTGTGGTTGTCAACCGGCCAAGCCAGTTGGTATATGGATATCTACCCAAAGACACCAACTCATACACCGTCATGTTGGGCAGGGCTACCCTGTCTGTGGTCACTATCCCCAGGGTACGTGACAAATCCTGGTGGTCAAAGGACACCATGTCTCTATTATTTATCAATACAGACCCTGCGATGGCTGGCTGAAGGTTGCTTAGGGTTCGCAGCAATGTAGATTTTCCGACACCATTTTGTCCCAACAGGCAAACCATCTCATTGGTATTTACCTTCACGTTTATATCCCTGCAAATTACCTTTTCACCATATCCGATTTCAAGACCTCTCGTATTCAACATGCCAATGGGTTGTATCAAAAATTGGATTGTATGTTTTTTCTTTTAATAATAAGCCAAATGACCAGTGGCCCACCAAACAGGGAAGTCACAGCATTGAGTGGTAGTGTCTGGGTAAAACCTGGCAACCTCGATCCTATATCACAAATCAATAATATAATGGCTCCTGCAAAGGCTGTAACAGGCAGTATTTTGCTGTGGTCTGTCGAATCGACAATCATCCGCGCAATATGTGGTACTGCCAGGCCTATAAAGGCAATTGGCCCGCAAAATGCTGTTATGGTGCCAGCCAACAGTGCTGTTAAAAAGATAATCCCATACCGCGCTTTTTTGATATTTAAACCTGCATTTTTAGCATACAGTTCGCCCAATTGCAGTATGTTCAGGGGCTTTATCATAAATACGGACAATAAAATAGCAACCGTCATTACCGGCACCAGTATCACCAACTCTTCCCTTGTCACTCCGCCCAGGTCACCAAAAGTCCATATTAGGTAAGACTGGATGTTTTCCGGTGTGCTAAAATACTGCAATATGCTGACCACCGACGATGTGGCACTGCTGAACATTAGCCCGATAATCAACAAAGAGGTATTGTTGTTGACTTTGTTGGAGAAAAACAAAACCACGGAAAACACAAGCAAAGCACCCAGAACAGATCCTGAGATAATGCCCCAGTTGCCGGGGTTGATAGTTGGGAAAAATGACGCAAGCCCCAAACCACCTAAAACAACCACAGCCACTCCCAGGCTAGCACCGGAACTAATACCCAGCACGAAAGGCCCGGCCAATGGATTTCTGAAATAAGTTTGCATAAACAACCCACTGAGGCTCAGCCCCATTCCTGCCGCTACCGCCGTAATAGCCCGCGGAAGCCTAAAACTGAGAATAATATTTCGCCAGGAAGTATGCTCAATGTCCTTGCCTATCAATACATCAAAAACATCGGCCAACGGAATCTTAACCGATCCGATAGATAGATTGAGCAAGAAAGCAAGTACAAGCAGGAACGATAAAAGGAGGTAGTGTTTTTTCAATTGCGCATTTATAATAAAGGATTGAATACAACCCCGGTACTCAGCAAGACTTTTAAAAGAAGTGGAAAAATATGTAAACACATCATTTCCAGACAGGTATATCCACATGATTTGATATCCCCTGCTACATTCTAAAATATTCACGAAAATAATTAATCGATCCTAAATAATTGTCTGGAAATCGTCTTACTTTTGCAGCGGCAAACCGGTACGACCAGCTCCTATCGAATCCCCCAGGGCTGGAAGGCAGCAAGGGTAGATGGTTGTAGCGGTGCGATATCTGGTTTGCCATTTTATTTCCCTTCTATTTCACGCTCTAGTTTCATTTTCTTTTTAGCTTTGTTTCGGACAGTCGGATATTGCAACATGCAATGGCACAGCCAATACTTCTTTAACCACACGAAATGTACATCATTAAAGTAAAAGGGAAAGCCAAGATACCGGATTACATACAGTTGCGGGACGACAACTTCGTACTTGTTGCCTATTTCCGTGCCGACAGGCCTCTCAAGAAGCTCGAAAAATACGGACTTCAGGGCAAGGAAAAGGAATTGTCCGGTATCATAGAAAACCTGTCTTACGGAAAGTTAGAACCGCTAAAAATTTAACCATGGAATTTAGCTCAGAACCTGTTGTAAATGTAAAACAGGCAGATATTTATCAGGAAAACCAGGTGGTGTTGAACAACATCAGTTTCAGCATCAACAAGGGGGAATTCGCCTACCTAATAGGCCGGACTGGAAGTGGAAAGTCTTCCCTGCTCAAAACAATCTATGCAGACCTGCCCTTACGCTCTGGCGAGGTGCAAGTAGCTGGTGTGGATATCATGGGCATCAAAAGGAAGCAAATACCCCACCTGAGAAGAAAAATCGGTATAGTCTTTCAGGATTTTCAGCTTTTCAACGACCGGTCCGTTACCGAAAACCTAACTTTTGTAATGAAGGCCACAGGCTGGAAGGAAAAATCCAAAATGAAAACCAGGTTGGCCGAAGTACTGATGCGTGTTGGTTTGGGTGCTGTTTCCTCCAAAATGCCACATCAGCTATCTGGAGGTGAGCAACAACGTGTCGTTATCGCCAGGGCGCTGATCAACGAACCTAGCATTCTGATAGCCGATGAGCCTACGGGAAACCTTGACCCAAGTGTTTCGGACGACATATTCAAGTTGTTTTTGGAAATAAACAGGAGCGGTACTGCAGTGCTAATGGCCACCCACAACCATAACTTTCTGTCCAACTATCCTGCCAGGGTACTCAAGTGCGAGGCTGGCAAAATCCTGGACTCTGAGCAGGAAGAATTTGAACTGACTGGGTATTCCTAAACCAATGCATTGCACATCATCGGATTGAACAGTCATGAGAACCTGTCTGGCACGTCCTTTGTGTAGAATGCATCCTGAATTTTCTTCGTTTTGCAAACATTAAACTATGTTTTGACCCCCTATCCAAAAGTCATTAAATGTTATATTGCGGTGATTTGTAACTGACAACAAGAAATAAGGTAACCACCGCGTTAATTAAAAACCCTAATTATTTTTGACCCTTCATTTTCTTCAAAAGTATCTATACGAAAATATGAGCCATCAATTGTTGCGAACCATCTTCACCTGTTTACTTTCTGTTGTTGGTACTTTTTGTTTTTCCCAAAAACTAATCATCTCAGAATCCAATATAGAGGTGACCCTGGGAAATTCTGTAGATTTTATCATAAAGAAATCATCCGGTGATATAGAAAACACTGAAATCCAGATGTCTAAAGCCCCTTCTGGAGCCACGCTCAATCCAGAAACCGGAGAATTTAACTGGACACCTACTGCTGACAACCTGGGAACAACAGGTATTATTTTTTATCTATTGGATTCGTCCAGCATTGTATTGGCAGAAGACATTGTGACCATTCATGTGGAAGGGCTTGACCTTGCCCCTGAACTTGTTGTAGAAACTTTGACCATCAACTCCGAGGTGCGGGAATTTACATCAGGGCAATTGTTTATCAATGAAAAAGACAAAGTACATATCTCAGCCAGGCTCAAGGATGAAAACCCTGAAAAATTATTCTTTACCTATTTTTTTAATGGGGACATCAACCAGCGTGAGTTGAACAACGCATCAGTCCTCTACAACACGGCAAGTCAGCAAGTGGATTTCTACTATGAACCCAACGAATCGCAAGCCAGGTTGGGACATATAGACTGGAATGTAAAACTGCTGGACCAAAACGGGAAACAGGGAAACTTCAACCTCAGGATCAATATCGCCAACGTGGACTTCCCTCCTGTAATACTTAACAAACCCAGCAAAAAAAGTGTGAGGGATGAGTTTACCTACAGGTATATGCCCATCATTGACAATGACGACAATGACAAGCTGGTTTTTCAGTACATGCCAGATGAGAGCATCAAAGGTATCAATATGAATGATGCCAATGGAGAAATCACCTGGGACATCAGGTCCAATAATATGGTTGAAAACAAAGTCTATAAAATTTACCTGAAGGTGAGCGAACTGGACGAGCCGGCACATTTCGATGAGGTAACCATCGAATTGGTATGGTCGGCCACCAACAAACCACCGATCATCAAAGCAATACCCGGCTGGAACGTAAAAGAAGGGCTCGAAAACACTTACCAGATCATTGCTGAAGATCCTAATTTGGACGATGAACTGAGTTACTATTTTGCCGGGGGAAGCTCTTTCAGAGGCATGACCTTAGACCGAAATACAGGTGTCATTTCATATGTCCCTTCCTATAGTATGGTATCGAAGACCAACGGCACCATGGACATACAGGTAGGCATACGGGTGATGGACAAAAAGGGCCTGGATGTAGTGGGCCAAATACCTGTGAAGGTTTTCGACCGGCCCGACCCAAGCAGGCTTGGGGAAACCTACGACCACCTCAACAATGAGATGGGGGTAATGCTCACCAAATCCCAGGAAATCAAGGAAAAAATGATTTACCTCGATGGAAAGCTCAAGTCCCAAAGAAGGACTACTACTATTGTACTTTCTGCCGTGACCCTGGCAGGGGCAATATTTTCCGGGCTTCCTGACAATGCATTTCTGAGAAAAGCCTCTCCAGGGATTGTGGGGCTGCCGGCAGCTTATTCGTTGATACTTGCCATTGATATTAAAGACGAAGAGCTCATCACTACCCTCAAACAGGAGGCAGCCGAGTTGTCCACTATTTTAGACCACAAACTCAACCGGCTGAAACTATACGAAACTGTAGAAAAGGAACAGCTGAGCAATGATGCCGAATTTATTGCCCTGATCAATCAATACAACGACGATGAAACTTTGAGGAACCAGGCCAGTCGGCTCAACCATCTCAAAACAGGTTTCAGTACGATTTCCAACATCAAAAAATATCACAAAATACTGAGAAGGTACGACAACCGGGAGAGAAAGAGGGGCATAAGAAAATATTTCAACAAAGCGGAAAACAAAACTGAATAAATCAAACATCTGACACCCTATCTTGAATGCCACAGATCAAAATTTATCACTAAGTTTACCAATTAGTTTGTAGGGATTTCTATCCAAAACCTTTCTGTAAGGAAATGTTCGGCTGAGAAAATTTTCCTCTAGTAAGTTTAATGGGTAATTAGGGCTACCCATCAATCTCAAGCATGTATTGATGTCAATAAAAAAATTACAATTTTCCAGGGCCATTGGCTTCACCGTTATTCTATTTTGGAGTTCTACTTTGGTGTATTTCAGCTGCCAGCCTGAAAATAAAGAAGGGAAAAAAGAAGGGCTTTCGGACAAAAAAGAATCTGTCCTCAAAACCCGTGATATGTTCCTGGGAGAGCAAAACTGCATGGATTGCCACCAAGACCAATACCATGACTGGGAGAATTCCCACCATGCATTTTCGATGAAACCAGCAGATAGCTCTACGGTGCTGGGCGATTTCGAAAATGCCCGGTTTGAAAAAGATGGGGTCACTTTTACTTTCTTTAAAAAAAACAATAAGTACTGGGTCAATACAAAGGGACTCGAAGGAGACTATGTTGATTTTGAAATATTGTACACATTTGGAGTAACCCCACTCCAACAGTATTTGGTAGCCTTGCCAGGAGGTAAAATGCAAGCCCTGGAAACGGCCTGGGATGCCAAAAAAAACAAATGGTACCATTTGTATGACCACCTTAAACTGACCCACAACGAATGGGTGAACTGGACGGGAGGTGCTATGAACTGGAACACGATGTGCGCCCAATGCCACTCCACATACCTCGAAAAAAACTTCGACGACAACAAAAATACCTTTGACACCAAATGGGCCAGCATCAATGTCAGCTGCGAAGCGTGCCATGGCCCGGGCAAAGAACACATAGAGTATGTCGCCTCAGAAGACTACAAGAACCAACCAAAAGTGCCAGGATCGCACATGGTCCTCACCTCCAGCACTTCCTCTAAAGAACAGGTAAGCCTTTGCGCACCCTGCCATTCCAGAAGAGGGCAATTGACCAAAAATTATAGCCATGAGGGTGAGTATCTGGACCATTTTGTACCTTCTACCCTTACCGATGGCCTTTATCATGCCGATGGCCAGATACAGGACGAGGTATATGTCTATGGTTCTTTTGTGCAAAGCAAAATGTACCACAACAATGTAAAATGCACCAATTGCCACGATCCACATACCACCAAAATAAAATTTCAGGACAACAACCTTTGTCTCCAGTGCCACGAACCCAAGTACGATACCAAAGACCATCACTTCCATGAAGAGGTAAGTGAGGGAGCGAAATGTGTGAATTGCCACATGCCTGGAAAATACTACATGGGAAATGACCTTCGTCGCGACCACAGCCTAAGGATACCAAGGCCAGACCTATCGGTGGAGTATGGCACGCCCAATGCCTGCAACCAGTGCCATGATGACAAAAGCCCCGAATGGGCTGCCAAGCAGGTAGAAAACTGGCATGGAAAAGAAAGGCCCTATCATTTTTCAGAAGACCTGATACTAGGACGAAGAAGGGAGCCCGAATATGTGGCCAACTTGCTCAAAATGTTGTCAGACACGGCCCAGCCCGTAATCGCCAGGGCCACCGCCTTGCAATACATCAACGACACTCCCCACCCCGATGGCCATAACAACGTCATCCCCTCGCTGAAAGACCCGGAACCATTTATCAGAATTCACGCCGTGCGCTCGCTCAACGACCTGCCCGTACCCGAAAAAATCAGTAACCTGGCTCCCCTACTGCGTGATCCGGTGAAAGCCGTGAGAGTGGCCGTAGCAGATGTGCTCTTGGATGTACCACAAGATCAAATACCGGGCATATATCGCCAGGACCTGAACAAGGCCAACGATGAATTTTACGAGTACCTGCTGGCCAATGTGGACTCTAGGGACGGCCAGTTTGCCTTTGGGCAGTACTACGACCGGACAAACCAGGCCCAAAATGCCGAAAAATACTATCTGAAAGCACTCCAATCGGACAGCCTGTACAACATGTCCCGATTGAACCTGGGTATTTTGTACAACCGGCAAGGCAAAAATGACCAGGCGGTGAAAATGTATCAGGAGGTAATCACCATTGAGCCAGGTTATGGCCCTGCCTACTATTCACTCGGGCTCCTCTATGCCGAGATGGGGCAAATGGACAAAACCATAGATATGTTGAAAAAGACGATTGAGGTAATGCCAGAAAACCTAAGGGCCTACTACAACCTCGGTCTTGCCTTGCAAAACCAGGAGAAGCCGCAGGAGGCCGAAAAAATCTATCTTGATGCACTTAAAACCGACCCCTATTATTGGGAAATTCACAATGCGATAGGAATATTGTATTATCAGCAGGGCAAATTCCAGCAGGCCAAATACCACATAGACCTGTTGGCCGGGCAGTTCCCCAACAACAATGACCTGCGCAACTTCCAATCCCAGATAAATGCAGCAATCAACTCCGGGCCAGTTCAATAAAACCGCGTATCAGCTTACATTTTGATTAGTTGAGTAAATAGTATTGAAATGGGGATCAAAAAATACAGATCACCGATTTTATTTTTTTGACAGATTAGACAGTACAATCCCAGAAAATTGATAATTTGAAGCCGCAGGATTAAACCATTTCCAATACCAGGCCTCTAAGACCCAAATCAAACAACGTGGAAGAAAAGGATTTAATAGAAAAAATTCGAAATCCAGACACTAAAAATTATGGGTTCAATTTGCTGGTACGCGAGTATCAGGAAAGGATCTACTGGCATATACGGAAAATGGTAATCGACCATGACGATGCAGATGACTTGGTCCAGGAGGTATTCATCAAAGTCTGGAAAAACCTGGACAAATTCAGGGAAGATGCCCGGCTCTACACCTGGATTTACCGCATTGCCACCAACGAGTGTCTGAATTTCCTGAACAAAAAGAAGAAAAGGTTTTTCTTGCCTATCAATGATGTGGCTTCAGAATTGACCAGCAAACTGGACGAAGGAAACTACATCAGTGGTGACGAAATTCAAATGAAACTTCAAAAGGCCTTGCTTAAATTGCCCGACAAACAAAGGCTGGTCTTCAATATGAAATATTTTGAGGAAATGAAGTTTACCGAAATCTCAGAAATCACGGAAACCAGTGTTGGGGCATTGAAGGCCAGTTATCATCTGGCTGTAAAGAAAATTGAAGAAAATTTAAAAATTGATTAAACCATAGCACCTGTATGCCATCTAAGCCGTAGGCTATTACTGACATGACAAAAAAACCGGACATATCGAAACTGAACAAAAAAGCACCGCTATCGGTTCCAGAGGGCTATTTTGACAAGCTTCCGGATATCATTCAGAGCAGGATAGCGATGGAGGAAGAGGAAGAAGCTATCGTATTCAAATCGATTCCGACCAAACAAAAACTACCCTTTGATGTACCGGATGGGTATTTCGAAAAGCTGCCCTCCACCATTCAGGCCAGGGCCATTGACACCACACGATCAAAAACCCCCTCTTTTGGCATGGCCAATCAGCGGGTTAAGTGGGCGTTAGTACCCGTTTTGTTGGCTATATTTCTGATCGGTTATTCTTTGTGGCACAGTGAAAACAATGAAAGTTTTGATGCCGATCAACTTATTGCCCAGGTGAGCTCTGAAGACCTGGTGGCCTATCTGGAAATGAGCGATATTTCCACCGAAGAAATTATAAGCGAGATAGATTTCGGGCATATAGACCTGGATACCGAGACAGATGAAACCCTTTTGCTCGACGAACTGAATTTTACCGAGAGTGAAATGGATGACATTTTGTTGGAATTTGAATTGGATTCAGGGGTTTGATTAAAAAATTAAAGATATTGAGATATGAAAAATTTACGTTTTAACCGGATATTGCTGACTGCCATGCTCATGCTGGGCTCGGCAACTGTTTTTGGTCAAAGCGGGGATGCTTTGAGAAAACTGGAAGCGGCCAAAATTGGGTTGATCACCGAAAGGCTGGGCCTTACTCCGGATCAGGCCAGGAAATTCTGGCCCATCTATCAGGAATACACCCAGAAAAACCAAAACATCCAGGCCGACTTTCAGGAAATGCGGAAAAACTATGACCGGGCGTCAGCTTCTGAAGGGGAAACCCGACAGATGTTGGAACAAGGCCAACAAATCAAACAACAAAAGCTGAACCTGGAGAAGGAGTACTCTGAAAAGATGCTGAACGTAATCGATACCAAACAGCTGATGTCACTGAAGGAAGCAGAGGTCGATTTTAGAAAAATGCTGCTCAGGAAACTCGAGCAGCGTCAGCGCCAGCAACAAGACAGGGAACAAATCCGCGAGCGACACCAGCAAAGAATGAATCAAAAAAGAAACTAAAACACCGCCCGGGTGATTTTAGAAAACGTCCGGGCATAAAACAACAATATCGAATTTGAGACCCTCTACTCTTACCATATTTGTTGCCACTACCCTGCTTTTCGTTGCTTTAGGAACTACAAGCCATGCACAGAAAAGTGACTCTACCGTATTGGCCGATTTGTCAGCCGAACTGGATGCCCTTTTTGCCAATGAAGAGGATTCCCTCAGCCTGGTAGGACTTATCGACAGCCTGCTTTCTGCTGACAACTCAACCTCCTTTATGTCGCTAAGACTGGGCTACTCCAGTCGCATCACCTCAGCCGGCAGAAGTTTTGGTATAGACCAGCAAGGGATCATACCAGGAATTTCATACTACCACAAAACCGGTTTGTTTGGTGACATCACAGGCATTTGGAACAACGAACTCGACCCCAAATATTACCTCACCATTTTCACCATGGGGTATATGGGCAACTTTTCCGACAAATGGTCCTATGCACTTTCGTACGACCATTCGTTCTACCATGCATCCGATGAGTCTTATCAGTTTCCATTGATCAATTCTTTCAACTCAACCGTTTCGCTAAATTTGAAACACCTCTATACCAGCCTAGACTACTCCTATTCGTTCGGGGAAGAAACGGCCAACAGCATCACGTGGAACCTGACAGGGGTGATCAGAAAAAAAGCCATTAAGCCATTTAAGAACGTTTCATTCCTTCCCTCACTTTCCCTTCTTTTTGGTACACAAAATATTACAGACCAATACAACGCAACAGAACCACGCCCCCTACTCGCAAGCCTCACCGACAGGGAAATTGAAATTATAGCCAAAAGGCGCCATTTAACATCGCGGCAAAAAGAAAGGCTCATCAGGGCAAGGGACGAAGCAGTGGCCGGGCTCACCGAGACTGGTTCAAAGCAATTTGGGTTGATGAACTACTATCTATCCTTCCCCATTTTGCTGACATCCAAGAAATTTGGGATAATCGTCAGCTACAACTACAACATACCGCGGGCCCTCACCGGATCGGACTATAGTACCGAACGCAATGGGTATTTTGGGCTGAGCCTGTCCTATAATTTGGGGTTTTAAAATCCCCCTTTGTATATTGCCGTCCAATCACAAACCCATCAAAATAAGTGGATTCTTTCGGCCTTTTAGAGTTTAACCAACATATAAAATCCATACTGGAAAAAAACCTGGAGAAGTCCTATTGGATAGTGGCCGAAATAGGCGAAATGAATGTGAACCAAAAAGGCCACTGCTACATGGAATTGGTTGAAAAGAAAGACAATTACATTGTGGCAAAAAACCGGGCCACCATCTGGTCTTATACTTTCGCCAACCTCGACAATTGGTTTGCGGGGGTAACTGGCACACACCTCAAAGCCGGCATGAAAGTGCTGGTAAATGCAGCCGTGCAATACCATGAAGTCTATGGGTTCAGCCTCAACATCAAAGACATTGATGCCAATTTCACCATCGGGGAAAGGGAGCGCAAAAAGCAGGAAACCATCAACCAACTAGAGGCTGAAGGGATTATCGACATGAACAAATCCATTGCCCTGCCATTGGTACCCCAAAATATTGCAGTCATTAGTTCGGAAACAGCTGCGGGCTTTGGGGATTTTATGCACCAGCTCGAAAACAATCCTTATGGATACAAGGTGCATGCCCAACTGTTTCACTCCATCATGCAGGGAGACAATGCCGTGGAATCCATTGTTCAGTCCCTACATAAAATATACGAGCAGGAGGAAACTTTTGACCTGGTGATACTGATACGTGGTGGTGGTGCCAAAACAGATTTGGATTGTTTTGACGACTATAACCTTTGCTCCCATCTGGCACAGTTCCCTTTGCCAGTAGTCACCGGTATTGGCCATGAACGAGACAATACCATAGCCGACCTGGTGGCCAACACCAGGATGAAAACACCTACGGCTGTGGCAGAATTCATCATTGGGGGTTTTATAGATTTTGATTCCAAAATTGATGGGCTCTCCGAGCAGATCTTATCCAGGTCCAGGGAGGTGCTACAAACCAATGGTGAGTATTTGAGCAATATGGTACACCAGCTTAAGTTGCTCTCTCAAAGGCACTTGTATGAAAACGCATCCAAGCTCAACAGACTGGAAGAAGCACTTAAATTATATCCTTTTCAGTTCATCAAAAACCAGCGCAACCACCTCAATTTTCTGGAAAAATCCATGGCCGCCGCAGACCCGCAAAAAATATTGGAAAGGGGTTTTACCATGACAAAAGTAAATGGGCAACCAATATCAAAAACCAACAAACCCAAGGCTGGCGACAAAGTGGAGACTACCCATAAAAGTGGTAAATTTGAAAGTATTGTAAAATAAGAATCATGGCCAAAAAGAAAGAACCAACATACCAGCAAGCCCTCAACGAAATAGAAGAAATTGTGAACCAACTGGAAAACGAATCAGTGGATGTGGATGACCTCACCAAACTGACGAAACGTGCCTCTGAATTGGTCAATTATTGCCGCAAGAAGCTGAAATCCACCGAAGAAGAGCTAAAGGCTAACATAGAATAGATATAAAAGTCATAGACAAACCCACGGCTTATTTGGTAGTGATCACTATTACTCCTGTACCCCCACTACCGCCGTAAACAGAAGCTGCACCACCTTTGAGCAGGTTCACATCCCTGACATTTCGCGGATCAAGGTTAGACACTGTCGAGGAATTGGTCCGTGCCCCGTTGAGTACTATAATGGCAGGGGTGCTTTGCGTGCCCACGCTCCCGGACAGCCCTTCCCGGAAATAGGCGTTGTTGTTTTGCACCACTACCCCGGCTATTCTTCCCCGGATGATATCCCAAACCGAGTTGTACGAAGCGAATTCTTTTGCACGCCTCTCTTTTAGCCTTTCAATGGCCATCGTACGGTGGGCCTCAGGAATGTACCGAAAGCCGTTGTTGACCATGACATCCTCTTCTGAAAAATCGTAGGAAAGCAATTCCATTTCTACAACGATTTCCTGGCTATAGTCTTTAATGTTCACTTTTTGAGTAGTAAAACCTTCGGCAGACAACCGAAGTTTGTCCTTACCGCCCACCTCTATGGTGAACTCGCCCATAATATTGCTAAATACTTCCTTTTTGCTCTTAGAGGCAGTTATTCTCACATTTTCAAGTGGGATATCATTCCAGATGGTGACCCTGCCTTTTACCACAACTGGTCCCGCAACAGCCCTCACATTTGTAGATAAAAGAAGGGTGCAGAGAAATATTCCTAATATGACAGATAATTGTGTCTTAATCATGATTTATAATTTTCAATTAAAAGGGGAATCTAGGTCTAACTAGAAGTTAGCCTTTCAATTTTTTGATGGGGCTAAAAAAGCAAGTGGGCCATAATAGCCCACCTGCTCAAATTGGAATTAGACTATTTAGTTTTTAAAGGATTCGGGGATACCGGGATACTCACTGAAATGATATAGGTCGTTTTCCACATAAGGGCTTACCCCCCGCTTGTTTTCCGGCACCCAGAATATGGGCGAAGTGAAATTACTTTCACTGGAAACTGTTCGGAACTGTTCAGAGTTAAAAATCCCATCGTTTTCGTCGTAGGGCAGCCTCTCCACCATAGTACCCTCTCTAGGGACATCCCCAAAATCACGAAACCTCCCCAAAGTAGGATGCCTGGTCCTTCTCAATTCAGCAAAGATTTCCAGCGTTTCGTTTACATTGATATCAATATACTTTTGCTGCATCAATATCTCCATTTTGGCTTCAGTGTCAGCAGCATCGGCAAAATCCTGGCCTACTTTGCTAGCCCAAGCCTGTATCTCGGTATCAGAAGGTTTTGTAGGAAAAGTCATTTGGAAGAAGTTCACACCTTTTCCATTGTAGTCATCTATATCCAATGTGCCAATATTTGAAGTGTTGGTAGTTTTCCCCCATTCATTTACAGAATACCAATAGTTGATGGAGTTGACCACAGCATTTTCGATATGCTGCCTGGCAGTAGAGCCGGTATTGGCAATCCCCTTCAAAGCCGCTTCTGCCAGCAGCAATTCAATCTCGGCACGTGTGAATACCCTTACCGGCTCTACTACATTGTGGATGGAAAAGGCATTCCAGTGTGCCCATGCGTCCAGGTTAAAATGCTGATCCGCCTGGTTGAAACGTTCATTTCTCGCCCCTACATGGAATGATGCGTCTGTTCCATGATCAGTTACATTCATGGCACTCACCGCTATATCAATGGCATTGTCCACTTCGTAGCTGAAAGAAACGGGAATATACAACCCTTCCCTATTTGGGGTAGCCAATATGGGCAACCTCGGATCGTCTGTTCCGGCTGTATATACATGGTCCTGATCTTCATCCAGCCAATACATCAACTCAGGAGGGAAAAACATGGCATTCCTGGTATTGTTGGCAATATTTCCTTTGTATGTACCGGCATTGGCCTGGGAAATCCAGTTTTCTGCCCTGGGGCCCAAAATGTCGCCAGTAGGCAAGTTCCCATCACTCAATATACTGGAGATAACCACTCCTGCTTCGGTTGGGTACACATCGCTTACCCTGATAGCAGCACGCAAACGCATAGCATTCGCAAACTGCACCCATTTGTCCACATCTCCCTTGAAGAGGATGTCATACTGTGCAAACAATGCTTTCCCTTTTTCCGACATAGCCGGTTCAGCCGCTTTGATGGCATCTGCATATTGTTTGAAGCTGGCCATAATGTCCTGATACACCAACCAGGGATCATCGTATTTAGGAAAAAACTCTCCATCAACACCCTTCAACGCATCAAAATACGGAATGGAATTGAATACATCCACGCTTTTCATGGCACTATATGTCCTGAATATCCTACCCATGTAAGAATACACGAGATGGTCTTTTTTTTCCTCTTCACCCATTTCATCAATCAGGTTTTCCAATACCGGGAGTTCCTGAAAGTACCGCCAATTGTGGTCCCAGAGCACGTTCCATCCTCCTGTAGGCCAACTGGCCGTGGGATCATCGTAGTTTGCGTAAAACGACTCACTTGTATTGGGTATAAAGTTGAGGTGTACCCTTCTTGGGAAGCCGTGCCCATTGAGCGAATTTTGCCACCAACTGAAATTCTGGTCTTTGAAATTGGCAAAATCATTTTGCATTTGCGCCCACATCCTGGGCACCAGGTCCTGATCGTCAAAATATGTATTTGGGTCGTCAAACAGTTCTTCCAAATCGTCCTGGCAAGCGGTAGAACTTATCAAAACCAATGACAATATTATTAATATATTCTTTTTCATGATTTTAGCTGTTTAGAGTCCAAATGAAAGCTGAAAACCGAAACTCTGGGTAGATGGCAATACATCCTCTCCCCTAAATGTTTTGGTGCCGGTGGAAGCTTCCGCATCGAAGTTTGGCATAGTCTTGTACAAATAGCCAAGGTTTCTTGCAAATAAGGTCATCGACAAATTTTGAAGACTGAGCTTTTGCACCAAGGTGTAGGGAAAAGTGTACGACAGGGTTACTTCCCTGATTTTCACATAGTCGTTATCGTAACGGTTGTGAACACCATCCAAAATTTGTCCTCCGGTGGTAAAGATGTAATTGCCATTGGCCGTACCGTAAAATTCCGCTGCACTGACTATCACATCATTCTCCGAGTACAATGGGTTCTCCGGGTCAGAAGCATCTTCCTGCACTCCATTCATGATGATACCGTCATGGTAAACCAGTCCGTCCAACGCGTTTGATGGAGCGGCATCATTGTGTCCAATTGGTATTTTTTCGAAACTGGTGTCGTCTATGTAATAACCCAATCCTCCATATTGTTCATTCCTTCCAAACAGGGATTGTTGGGTTGTCCCCGTTCCTTTCATTACATAATCCGCAAAATTATAAACAGTTGCACCATAGGAATAGTCGAGAAACATGCCCAGATTAAACCCCTTGTAACTGAGATTGGTAGAAAAACCACCCAGGAAATTCGGGTAAATATTGCCGACTAGAATGTCGTCATCCAGGTTCAGGTCATACTCGACTCCACTGGGTGCTACAATTTCCCTTCCTGCAAACTCCCCTTCCTCTACTATCCTGGGGCCTTTTGCATAGACATTCCCGGATTTTTCACCTTCCCTGGCTACTACTTGCACTCCGTGCCCCACACTGGTAATTACCTTTTGAGGCAAACCGGGGAACAATTCCACAATTTTGTTGTGCTGACTGGCCATAGTCAGGGTCATATCCAACCGGAAATCACTGGTTTGTATGGGCACCCCCCTCAAGAGGAGTTCATAGCCCCAATTTTTCACATCCCCGGCATTTACCTTGATGGCATTCGCGCCCGTATAAGGGTGGAGCGTCACAGACATGATCTGGTCATACACATTGTTGGTATAGTATGAAAAATCAGCCGACAACCTGTTGCCTTTGAAAAAATTGAGCTCCGTTCCTATTTCCAGTTCCCTCTTTCTTTCTGGTTTTATAGTCCCGCCGAAAAGGGTTTCGGGTGCCTGTACCCGTAGCGCATCGGTACCGTTTACGGCGTTTCCTGCCCTGAAAGCGAAATTGGAAGCAAAGTAAGTACTGGGTGCATCACGCCCTATGTCAGCGAATGACGTCCTCAACTTACCAAACTGCAGGAATGGCACAATGTTTTTGGCCTTTTCGGTAAAATTCCAGGTAAAGGCAGCCCCTGGATAAAAATATGTATTGTTGTCAGGATGCAGTGTAGAAGTACGATCCTGCCTGGCGTTCAACTCCAGGGTGTAGATTTTATCCCATGTGAAAGTGGCCAGCCCCAGAACGCTGTATAGTTTTCTTTCATCCGTGGTATAACCACGTACATTACCTACCTGATCCGACGTTTGAGGCCAATAGTTCACATCTGGCGCCACCAGTTGATTGGATAAGTTGAACCAATCTGCATAAATCAATCCACCTTCGGTATTGGTGTACAGACCGGCATACAGTTTATCTTTGAACAACCTACTGTAGGTAGCCCCTCCCATAGCAAATATTTTCAGCCTGTCATTGACCAGGGTTTTGTCAAAATTCAAAAAGGCGCGGAATTCCTGGTTGTAGGCTTTCTCTTTTTGAACACGATATTCACCTCCCAGAATGGTAGGACTAATTTCTGTGGGATTTTCCTTGTTTTCGATATCAGTATTGGTAAGGTCCATACTGGCCTGTCCTACAAAATATAACCAATCCGTAAAGTGGACAGTTGGGCGAATGGAGGCTATCAAGTGTGATTTTTGATCAACATACCTGTCGGATTGCCTGCCATAAAACTGACGGGCCATTGGCAACTCAGGGTACCAGGGATCCCGCAGGATGCCATCCACATAGTCCGGATCAAAATCATTCCTATAGGTATCGGTGTATAAATAGCCAAAATTGGGATCGTTGGGATCTGTTATTTTATATTTTTCATTGGCAATTAACTCCTCGTAGGGCGCATCCCTGTTGATACCACTGACTTGGGTCACAGCCCATTCACTTATCCTGTTTTGGGTTTTTACATTGTAATAATTGGTTGAAAAATCAAGTGAGACTTTAGACGAAACATTCAATTTTCCGGCAAACGAAAAAGTATTTTTCTTTTGGAAAAAATCAGGCACTATGCCCTGATAATCGTAGTTGGTATAAGAAAAACGGGTGTTGCCATACTCTCCACCATTGGTGACAGAAAAGTTGGTGCTCATCGTATGGCCATTGTCATAGAAAAACATGTAGTTGTTGGGGTAGGCCTGGTATTTTCTGGTCACTCCGTCCCAATACAACAGGTCCACATCCTCGTTTCCGGCAAAAGCAGGACCGAAATTCAGGTTCCGGGCCGGTTGCACGAGGGTATTTGTACCATCCACATCTATCCAATTGTCGGTACCAGTGCCAAAATCCATGAAGGCGTATTCGTTCTCACCAGTACCAAATTCATTCTGAAAATCTATGTAATTCTTAGGTCTCTCAACCGAATACTGGTAGTTGACTTCTACTCCAAACCCCTGGCTTTTGCTTCCTTTTTTGGTAGTAACCAAAATAACCCCGTTTCCCCCAGCACTACCATATAGCACAGCTGCTTTGGCACCCTTCAGCACTTCAATAGATTCAATATCCAAAGCATTGAGGTCGTTGATGCCACTGCCATAGTCGCCCTTGCGCTCGGCATTGCCACCACCGTCAAATATCTCACTTTCGGTATCGTGCATGGGCACACCATCTATCACGAACAATGGCCTGGTGTTGGCCTCAAATTCCAGAGCATTCGTACCCCTTATATTAATCTCTACACCACCAGTAGGCCCTGATACTGATTGCCTCACGTTTACACCGGAAGCTCGGCCTTGCAGGATGCTGAAAGGGTTCACTGGATTTCCCGCCTTCACAAGGTCTTTGCCTTCTACCTTGCTGATGGCATAACCAAGGGACTTTCTATCCCTCATAACGCCCATGGCGGTCACGACTACTTCATCGAGTTCGGTTGCATCTACCTGCAAGGCAATATCTATCACCGATTGGCCGGATACTTCCACTTCGCGAGTGAGATAGCCAATGAAAGAATACACCAACACAGACCCCTCAGGAATGTCAAGTTTATAATTGCCATCAATATCAGTGACCACACCTTTGGTGGTGCCCTTTACGATTACATTTACCCCTGGTAGTGTATTACCACTTTCATCAGAAACTTTTCCTGAGACAGGTACATCGGCATATACTATTTCCACGGGGTTTTCTTTTTTTCTGAGCAGTTGGTTGCCCATTGGAGAGGCGGAAATAATATTGTTGACCTGCCGAAACTTTAACTTCGCTTGTTTCGATACATCCACCAGGATGTCATAGACCGATCTTCTTTTATTAGATGCCAGGTTGATGATCAAATCCTGGTCAAGGTCGCCCTTTACATAGAACAACTCCAAATCCGTTTGTGATTCAATCAGGTTGAACACTTCGATGAGGGTTTGTCCTTCTTTTATATCTGCAATATATATATCGTTCGCACTTTTAAATTGGGCGTTACCCTCGTAGGCGAACATCACACTGATGAAGAACACCTGCACGAACAATCCATATAAAGCAAATTTTGTGGTCATGGTTAATAACCTAAGTACATTTTTTTTCATACTTTTGCATTGTTTTGTGAAACTTATGTTTTGCACTGCTTTTTCCGGAAAAACATTTTAGCGAGTGGGTTACCGGAAAAAAGACTTGCCCCGAATGCCTTGCATTTGGGGTTCTTTTTTAGCTCGAATTCATCTTCGTTCGCATATCTTAAAATTTTATTAAAACTCTCTTTTTGTTCATTTCATATTTGAAGTTCATTGAGTAGCTTAATACTTCCAATACGGTGGTCAGGGATTGCTTTTGTGTATTGAATTTGCCCGTACCTTTCAGCCTCTGCCCGGCAGAGTCATCAAGCCCTTCCACTTCAAAATCCACATCATACCACCTCTCAAGTTCAACTATAATATCGGTGAAGCCTGTATCTCTGAAATGGATGACGCCATCTTTCCATGCAAGTACTTCTGCGTCTTCGAAAGCCCTTTTCTGAGAGGACGCCCCATCGATTAGTGCCTGCTCTCCTGGTATTAAGATCAAATCCACATTTCCCTTTGTCTTGCGTACGCTGACTTTGCCCGTCACCAGGGACACTTCTATCTTATCTTCTCCTTCATTGTAATCAAAAGCTTTGACATTGAATGAAGTACCAAGCGCGGTGGTAACAACCCCGGAGGAATGCACCATAAAAGGCCTGTTGGCGTCCTTAACCACATCGAAAAACGCCTCTCCTTCCAAATACACCTGACGGCTTTTATCATCAAAGTCTTCTGCGAAAGTAAGTTTGCTGTCAGAGTTTAATTTAACAATGGTTCCGTCGGGCAACCTGAAGGTGGATCGTTCTCCCCTGGCGTTTGACTTTTCAACCTGTACGGCCGATTCTTTGAAGTCCGTGTTCAGCTCCAGCTGGTTGAAAAAAATGTAAGAAACCCCGACAATAAGTATTATTGATGCGGCTACTTTGAGGAAAAAAGATACACCTAGCGATTGTTTTTGAAATCCTTCCCCGTTGAGTTGGACAGACTTATCATCCAAAATCTCTGATTCGATAGATTGATAAATCTCCTTTCTTATCGATTCTTTATTCGGAATCTCACCAAGTTCGTTATTTTCATGTTTGTACCAGTTGTTGAACAATTCCCTTCCTAACCTGGATTCTTTTCCCTGGAAGAATTCCTCAACTATTTGTTCAACTTTCTTTTTGTTGTATTGCATCGATCCTTAAAATTTGATGGTATTGCGATGTGCTCCATCACATCGGAATACGGCTTATACTTGAATGTCGTATGAGCACTCAAAATCCCCCAACGGATCTGTGAAATTTTTAAGAAGAGGATTGCTGATCCCCTGAATGACTTTTAAACTACAATTGGACAGGTGCCGGCTACCATACAAACAACAATACCATAGCTTCCAAATAGGCCGGGTTGTCTTTGAGGTTGGCTTTGAGGATTTTTAATGCCCTGCCGATATGGTTTTCTACTGTTTTTGGAGAAAGGCTTAGTTTCAGCGCTATTTCTTTTACAGGCAAATGTTCAAACCTGCTTAGTTTAAAGACCTTCTTGCATTGCTGGGGCAAACGGTCTATTTCTTCAAAGATTACATTCCTGGTCTCATGATAGGACACGTTCTCAAAGCAATCATAGTCGTTTCTTACCATTGTGTTGATCACTTCTTTCACATACCGATCGCGAACGGTTTGTTTTCTGATGTAGTCAAGAACGGTATATTTTAAGGCGCCTATCAGATAGGGCTTGATGTCGCGGATGTTGTTTAGGTTTTCGCGCTTAAACCATAGTTCGGTGAACAAATCCTGAACCAACTCCTTTGAAATCTCAACAGATTGGACCTTGTTGTAGGCGATGCGAAAAAGGAGCTCCCAATAGCTGTTGTAGAGGGCTTCAAATGCCCTTTCATCCCCGTTGGCTACTTGCAATATCAGGTCTTTATCTTTCAAATCCAGGTCTGAGGGTTAGCGGTAGAATTAAGATCGACTCCAATTATAGGCCGTTTTGAATAAATATACAAAAGCTTGACACGAGTGTCAATGGCAACTTGGGGCCTAATCAGGTACCATTGTCTAACGGCAAGCGCATCAAAAACCCTTTTTAATTTTCAAGCTTTTGATCGAACAGTCCGATGTTCCACGCGGCTTTTGAAACGACTTGTATTCCCAAAAAGGCAGAAAAAAGGCCAGCCCTAAGATAAGGCTGACCTTTAAATTCAAATACCATTTAGGGTTTTAATTTCACTATTTATCTTATGCAAAATTAATTGCCACTTCCAATTGCGGGGTTGTTTTTGTCCCACCAGAGGCGTTCAGCGTTGAGCACAGCAGGAGAGGTATCCTGCAGCCCGGCAAATCCCTGATCCTGATTGGCTTTTACCCAATTTGCACGGTTCAAATCCCCTGGCTCAGGAGTTGGAATTCTCCTTGGAAATTTCAGCTCAGAATTATCTATCGGGGTTCTTGCCAAGACAGATGAACCAAACTTAGGGAATCCAGTCCTTTTGGACAGAGCCCAACCTTCTTCAGGCAACCTGTAAAAATTAAGGAATGCCTGCACATATACCTTTTCCAGATCATTGACCCCATCGAAGGCCACTTCCGGTGTAGCCAGGTAGTTGGTGATTTCTGCATCTGTAATAGGTACGTACGCATAGAACTTATTTCCTGCAATTGTAGCCAGGTTTTGTGTTTCACCCAACATGTTGTAAGTGCGGATAGAAGCTTCTACACCTTTTTCATACCACTCCTGTGCGTTTCCGGTAATGTAGTCTTTTAGGATAAACTCAGCCATCAGGAAACATTCTTCGGCATAGGAGATAAATACATCCACATACTTTCCATCGATCCTTTCCCCTCCGTATGCTTCGTTGCAATTCTGAAGCAATCTCTTGTGGTATTTGGATACCATGTTGGCATTTATTCCCACGGTGCTGGGGTTGTCGGCGTAGTTGAATTTCCCAACATCAGGATCTTGCCTATGTGTTGGAACCCCAATGTAGCGATACCCTCGGATGTCTTCCCCATCGGTAGTAGTGTACAATACCTGATTGTCCCCGTCAACGTCCACCATCTCGGGCACATTTTCTGAGTTGGCAGCTATTTCATCAAGAGTGGCCTGGTTGTAGCCATTGAGCTGATAAAAAACCCTCAACCTTGGGTCGAGGCTGTTTTTCATAAAGTCAACGATGGGCCTAGGCGACCACATGGTACCCTTCCATTCGAAACCTGCACCACCGGTACCTCTCCATTCCTCGATTTGTGAGATGTCGAATTTAAACTGATCATTCATATCAGCAAAAATATTGGTACCAACTTCAGCAATGATAGATTTGGTTTTGTTTATATCCTGCGACTCAAATCTGGTTGCTATCCTCAATTTTACAGCATTGGCCAGTTTAGCCCATTTATCCCAGTCTCCTTCGTAGATAAAGTCTCCTGAGAAGGCGAACACCTCTTGCTGGTTTTCATCAAGCACATCAATAGCAGCGTCCAGCTCTGCAAGCAAAGTATTCAGGATTTCCTCTTGTGTATCGTACTTTGGATCCACTTTCCCTTCTATGCGTCCTAAACCGGCCTCTGTATATGGCATGGAACCATACTGGTCGGTAACTTTCAGTGTGAAATAAGCCTGAATGATATCCGAAACCGCTACCATTTTCTTTCTCAACTCCTGATCTTCCTCAGACATAGTTCCTACCTGCCTTCTGTATTCGTTCAGGTGGTTGATCACCGTACCATGCAGCGTGCCATATTTTGGGCTGCTCAAAAACTGGTCGATGTTTCCTACATTGGATTGTCCCTGTACCAGATACTGGGCCCAGGTCATGGTCTGGTGATTTTCGTGGTACCATTCCTCACCTTTGTAAGTACCCAAATTTTTCATTACGTAATTCAAAATGAATTCACTGGGTGGTTCGGCAATATTGGGATCCTTGTTCAGTTCCTGAAAATTATCTGTACAGCTTGCCATGGTAAACATTGCAAGCATTATTATCATTATCTTTTTCATTTCTTTAGAATTTGGAAGTTTAAAACTTAAGTTTTATAGCCAACATTAGCGAGCTGATGTAGGGGGCCGACCTCATCTGTAATGGGTTGGAAGCAACGTTGTTGCTTATGCTCGGGTTGATGTTGTCAGGCATAGAGTTGTACAAAAACCCTAAGTCCCTACCTGTTAAAGACACAAATGCACTCTGCATTTTCAACTTTTCGGCCAAACTTCCTGGCAATTGGTAGGAAACCGAAAGTTCCCTCAATGCGATCCATTTCTGAGTATATACCCCGGTAATTGGCGTACCCGTACTGGCTGATGTCCATCGGTAGATATATCCTGACCAGTGTGTGGGTTCTACCAATCCAGCATCATAAGCTTGCTGGTAGGTCATCCCACCAACATCTACAGAAGTACGGTTGTCCGATGGGCCTGAAGTGACAGTAGTACCATCAGGGAAAACACCATGAGGGATGTAACCATCCTCATAAGTTTTGCCAAAGAAGTTTTGCCCCTGGCCATTACTTGTCCAAACGATACCTCCGTGCTCTTCATCCCTGTTGGGCAATGAGCTTTCCAATACTCCCTGGTGCAAGCCATACCGTGCGTCTGCAGAGTATATCTCGCCACCCCATCTTGTGTCTATCAAGGCACTCAGGCTAAACCGCTTAAACCTTACGGCTGTTTTGATTCCACCGTACCAATCAGCCTGCATATTACCCATTACGTGCAAAGAATCGAGGTTTTGAATGCCAATCGGGTAGGCCACTGACCAACCGTTTCGTGGGGCCAGGATCGGAATATCATGGTTTGCGGTATTGGTGCCATCGTATGGTTTATAACCTTTTCTGGTTACCAAGTCTCCATAGTTTCCACCTACGTAAGCGTATGAAGCTGTCGCTGCATTAGCATCAGAAGGGTTGCCATACATCCTGTATTCTGTAATCCCAGGGTACAAGTCAATGATTTTATCCCTGTTATGGGTCCAGTTAAATCCGATATCCCAGCTAAAATCATTTCTATCGAAAATAGTTACATCCAAATTCAATTCAATTCCTGAGTTTTGGATATTTCCTCCATTGATAAAAATACTGCTCAACCCACTTTCAGCAGGTACACCAAGCGGAAGTATTTGGTCTTTGGTGTTGTCTTTATAGAAGTTGGCATCAAAACTTACAAGCCCTTGTGCCATGAGAATATTGAAACCGGCTTCTATAGATTGCTTTCTCTCTGGTTTGATGTTAGGCGATACTGCATTTCCATTTTCAAACTTAAACATCGGAATGTTAGAGCTTGCTATTCCATCCGATACAAAACCAGTAGAAAGCGTGTATGGATCGGTATCGTTACCTACTTCAGCGTATGAAGCCCTAAGTTTCAGGGAAGATATGAAAGAAGGTAAATTTAAACTTTCGCTTGCCATCCAGGATATACTCTCAGAGTGATAGAAATATGAAATATTGCCACTACCATCAGGGTATTTCAAAGCTGAAGACCAATCATTTCTTGCGGTAACACTAAAGAAAAGCTTGTTTTTATACCCTGAATTTACAAATGCATACAAAGAGTTGATTTGCTTTTGAGGCCCAATTCCTCCATTTACACTGGCCGGATTGCGTGAGTTTGTAATGTTGTAAAAATCCCTCACTTTAAAGCCATTGGTATTCCATTGGGTAGAAATAGACTTAGTCCTCCATGAGTTGGCACCAACTATAGCATCAAGGTTCCAGTCTTCATTGATTTCCGTATCATAAAACAATTTTGCATCAATAGTGGATTGGAACTTCTCACCATTTTCCAGGGAGTACCTGCCATTCAGCCTATCTGCGCTGGTGGCAGCATCTTTGGCTTCACTTGTGTGGGTAAACTGGTTGATGCTTCCCTCCACAGTAGCTCTCAGGTGGTCAGCGATCTGATAATCGATATTGGCTTTTGCCACCAAAGAACTTTCTGTTCTTTCATTGACATCTTCAAGCCTCTTCATCCAGTTCACGCTTCTTCTGGTCCAGAGGTAGGCGTTTGTTCCAGTTGGGTAAGGCACCCCACCATCTATATCCTTGTAGTTGTTTCTCCACTTGTCCACATCATCGCTTCTTGAGAAACCATCATGAAACCAATCAGAGTTTGCTGAAGGGTTCACCGGGTTTGAGGCTTTGGAACGGGTAAAATGAATCAAGCCTCCAACGGAAAGTTTTTTGGAAATTAAATCCTGGGTGCCTTTCAAACTCAGTGATTTTTTCTCAAAGTCATTTCTATGGGCAACACCTGTTTCATTAAAATTGGAAAATGACATCCTGAATGAATTGGTTTCACCTCCGCCATCCAGGGCAATGTTGGTATTGGTCAAAATACCGCGATCAAAAGTTTTCCTATAGTTATCAGGCTGTGCCACCCATTTGGCACGGGATCCGTCATAGTCTATGATCTCCTGACCATCAAACCTGGGCCCCCAGCTACCTGCACTCTCCTCATACATGTTGTAAGCCATAGATGGCAGGTTGGTGTCATTGTCATAATAGTTGAAAAGCCTGGTATCATGCTTATCATCCCTGCCATAAGTATTTGGGCCATTGGTGTCAAAAGTAAACCCTCCGGCAGTTTTTCCCAGACCATATTCATTTTGAAAATCAACCTCATCGGAAATGTACCTTGTTCCCATTGTTTGGTTGATGCTCACCCCAATACCATTTCTTTTCTTACCAGATTTGGTAGTGATCATTACTACTCCGTTGATCGCTCTTGATCCATAAAGGGCAGCAGCTGCGGCACCTTTTAAGATCGACAAGGATTCAAAATCATCTGAGTTCAGGTTTTTCAGCTGGTTGCCCCAGTCGTCCCCATTGTTCCCACTCAATTCATTGTCCATGATCACACCATCGATCACGAATATCGGCTGGGTGTTGCTCTGCAAGGTGGAATTACCTCTGATGGTAATCCTGGATCCTCCAAAAGTACCACCTGATGTGGTGCTTATCTGAACGCCTGATGTCTTACCCTGTAAACCATTTACTGGATTAACTTGTTGAGCTTGGGATATTTCATCTCCTTTTACAGTAGAAACAGCATAGCCAATTTCTCTATCTTCCCTTTCAATCCCAAGTGCTGTCACCACCACTTCTTCCAGTGCAGATACATCTGGGACCAGGCTCACATCAATAACGATCTGGTTCCCTACGATTACCTGTCTATTTTCATAGCCCACAAAACTGAATACCAAAACGGTGCTACTCCCAGGAACCGTGATTTTGTAATTACCATCGAGGTTGGTAACACTTCCCTGAGTAGTACCATCCACTACAACATTGACACCAGGAAGGGCCGCACCCGTTTCATCGGTCACTTTTCCAGATATACTGATATCCTCCACAATTTCCACAATAGGTGCTTTGGAAAATCCCAATACCTCTTTGGCCAATTTTTTTACGGTGATGGTATTGTTTACCTGTCTGAATCCCAGGTTCGATTTTTTTGATATGTCCACCAGGACATCATACAAATAGTCATCCTGATACTGACCACTCAATTTCAGCTTGTTGTCCACATCTTTTTTGTCATAGACAAATTTGTACCCGTAGGCGCTACGGATTTTATCAAAAACGGAGGTAAGCCCTTCATTTTTGATGTTCATGTTCACATTCACTTCCTTCACGCTCACCACCTTTTGGGCACTGGTGGTACCGGAAGCAAGAAGAATGCTGCACATCAGCAACTGTATAAAGAAACCATAAACGGTAAACATTACGACTCTTTTATATAGGAGTAAAAGATTAAAATTCATAATTTTGTTATGTTTTAATGTGAGAAAAATACATTGGAACTTTTTCTAACCTATATGAAATGCCAGGGGTCGGATCTTGTCATTTCAGTAGGAAAGAACTTTTCAGCAGTGCTCCTTGAGCATTGCTGTTTTTTTTAGCTTGTGTTCTTTTTTGTCATTTGGATCTAGATTTTAATATTTCAGGGTTACTTTTTTCTTATCTATAGAGTACTCGAAGTTGGCTGCATAGCTCAGCGAACTCAGCACATTGCCCAGCGACAGGTTGTCATATTCGGCTGTTATGCTCCATGGTCTTGGGCTTTTGTTTTCGGTATCAATTTCCACGCCATACCATTTCTCCAGTTTGGCCAGCACCGATGGCTCATCCGCATTCTTGAAATAAATTATCCCGTCTTTCCAGGAAATGATTTCTTCTGGCGAAAAACCTGAAGGTGTGAGCGTATTGTCTTTGGCATTGTAAGTGGCCATTTCTGAAGGCACCAACTCTACACGTCCATTTTGATCATTGTTGGCTACCAGCTTATTTTCCACCCTCACCTTGCCCGTCACCACAGCTACCTGCACATTGCTGGCTTCCGGGTAGGCATTTACATTAAAGGAGGTACCGAGTACCGTGGTAACAATATCACCAGACCTTACCACAAATGGCTTCTCAGCATCCTTGGTCACTTCAAAAAATGCTTCGCCTGTCAGCACAACCTCCCTTTTTTCGCTCCCAAACCCCTCATCGTATTCCATGCGGCTTTTTGCGTTTAAGATTACCTTGGTGCCATCACTCAGATAGATAGTAGATTTCTGGCCAACAGGGTTTTGTTTTACAATCCTGGAAATTGGTTTATCTATTTGTGGTTCGGTTTCATTGCTGAACTTGAAAGTAAGCCCAAGTCCTATTCCGATCAATAATACAGCAGCCACCCGGCCGATATAAGACCACATTGACCTGGATTTGCCTGAATGTGTTTCATGGCTTTCATTGGCTATAGAATCCAAGCTGGAAATGAACCTGTCCCTCTCCTGGCCCAGTTCCTTCTCTGGTAGGGCCAAAGAAAATTTCAGCACTATAGTCCTGGCCTCATTGATTTCAGTGGTGCGGTCGGGGTTGTTCAAAAGCCATTCGCTCCAGAAATCTACGTCTTTGTCATTACTGCCCAGGCAATAATTAATAAACGACTTTTCAGTAGCAAAATCTTCTATCGAATAATTCTTAAATTTCAACTTCATGTGTTTGAGTTTTCATCAACTTTCAACACCCTTGGGTTCCTTTTTTCCATCTTCAAACTGGTACCTGATAATAGCTAGTGGGAACCTCAGGTGTTTGGTTTGTTTATCGCTCTTCTACAGGTAAGTGCCCGCCTGATTTTGGATTTACCAGAAGTTTTGAAAAAAAAATAAAAATATTTTTAAAATGAGGACATAAGCAGCATGGCTATGATGCGGGTGTTTTTCTTCAGCGTTTCGAATGCCTGATATATATGGTTGTAAACTGTACGCTTGGAAGAGGATGTATATTCTGCTATTTCATCATGGGTCAATCCTTCGTAGTAAAGCATTTTCAATATCTCTCTCTGCGTAGGCGTGAGGCTTCCCATTTCGGACTGAAGCTTTTTTCTTTTTTCATCTACCGATTCGTTTAGAAGAAGGAGTTCTTCATACGAGGCATCCTCTTCTTCGGGAATGTATTGGTCCGAACTGATGTTTTCATTCTTTTTCAGCTCTTTATATATTTTTCTCCTCAGGTAGGTTTTCAAATATGGCTCCAGTGAATCCACGCTTTTCAGTGCAGCCCTTTTTTTCCAAATCTCCAGAAACATTTCCTGGATACAATCCTTCACCAATTCCCTGCTCCTGGCTATCTTGAAACCATAAATATACAGGCGTTGATAAAAGAGATCGTACAATTCGATGTACGCCTCCCTATCCCCGGTAATTATAGATTGCCATAGCTTGCTCAAAATATCCCTTTGCTTTTAAGGTTTGGAGCGCAAAAGTAAATGACTTTTGTTAAACAGCTATTGGAGCATGGGAAGAGAACAGAGGGAGGTTATTCTATCCTTACTTTAAACGACCTCATGGCCATTCCCGTAGCAGCCTGAAGAATGTACAGACCTGGCTTTAAACCATCCAATGAAATCATCTGTTGGTTTCCCTGGACTGTCTTGACATCCCTCGCATCCCTAAGGATATTGCCCAGTTGGTCATAGAGCTGGAGGGTGACTTTATCGCCAAATGCCTCAGAAGAACTGACAATGACATAGTCGGTGGCGGGATTGGGGTAGATACTCAGGGACCAGTAGTCGGCATTCGCCTGTAAAAGGACAATCTCACTATAAGATATCGAACCATCAAAATCTACCTGTTTCAGCCTATAATAGCTTTGTCCTGGTGAAAGTGAATAATCAGTGTAGCTGTACGTTTGGCGTGAGTTGGAATTGCCTACCCCTTTTACTTCATCTATCCTGAAAAACCCAGTTCCGTCCAGGGATTTTTGGATTTCAAAAAAATCATTTTCCTGTTCGCTTGCAGTTTCCCAATTCAAAACAACATGGTTTTCTACCTGTTTTACCTCGAAATTGATCAACTCAACAGGCAAAGGCATTCCATTGCCCGACATAGCCCAGGGCGAAAATTGTGTGACCCCTGGCACCATAACAGAGGTAGCACCAGCCACCTGGCCAGCCTTGGGCATTTCCCAATCGTCGCTACCCCAGCGCTGTGCCTGCAGCGTGGTAATGGTACCTACCTCCACTGTGCCTGCATTGAAGGTTACATCTACATTTGGAGAGGTAGCGCCAGAAAGGTTGATCAAAAAGTACCTGTCCACAGTATTGGCACTGTTGTTTTTGCCCATGGTGTTGTTGATATTGGTCACCCCTGGAGGCATGGGCATATTATCTGCCCCGGTTCCATAGGTAGCCACCGATACTGTGCCGGCATCACCACTGTTGAGGTCGAATAAAAATGGAATGTAATCTCCCAGCGAAGTTCCAAAGGGGAATTCGTGCTCAGTCAAATCCGTACCTATAGTCCAATCGATGGTACTTGCAAAGGATGTGCTTTCGCTCAACACATAGCCGCTGGTACGGCTTACAGCAGTAGCTTCGGAGTTGGTAATGGATAGGGTATTCGAATTTAAATCAAGTGTGCCATCGGTCAGTATGAGAAAGCCATCCACGCCAGCGTCAATCGCAAGCTGCAGGCCATTGCTGGATTTGTCTATTTCCAGGTCATCAAAATTAGTGCTGGTAGCACCCCCCAACACTGAGGCAGCAGATCCTTCAAATTTGACAGACTGGTCTATAAAACTGAGGGTGGTGGCATTGTTGGTGAAATTCGACAGCACAGAGATGTCCGAAATAATATCCATTACCGTATTCGTGTCAAAAATCAGGTTGTAGAAAGTGGTCGCACCAGCGCCTTTGATGGCATCTGTACCCTCTGTACTATTGAAGGTTATGGTAGAAGTTTGCCCGTCAAATGTACCGTTGTTGGTCCATTGCCCGGAAACGGTATGGCTGAGTGATGAACCGTTGAGTTTGGCCCCTGTAGTGATGAATAAATCCTGCGCTATCGTCCAGGCGGTAGAAGGTGTAATACCCGCGGCGTTCGTATTGGAGATCAGTACAGATTCGAAGTTTGGGCTATTGTCCGTCAGGGTTATAGCCTCTGTCCCCGCAAATTCTATTTCGTTGGTGGTAGTAAAGTTGGTACCAAGGTTTACAGAGGCTGCTGATGATGCGCTGAACACTAACTTTCCGCTGCTGATGACTGTTCCATTATTATCAAAATTCCGATGAAATGTGTGGGTTAAAGGGCCTCCATTCCATGTGGCCCCACTGGCAATATTCATTGCAAAGAAGACAGACCAGGGCTGTGATGCAACAATTGGGGCCGTGTTGTTGATGTTCACTGTGGCAAAATTTGGGGATGAGGTTGAATTAAGCACAGGGGAAACAGTCCCGTTAAAATTGATTACCCCGGAAGATTCCGATGTAATGGCGCTCAGCAACCTTATCGTTTGGGTTTGGGTACCCAGGAACGTGACCACCCCATTGGATGTAACACTACCAGAGTTGGTGAAATTTCCATTAGAAATGACATTAAGGCTACCTGTATTTAAGTCACCAGTTGCTGTTACATCCAGGTTACCATCGAAATTGGCACTACCTGCTTGAAGTACATACGCTCCATTGACCACCAGGTCATTATAGGTGATGTCCCCGTTTACATTGCCCGTGCCATTCATGATCAAAGTACCTGTAGAAGCATTGAACGTGCCATTCATAGTGAAATCACCTTCCAAAGTAAGGGTACTGGATGGAGCCACAAGTGTGCTGCCACTGTTTACGGTAAGGTTGCCTCCTACAGTAGTGGGCCCTACCATTGTTTTGGCATTAGCACCACCGTTGGATATGATGAGGTTTCCATAGGTAATGGGAGGAATAATCCTGGCATCTGTGGAATAGAATTCCACGGTACTGGTAGGGTCTGCCTGGAGGCTTCCAAAATTATTGATTTGTACCCCACTACCCCCAAACCTTGCCGTGGTACCAGGCCCCAGGGTAGCCAGGCCTCCCGTTACACTGCGGCTTACATCGAATGTAGCCACCTCTACCGTACCACTTTGCACATCTATGTCCCCATTGATGGTTACATTCCCCAGCAAGGTCAGTGTGCCACTGGCTTTATTGATGGTAAAATTGTTGAATGTAGCCGCTTCAGTAGTTTGTGCACCGGTACCATTGAATACCACCGTACCAGACCCAGGCAAAAAAGTACCCGAATTGACCCAGTTTTCACTTATATTGATCACATCTGTGGTAGGTATATTCAGTGTTGTTCCCACACCTACATCTATGGTACCCGAAACGGACAAAGTTGACTGTACATCCAATTGCCCGCCTGTCGTGAGGGTCAGGTCGTTGCTTACAGTAGTAGGGGAATTGACCACACAAAGCCCTGAGGATTTGTCCATGACCAAGTCGTAGTAAGTTACACCCCCAAGTTCCTGGAGCCCTGTTCCGTCGTAGGTCACCGTGGATGTAGAAGGTGTAAAGGTTCCATCAACATAATCAAAATCACCAGCAATATTAAGGTCAGCTGCTCCGCTGAATATGATATCAGCTCCACCTGACTGGGTTAGGGCCCCTCCCACCGTAATGCTACCTGTTGAAGCGGTCAGGTTGATGTTTCGATCGGCTGTACCATCACTCAATACCACATCGCCAAGGGTGGTCAAACTCTGCGCACCCACATCAATGGTATGCGAGGCATCAGCATCCCACTCCCCATCAATGTTGCCTTGTACTGTCAGCGATCCGCCAAAAGCTATGGTCAAGGTACTTTCGGTATCTGAATGAAAAAATAATTCCTTGGCTTGCACACTGGTACTTATGATCGGCTGATTTGTAAATGCCAAATCCCCTATGCGAACAATAGAGGTGAGTATCGGAATTCCTGCCGGCGACCAGTTGTCACTATCGGTCCAGGAACTACTTGCCGACCCATCCCAGCTAAATTGGACCAGGCCCTCTGAGAGCGTCCAAGGATTTGTTAAATTGGTCTGCGCAGTTTGCTCCACCCAGTTGTCTGTAGCATCGTTGGCACTTTTCCCAGCAGTGGACCATGTACCAAGGCTCCTTCTCCACAAAGTCATGAGGCTTTCATCATTTCCATTCACTTCATTTTGCTCATAATGAAGGCGAAGTGTTGCAGAGTATGTAGCAATTCCATTGACGGTAATGTCATAAGTCCTATTGACACTGGCAGCCGACTCAAAAGTAAGGTTCGGGCCAATGGTGACGGTGACATCTATCGAAGTGATGGTCCCGGTAAGGCTCGTAAAGTTGATGAAGTTGTTGGGGCCTTCAAATTCATAGTCCACACCTGCACTGAATGTATGATCCCTGGTAATATTCCCAATAATGATACCGTTTCCCGTTCTGTCTGTAGTGATGGTTACGGTATTTGTTTCAGTCAACATCCCACCGGCTGTCATGGCCAGTTGGGATACACTGATGTCATCATTGAGTGTCACATCATTGGTTGTCCCTTTGTTCAAAGTCAAATTATCAAAAGTTGTGGCGCCACTGATGCTCACATCATTGGTACCCGTTAGTTGGATAGTGGAGCTGTTGGAGGTGAATGTTCCGTTGTTTACCCAGTTTCCAGCGAGGGAATGCACCAGGGAATTGCCATCAAAGGTGGTTCCAGTGCCAATGGTCAAGTCTCCATTGATGGTCAATGCCGATGGTGGCGTTTTAGTATTGCCATTGGATACCGTAAGGTTGTGATAGGTAGTCAGCACTAGCGATTGTGCCCCGGTACCATTAAAGTTCATTGTGTTTGGAACATTGGATGTAGGGTCAAAATTTCCACCAGCATTAAGGGTGACTACCCCGGCTACCCCGAGCACCGCCCCCGAACCCATGATCAATGTACCCGAACTGCTGATGTCGAGATCAAAAATATTTGCAGTACCTGAAAATGTAGATGTGCCATTAAAAGTCACTTCCCCTGCAGTGGCTGTAAATGACCCGGCAACATTGAAATTTGATGAAATGGATAAGTCTCGCGTGGTGGAAACCGTACCAGTAACCGTAACTGCTGAAAGCTGAATGGCCGCAGAACCTGAAATTGCCTTGCTCGTGCCCGTGAAAGCTATGGTCCCTGCGTTGGCTGTAAAGGAACCGTTCGCTGTTAAATCCCCAGCTACTACCAGAGTACTTGAAGTGGATATGCTCCCCGATCCGGTGACAATGAAATCATCGAATATAATGTTGGATCCCGCAATAGTTTTGGTAGCACCCGACATAGAAAAGGTACCCGTTCCACCTGTGGTATGGGTAAAAGATCCACCTCCTGCTGTTGAAAAATTGCCACAGACGGAGAGGGATGTATTTTGGTCCAGTGTAGTGCCACTTCCATTGATGGTCAGGTTTCCAAAATTATTGGTACCACTACCACTCATTGAAGCACCTGCCCTGTTGAAACTAAAACTACTGCCACATCCATTATAGGTTCCATTATTCACCCAGTTTCCACCTGTGGAATGGGAAAATGTTGATCCTTCAAATGTAGTAGAGGCCCCAAGTGTGATATTTCCCAATATGGTGATATTGTTTGCGGCGGTAAAGCTCAGGGTGCCCGCAGCAGCCGAGGTAGTCAGGTCCCGGGCAACTGTCAGCGCACTTGAGGGCATGGTCTTAGTTACCGTTCCGGAGGTACTGCTTAGCACAAGACTGCCATAGTCTTCGGCAGATACAGTCTGGTTGCCCCCTCCGTACTCAACTGTACTTGTAGTGGCCAGTACATGTGTGTTATAGTTGGAAGGAAAAGTATTTGTCCCGCCTATTTTTAAGGTGGCCCCAGCAGCTACTGTCAAACTACCCCCTGAATTGTCACGATTGGCAGTAAAGCCAAGTAAATCGAGCGTACCCCCGTTTACAATCAGATCGTTTTCTATGGTTGTATTGCCGGCCAGGGATTTGGTCATGCTACCACTTATTTGCAGAATGCGATAAGTTATGCTGTTGTCAACCGTTTGGTTGACAGAGGTAGAGGCATAATCAATCACAGATGAATTTCTTGCGGGGTTTGTGGTCCCAGAATGGGCATAGTTTCCAGCAAAAGTGGTGGCCATTACCTTTAGCACACCCCCTGACTTGATGTCTATATCTCCGGTACCAGTCACAGTAAAGCCGGCAGTTGGGTTCAACGTCCCATCGAGGTTAATAAAATTCGAAACCACAATATCCTGTGCTAAGGTCACTGTGGTTTCAGAATTGATGTACAGTTTTTCAAAATCAGTGACAGACGATCCTCCGATACTTTGATTACTGCCCAGGAAATAGACCCTGCGGTTAGATCCTCCGGCCACATAACTCCCCGAATTCAACCAGTCTCCTTCAATCTTTATGTTTCCATTGTCATCATTGAGTGTCCCCAATGCTCCAATGGTCAATGTGCCGGTGATGTCCATCCCATCTTCAACCGTCAATGTACTCACTTTGGCTCCATTGCCAATGGTGAGTGACTGGCACTTGCCCCGGCCAGACCCGCGAGACAAGGTAGGCTGAAACAGCCCTGTGAAGCTGGCATCACCAATAATTGCATCGGTCGATTCATCGGGAACCCCACTGGTCCAGTTTGATGCCGTTCTCCATTTAGTATCCGTGGTACCGGTCCAAGAAGTGGACTGGGCCATACAAACTTCTGAAAGGCATATTGCCAATATGGTCAATAATATTCTAAAAATAAAGCCAATAGTCTTTCGCATATCTAGAAAAATAAAACTCCAAAGGCGGGAAAAGCGGTGGCCAGCAGGTATTACAGACTCGAAATTTAATGACATTTATTTATGTTATTAAAATACACATAAAGCGACATCAATCGAGCGAAAACAAGTCTGATTTATTAAGAGTCAACAGAATAAAAGTGCTATTAAGTTAATTTTATCCTATTTATCATAACATGATAGAATATTAACCACAACTTTTCAATAATTAACATCATTATATATAATATTATTTATTGATAAATTTATACTATTTATAGATCAATGTTTTTAAAGGAACGGGATATTCTATCAAATGTCAGTATATGACAAAGGAAGTGAACAGATAGCCTTCTTGAGGCGTCAAATTGGTCTTGATCTGCCTTCAGAAACCCTGCTTCATACAGTTGATTGCCTTGTGAGTTTGGGTTCGATATAAAAACTGTTTTCGGCCTTCACCGGGAATAGATTGTATCAAACTAAAGACATAGGAATCCCTCTCTGGGGACTTGTCCGTCAGGCAGATGGCCCTTTGGCCCTTTTCTTAGGTTTAGCGCAGAAAAGGCCTCTGAGTGATACTGAAAGTTTTTTTCTTGTGTGAATTCCTAACTCACGTTACAATTTCTATCAAATAATGGTATCCTTGTTGGCTTCTAAAGTGACACACTCCGAACTGTTTAACCTGGAGATGAGCCCCTCAGACTTTGGTAGTTCGTATTCGAAGTAATAACGCATGGTATGGATTTTACTTTGGTAAAAAGCATCATCGGGTTTGGCGTCCAGTGCTTTTTGGGCAACATTGGCCTGAAGCAACCACTGCCATCCTATGGCCACAATGCCGAATAGTTCCAGGTATGCAGTTGCGTCTGCCAGAAACACCTCTTTCTTTTCGTTCATGGCTTTGGTAGAAAGCTTCATGGTAATATTCTGAAGCCTAAAGAGCACATCGTCTAGCTGGGTGCCATATTTGGCCATAGCCGTTATTTCCAGCTTCGATTTTTTAATGGCTTTGCTTACCTCTTCTGTAAATGCGCGGAAGGCTATGCCCCCACCCATAATAATTTTCCTACCCAAAAGATCGAGTGCATGGATGCCTGTCGTGCCTTCGTGGATCGGATGGATGCGCATTTCCCTATAATACTGCTCCACAGGAAAATCCTGGCAATACCCTGCCCCACCAAATACCTGAATGGCAGCACTTGTAGATAGAATTCCCATTTCACTTGGAAATGTTTTAGCTACGGGAGTAAGAAGCTCCAGTACCAGCTTGAATATCTCCCGAGACTCTTCACTTTCTGCCTTGGCCATGTCGGCGTAATAAGCACATTGCATCAGCAATGATTGAGAGCCTTCAACGATTGACTTCTGGAACAGCAACATTCTTTTCACATCGGCATGCTCGATGATCAGTTGTTGGGGCTGGGACAGGTCTTTGTTGTCAACCGACCTCCCCTGAGGCCGCTCATTTGCATACTGCAATGAAGCATAATAGGCAGCAGAAGCTATGGAAGCTGCGCTCAGGCCGACTGCAATGCGGGCTTCATTCATCATCTGAAACATATAGGTAAGCCCCTCGTTCGTTTTGCCCACTAAAAAACCAAAACAACCATCCTTGCCCCCAAAATCAAGTTGAACAATGGGAGCTCCTTTGTATCCCATTTTGTGAAACAACCCGGAGGTTTCCACATCATTGTCAATTTCCTTGCCTTTGTCGTCATACCGCTTTTGTGGTACCACAAAAAGGGAAATCCCCTTAACTCCAGCAGGAGCACCCTTTACCCGTGCCAAAACCAGGTGCACCGCATTGTCCACCCCGTCATGGTCGCCGGCAGAAATGAAAATCTTTTGCCCGCTGATTTTAAATACCGTTTCCTCATCATCAATTGGCTCGGCAGAAGTGGTAATATCTGCCAGGGAACTGCCTGCCTGCGCCTCTGTCATGGCCATGGTACCCTGCCATTCGCCACTGTAAAGCTTAGGGATGTATTGATCCTTTAAAGCTTCCGAACCAAACTCTGCAATAAGCCTGGCCGCACCTGCCGATAAAAAAGGGAAAACACTGGCTGAATAGTTAGCAGCCCCGAACACGAACTGGGTGCAGGATGTCAATAAAAGCGGCAATTCCTGCCCGCCATACTCTGCGGGCCCATCTGCCGATATCCAACCTCCATCACCAAACTCCTTCATCAGCTTCCTGATCTGGGGGTGTACTTTTATATGGTTGGCTTCATACCTGGGCTCTTTCCTGTCCATTTCGGTCAAAAAAGGCCTCAACTCCTTATCGGCCAGTTGAACAGCGGAATCAATGATCAGATTGTAGGTATCTTTCTTATGCTTTTTGAAGTAGTCGAATTGAGACAAAGACATGATGTCAAATACTTCGTAAAGTAAAAAGTCGAGGTTTTGGCGGTTAAAATACTTAGGCATTTATTTTATAATTGAGGATTAATTTTCAATACTATTCACTTTAGGGTAAAATCAATGGTTAAGTTTACTATATTATTTTCATCCGGTAAACTTTTATCGACCAACTTCCACTTTGGGCCCTCCAATACCAACCTTTTGGCTTCTTCATCGCATGCATCAGTCAATCCTTCCTCTACAGTCAAATCAACAACCTCTCCTTCTTGACCAACTTTAAACTTCAATTTCACCTCACCTTCTATATTGGCCGCCCTGGCACTTTCAGGGTATTGCAAACGATCACTTAAATATAACCTATAGGCCGCAAATCCAACAACAGGAATGGCATTTTGACTCGATAATGCAGTTTCTTTCTGGCTGAGTGGTGCGGGGGATACCAACAGTTTTCTCCTCGAAATCCGTTGTTTTTGTAGTTTCTCTTTTTGGGTGGGTGTTAGTACCTTTTCCTGGAATACACTTCTTCCAGACCCTGCGTCATCGGACTGGGCAAGGTCAATGCCCTCATTGGATTCTACTACCACAACTTCCTGCAACACCTCATTCCTGTCGTTTTCTGCTACCGCAGGGACTTCTGTCTCCTCTTCCCGTGGAGCCGACAACTTCTGTACTTTTGGTTGCGGTTGCGGTTTCGGTACGGCTACCGGTCGTTTTTCCTTTATTGGCTGATTCTCCCTGGCTTCCTCCGGGATAGGTTCGTTGGGTATTATTTCTTCCGATTTTATTTTTTCTTCCATTAGACCATCATCGGCACTCCTCGCGGTATCTTTTGGAGCACTTGAACTTTCGCCATTCGCTGGTTTTTCGAGAATGGACACTTCATCTGTAGCCTGGCCATTGAACATAAAAATCCAAACTACCGAAGCACAGAGCAGCACCGCTATCGATGCGGCAATGGCCAATCTGGGAAATGTCTTTTTATTGGTTCGCTCTTCTAACCGGATTTTGAGGCGTTCAAGGCTTGCTCCATAAGGTTCATTATTTTCCAAATAGCCTTCATACGCCTCATTGCAAAAGCCACACCCAAGCAGGTGCCGTTCAAATCGGTGCATTTCTTCGTTTGACATTTCATTGCTCGAATAGCGCTGAATGTCTCCCATAGTAATGTGGTCGATATCGTTGCTAAATATTCTCACGTTTGCTTTGCAGGCATATTTTTAGGTTGCGCTTGCCATTTTGAAGGGCACTTTTTACCTGTTTGAGGCTGATTGACAAAAGTTCTGTAATTTCCTTGTAGCATTTTTTATTGAAAAAAAACAGCTCTATACACTTGCGTTGTTCATCAGGCAACTTTTCTATACAATCTTCAAGTCCCTCTTCGTCAACATTTTCTTCTTCATGATGCGCAGGCAGGGCATATTCCACATTTTCCAACGCACTATTTTTAACTTTCCCCGTTTTGCGCAATTCCATCAAACAAAAGTTACGCGTTGTAACATGCAGCCAGCTCTTAAAATTATCAACCGAGTGCTTTCGCAACTCCACAATGAGTTTTTCAAACACCTGCCCTACACCATCTTCTGCGTCATTCCTGTTCTTGAAATATTTCAGACATACCCCGAACACCAAATGCATATAGCCTCCATATACCTCGCCCAGTATTTTCAGGTCACCGGTACGTGCGTATTCATCAAGTTTTTCCTTTTCAGTCAATTGCGATCAAATGGGTACAACCAGAACACTATTTTAATGAAATCCTGTGAATTGATGTGCCTTTGAAGGTTTATTTTTCCTTGAGCTCAACTGCCTTTGGCATATTTCGAGATATCCCTTTCGGCCCTAAAAACCATGTCAACTGATTGCAACACTTTCTGCCTGAGTTTTTCGTCCATGGCATGGTTGCCTTGCAGGTAGTTGTTGATGATCTCAACGGCCTCACTGGTGTTGTATCCCCAGAGCGCATTGTCGAGCCATCGCTTGGGAAAGAAGATATCCCCGGTTTTCTGGATTTCGGGCAGTTCCATCAGCATAGGTTCCAGGTATTTGATGGAGCTCTCAGCCCTTAGGGGGTGGTTGAGGTAGTAGAGTGCAGTATTGACCCAGGATTCACGCTCCCGGTTGGCTGGATCGAGCAAAGATTGAAAAAAAGCATCCCGGTCCTCCGCATTTAAGGCCAGGGCTTTGCTCACAAACTCCACCTCAGACCGCCTGTCGGGATTGTCGAGCCTTGCAATTTGATCCTTCAGTACTTCAGTGATTTGATTGGACTTGAGTTGGATGTGATAGGCCAATAAAATAAATTCATTCTCCGTGAGCTCGATACCGCCTGGCGATTCGGTTTTACCCCAAAAATTCATCAGGTTGCGGATACCGGCATCACTTTGGGCCATACTGATGTATTTCTTAAATATCAGGTGCTTGATTTCTGTGTCAGTAACTGCCGCCATTTTCTGTATGAGGAGAGATTCTACTTCCTGCGCAATTTCTTTGCCCTGATCTACTGTCAAAAACTTCCAGTAAATCAATTCAAGGTTGTTTAGCAAATAGGTCAGGATCAGTTCATTTTCCTCTACGTAAATGTATTCCTCCAAAAACCGGAGGTACAGCAATGGATTCATCCCCTCATGCAATAAGTACTCATGCAACACGAGGTAGGCAGATCCCCGGGAAAGGTCATCCTGTATAGATGGTATATCTACCCTGGCCCTGTTGAACATAAAATCGTCTTTGATGTAATCGAGACCATAAACGAATATTCCATATCCGGTAGCACTAGAATTCATCTCTATGGACTGTGGCATGGCCGTTCCCAGGTTTTTTTGTATGGTGAAATGCACATCGTCTGAGTAAACAGGATATTTAATATCTCCATCATCGTATGCGAAGGTCACATCAAACTTTTGGGGCCATACTTTATTCTTTCCGGTGAGGTCGTATTGTACAATGTCATATTCGTTGATGCTATCCAGGCTGTTGAATTCCAGGTCGATGAAGGGCATGCCTGGCTCAGAAATCCAGACTTTACTCCACTTTTTCAGGTTGAGATCGGTCTTCACATCCATGATTTCTACCAGATCGTCCCAGCTTGCGTTTTTCCCCTTAAAATTGGCAATATACTCTCTTAGAGCATCTCTAAAAGCATATTCACCCATGAGCAACTCCAGTTGGCGCATAACAATCGGGGCTTTGTGGTAGATAATGGCACCATACATCGATCCCGCATTGCGAAGGTTGTCCAGGTCCTGTCGGATGGGGTTGGCACCCTCCGTCCTGTCCACACCATAGGCGTCAGGGTAATGGCTAAACATAAAATTGAGATCATGATTGATCTCTGGAAAATTAGGTTCGGTGATTTTGGACGCCATAAAGTTGGCAAACACTTCCTTCAACCACACATCATCAAACCACTCCATGGTTACCAGATTGCCAAACCACATGTGGGCTGTTTCGTGGGCGATCAGCGTTGACCGGGAAATCCGGTCGTCTAAGGTGGCAGACTTGTCCAATAGCAACCTTGAATCCCTGTATTGAATAGCTCCGGTATGTTCCATGCCGTTATATTGAAAAGCAGGGATAAGGGCAAAATCAAACTTCTGAAACGGGTATTTTGTATCGGTGTATTCTTCCATCCATTTCAGTGCCTGATGGTGTTGCCGGAAAATTTCTTCTGCATTGAGTTCTAATTTCTCCTGGTCTGTTTCCCGGTGGTACATGGTCATAGAGATATCCTTATACGTTTTGGTAATGGCCTTAAATTTTCCTGCTACGAATGAAAAAAGGTAGGTACTGATCAAATCCGATTCGCCGAAAACAAGCTTCTTCCTGTTGCCCATTTTTTCAGTAGAAAGTAAAGGCCCATTGGCCACTGCCTCCCAACCTCCCGGGATTTCCAACTTCAGGTTGTATTTAGCCTTGAGGTCGGGCTGGTCGAAACACGGGAAAGCTGTAGATGCCCTATCTGGCACAAATAATGTGTAAAGAAACTCATCCGACCTATTGAGGGAAAGGTCTCCGGCTGTGAAAGCAATGTCAATTTCGTTGTAGCCGGGTTTGAGGTTTGTTGCGTCTATAGAAATATGGCCATTCTGCATTTCATATTCTACAGCTTCATTGTTCAACACAAGTTCTGATACCGCATCGTCCATATCCACATTAAAATCCAGAACCAATGGCGCTTCAATTGACTTCAGTTTCACCCCAATTTTCACACTTCCTTGAATTGGCTCCTCCTTTCGTTCGGGAATAGAAAACTCCAGATCATAAGTCAGGTATGATATATTTCCTTTTCTTTGAAGGGCCAGCTCCCTGGAAACACCCGGCTCAATGCTTAGCATCTTTTTTTCGGTGCAGGAAAAAAAAAGCACCAACAAGGCCATCAATAAAAATCTGACATTCATAATAGGGAAAGTGTAAATTTGAGCGTTAAATCTAACTCAAAAAAAATCTCCGATCAAAAGTAGTTACAGCATTGGGTGGCTCTGGTTTTATTTTGCTTTCCTGAACGCCTTGAGGGCTTCTTTTAAGGCCAGTTCCTTACATGGAAGGAAGCAATTGGAAGCTACCTGATAGTAGGGAATTTTTTTGGAGTACCTGATTTCCAGATCCACCAGTTGAATCTCGGAAAACAATTCTTCCGGTAGTTCAGCCGCTATCATTACCGGTTCGGCATGATCGGCATCATTGAAAAACTCAAATTTATCGGTCTTATAGCTAAAGAGTTTTTCATTGGACTGGTTAAAAAAGAGCAGCTCCATTTGGATAATCCCGGCAGAGTCTTGCCCGGTTACATGCAAATCGCCTGTAGCCAGGAAATAGCCATTTTCTTTTATTCCAATTTCAAAATTCTCCAGTATAAGCTGGGTATGGGTAACATTGGGATAGTGGACAGGGAATGAGTAAGTAATATATTTGCAATCTTCCCCTGAACAATAAGTTGTTAAATTGAAGCCGTTACTAATTAAATTTTCCTGGCCATAGGAAAAAGTGGACAGGCAGGAGAACCCTAGATAACTTAATAAATAGATCAGTTTCATTCTTTCCATTACTTTGCTGGTAGATCAAAGATATACAATGATCCTCTGTATGCAAATTTTGCACAAGTGCTAATTTTCAGAATCCCCGGTCTGACTTTCCACGGACATCTATTCTGATATGCCTCTAATTTTGGTGGATATTGAAGCACGATCATAATTTATTTATATCTTCATGGCATGATTAAAGACAACCCGAAAACCATCAACGCCTGGTGCTCCTACGACTGGGCCAATTCGGTGTATAACCTGATTGTGACCACCGCAATTTTCCCGATCTATTATGCCGCTACCACAAGGGAAGCATTTGGTGGTGATCAGGTGGAGTTTTTCGGATGGGAAATTGACAACACCGTAATTTACACCTACGCCATTTCATTCTCCTTTTTGATCACCGTCCTCCTCTATCCTATTTTATCCGGAATGGCGGATTTCAGTGGCAGAAAAAAACTCTTTATGCAATTTTTCACCTACATGGGTTCTAGTGCATGTCTGGGTTTGTTTTTCTTTTATGGAAAAAACATAGAATACGGAATAGGTATGGCCGTATTGGCAAGTATCGGTTATGCTGGTTCGGTGGTTTTTTACAATGCTTTTTTACCAGAAATAGCCACGGAAGACCAATTGGACAAGGTAAGTGCCAGGGGTTTTTCCATGGGTTACATTGGAAGTGTTGTTTTGCTGGTAGCCAGCCTGGTACTTGTCTTAAATTTTGAGCAATTCGGCTTTGAGAATTCTTCATCGGCCACAAGGTTTGTTTTTCTGATGGTGGGTACATGGTGGATAGGTTTTTCCCAAATTGCCTTTTATCACCTGAAAGACAACCCTACCAAAGACAAGCTAACCCCTGCCATTCTCTCCAAGGGTTTTAATGAGTTGAAAAAGGTGTTTTCTATCCTAAGGAAAAACCTCAATTCTATCAGGTTTCTTTATTCGTTTTTCTTCTACAGTATGGGGGTGCAGACTGTCATGCTCCTGGCGCCATTGTTTGGAGAAACAGAAATAGGCATGACCGGTGACGAAATGATCGTAGTGGTATTGATACTACAGGTGTTGGCCATAGCAGGTGCGTATACCTTTGCTTATTTATCTGCACTGAAAGGAAACAGGTTCGCAATAGCCATAGCCATTTTAATTTGGCTGATGGTCTGCCTGGGCGCTTTTTTCGCTGGCGACAAAACCTCTTTCTACACCCTGGCGGCCTTTCTTGGATTTGTGATGGGAGGCATCCAATCTATTTCAAGGTCCACCTATTCGAAGTTAATTCCGTCAGAAACCAAAGACCCTGCCTCTTTCTTTAGTTTTTATGATGTGACGGACAAACTTGCCATAGTGCTGGGTACAGCATCTTTTGGCGTTATAGAGCATATCACGGGAAGCATGAGAAATTCAATACTGTTTATGACACTGTTTTTCATAGTTGGCTTATCCATACTGTTGACAATGAAACGGGTCAAATCATCGAACCATGGTTTACAAAATCCTTAAACTGATAGTAAGAATTGCGCTCAGGCTTTTTTTTCAGAAAATTGTAGTGAACAAAAAGGCCAGGCTACCCGAGGACGGCCCGGTGATTGTGGTAGTGAACCACCCGAATACCTTCATGGACCCTTTGATTGTGGCTTCCTTGTTTCGCAGGCAAATCGGTTTTTTGGGAAATGCCTCTATTTTTATCAATTCGACGGTCAGGGCTATTTTCAGGTATTTTAATGTCATTCCTGTTTACCGCCAAAAAGATGTGGAACAAGGGGCTGTGCCCGACAATACAGACTCGTTTCAGGCATGCTACGACTACCTGGGTGATGGAAACGTCCTGATGATTTTCCCTGAAGGCTCCAGCTACCACGAACTAAAACTGAGAAAAATAAAAACAGGCACGGCACGGATAGCTTTGGGCGCTGAGCAGCAACATGGATTTCAGCTTGGCTTAAAAATTTTGCCCGTTGGCCTGTACTATAACAACCCGGCCTATTTTCGGAGTAAAATCTACATCAATATTGACGAACCGATAGATGTCGGGGAATACATCGAAGCTTTTGAAGCAGATGAGGTCGGTGGAGTGCAAAAACTTACTGAAAGGATAAAAGAGGCTCTTACAGAAAATGTAATCCACACCGAAGACAAAGAAGAAGAAACACTTTTTGTAAATATAAAACGCATTTACAAAAGCCGGCTGATGGAAAAAACCGGTGAACCTGATGCTTCGCAGGAATTCAGACTCAACCAGGAACTCGTTAAAGCTATTCGGTACTTTAGGATCAGCAACGAATCGACCTTCCACCAAATCAAGCAGCAGGTAGAACATTACATTCAAATCCTGAACGAATCGCGGCTATCGGGCACCAGTGGCCAATGGCTCTCTGGCAGAACGAAATTCCTGGCTTTTTCCTTGTTCTATTTTGCCTACCTTGTCCTCGGGCTGCCGCTGTTTATTTTTGGAGCCGCCCAAAATTACCTACCCTACAAAATCCCTTACTGGACAGCCAGAAAACTCACCCCGGAAATCGAATACCACGCCCCTATTATGCTCACCGTTGGGATTTTTATTTTCCCCATTTTTTATTCGAGCCTTGCCTATGGACTTTATGTGTATGGCAGTCAAAGCGCCTTGATATTGTCGATATACCTGCTTTTGCTACCCCTGAGCGGATTCTATTGTCTCCATTATCTTGATTTTTTAGAATTGGCAAGGGATTTCTTTAAGCTAAACCCTTTGTTCAAAAAACAAGACAGCAGGATAGCTGAACTGCATGCCTTGAAATCCCACCTCACAGATATGCTCGATGAAGCCCGCGACACCTATTTAAAAAGGCTTTAGCGGTCTTTTGTTGGTATTGACCTCAAATGAAAATAATTTAGCCTCACGAATCAATTATTTACAAACAGGCAAATTATGGCTACCATTTATCACAATCCCAGGTGCGGAAAAAGCAGGGACACCCTCAGTTTACTTCAGGAAAAAGGAGAACAAACAGCAATAGTAGAATACTTAAAAACTAATCCCACCAAGGAGCAGTTGACCGACATACTCGGTATGTTGGACATCAAACCGCTTGAACTGATCCGCAAAGGCGAACGGATATTTAAGGAGGAGTTTAAGGGTAAAGACCTGTCTGATGAGGAGTGGATAGACGCTATGGTGGCCAATCCCATTTTGATAGAAAGGCCTATTGTGGTAAAAGACGGCAAAGCAGCCATTGGCAGGCCTCCGGAAAAAGTGCTGGATATTTTGTAGTTGTAACTTGGTGGTACAGAAACAAGCAGACAAACTTGCCTCAAAATCAAACAAGTCCTGCTGGAAAAAGATTAAGAACAGGTACATCAAATGAAAGTTGTTGACACCAGCGCTGTATTCGGTACTAAAAACAATTTAATTGCCCCTTACCAACCATTGCAACTACTATTCTGCAAATTGGATTAAATCACCAGAAGAATTTTTTTATTGATTGGAAACTTCACCTCATTAGGTCAGTTTTTTCCCGTTCGATCCAATTTATTTTAGACATGGTATTGTTAAAGTGTAAAGTGTTCAATTATATTTGCACTCCTTTTCAGGGAGACACCTCCATCAAGTGGAGTAGTTGAGATTTGAGACAAAATCTACACAACTGAAAAGTATTGATCAAGTACGTTTGGTCTAAACAATCATAACCTACGGAGAGGTGGGTGAGTGGCTGAAACCACATGTTTGCTAAACATGCGTGCGAGAAATCGTACCGGGGGTTCGAATCCCCCTCTCTCCGCACATAGACCTAAGCCCTGGCAAAGGTCTTTTCTTTTTTTATCCAGGTCCACTAGCTCAACTGGATAGAGCAACTGCCTTCTAAGCAGTAGGTTTCAGGTTCGAGTCCTGAGTGGATCACACTGAAAACAAGGCACTTGCGTTTTTCGTGAGTGCTTTTTTATTTTCAATGCCGTGTTTTAGGATCAAGCGGAATTTCTGTGGGGTATCCAGAAAAAGTCTAATTTAGATTTCAAAAAAGATATTTGAAGGTTTGCACCAGTTTCGGGAAAGTCATTCCGTAGCAAAGCGGAGGAATCTTTACCAATTGGACAATTCTTTGTTTCGGTAAAGATGTCTCCATTGCATTGCGACATGACGCTTTGAGTGGTCCTTGGTAGAGTCCTAATGGACATCCTACTTTCTAAGACCTACTTACAATTGTGGATTTTTTACTGGAAGTATATCGACCAACCTCATTCATGGTGCAGGCGTGTTGGCAGGCTCCAAATCAACCTGCTCTACCAGTAGCTTGTTGCAAACCGAATAGCTTAGTACAACATTGGTATGGGTACCGTAGGACACGGTCATGCTTTTGTCGAAGGCCTCTACCTGATGAATGGCAATTTTCAAGCCCAATTTAATTTCCTTCTTATTCAGGTACTTAATGAATTCTGTCGAACTTTCCCGAAGTGCCTTAAGCACCACCTTTGTCCCGGCATTCATCTGAGAAAGCAATTTGTACTCAGGCTTTACAAAATTTCCGTTTTTATCTGGAATCGGTGACCCATGAGGATCCTTGGTAGGAAATCCCAAAATCTCATCCATTCTCTCAAAAAACGATTCCGACTGCAAGTGTTCCATTTCTTCAGCCATATCGTGCACTTCTTCCCACCCAAACCCCATCACCTGATTTAGAAACATCTCGGATAGCCGATGTTTACGAATAATAAAAGTTGCCTCTCTCAAACCTTGCTTGCTCAATCTTATAGGCTTATACTTCGCATACTTCACCCATCCTTTGGTCTGCAATTTTTTGACCATATCATTTACCGTAGGTTTACTTACCTCCATTTCTTTACCCAAATCGGTTATGGAAATATCAGTACTTTTTTGGTGTAAATAATACAGCGCCTTTAAGTAATTCTCTTTGGTTTGTGTCGGCATAATTTTTTTTCGAAGATAAAAAAAGAACTACCTATATCCGTCTAAATTCTAATTTTATATGACAATTTGGTGTATTTGGAGGTATTGGGTTTTCTTCCAGTATTCCAAACAAACACTTCCATGAGTTGGGCAAAGCTACTAAGTTGTGCTGCATCATACCCTCGGCTGGATCTTGCTTTTTGCTTTTTGGATCAACGAGATATATCAATCCAGAGCAAAGGTCTTTTTTTGATGTCAAAGTTTAAGACGGCTAAACACACACCACTGTATTTTCCAGGAAGGGATTTTAATTTGTTGATTAACCACGGCAGGTTCCAGACCCTATCTAAAATCATGATATACCTGGTTTACTATTCGTCTTATCATACGTCCTCTTTTCCCGGATACCGGAAACATATCCCTTGACTAAAGCGATTCCAACTTTTTCAAGCTTTAATAAAAAAGAATTGCAAAATAATTTTGTTAGTCATATCTAACTTTACATATTTGCATTACAAAACAATTTAGAATACCCCTAACAAGCACGAGGTTATGAACATAAAACATACATTTATATTATTATTTTCTGTATTTACATTTTCTGCCGTGGCTCAAAATGCCATTATAAGAGGAACGGTATCTGACAGTGCCGGAGTAATATCGTTCGCCAATGTATTTGTGAAAGGAACAACCATAGGAACCACTTCCGATGCGAATGGAAACTTCGCATTAAAGAATATACCGGCTGGAGACCATGTCATTGTGGCTGCCTTCGTCTCCTATAAGACGATTCAAAAAAACATATCGATCCAACCTGATAGCGACATTACCATAAACTTTACGCTGCAACCGGATGAGATGCTAATGGATGAAATTGTTGTCACAGGAACCATGAAACCTGTTTCGAAATTAGAAAGTGCTGTTCCGGTAGAAGTATATACGCCAACGTTTTTCAAATCTAACCCTACCCCCTCTGTGTATGAGGCACTGCAAAATGTCAATGGGGTTCGACCACAGGTCAACTGCTCTGTATGCAATACCGGAGACATCCATATCAACGGTTTAGAAGGTGCTTATTCGATGGTAATGATTGACGGAATGCCCATTGTTAGCGGACTTTCGACCGTTTATGGGTTGAGTGGTATTCCGCAATCCCTGATAGAACGAGTGGAAATCGTAAAAGGCCCGGCAAGTACACTGTATGGCTCAGAAGCTGTTGGAGGGTTGATAAACGTAATAACCAAAAGGCCCGATAATGCACCTATTGTCTCTACTGATGTATTTGGTACTTCCTGGGGTGAGGTCAATGCTGATTTGGCTACTAAGTTCAAAGCCGGAAAAAAAGCAGAGTCTCTTGTAGGGGTAAACTATTTCAACTACGAACAAAGTGTTGATAACAATGGGGACAACTTTACAGATGTTACTTTGCAAGACAGGATATCTATTTTCAATAAATGGAATTTTAAACGCAAGGACAACCGTATTTTTTCATTGGCAGCAAGGTACGTTTATGAAGATCGGTTTGGTGGAGATCTGAATTGGACCCCTCAACATAGAGGTGGGGATGTAATATATGGAGAGAGCATTTACACCAGTCGGTGGGAAATATTTGGCACCTATCAACTGCCTGTGCAAGAACATATGACCTTGCAGTTTAGTGCCAATGAGCATGACCAAAATTCGGTATATGGAAATACATGGTACATTGCTGACCAGAAAATCGGTTTTGGGCAATTCACATGGAACAAAGAGCTTGGGGGGAAACATGATTTCTTAATGGGGGCAGCCATGCGATATACTTACTATGACGACAATACTCCTGCCACAGCGACGGCCGACACTTCTAATCCACAAAATGCCCCCACCCATACCTACTTGCCTGGTATCTTTATTCAGGATGAAATAGGTTTAAATAATTACAACAAAATTTTGCTTGGCATGCGGTACGATTACAACTCACTTCATGGCAGCATATTTACCCCGCGTTTTAACTACAAATGGAGTTCGAAAAATAAACTAAATATTGTGAGGTTTAGCTTTGGAACTGGCTACAGAGTGGCCAATGTATTTACGGAAGACCATGCGGCGCTTACAGGAGCGAGGGAAGTCGTTTTTCTTTCCGGTCTAAATCCGGAGACCTCATTTAATGGAAACATTAATTATGTCAAGAAAATATACACTTTGAATGATTGGTATATAGGCATTGACGGTACTGTTTTTTACACCTATTTCAACAATAAAATCTTTGCGGATTATGATACCGACCCAGGCAAGATCATCTATGACAACCTGTCTGGTTATGCTGTGTCCAATGGGGTTTCGGTTAACCTTGATATCGCGTATAAGGATTTAAAATTACTGGCGGGAATTACGGCAATGGATGTGTATAGCGTTCAGAATGGTGTAAGGGAAAGGCAGGAGTTGACAGAGCAATTTACGGGCACCTGGAGTGCTGGCTATAACTTCCGAAAAATCGGTTTGTCGGTGGACTATACTGGCAACCTGTACGGCCCTATGGAATTACCTACACAGGATTCAGAAGATTTTGATGATCCGCGTCCTTCTCAATCGCCGTGGTGGAGTATCCAAAACATTCAATTGACCAAAACAGTGGGGGATAAATTGGAATTGTATGGTGGTCTGAAGAATATTTTGGATTGGACACCCTGGCGAAACCTAAATGCCCCATATTTGGGAAACACTGACGATCCTTTTGAACAAAATACACCCCCTGACGTGCTGGTTTTTGATCCCACGTATGTATATGGGCCTAATCAGGGCATAAGGGGTTTCTTTGGTCTGCGCTATACATTTGACAAATAATGACCAGGTATTCGTTTTCTTTTTCACTTGCATTCGCTATAGGTATTTTCTTCGCAAATACCTCCTTTGCTCAGCTACAAACTTTTCAGTTTGAGCAATTGGATAGTTTGAATACGGTGAAGAAGAAAACGGTGGTTGTATTTATCCATACAGACTGGTGTAGGTATTGTCATCAGATGAAAAATACAACATTCAAAAATGATCGCGTGATTGAACTTTTGAACGATCATTTTTATTTCATTGAGCTGGATGCTGAATCCACACAGGACATTAATTATCATGGCCATACATTCAAATACAGGCCAACTGGAGGGAATACGGGGGTTCATGAATTGGCTGAACAATTAGGCACAATTGATGGTAAATTGAATTATCCCAGTATTAGTATTCTCAATGAAAAAAATAAAATTGTTTTTCAGTATGGTGGCTTGATGAAAACCAATGAGCTGTTGACTGTCTTAAAAGAACTATTAAAACAACAAAAAAATCCTTGAAGCCAATTACCTCCGGAGCTGGGCTCAAGGGAATTCTTTCGATAGAGTGAAGGGAACACTTTTCATCCAAAATCAAACCCTCAATTCTCCTGTGAAATGAGGACACTGCATTCGCCCTATCGATTTCACACAGAAGACAAGGCAGTTGCAATGTAGCTGCCTTTCTGCTCTACCCAAATTTTTCAAACTATAAAATTATCGATGCATTTATCGATAATTAAAAATATCGATTAATTAGGACATAATTTATAATATCGATTAATTAGGCGATATTTTTAATTATCGGTTTTTTGACCGATATTGGGAAAATATTCAATACAAGTGATAGATGACCAGTATTATTACGGGGGATGTCATTAATTCCCGACAGGCCGGCAACAACGAATGGCAAGATACGCTGAAGGCCGTATTGAAGCAATATGGCCCGGAACCAGCCAAATGGGAGATATACCGTGGGGACAGTTTTCAGGTAGAAGTGTCCCCTGCCAAGGCTATGCATGCTGCTATCCTCATAAAAGCCAGCATCAGACAGTACAAACCATTAGATGTTCGCATGGCCATCGGCATTGGCGAAAAAGAGCACACCTCCTCAAACATCACCCAATCCAACGGAAGTGCCTTTGTACTGTCAGGAGAATGCTTTGAAGCCTTGAAAAAAAAGACCCTGGCCCTGCGGTCGCCCTGGCTGGAAACAGACAAAGAAATAAACCTATGCCTTGCCCTGGCTTCACTCACTATGAACCGGTGGACTGAAAAAGCCTCTACAGTAATAAAAACAGCTATGGAAAACCCGGACGCCAGACAAGTGGAGCTGGAAAAGATCCTCAACATAGGCCAAGGCACCATTAGCAGGCACCTTACCAACTCCGGCTATGACGAAATCATGCAAATGGAAAAACGTTATCAGGAACTAATCAATCGTCAATGATACATCTACTTCTCAAACTAATCCTTGCGCATATTTTAGGGGATTTTTTGTTACAACCAGAAAAATGGGTAAAAGACAAAGAAGAGAAAAAACACCGGTCGCCCTATCTATATATCCACACCTTGGTTCATGGTCTTGCCCTGTGCATTGTATTACAATTCGACCATAAATACTGGGCGGGGTTTTTTACCATATTGATTTCCCATCTGGCCATAGACCTGATCAAACTAAACCTGCAAAACAAAAGCAACACCAGAAGGCTATTCTTTTTGGACCAGGCCGCTCACCTACTAATAATAGCACTGGTGGTCAACTCCTACGAACCCTTTACCCTGGGACTGGACAGCATTTTGTCCCCGTTCATATTGCTGCTCACCACAGCCATCCTGACGGCCACAGTCGTTTCTTCAGTATTGATGAGGGTCATTATTACCAAATGGGACCTGGAAGAAGACCGGACAGAAGACTCTCTGGAAAACGCCGGGAAATACATTGGCATACTCGAACGTTTGTTCGTATTTGGGTTTATCGTTATGAACCAATGGCAGGCCATCGGCTTTTTACTCGCAGCTAAATCAATTTTCAGGTTTGGTGATTTATCAAAATCCAAAGACAGGAAGCTCACCGAATATATACTCATCGGTACCCTCACAAGCTTTGGATTGGCCATACTCACCGGTATGGGCTATTTATATATGCTACAACTGATAAAGAATTGATTGTACAATACATGCCACAAAATCGACAGGCCGGGTTCAGGGTCTACACTAATGGGGACACAGATGACCATAAAACCCTGTTAAAGCTGCCTTAAATGAATCGCTAAACCATTCTTTTGCTTTACGTCAGAGTCCAAAGTGTCTCCTGCCTTTACCCTTCGTTTCTCTATTTTTACTTTAGTCTCTGATGTACTGTTGGCATCATCAGTGTATATGATAGCTTCATAAGATTTCCCTTTGGCCAGGAAATCAAGAGGAACTTCAATTTTCCGGTCATCATTGCCATTGAGTGCACCTACAAACCAACTCGTACCACTGCGTCGTGCTACAACAGCATATTCCCCCGGGTGGCCATCCAGTACCTTAGTGTCATCCCACACAGTAGGCAATACATCAAAAAAAGCAAGCTCCGGCACTTCTTTGATAAAGGACTTGCTGCCTCCCGCCCCTTCGTCTCCAGGTCTGGACCCCTTAGGCCGGTCATACCAGTAAAGGAATTGCCAGGGACTATAGATACAAACAGCCTTGGCCAATTGTGAAACATGAGAGCCCATTTTTTCTGTCACCCTTGGTGCAAAATAACAATTGGTATGATCCCCTGCACCTGCTATCATCCTGGTAAATAGGGTATTCAACACCATCGAATTGTCGGGTGACTCTTCATCCCCGCGAATCCCCTCCTGCGTCATTAAGTTTGGATAAGTACGTGAGTACCCGGTCGGGCGGTATTCATCGTGAATATCCACCATGAGTTGGTAGTCTGATGCCTTGCGCACCGCATCGTGCAGCCAGCTTGTCCACTCCTGGGGGCCTACATTTACAAAACCATATTTCACCCCGCTCACTCCCCATGAACTCAACAATGGCAAAACCTCACCCAATTGCTTTTCGAGTGCCCTGCGGTTCACATATAAGATAACACCAATATTTTTGGTTTTTGCATACTCAATCACCTTGATCAGATCCAGCGGCCCTTTCGACCTTTTGGGATCTACCGTAATGGTAGTGGCATCTGAAGCATCATCATATTCATTTCCATACCAACCCGCATCAAATTCTATGTATTGGAGGTTGTGCCTTGCGGCGAAATCAACGGTGGCCATCCCTCCTTGTGTGGTTAATGTCACTTCGCGAATGACCTTTCCCGGCTTAATCCAGGAAACATCTTTGATTTGATTGGGTTCGTTGAGGTTTAGGAGCAAATAATTGTTTTCGAGTAGCTGCCCCGGTGTTTTAGCCGCCATTATAAACCTCCAGGGAGTATATGAGGATGTTTTCAAAGTAGTACCTCCATCCAGGCTGGCCACCAGAGTTCCGGGATTTCCTTCTTTCTGTACAAACTTCATCCTGGCAAAATCCACCAATGCAGCCTCGCCCAAAGCCAAATACATGGACTCCTCCAATTGGACCAATAATGGCCTTTCTACAGCTTCTTTTATCGCAGATACCCTGGTACCGGCAATCTCTGATTGCGCGCGGTTTGATGTCCAGGCCATTGCATCCGGAGGTAGTGAAAACTCAGTCAGTTCGGTTTTTATAGCAAGTTCGGGATTATCAGGAAATTCATACCGAAAAGCAATTCCTTCATTGTAGGCACGTAATCGCAAATCAAATGACTGGTTGTCACCTTTCAGGGAAATTAGTTTTTCTGAAAAGACATCAGGGTATTCATTTCTTTCCCCATACACGGGCTTCCATCTCGAATCTTCAGATCGCTCGTCCATCTTTTCAATTGAAACATTTTTTCCAATATATGTCCCATTCGTCAATTGAAACCCGAGGGCAGAAGAACCAATTACTTCAGTACCCATAAACTCAACGGTATAAAAGGCTCCCGTACCGGCATCCACTTGAAACGTTACAGTAAAGTTGCCATTTGGGCTGGTTACCTCTACTGCCTTATCCTGTGCCAAACATTGGCAGTGGAACCAAAACATCGGGTACATAAATAGGCCAATAAAAAGTTTCATTTTGATCTTAGACATAATTCATCCTGCTTAGTTAGTCCAACTAAAAGTGTTGAACAATTATACAATCGTTTGTTTAAATCGTGACAGCACTTGCCAGTAAAAACAGTGCCAAAAAAAGCAGAACTGCTGTAGCAGCTCTGCTCGAAATATAAAAATAATTAGAACTATCAGTCCTGTCCGTAACCCGGGTTCCCTTTCAGGTTGGGGTTGGCGTTCAAATCATTCACCGGATAAGGGAATAACATTTCATGCTCTTCCACTGTTAAGTTGGCATAGGCCGCTCCATTGGGGTAGTCGTTTTGATCTGCCTTGTAAAATCCTTCCATGAGGTTTTTGGTATAGGCCCATCCCCTTCTTCTCATATCGAACAGCATGTCAAACTCATAAGCAAGCTCCAGCATGCGCTCTTCGAATATTGCATCCCTGAGTTCATCCTTGCCCAGTCCTGACAATGGGTCCAGTTCTGCCCTTTCCCTTACCTGATTGATGTACTGAAATGCACCGGAAGGGCCTTCCAATTCGTTGACAACCTCGGCATACATGAGCAATACATCCGCATACCTCAAAACAGGAATATCGGTTGGGAAATCGCAACAATTTTGGGTCATCGGGTAATCGGGAGCCCTGTATTTGCCCACATGGGCAGCTTCATTTGGTCCGGCATTATACACCCTCAACACACCATCTTTGTTGGTGTATTCGGTTACAATGGAATATTCAAACCTCGGGCCGCTATCCCTTGCCCTGTACCAATCCACCCATTCTGGTGGCACCAGGTCGTATTCAATACCTTGCTGCCCCGCAGGCATCCATATATCACCCGCATGGTCATTTGGGGCGAAATAGAACAAAGCATAGGAGCTTTGCTCAGTACCTTCCAATTGCCAGGAAAAGATCATTTCCTGATTGTTGTTGTTTTTCCAATCAAAAACACTCGGAAAATCCGGCATAAGCCCATGCTCAGATGACATCACCTGCTCCAATGCAGTTTTGGCATCACCGAGGTGACTTGCGTCGTTGAGTGGAGCTCCGGCCATCGTCAGGTACACTTTAGCCAACAGACCCAATGCAGCATGTTTTGTAGCGTGTCCTGCTGGCACCCCTCCAGCCACCTGCTCCGATCTGGATCGCAACTTGGAGGCTGCCATCTGTAGGTCGCTTATGATGAAAGCATAAGTATCTGCAATGGAAGCCCTTTCAGGATACAGGTCATCTTTCAGGGTTTGCGGCTTATCAATAATGGGCATCCCCCCCCAAAGCCTGACGCAATTGAAATAACACAAAGCGCGGAGGAAATGAGCCTCGCCAATAATCTCTTCTTTCCGCACCTCATCACCAAGGTCAGCATCGGGCAAAAGGCCAATCACATCATTACTGGATCGGACCACAGCCCATATCCTATCGAGCAAGTCGTAATAGGATGGGTCAGTGAAGGTAGTACCCCAAGACCATGTTTGTAAATTTTGTCGCTCATGCGCACGGCGATTCCACAATTGCATGGAGGGGGTGGGAAATTCGACTGCCCAACCCAACCTGTGATGGGTAACAAAAGCATGCACAGCACGCCCATAGGCTTCACTGATCATCGTTTCAGCGTGTGCCATATCTGCCGGAAAACTCCCTTCGCCCAAATCGCTAAATAGTTCTTCTTCTAAAAAGTCGCTACAGCTGGTCGGAAACATAAATGCCGCCAGACTGAATATATATATAAATTTTTTCATTGTATTAAAATTTGAAGTTAACACCTATCACATAAGATTTGGCTATTGGATAAACCCCACCGTCAAACCCTTCTCCAAATGCAGAAGTACCTCCGGAACTCACATCGGGGTTGAAACCTGGATAACCCGAAAATGTCAACAAGTTTTCAGTTGTGAAATAAATGCGGGCACCACTTGTCCAGCTTAAGTTTCCTACTGGTAGGTTATAGCCCAGCGTGATATTTTTCAACCTCAAATAGTCTGCATCGTGCACTGAGTAATTATCCAGCCTCAGGCCCTGGTATCCGTTTCCTCCTACCCTGTTGATAGCATATTTTTTATTCACCGGATCTGCTGCCGTCCAGGTGTTTTCCACTATGTAGTCAAAATCATCGGTACCATAAAATACTGCTACCTGATTACCAAAAGCTCCCTGAAGGAAAATGGACAAGTCGAAATTCTTGTATGAAAAACTGTGGTTCATCCCCAAAAAGAAGTCTGGCTGGCCATTGCCCAATGACACCATATCGTCACTATTGATTGTACCGTCCTCATTGGTATCCCTGTAATTGTAATATCCTGCCACATTGCCTCCTGGCTGGGTAGCTGCTGCGTCTGCTGCGGCCTGGTTTTCGAAAGTACCGTCGATTATAAAACCATAAAGTTCTCCTGCTGGCTGTCCTTCGTATAGCCTGGCCCCACCATAACGCTCCCATTCGGCCGCTTGCAGGTACTTAGTATCGCGCTCTTCATCATCAATGTTCAGGTCAGTCAATTTGCTTTTGTTGTGTGATCCATTGATGCTAAAATCATACTTGAGGTCTTTGTCCAGCACCACCCAGTTCATGGTCAGTTCCATACCCCTGTTTTGTAATGCTCCGATGTTTTGTGTAGAGCTGCCAAAACCAGAACTCCTGGGTATCACCACGTTCAATATCAGGTCGTTGGTATTTTTCTGATAAAAATCGACATTGAACGTCAGCCGGTCGTTCATAAATCCAAAATCGAGCCCCAGATTGTATTGGGTTGTTGACTCCCATTTCAGTTCGGGGTTGTCCATTCTTGTGAGCCTCGATCCAGCCACCAAGCCACTATTGTAGCTGTACCTCTTGCCACTGATGGACCAGGTTCCTTTAGAACTGTATGGAGAAATGAAGCCATTTCCTGTTTTACCTACACTTAACCTCATTTTCATGTTGGAGATCACGCCCTGGGATGGAAAAAAGCTCTCTTCACTTACTTTCCAGGCAGCTGCAACGGATGGGAAAAAGGCCCATTTATTGTCCTTTCCAAATTGGGAAGCCCCATCGTACCTGAAATTGGCAGACAGAAGATACCTTCCGCTGATGTTATAATTTACCCTTCCGAAGTATCCCAGATTTTGCCACTTGGTTTGGCCAGAACCTACCCTGATGTTATCCAAACCCTCGCCCATATTGAAAGTGGTTTGGGCGTCAGAAGTAAAGTTTTCTGAATGCATATTTCTGAACTTCCTCACTTCCGTAATCGCCTCTGTTCCAACTACGGCAGAAATGTTGTTGTCTCCAAGCTGTTTGTTATAGGACACGTAGGCGTTGAGCATTTTTCGCTCCAGGATGGTTCGGTTCAATGTTGCGCTTCCGTTGTTGACGGGAGCACCACTGTACTGAAGTGTTCTTGGGTAGTACAAATCCCTTTCTATATCTGTGCGGTCAACCCCCACTGTGGTGTGAAAATTGAAATTTTTAGCAAAGGCAATATCTACATATCCATTGGACAAAAGACGATTGGTCTTTAAAAGGTCTGTGGTGCTGGTCACCAGGTTATATGGGTCTGTAGTTTGGTATAGTACGTTCGGGTCTGTCCAATACCTCCCGCTCGATTCATCGATCCAATCAGGGTCATGCACCGGGCTCCTGCTAATGATATCCCTGATGATGTTGTGGTTGAAAACAGCACCTGAAGTAGGCACCTGGTTGCGGATGGCATGGCTCAAAAGGACACTACCACCAACTTTCACTGCATCATTGGCCTGGTGGTCTATGTTCAACCTGGTTTGTAAGTCCTCAAATGCACTTTCTATAATTATGCCATCCTGATCAATGTATTTGCCTGACAACAAAAATTGGGTTTGTTCAGTACCTCCGGAAAATGACACGCCTACGTTTTGAGTAGCAGCCTGCCTGTACATCAAATCCTGCCAGTCGGTAGTGCCTGCCTGGGAGGGAACTGGGAAGTATTTAGAAGAACCATCAAAACGATCCGCATCGCCTGCATTCCTGAACCCTTCGTTTATCCTTTCGGCATATTGGGGGCCGGTAGGCCTGTCGTAGGTTTTTATTACTTTTTGCACACCATAGGAGTAATTGACATCCATCTTAGACTGTCCTGCCTTTCCCCTTTTGGTTTTGATCAATACTACCCCATTGGCACCTCTGGAACCGTAGATAGTAGTAGCAGCAGCATCTTTGAGTATTTCTATTGATTCTATGTCCTGGGGATTGATAAAAGACAAGGCATTTGGCCTTACCCTTTGCGAACCAGACCCTTCGTTGAGCCCACCACCTACATACACTGCATCATTGCTGCTATTGACCGGGAAGCCATCTACAATGTACAGTGGTTCGGTAGAACTGTTGATGGAACTGGTACCCCTGATCCTGATATTGATACCACCACCGGGAGCCCCGTCACCTGTAATAACGGCCACACCTGCTGCCCTCCCCTGTAGCGCACTCGATATGTTGGTACTTGCGGTATTCTCCAAATCCTTGCTACTGATGGAAGACACTGCCCCGGTGAGGTCGCTTCTTTTTACGGCACCATAACCAATCACCACTACTTCTTCCAGCTGCTCTGCATCCAGTTCCATTTGCACATCTATGGTGGATCGGCCATTAACAGGAAACTCCTGGGTTTTGTAGCCTACAAAAGACACCACGAGAATGGCATCCTGGGGAACGCTCAATTTATAACCACCATCGAGCCCGGTAGTTGTGCCATTAGTGGTACCCTTTACCACTAATGAAGCACCGGGCAGCCCCTCTCCATTTTCATCACTTATTTTACCTCTAATGTCCACATCCTCCAGGAATTCCACGGTCAACGCATTCCTGAAACTGGCACCCTGAAGCATGTTCTTGGCATGGATTACTTTGTTGACCTGCCTAAACCTGAGGTCGGCTTGTTTAGATACTTCCAGGAGTAAGTCACTCACTTTCATATTTCGATCAGAAACGGTGATCGACTGCTTTAGCTTGCTTCTAAGCTCCAGTTTGTCGAATGACACGGTAAAGTCAGTCAATCGCTCCACGGCCTGGAACACGTCTTTGACAGTCGTATTTTCCTTTGAGATAGAAATATCGACTTCTTTGGCACTTACTGCTTTTTGCGCACTTGAATTGCCTGCCAGCAGCAAATTCATGAGTAGAACTTGTACAAAGATCCCATATGCAAAGTATTTAGTAAGCATAATTGTGATTCGTAATACTTTTAATTTCATACTTTTGTATTGTTAATAGTTAAACATGTTTTAACTCTTTTGGGTGAGATGTCATTTTCCCGATGCTATTACACCCAAAAAAACTTTCGGCCGGCAACCTTGTTGTCGGCTGTTTTGTTTGCTATGTGCTGTTAGGTTTTATCATATTTTTGACATTTAAAATATTAAGGTTACGTTTCTATTTTCAATCTTGTAGTCAAATTCCTGAATGTAGCCTATCCCTTTAAGTACATTTTCGAGGGACTCGTTTTTAAACTTTGAACTGTACTTCCACAACTTCACTTTGTCTTTATTCACAATGTTGATCGTGACACCATACCAGCGTTCCAACTCCTGTACCACGTCATCGATATTGGCTTCATCGAAATGCAGAATATTGTTTTTCCAGCCTAACTCAAAGTCGCTATCAAAGTTGTATTTGACTAAATCGGGATTTTCTTCACTATAAGTTACACCAAAACCGGGCGTTAGGAAAATCTTGTTCTTAGGGCCCTGGTTGTTTTTTCGTACTTCTACCTTTCCGGTAAGCAGTACTACTTTGAATTCTTTCTCTTTTGGATAAAACTTTACATTAAAAGATGTACCTAAAGCTGTGGTAGATATATCACCCGCTATTACAGTAAATGGCCTGTTTTCATCTTTGGCCACATTAAAAAATGCTTCCCCTTCTAATTCAACGATTCTTCTGCCTGTAGTAGCATCCTCAAAATAACGCACCTTGCTTGCTGAATTGAGGTTCACAATGGTACCGTCAGGCAGATCGAAGGTGGACTTCCTTCCATTTGGGTTGCTTTTTTCCATGGCGGCCATGCTTACCACCTGCTCATCAGTTTGCTTTATCTGGTTTAGAACAGTCCACCCCAAACCTATTGCTACCAGCAAAACAGCAGCATATTTCACAAAAGTCCGAATCTTCATTTCTACAACCTTGCCAGTTTTTGCTGGTATTCTGGTACTTAGTTTCCGGAAAGCTGCATCACTATCAAAGCTGTCGTATTGCTCAAATTTGGCGTTAATGGACTTTGACCGAAGGACAGACCTGTAAAAGTCTTCATTACCCTCTTCTGAGAGCCAGGCATCAAATTCTGATTGCTCATTGGATGTGAGTTCCCCTGACAGTGATTTATATATCAATTTAGAAATGCGATATTCCATGATAATCGTTTTTTACAGCATCAATTATGAGCCAAATATTTTGTGTTTCAATGGTAGAACTTTAAAAGGTAGTTTTCGGGTGGAAAAGTTTTTTATTTTTTTTCAGGGCAGAAGGACTTTCACAATCCATCGACAATTGACCTGCCATCTGGTTGTATAGTTTTGGAAAGTGAAAGGAAGGTACTCAACCGACCATTTCATATCCTGATATTAGCCTGAAGACAAATTGCAAACAAACCTCAGAGAGTACTGAGTAATAAGGAATAGAAAGAATTTCCCTTGAAATGATCTTTTAACAGCTGAATGGCACGAGCCCTTTGGGATTTTACCGTGTTCAAACTTATCTGCATTTCATCGGCGATATCCTGGTATTTTACCCCGTCAAGGCAGGACATTTCGAATACACGCCGGCATTTGTAAGGCAGGGAGTCCAACGCCTGGTAGAGCATACTGTGGGTTTCTTCTTCAATAATGGCGTATTCCTTGTTGAGGGTAGCGTCCGGTTGGTCGGTATCGAGGGCCACTACCTCACCTTTCTTTTTCAAATGATCCAGTGAGGCATTTCTAACGGTCGTGTAGAGGTAGGATTTTAATGATTGAAGGTTGTCAAAATTATCTCTTCGTTCCCAGATGATGATGAATGAATCCCCGACAATTTCTTCGGCCAGCTCCGATTTTTTTACATACTTCAAGGAAAATGCGCAGAGCCTGGGATATAATTGATGGAAAATAGCCTCAAAGGCTTCTAGTCGCCCTTTCCTGAATTCAGAAATAAGCGCATCCAACTTATCCGAAGGTTTTAGAGGCATATGAAAAATGGAAACAACTGCAATATTGTCTTTTTTTTAGTCCAATTGGAAAGAAATTGTGAGCTATTGTGCTTGAAACTATAGCCTGAGCCGAAGATATGGTCACCCAAAGTACTCATGCGCCATGGGATGACAAGCACCAGCATAGTACAAACGAACCATCAATTTGCTTGAAAACTGAGCAAGTATCCGGGTTAATGCAATCCCTCAATTTAGAGCGTCATGTCGCAATGAAATGCCCGCCAGCCGGCGAGGCTGGGAGACATCTTTACCAAAACCGTAAAAAATCTTTAGGGTGGTAAAGATTCCTTCCTGCCTCGCCGAAGGCGGGCGCTGCGCTACGGAATGACAGACAAGAAAGGACTGCAAACCTATAACGCTTCTTCATTAAAAGCTCACCCATCAGGTTATTATGCAAAAATGACCTTTCAATGCGTCATGTCGTAATGCAATGGAGACATCTTTGCCGTAGTGAAAGTCAGGTATTTCTTCCAGTTACTTCTGGATGTGGTGGCCAATCAGTAATTTCATTGTTCAGAAAATTCCAATCAGGATTTAGGCTATTTATTAAAACTTCCTTTTTCTGCCTGTTCCAATCTTTGATTTCCTTTTCCCTGTCGATTGCATCAATCGCACGATGATGAGCTTCGTAGTATATCAAGTTGTAGCAATAGTACCTTCCTGCAAAGGTTTTAGTTTTTCCCCTGTTTAAGTAGTGTTCAACCACCCTAGTTTCCAAATCATTAGTCATACCTGTGTAAAGAACTGTTTTCTTAGGATTGGTTGTGATATATACGAAATATGCACCCATATCTTAAAGATAGCTCTTGATCGCTAATATTTTTTCTGAATGGTAAAGGTTCCTACGCTGCGCTACGGAATGACAGACAAGAAAGGACTGCAAACCTATAACGCTTCTTCATAAAAAGCTCATCCATCAGGTTATTATGTAATAAATGACCATTTATTCCGTCATGTCGCAATGAAATGCCCGCCAGGCCGGCGAGGCTGGGAGACATCTTTACCAAAATAGTAAAGAATCTCAAGGGTGGTAAAGATTCCTGCGCTACGGAATGACAGACTCAAGCAGGGTGCAAATGAACCATCAATTATATTATCCTACAAACCAAAAAGCCCAGGTAACCAAAGCGATATTTGTGGAATGTATGTAATTAGCATCAAAACAGCGAACATGGCCAGCATAAAGGGTATTAGAGGCTTTATTACCTCTGTCACGCTCACCTTAGCCACACCACTACCAACGAAAAGCAAAGTACCTACAGGAGGGGTACATACCCCGATACAAAGGTTCAGCACCAATACTATTCCAAAGTGGACCGGATCCATGCCCAGTGCCGTTACTACCGGAAGGAAAATAGGTGTGAAAATCAACACCGCCGGAGACATGTCCATGAATGTTCCTATCACCAATAGGGTAAGGTTGATGATCAGGAAGATCACGATTGGATTGCTGAAATTTTCCAGCATAAAACCAGTGATCATCTGAGGAATACTGATAAATGAAAACAACCATGACATGGCCATAGAAGTACTAATAACTGCCATCACCAGGGCTGTGGTCTTCCCACTATTTAAAATGATGGAAGGCAAATCTTTGATAGTGACGGTACGATATATAAACGCCAAAACCCCGGCATAAAACACGGCAATTGCTGCTGCCTCTGTAGCAGTGAATATTCCCGCTACAATCCCCCCAACTACCACTACCAACAGCATCAAACTAAAAAAAGCGTTTTTAAAATATTTGAATGTATCTGAAAGGGATGTCTTTTCCCCTCTTGGCAGTTTCTTCTTGTATACCATGTACCCAGCCATGAGCATTAAAGCCAACCCCACAAGGAAGCCAGGCAAATACCCTGCAATAAAGAGGGCTGCAACCGAGGCTGTCCCACCACTGGCTAGGGCATAAATAATGAGTATGTTGCTAGGTGGTATCAAAAGACCTGTTGTAGAAGAAGTAATGTTCACCGAGGCACTCATTGTCCTTGGGTAGCCTTCATCCTCCATCCTGTCGGTCATAATACTGCCTATAGCAGATGCAGCAGCTACCGCCGACCCTGAAACGGCTCCAAAAAGCATTGCCGCCAATACATTTACATAGGCCAACCCTCCCGGTAGCCGTCCAATTAAAGCATTGGCCAAATTGATCAGCCGGTTGGCGATTCCCCCTTGCTTCATCAGCTCACCAGCCAATACAAAGAATGGAATGGCTAAAAGTGAAAAGCTGTCAATACCGGTGGTCATACGCTGTGCAACAGTAGTAATGGCCGGCATGTTGTTTACATTCATCAGCAAGGTAATGGTGGTAGAAATGCCAATACTGTACACCACCGGGACACCAAGCCCAAGCAAACCAAAAAAAGAAACAAACAATAAAATGATACTTAGTATTTCGATATCCATGTCAGGCCTTGGCTTTCAATATGTTGTAAATGGAATAAAAAATAATGAGTGCACCACTAAATGGCACAATGGCATACACATACCCCAGTGGTACATGCAATGCAGACGATATTTGCCCCAGCGAAAGGGTAATGAAAACCAGGTTTCCCCCTCCTATTATCAGCACCACCACTGCAAACAACATGATCAGGAGCTCTATCACTACAGCAACTTTCTTTCTATTGTCATCGGAAAACTTCCTGTAGAGATAATCCATCGTGAGGTGTGATTTTTGACCATTGAGGTACGCCATCCCCAATATACTCAGCCAAATCAAAGAAAACCGGGCAAATTCCTCTGTAAACGAGGGTGAATTGGATAGGACATATCGGGCAAAGACCTGTCCCAAGACATCCAGCACCAACAGGGAAAAAATAATGATAATAAACTTTTCAATGATCTTATTGATCGATTTATAGACAGTTTCCAATACTTCCACTTTAGTATGCTTTTATTTTATCCACCAATTTTTTCATTTCCTCGTTGCTTGAAAACTTATCAATCAGAGGTTGGGATTTTTCAAGAAACAGGGATTTTTCGGGAATAATGACTTCCACATTGCTTTTTTTAAGAAGCTCAAAGCACTCCTCTACAGACTCTGCCCAATATTGTTTCTGTGCCGTTACCGAAGCGTCTGCCGCTTTTTGTACCCAATTTCGTTCCTCCTCGTTCAGGGTGTCCCAGAATTTGGTGCTTATCACCATCACATCGGGGATGGAGCTGTGCTCATCCAGTGTGTAGTATTTGCATACCTCGTAGTGATTGGATGAAACCAGCGAAGGTGGGTTGTTTTCCGCACCATCCACCACACCTTGTTGTAAGGCTGTGTAAAGCTCCCCAAACGCCATAGGGGTGGCTGATCCTCCGAAATTATTCACCATATCGATGGACATTTGGTGGTTCATCACACGTAGTTTCAGCCCCTTAAGGTCTTCGGGAGTCCTGATGGGCTTGTCTTTGGTATAAAAACTCCGGCTGCCCGCATCGTAAAAACATAACCCGCGCAACAGAAAATCGCTGCTCCCTTCCATCAAATCCTTGCCTACTTCACCTTCCAGTACATCAAACAAATGCTTTTTGTCCCTAAACAAATATGGAACGCCCAGTACTTCATACGCCGGGGAGAAATTGGCCATGACAGCAGCACTCACCTTGGTGATGGCAATACTTCCAATCTGGAGCAATTCCAGTACCTCACGCTCACTACCCAATTGCCCATCGGAGAAAATTTTGATTTGCAGTTTCCCACCCGAAATCCTGTTCAACTCATCTTGAAAAAAGACAATGCCCTTATGAACCGGATGGCTCTGCGGCAAGCTGTGTGCCAGGAACAAGGTTTTACTCTTGTCGGATTGGTTGCAGGCACCTAATAATAATGTAGCGGTGATAAAAAACAGGGCAAATGTCCTGCGTGGTAATCTTGTATAAATCATTGAATAGGATTTCTAAACTTTAACAGTTCGATTTAATCTATTTAAATTCAACTGGAAGTTTTGTCAATTTCAAATATAAGAAAAACTTCCAGAACACTTATTCAAAACCAAAATACCTCTGGGCATTTTTATAACAGATATTTTCTACCATTTCCCCCAATAGCTGTGTGTCGTTGGGTATCAATCCCTGCTTAACATCCTCTCCCAGCATATTGCACAATATCCTTCTGAAATACTCATGCCTTGGAAAAGAGAGGAAACTACGACTATCGGTAAGCATTCCTACAAACCTGCTCAACAGCCCCATGTTCGACAAAGAATTCATTTGGCTTTCCATGCCGTCCTTTTGGTCAAGAAACCACCACCCGGTCCCAAATTGAATTTTGCCAGGGGTTTGCCCATCGTTAAAATTTCCTGTCATAGTAGCGAACAAATCATTGTCTCTGGGGTTAAGGTTGTAGAGGATGGTTTTTGACAGCTGGTTGGTGTTGTCCAAGGCATTCAGATAGTTGGAAAGTGATTGAGCCTGGGAAAAATCCCCCATGGAATCAAATCCTGTATCTGGCCCAAGCTCCCTAAGTCCACGCTCATTGTTATTGCGCAATGCCCCTAAATGAAACTGCTGTGTCCAGCCTTGCTTGTGATAACCACGTCCTAACTCCAGCATTATATAGGTCTGAACCTGCTCCACCTCGTCCGGAGTGAGTGTTTTTCCTTCCCTTACTTTTTTAAAGTTGGCTTCAATGACTGCAACTTCTGCTTTCTGATAAGGAATCCTGTTAAGACCATGGTCAGACAGTTTACAACCCAGGGAAGTGAAATAGTCCATTCTGCTTTGCAGTGCAGCAATCAAATCATCCAATGATTCGATCTCAATAGATGATACTTCGCCCAACTTATCCAGGTAGGTATTGTAGGTCGCTACATCTTCCAAAGCGAGACATTTGTCTGGCCGGAATGTAGGCAACACTTTTATTTCTTTTCCGGATTCTTTTATCTGTTTGTGATAGGCCAAATCATCCGTAGGATCGTCGGTGGAACAAGCTACTTTTACCTGCATATTGTCCAGCAGGTCGTAGCAACCTGCATCCTGCAATTTTTCATTGCAAGTATGGAAAATTTGTCCAGCAGACGATTTGTTCAACAGGTCATCTACACCAAAATACCTTTTTAGCTCCAGGTGGGTCCAGTGGTACAATGGGTTCCTAAGGGTGTATGGAACCGTTTCTGCCCACTTCTCAAATTTTTCTATCTTGGAAGCATCCCCCGTTACGTATTTTTCACTGATGCCATTGGCCCTCATGGCCCTCCACTTGTAGTGATCACCTTCGAGCCATCCATCTGTGATGGTCTCAAACTTTCGGTTTTCGGCTATGTCTTTTGTAGAAAGGTGGTTGTGGTAATCGATAATTGGTTGCTTCTCTGCATGGTCAAAATAAAGCTTTTGGGCTACCTCAGATTGCAACAGGAAATTTTCGTGTATAAAACTCATTTGTTTAGTTGATAATGAAAAGAACAATGATCATCCGGCAAACTTACCAAATGACCATTGTCCTTGCCCTGATGGGCATGTATATGTTAATTGTTGGTTGCCAATTGTTAATTTATGTTTGGCAATTACAATTTTGGCTCCCAACCTGGCTCGTACTCACGTCCCCAAAGCTGCATGGCCTCACGGTCGTAAATCCTTCCGGTTTTTTCATCTACGTCAAACGACTTTCCTATCCTATGGGAAATGTTGGCATAGTGCGTCAGCAACTGGCTCACTACTCCCTGCTCGATCGGTGAAGTGAGTGTTTCTTTTCCCCTGATGGTTTCGAAAAAGTTGGTAGCATGTTTGGTAGTCATATCACCACCGCCACCGAGTGCGGTACCAGCCTCATTGCCAGCAGCTTTGCTGTCTTTAACCAATTCGCCTTTGATGTTGTACAACCTGTAGCCTCCTCGGTCCACATACACAGATCCTTCAGAACCGTAAATGATAGTTCCCCTTCCAGCTCCATAGGTACTGTATTTGTTTCTACTCTGCCCGTCCCACTTGATGGTTTTGTTGTCAGCAAATTTGAAGGTGGCGTCCATCGTATCGTACATGGTCCAGCCATCATTCACATAGTGGTACTTGCCTGAAATCACATCCACATGCATGGGGTAGTCCACATCCAGTGCCCATCTTGCTATATCCAGTTCGTGTGTGGCATTGTTGCCTGTTTCGGCAGTACCATAGTCCCAGCCATACCAGTGCCAGTTGTAGTCCCAGGTATCGTGCGTATACGCCTTGCGCGGGGCTGGTCCCTGAAAGAGTTCCCAATCCAACCCTTCGGGTGGCGCGGATTTTTTAGCGATCGGTACTTCACCCCTGCCGTTGGTGTAGAAAGCAACTGCGCGATAGGCTTTGCCAATCACACCATTGTGGATGTCTTTGATGATTTCTATAGACTCTGGTGATGAGCGTTGCTGGTTGCCCATTTGTACCACCTTATTGTATTTTTGCTGAAACCCGACTACCAGCTCACCCTCTCTGGGATTGTGGCTACATGGCTTTTCGAGGTAAATATGCTTGCCAGCCTGCATACCCATACATGCACCGGGTGTGTGCCAGTGGTCAGGGGTTGCCATGAATATGGCATCTACTTTTTTATCATCAAAAATCTTTCTGATGTCATTTTCGAGCACCGGTTTGTTTTTGATGGACTTGGCAAAATTGGCTGCCGCTTTGTCGCGCTGGCTTTTCATTACATCGCACAAATAGAGCAGTTCCACGTTGTTTTCCTTGCGTGCTATAGGTGCGATATAGGCTCCATATCTCCTGCCCAATCCCTGTATGGCCAGGTACAACCTGTCGTTGGCACCCTTTACTTTCTCATAGCTCCTGGCGGACATGGCATTGGCAGACCCGGCAAAAGCGACACCTGCAGCGCCTGCCATGGCACTCACTGTGGCCTTTTTCAAAAAGTCTCTACGTGATGTTTCTTTCTTCATGATTGATTAGTTTTTTTGGTTTGCAAACTCAACTGATTATAGTTCTAATATTTTCACGTTCTTGAACGACACTTTGTCACCGTGATCCTGAAGCAGGATGTGGCCCTTTTCAAAATTGCCGAAGTTTGGCCACTTCTGGTATTTGCTGTAATTCACCAGCGCCTGCCATTGCTGTGTGTTCCTCTCATATTCAACTACTTTAATTCCATTCAGGTAATGGGTCACATTGTTGCCCCTTACTTCTACCCTGGCCCTATTCCAGCTGCCTATTCCGTTGAACCTTTTCTCCCTTATGTTTTCATCATAGAATGACCCATTGGCAGGTATCAGGTCATACAAAGAAGCAAGTGTCCTATTGCCCAAAGTACCTTTTTTGGCATCAGGGTGCTTTTTATCATCCAAAATCTGAAATTCACATCCAATGGCAGAACCAACCCCCTTGTTCAGGTCAGTTTGAACGAAATACTTGATGCCGCTATTGGCTCCTTCGGTCAGGTTGAAATCAACTTCCAATACGAAGTTTTCATATTGTTCTTTGGTCACAATATCTCCGCCATTGGTGGATTCCCCGCCATCAGACTTCAACACGCTCAGTATGCCATCTTTTATCTCCCATCCTGATGATGGAAATGCGTCTAACTTGGCTCCTTTCCATCCATCTGTTGTTTTTCCATCCCAAAGCAATTTCCATCCTTCGGACTTTTCCTTGCTGCTGAGTTCGTTGGTCAGGTAGCTTACCTCACGAATGTTGTCCATAGACTTCCTGTTCGCTTGCAGGTTTTCTGTCATTATTCGAACGTTTTTCCAACGAATGGTTTTTCCTTCCTGCTCGGGATGGTTTCCTATGCCATGCACCTGCAATCCAATAAAACCTTCTGCAGTGAGGTCGTCAACCAGATTGGCACAAGGCACACCGTTTAACCAGGTCCTGATGGTATTGCCCACAGCCTCAATCCTGTATTTGTTCCATTCGCCTTTTTTGAAGGCTTTTTTTGCAGGTTTGTTGTATTCCAATGGGTACAACCATCCGCGCCTGGCTTCATCATAGATACCTGCAGACCATGCCCTATCCGACCCATCGCATTCTACCTGATAGCCATGCACCCTGCCATCCCTGTACTCAGGAAGGCTGTTGCTCCTTATCTGAACGCCTGAGTTCAGTCCCTGCTCCATTTTCATTTCGTATTCCAAAATGAAATCGCTGTAATACTTTTTAGTGGTCAAAAAAGTGTTAGGGGTACCCATTTTACTGGTTCCCACAATTTCCCCATTGTCAACTTTGTATTCTGCGGTACCATTCAGTATTTTCCAACCTTTAAAATTTTTACCATTGAAAAGGTCCATCCATCCATCGTCACCTTTTTTTTGTGCCACACAGGTTATTGAAACCAGTAACACAGCCATAGTCAATCGAATAATTTTCATCATGTTATAATAATTTGTCCGTTTTATATCAAAAATATTTAGTTGCCAGCTTCCATGGTGTTGGCAATGCCCAACTCGAGCCCCCTAAGTTCTGCAAGCCCCCTCAACCTACCGATAGCGGAGTAACCAGCAAATGTTACATGCTTCTTAAGGTCATCCAGCATCTGGTGCCCATGATCAGGGCGCATCGGAATGGCAAAATCCTCCCTGCCAGCTTCCTTACGTTTTTTTACTTCTTTAACAAGGGCTTTCATTACCCCATACATATCTACACTACCCCCCAGGTGGTCGGCCTCATAAAAACTGCCATCGTCCTGTCTTTGGACGTTCCTGAGGTGAACGAAATGAAATTTGTGCCCCAAACGCTCTACAATGCCAGGAAGGTCGTTGGTAGCCCTTGGCCCCAGCGATCCCGTGCAAAAAGTAATTCCGTTACTAGGACTGTCCACACAACTGGTCAGGTATTCCAAATCTTCTTCGCACGAAATAATCCTCGGCAACCCAAATATCGGGTATGGAGGGTCATCAGGGTGGCAGCATAATTTTATTCCCAGTTTTTCCGCTTCAGGCACCACCCGCTCCAAAAAGTACTTGAGGTTTTCTTTGAGTACTTTGGCATCTATGTGCTCGTATTGGGTAAGGAATTTCCTGAAGTCCTCCATTTCTATAATGTCGGTGGTGCCCGGAAGGCCCGCCAATACATTCTTTTTGAGTAGAAGCCTTTCTTCTTGATTTAAAGAATCAAACCTTTCTTTGGCTTTGGCTATCACTTCGGGAGCGTATTCATTCTTTGCTTCTGCCCTCTGTAGTATATACAAATCGAATGCTGCCAGGCTTATGGCATCAAAGCGCAATGCTTTGGAGCCATCTTCCACTTCATAGGTGAGGTCTGTACGGGTCCAATCCAGCACAGGCATAAAGTTATAGCACACTACATATACGCCACATTCGGCGAGGTTTTTAATAGTCTGGATGTAGTTGGCAATCATAGCCTCCCTTTCATCCGTACCTTTCTTGATAGACTCGTGGATGTTGACACTCTCAACTACCGCCCATTTCAACCCACTCTCCTTATTCTTCTTATCATCCCATTCGATCTGCTTTTTCCTTTTTTGTATTTCTTCGATAGGCCATACCTCTCCTACCGGCACATGGTGCAGGGCGTTCACTATGCCCGTAGCGCCTGCCTGCCTTACGTCATCCAGCGACACCATGTCATTGGGGCCGTACCATCTCCAAGATTGTAATAAGCTCATTTTTATATCTTTTTTTCTTATTAAAATATTATTCTACATCATAACAGACCTGGATTCTAGATCCTGGATTCTGGATCCTAGATTTGAATCCTTGTTGGTTTTTCACTTTTTCCTCAAAAAAAACCAGCTTAAACCCCGCTGAATGCACTAAAGCCACCATCAATAGGAATTACAATTCCAGTGACAAATTTTGAGGCATTGCTGCACAAATAATGAATGGCCCCATTCAACTCATCTGCTACACCAAACCTCCCCATTGGGGTTTTTCTGATCACAGTATTTCCCCTTTCGGTATATGAGCCGTCTGAGTTTGTCAACAATGCCCTGTTTTGCTCACCTATAAAGAACCCCGGGGCGATAGCGTTCACCCTGATGCCTTCTCCAAATTTCAGGGCCATTTCTACAGCCATCCATCGGGTGAAGTTTTCGATTGCAGCTTTCGAAGCAGAGTAGCCAGCTACCCTGGTGATCGCCTGTGCCACCGACATGGAAGATATATTGATGATAGCCCCAGTGCCCTGATCTGCCATCGCTTTTCCAAAAACAATAGATGGCAAAACCGAACCATTCAGGTTGAGGTCCGAAACCTTCCTGAACGCATCAATGGACAAATCGAAAATGGTTTGATCAGGAGAAATTGTAGCACCAGGCATGTTGCCACCAGCAGCATTGATCAGGATGTCAATAGTATTCCATTTGGAAAGGATTTCTGATTTGACCGCCTCAAGGTTCTCCTGCTCCAGTACATTGCAGGCCAACCCAATAGCTGTACCTCCAAGGTCTTCAATTTCTGTAGCCCTCTTTTCTGCCGCCTCTTTGTGAAGGTCCAAAATAACTATTTTCACACCCGCTTCTGCGAGGCTTATGGCCATACTCCCACCAAGGACACCCCCACCTCCTGTTATCACTGCAACCTTGCCTGAAAGGTCAAATAAATTCTTGCTCATGTCTATTTTTATATGATTTCTTAAAATTCTACCAAAAAGGTAAAATATTTCCGTTAACGTACACGAAAGTATGAAATAACTTTTTTTGTTCCAAAATTATGTCCATATTTATTTCTGGTTTGACTTGCAGTTTACTTCTATCAGAATTTACTGGGCCTTATTTTACTTAGTAGATTGGAAAGAACAGTAGTGAAAAACAATCGATGCTGTCTAATTTAGCCGCATCTTTAAAAATGCGCTGGATGCTAAAAGCATAGTACAGGGCAAACCGTAAAAAATCGACTCAACAATAACCAACTAAATAAATTCGACTATCAAAAAAGTAAGTGTAAAAGATATCGCGGCATTTGCCAATGTTTCTATTGGCACAGTAGATAGGGTCATTCATGACAGAGGTGAGGTATCTATTAAAACAGCCGAAAGGGTAAAAGAAGCAATAGAGAAACTTGGCTATCAACCCAACCTCATAGCCCGGTCACTGGCCACCAAACAAACCTACACCTTGGCTGTTTTCCTGCCAGACTCTAAAGATTCGAACGACTATTGGCATTACCCATTGCTGGGTGTGCGACAGGCCATAGAAGAAATCTCAGACCATGGTATCAACATAGAGTATCATTTTTTCGACCTCAACGATGAAAAAGACTTTATGCAAAAGGGGAATAGTCTTGTAGCCCTTAGCCCAGACGTGGTAATTACCGCCCCTATGTTTGAGGGCTATCAAAACGAGGTGTTTTCCCAGTTTGAAAAACAACACATCAAGTATGCGCTTATAGATTCGGATGTGGCAGATTCATCGAGGATATCATTTGTGGGACAGCATTCGGCCAGAAGTGGCCAGGTAGCTGGTAGGCTCATGGCAACCCTGGTAGGTGCCGGTAGTGATGTATTGATAGCAAACGTATTGACCGGTTCTGATATTACGCCGGTTATCCAGAAGCGTATTGAAGGGTTCAAAAACCACATTTCCACCCATATGCCCGGTTCGGGTATCCTGGAAGCCAAGATTCCCCTGACAGAAGCCAATCCGGTGGATTTCATCAGAAAACTCAGTGATGCTAAAGTAAAGGGTATTTTTGTGCCAGGATCGCGTGCCCATGTGGTAGCATCCCACCTCAAGCAAAACAATCTGGACGAGATTAAAATTGTTGGCTATGACCTGATTGACCGCAACATCCAACACTTAAAAGATGGGAATATTGAGTTTTTGATTAGTCAAAGGCCGGTTAAACAGGGCTATCATGGGGTAATGAGTTTGTTTAACCACCTGATAAAAAAACAGGTAGAGCAGGAAAATATCATTCTGCCAATCGATATCATTCTGAAGGAGAATGTTGATGACTATATTTCTTCCATTCAATTGTGATCCAGGTCGGCTATACCTCTTGCCGCTTTTTTATTCAATACATAGTCTATAATATTTAAGATAGCATATCACAGTTTTCTCGCCTTTGCCTGGAGGCACGCCAAAGCAATCTGTTTGTGTTCTATTTCTACTTGGTAACTTATTATTTTTAGGCAGCACTTAGCCCCAAGGGGCTGCTTCATTCCGCTCTCGCTACATTTGCAGTGACGAAGTGTTGAAGGGCAGGCTGCTTTACTCCCAATTAATTTTGATTGAGGTATTGCTCAAAAGCCCATAAATAACCGCCATTGCGAGGAGGTACGACGAAGCAATCTGCTTAGGTTCTATTTCTACGTAGCAACTTATTATTTTTATGCAGTACTTGACACTAAGGGACTGCTTCATTCCGCTCTCGCTCCATTCGCAGCGACGAGGTGTTGAGGGGCGACTACTTTACTCCCAATTGATTTTGATTAAGGTATTGCTCAAAAGCCCATAAATAACCGCCATTGCGAGGAGGTACGACGAAGCAATCTGTTTAGGTTCTATTTCTACGTAGCAACTTATTATTTTTAGGCGGTACTTAGCCCCAAGGGACTGCTTCATTGCGCTCTCGCTCCATTCGCAGTGACGAGGTGTTGAGGGGCGACTGCTTTCCTCTCAATTGATTTTGATTAAGGTATTGCTCAAAAGCCCGTAAATAACCGCCTTTGCGAGGAGGTACGACGAAGTAATCTGTTTGGGTTCTAATTCTACCTGGCAACTTATTATTTTTAGGCAGTACTTGCCACAAAGTGACTGCTTCATTCCACTCTTGCTCCATTTGCAGTGACGGGGTGTTGATGGGCAGGCTGCTTTACTCCCAATCCATGATCACTTTGCCGCTATTCCCTTCTTCCATGACATCAAACCCCTGCTGAAAATCATCGGCTGATATCCGATGGCTAATAATCGGTGTAATATCCAAACCCGAGATGAGCATCTGTTCCATCTGGTACCAGGTCTCAAACATCTCCCTCCCATAAATCCCTTTGAGGTGAAGTGCCTTAAATATTATTTGGTTCCAGGAGATTCTGGTATCGTTTGGCAGTATGCCCAGGAGCACGACCTTTGATCCGTTGTACATATTCTGGATCATTTCCTCAAAAGCCAGAGGTGAACCGGACATTTCCAACCCGATATCAAAACCAACCATACGGAGTTGTTTTTCAGCATCGGCTATTTTTTCGCCTTTTCTTGGGTTTATTGTCAGGGTGGCCCCCATTTTCCTGGCGATTTCCAGGCGGGAATCACTCAGGTCGCTCACCACTATGTGCCTGGCTCCAGCGAATCTGCAAATCGCAACGGCCATGTTGCCAATAAGCCCAGCCCCGGTGATCAAGACATCCTCTCCTATCAATGGAAACGACAAGGCAGTGTGGGTGGCATTACCGAGCGGATCCATAATAGAAGCAATTTCATCGCTGATCCGTGAATCCAGTTTAATGACATTGTCAGCTGGGATTTTCAAATACTCAGCAAACGCCCCATGGGTGTTGATCCCAACTCCTATGGTATTCTCACAAATGTGCTTTTTGCCCCGGCGACAATTTCGGCATAAGCCGCAAGCTATATGTCCCTCGCCAGTGACCCTATCCCCTACCTTTATGTTGGTAACCCCCGGACCTATCTCATGGACCACACCCATAAATTCATGTCCAATGATGGTTTTAGGTTTTACTGTTTTGGATGCCCACTCGTCCCAGAGGTAAATATGTAAGTCCGTGCCACAGATGGCGGTTTTCTTCACCTTGATCAGCACTTCGTTCACTCCAGGCTCAGGAATAGAAACTTCTTCCATCCATATTCCTTTAGAAGATTTTGACTTAACCAGTGCCTTCATCTTAAGCTTGATATAGCGTTAAACAATCGGAAAAAATCCTGCCTTCATTGTTGACAAACATTCAGGTCAAACCCCGAACCCGGTTTTGCCAACAATAGCGACTGTTAATGTACACATTTTTTTGCGCCTTAGGATGCTTTCTAGAAATTTTGTCAACCATTAATCAAAGAAACCCGCAAGGAGCTCAAAACCACCGGTTCCACATGCCCTAGCACTTCGCAAATTCTTTTTGTTTTGATTGAACGATCAAACAATTAACTGAATAGAATTTGTTTAATTTGGATTTTTATAGTTAACTTGTGAAATATTTTATAACAGGGTATAACCAGGCATATATGGGCAGAAAAAGCATAAAAGAATTAAGACGTAAAGAAATAGTTACAGCGTTTTACCAGGTGGCGAAAAAAGAAGGACTGGAAAACGCATCCATTGCTAAGGTGGCAAAAAAAATGGAAATCAATCCAAGTCTTGTGATGCATTATTTCAACACAAAGGAAGATTTGATAGACGAGTTGATCGATTTTACCCTGGAACGGTACGGCCATATTTACAAACCCAAAAAATCCATCTCCGACCCAAAAGAAAGGTTGATATTGATTATAGACAACCTCTTTTCGCGCAAATGGAATACACTTTTTGACGATGGTGTATTCTTTAGCTGCTATGCCCTGATCTTTAGAAGCAAAAAAATCAAAAAACATTTTCAGGAATTGCACGATTCTTTGAGAAGTATGCTGGCAGAAAGCCTACAGGAAGCCAAGGACTTTGGTGCCATTGACATCCCGGATGTGGCAGCAGCAGCCGATATGATTTTCATACTGGTGGAAGGCGCCTATTACTACCTGAGCCTTTCTGACGGTGATAATGAAGACAAATTGAGGATTTACAAAAACGAGGTGTTTTTACGACTTAATCTACAGGTCTCCCAAGAAGCAGAACAGGCAGTTAACCTTTAGTTTTCAGTCGTTTATATATTTGATATAGTGAGAACATACCAATGCCCATCCACACAAAATTTGTAACAAAATTGGGATAATCTTGCAAATGAACAGCATTTACTATCAGGCAGATAGCGGCGATCACGTTCATCAGTTGGTAAGGTACCCCATCGGCATTGAGCTTCTGCATACTCAACAAATAATAGGCGAGTATGAACAAAAATGCACCAGTCCATCCAATGGTTTCGTAGATCATGACCATAAAGATAGTTTTTTCGGGCATTTCCTGAATTGGTTTAGAACAACTTAAGGTTTTAGGTTTAACGACACCCACAAACTCCTGCCGATTCCATCAATTCCAGAGCCATGGATGCGGTACGCCTGATCGAAAACATTCTTCACACCTGTTTGAACCTGTACATGGCGGCCCATGTAATGGGCGCTTAGATCAACCGTATACCATGCATCTGTACCTCCGTCGGCAATACGATCATCGTCTATATCTCCCTGGGCCAACCGCGTTTGTTTTCCAGCAAATACCCAGGCTCCCCGTACCTTCACTTTGGAATTGACATGATAAAACAGGCCCGTACTTCCATAAAATGGCGGAATACGTCGCATGGGCTCATTTTTGCTCGTGTTTTCCCCATGGGTGTAACTGGCATTGGCCTGGGCCAGCAAACCATTGGCCAGCAGGAATTCCAACTCAGATTCCACACCCTGTATAACTGCCCTGCTCACATTTTCCCGGTGGTACACCTGTACACCATCCAGCGTATTTTGCCCCTGATAGGTGGTGGTCACATTTGTGATCAAATCGCGAAGCTGGTTTCTGAACAAGTACACTCCAGAAGAAAAACGTTCTTTTTTGGTTTTCAGACCAACTTCAACATTCAATGATTTTTCTGGTTGCAGGTCAAAGTTTGGCACTTCGTACCTAAAGTCAGCTATACCAAAACTAGACACATCGTTGATGTTGGGTGCACGAAATCCAGTATTGACTGAACCGATCAGGTTATTTTTTGCATTCAACTGATACACCACCCCGGCATTTCCTACCAAGGCTGTGGGTGTGATAGTAGTGCTCCCAAATAATTCATCAGCCACATTCAGCCAAACTGCATTGTACCTGCCGCCAAATGAAAGATTCATACGGCCTGCTTCAAGGGTGTGCAAGGAAAAAGCAGCGAAGTTACCGGCAGAGCAATTGTCGGGGTAGAGCCCGCGGTAGGAGGTGGTAGTGGTGGTAGTGGTGGTACCCTGTGTGCGCTCCAGCCCGGAACTATTGACCTTATCGTAATAGAATTCAACGCCAGAAGATATGCTCCACACTTCCGAGGGCCTGGATACAACCTCCACGACTGTTCCCAGCGTGTTCACCTTGTCTTCTTCCTTCTTCATTATAGCCTCGCCGGTTTTTTGTTTCGACCTTTTTTCGAGAGAATGCTGAAAGGATTGTGTGATGTGGATTTCCCTCCACAACTTTTTTTTGGTAAAAGTCTCCCATTTAGCATAGGCCAAATCCCTTTGTTGCCTGTCAAAATGGTATCTTTCGTATTCCCCGGTAACTATTTTATGGTATAGCGGCACATCTTCCTGGATATGTCGCTGGTAAGCTACACTAAACAAATGCTGTCCTTTGAACTTTTGCAACACTTTGAAATCAAATGATCGGTCATCATATCCTGTCGGACGCAAGGTGCCAAGGTTTCCTCCGGCTTTGATGTCGCCCAAATTTTTATAAGTAAAGCCCGCTGATACGGCCAGGTTCCTGCTGCCCATCCCCACAGATAGCCTACCTGTTTTTTCCATATCAGCACTCAAATACTTAGAATATGCCTGGCCATTCCATTCCAAATTACCAGAAGAAAACCCCGGGGTATGTGTGATCATCTGCACCACACCTCCAATAGCATCGCTACCATACTGGACCGAACCTTGCCCGCGGATGATTTCGATCCTGTCGGTCATCAGCGGGTCAATGGTGTTGAGGTATTGATTGGGGCCGGAGCGAAATGTGGTATTGTTGAACCGGACACCATCTATGAGCAGGAGGGTTTGATAGCCCGTCAGCCCCCTGATGTATGGTGAACCGCCTCCATGGTTTGTTCTTTGCATCCAAACACCTGGCATGGCTGAAAGTGCATCCGGCATGGACATGGGTGCCAAAATTGCCAACCCTTGCCTGTTGAGGACTGAAAGGGCTTCAGGTCGGCGAAATGCAGTACCTTGTTGGCGAGCTGCAGTCACAACTATCTCCTGATTTAGGAAAACGGTGGTGTCCATGGCTGCTGAATCTATTCGAACGCTAAAGGCTTTCGCTCCGCATATCGAAGCAATCAAGAAAAAAACCAAGGCACACACAGTTTTTGTATTATTAACCCGATAGGGGATGTTTGTGATTATGAAAGCTAGAGCTTCCATTAAAAACCCACCCCTAACCCCTCCAAGGAGGGGAATACGACCCTGCAAGCATCTAAAATTATTACATTTAGAAGTCGTCTGGTTAATCACCATTGTTCTTGATGTATGCATAAATAATTTCCTTTTAACCGCAGCAAACATAGCGATATTGGGGTTTCTTTTAATTGTCTCTGGGGTTCAAACTTTTTGACTGCTTTGCCTCCACGGCCCTTCTTCGATCTTGTTCTTTGCTGTCTTGCTCCAGATACTCGGGATTGTCGAGCTCCGGGGATTCACTCAAGGCACTCCAGTCAAATTTTTCATCCAATGGATCGTAGGCCTTTTGAGGATCGAACATCCTTTCATCCACCGGTAGCGCATCATAGGGTGTGAAGTCGGGGGTTTCGGTGAACATATCTGCCAAATCTGTTGCACCTGCATCGTATTGATTCAGCGTCGGAATTCCCAGGATGTTCCAAAAGGTTTTGAAGATGCTGCCAAAACTACTGTGGGCATGGGTGATATGGTCTTTCCTGGCATACGGTGAAATCACCATCAACACACTGCGGTGGGCATCAACATGGTCCACCCCGCCCTGTGAATCATCTTCGGTGACCACAATAACCATATTCTTCCAATAGGGTGTATGCGAAAGGTACTTCACCAATCTACCGAGGGCCAGGTCATTGTCTGCCATATAGCTTTCCCTAAATGGCCATCCCGCTTCAGGCCTTTCCCCTGCCCCATGATCATTTCCGATTATTACGGTCAGCACTTTAGGCATTTTACCCCTTCCCTGCATCCATTTTTCATCAAACTCTTCTATAAATTTATCTACCCTAAACTGGTCGGGAATGGCGGTGTTGTAAGTGGGGTATATCCTGCTTGTTTTGTCAAATATTGGAGCTGGCACGGGGTAATTGATGGCATGCAGGTATCCCGTTTCTTTGTACAATACATTGTCGGTATAGTGGGGAGCGAACATAACGCCAAAACCAAAATTCCAGAAACTGATATCGTTGCGCTCCATGTGCTCCCAGATGGAACCCGCTTCATTATAATCTTCAGGATAGATTGCCCCGGATGCCCCGTCAAACACGAGGTTGCCGGGGGCTTTGGAATCCCTTCGCATCGATCTGTTGCCACCATAGGCAGATGTTACACTTGTTTCCACCCATTCATTGGGATATGTCCCCACCAGCCATCGGTGGCCATCCGCAGAATGGTCCGAATCCACATAAAAGTTGTCTGAAATAGCAAACCTGCGGGCAAGGGCCAGGTGGTTGGGCATGACGGTGACATTCATCACCGAGTCAGTCCTTCTATAATTGTAAAATGAGGCATTGTATCCATACCTGGCCAGGGGTGCTTCCCCATCACCTTTTTCCAATTGGCCAAACACTTCATCGTAAGTCCTGTTTTCTTTGGAAACGAAAACAATATGTTTGATTGGAGACTCCCTTTCGCCTGCAAACAACGGCACTGGGTTGTTTTTCCTCCATTCAAATTCCAGTGCGCCAGCAGGGGTGATTTTAAAATTGTTTGCAACCACTTTTCTGGTCATTTCCTTCAGTTGGTCATCCGATGGAATATCCAATACGGAAACAGAACCCTTCATCAAACCACCCAGGTAACTACCTTCCGGGCCAATATCAAACGTAGAGCCGCCATTCGGACCACTTCCATAACCTTTCGCATTGGCCACAACCAGCTTCGTGCCATCAGGGCTAACCGCCAACTTGGAAGGAAACCAACCTACGGGCAGGTGCCCGACTACTTTCAAAGTTTTTACATCAATTACCCCTACGGCATTGATACCCGACTCTGCTACATACAACCGCTTTTGATCGGGTGACAGTGCCAGACCAAAAGGAATAATCCCCCGCTTGTTTTTGAGTCGCTTGTCAGGGCTTAAAAATATATTTTTGATTACTTCCTGTTTTTCAGCATCAATCACCGATATACAATCGTTGTTGCCATTGCTTACAAATACATAGTCGTCTGTGCACACCAGTGAATTGGGGCTGGCTCCTCCTACAGCCGGAATCCCTTCCAGGACTTCACCCACCAAAAATCCTGTTTTCACTTTTGCCAGTACCTCTCTGCTGGCCAAGCCTATTGTCCATACGGAAAATGACTCTGGTACATTCGGATCGCCCAACCCGGGCACATCCAGCGTATCGTTGTGGATGCCTGTTTTAGACTGCTCCGACTGAAAGGCAAATGCCGGGAATTTCAAAGCAGTATTCACAGGATCTTTTGGATCGACAGATGGGATTCTACTGTATTCGTACATGCCTACATTGGCTACATGGACTTTCGTTTCATCTGGTGAAAGGCTGATACCAAAAGGATAGCGGCCTACTGGCGCATTGGCAATGATCGACTTTTTCCGGGCATCTATAATGAGCATTCGGAAATTGATTTGATCTACCGCATACAGCCGACTTCCATCTGCACTCAAAACCAAATCGCCGATATAACCGTGGGTATAATCCACATTGGTGTCTTCATAAGAGCAATCTATGAACCCTTTTGGCTGCCCGTTTTTCAGGTTGAAAAGGTAAATTTTATTCTGCTGGCCACCTGCCACATACACTGTTTCGTTATCCGGTGTGATTGCCAATCCCATAAATACTGAGGCCAGCACATCCCTGTCCGTTCTCGCTCCTTCAGGTATTTGCTGCACCTCGGGATCATCTCCAAGGGCATTTCTCATGATCGATATGGACAAAGGGTTTGTTCCCGAATTGGCTGTAACGACAGTCTGTCCATCGGGGCTCATGGTAAGTCCATATGGATGTGGGGCAATGCTCACGGTCTTGCCTAGCGGATTGACTATCCTGCCATTGGGTATGATGGTTTCACCCGATTTGTTGATGTGCGCAGGCCTGTCTCCTGCCGGGGCTTCAATCACCCAACAGTTCAAGTTGTTATCTATATCGGATGCACATCCGAGCAATAAACCAATCACAGGACATGCTGCTATTTTGACTAATACAGAAGAATAGAATCTGAAATTCATTGAATAAAATCTTTATTTTATGTTAATACTTTTTCGTTCGTCGGCAATTGCTTTTTTTTCATCCATACAAAATGGCAAAACCAAATGCGCCTGAAGTTTGAGGTGAAATTATAGCGGGTGTTGATTTCAAAAAAACCGAAAGGTACCCGGCACTGTGCGGTTTCCACGATCAGTAGCTTCTTATTTCAGTTTAAAAAGTGCCATCACAGCATAATGATCAGATTCGTATTGGGGCACAATGATTTCGGCCTGATCCCCCGGTCCCCCTATCAAACTGGTGGTTTCCAATAAAAAGCCATCACTCGGTGAATGGTAAATCAGGTCAATCCTATCATACACTTCGTTCTCGCTTTCATCTGTGGTCCATGTGATACCGGGAGCACCTAACACATCCGGATGCGACTGACGATAGGTATCAACCATCCCTACGGAAACTATTGCACTGGACACAGGCCAATTTACGACCTGGCCAAAGTTCTTCCCACTGTCGGCAGCTTCATTATTCCAATCCAGGTGCGATGGTTCGTTGAAATCACCCGTAAGGAAAACGGGAACACCCTCCCCGATCAGTTGGTCAATTTGATCCAATACACCGTCCATATGGGACAACCTGTTGGTTTTGGATGAAGCGATCGCCTCTGAGGCTGAAGTGATTTTCCCATCCCTGAAATCATAGGGCTCGTAAGGATAAGGCACCAAATGCACCGAGAATACGGCTACCTTCAGCTCTTCACTCAATTTAATAAGCACACCCCCTTCATAATATTCCTGAATGGGGTATTTGGACAAAATCCCAGTATCATTGGAACTCGCATTGCTCGGGTTTTTAGAAAAACTCGCCGAATAATACCCCAATTGGCCCGCCAGGTGAACCAATCGTTCGGCGGATGCTTCCTGCATGCCAATGATATCGGCCCCACTTTGCTCGATGGTCTTCAACGAACTTTCGTATGATGTCCCCACCAGAACGTTAAAAGTCATAAGCCTTAGGTGCTCAGGCGCTTCCAGTTTGGCCGTTTCTTCATGCCCGCAGGCAAGGAGCATCATTAAGATTAGAATTGATAAAGTCTTAGCCATATAGTAACGTTTTATGATCTAAAAAAAAAACACAAGTCAGATGAAAAATGGTATATAAAAAAGGGGGCGTACCCCCTTTTTTATATTTGATTTACAACTTCTACTTTATCTTAAATCGTAGCATAGTCAAATAGAAATATCAGCATCTACAGAATACCAATACACCCATGATCCTCCCGATAAGTAATAGACTCCAAATGCCACACCACTAATGGTTCCTGCACAAATGTCATACTCTCCTTCGCTTTCCATGATATAGGTATATTCCCAACCATCTGTATCTTTTCCAGCATAGTAATCGTCGAAAGAAACAGTCCCTATTTTTGCACCGGCTTCCACTGGTGTTAAATCAATGACCAAAGACGTATTGGCCAGCGGCCCATAGGCTACAAGGTCTCCTTCGAATTTGAGTGTTGAGGCCGATGCATCAAATGTACCAGATACAGTGGCTGACCCCTGGTTAGAAGCCCATGCCAGGGCGCTCGAATTGAATATATCGAGCTCATCGCTGCATTCATTGTCCAATATGCTGACTGCAAAGGACTTATTGGATTGGTTTTTCAGCCCTACACCGATACTGATGTTGGGATTGCTCACGCTTTCTATATCTATCTGCAAACTACGCTCCTCTTCATTGGTTATCAGGTTGTCGATGGTTTTGAGATAGAATGGCTCGGACAAGAGTGACCCGGCTTTGAACAAGACTGTGACTGATTCTATAGAGTAGTCAACATCAGCCTTGGCCACCGTTTCTGTAATCTTCAGATTGACGGTGAAGTCTTCATCGAGGGTGCTGCCATCATACTGAAGGTAGATCGCATACCCTTCTTCATCCCCTGCCTCGAGTGCATCTGCACTATAGGTCTCTGCCAGTTCAATCTCCTGGTCCACAAAAGACACAAATTTGTATCTGGTGAAATCATAGGTATCAATATCCTGCTCGCAACCCATAAAGACAGCTGCCAGGACAAAACATATAAGTATTTTATAAAAATTCATTTTGTTACTTTTTTTAATGTATAAAACCAAACTGGCTTACCATCCCATAATCTGCTTTAGATTGGGATTGAGTGCTACCTGATGCGATGGAATCGGACGATAGTAATATTTTGGTTCCTCAAATGTTCTGGGCGTCACAGATGTTACCATGTTTCCGGATGTGCCGTTTTTCAGGTAAAGATTAGCTGCTTCGTCATTGATAGTACCAGCCTTGTAATATATCAGTTGTTTGCCCAATGAATTGGTTTCTTTCGACCCTGGAATATCTTCACTGCTATCGATCAGGATAATGTCTTCAATGCCATCACCTGTCATATCATATTTGCCCAATCCACCGAAGTACATGCCTTCTGGTGCCTGTTCCAGCACTTTGCCTGCTTTCCACCTCATCAGGTCGTCAAACCTTTTCGCTTCTGCGGCAAACTCTACCCTTCTTTCCCTTCTGATCTCCAGCAATACGCCGGCATTGGTGCCTGTAACATTCGGAAACCTGGCCTCCATCATCGGATCCGGGTCTGCGTTGGCAGCAGCCAGGTCGAGTGCCGGCAACCCTGCCCTTGAACGCAACTCGTTGATGGTCATATCCAAATCAGCCTGGGTCAACGTACCCAATTCGGCCACAGCTTCGGCATAGATCAACAAGGCTTCAGCATATCTGTACACTGCAATATCCACACTTGAAGGTTCCACTGTGTTGTTGTATCCTTTCAACTGATGGTATCCTGTGAAGTTTTTGCTGAGGTTCTGAATATACACTGTACCGGGTGCCTGCACCCAGCCAGGGTAGGCAAATGTCTGGCTCATGCGTGGGTCCCTTCCCTCAAACTCTTCCACGAAGGTTTCTGTGTCATACCCGGGCTTGTCGGTAAACCTGGTTCCGTCGGCCATCAGGTAGCTGTTGAGCAAAGCTTTGGACGGGCTTTGTTCGTAATCTCCAAAAACGGTTCCATTGCCCCCTGATTTATCTTTGGAAGCATCATATACATTGACCAAAATAGATTCTGAATTGGAGATTAGGTTGTCGCTTGTGAACAGGTCATAATAGTCGGAAGTAGGATTGCCTGTATTGTGTATGGCAAATTCGTTCGAATCCATCAACTCTTTGGCCGCATCCCTGGCCACAGCAAGAAAGCTGTCGGCTGTACCTTCCAGGCTCAATTCAGAGTGATATTTTCTGAAAGTGCCCTCATGCAAGGCGATTCTTGCCTGCAAAAGAAGTGCCGCCCACCTACTGATGGCCCCTGAAGGCACGCTTTCCCTCATGTGGGTTGCCGCAAACTTTATATCGGCCATGATACTATCAACAACCAAAGTACGTGGGTCAGTTGGTTTGAAAAGGTCCTGATCGTCTATACTCAACTCCTTTGAGTACCAGGGCACATCTGAAAAACGCCTTACCTTGGAAAAATAAAATTCGGCACGATAAAATTTCGCTACTCCCTCATAATGCCTTTTGGCGGTTTCTTCTATATCCGCTTTTTCGTAATTGGCCAGGAAAAAATTGATGTTTCTCAACCTTCCCCAGTCCCAACCTCCGGTAATGTTATCTGCACTTGGCGCACCATTGATGATGTTTTTAATTTCTACCGCCGCAGTGGTCGCCGTATTGTCAGTACCCTGATCTGCGAGGAAAATCCCCGTACTCCAAACGTTGTGCAATCCATTGATATACAAATCAAGATCCGATTCTGAATTGAAGAAATTTTCCTTAGAAATAGAAGCCTGTGGACTCTTTTCCAGAAAGTCGTCATTACAGCCAGTCAACCAAAAAGCAGTCGTCAGAATTATTGCAAATATCTTTTTCATGATCTTTTTATTATCTGTGTTCATCTTATACTTAAAATGTCAGGTTCATCCCCAAAGAGAGCTTTCTATGAAATGGATAAGCATACCCCCTGCTGCCTATGGCTTCCGGGTCTATATGGTTTTTGATCGACGACCATTCGAAAATATTTTCCCCGGTCACATAAAACCTTAGCCTTGACACCTTAATTTTTTCCAGCAAACTTTCCGGCAAGGAATATCCAATCGTGATGTTCTTGATCCTTAGATAAGCAGCACTCTGCATGTATTGGGTATTCGGTATATCCAGGCCGCTTCCGTAGTTGGCATCTGCCAGCCACGACTGCAATACAGGATAGGCCGCATCTGTGTTGGCATGGGCAAGGCCGGCATCTATGTAAGATTGTGAATGCTGCGCCATCAACACTTCACTGTCGTCGTTGGCCCTGTAAAAATCCAACAGGTGTGGGTACGTGTTGGCATAAGGCTGCTGGTAAGGTCCCCAGAACAGGTAATGTGTAGGGTAATAATCCTGTTTACCAACCCCTTGCAAGAAACCTCTGAAGTCAAATCCCCTCCATCGCAGGTCCATATTAAAACCTATCTGATATCTCGGCCTTGAATTCCCAATGAATTTGTAGTCTTTAGGATCGGCAGCCGATTGGCCTCTGATGATTTTGCCATCACCATCCAGGTCTTTGAATTTTGGCCAGCCAGGAACTATGGACAAAGCACCCCACGGGATGATATCCGTTTCGTCCAGGTTGTCTATTTCTTCCTGGGATTGAAACAAGCCATCACTTACCAAGCCCCAAATTTCGCCTACATTCGCTCCTTGCCTCCATTGTGAAAAGAGTTCTCCGTCATTTTCGTATTTCGTGATGGTCGTCTGGTTATCGGCCAATATCACAGAAAAGAAGTGTTCCAATGGATGTCCGCCTACTTCAATTTCGTTTTCATAGCCAATGGTCAGCTCCCATCCCTTGGTTTGCAGGTCGGCAGCATTTGTCCTTGGTACTGAAGTTCCCAGCACGCCAGGTAGCTCCTGGCTGGGAGTAAGCATATCCAGCGTATTTCTGGTAAAATAATCAAATGAAGCAGTGAGCGCATTTTGGAAGAAACCAAAGTCAACTCCTACGTTGGTGGTGACTACCCTCTCCCATGTGTAATTGTTGGGATCTACATCCAGGCCTGGTGCGTACACTGTTTTCGGGTATTGACCGTCTATCAAATACCCAGACTCACCGGTTGACATTGAAGCGATGTAACCATAATTGCTAACACTCTGGTTGCCCAAAGAACCGCGTGAAGCCCTGAGCTTCAAATGGTTCATCACATTACTGACCGGCTCCATAAAGCTTTCGTTGCTGGCTATCCATGCCCCCGAAACAGAAGGAAAGAAACCAAAGCGGTTGTTTTTCGGAAACCTTGAGGAACCATCATATCGACCATTAAATTCGATGATGTATTTGCCATCGAAAATGTAATTCAGCCTTCCAAAAACACCCCGAAGGGCCCAATCAGTATAATCCCATGCCACTGTTTGGTCACCGGTAGCCAATTGCAAATTTGGCAATGAGGACGAGATCAACTCCTCCCTGTTGGCCCAGAATGTTTCATATTTGTTTTCCTCCTGATTGTAACCAGCTATTGCTGTGAAATTGTGCCTTCCGATTTCACGGGTATAGGTAGCATAAAGGTTTAGTACGTTGTATTTGTTGATCCCTATTGACTCATAAGCGTAATCTGCATTGCTGTTTTCCCTGATATCATTTGGCCCATAGCCTATTTTGTACTTGGTGCCATCCCAATGGGTTTTCGATTGTTCTTTCTTGAATGTTGCCTCACCGGTTATTTTGAGGGCTTCATCCATAAAAAGCAAATCCACTTTATTGGTAGTGGTGATACCTGTTGTATTATAAAAAGTTTTTCCACCATCGGTTAGCCTTGCAGCCGCCCTACCTGCATCTGTATTGGCCCAGCTACCGTCGGGGTTTTTCACTACATCAGTAGGCCTCAGGTTATATATATTGGTGATGCCATAGGTGGGTTGCCTTCTGTCCACAGAAGTGATGAAGGTATTGTTTTCAAATTTCAGCCATTTGTAAGGCGTAAGCTGCAACCGTGTTCTAAGGGCATTCCTTTTCCAGTCATCATCAGCCAATCGGTTCAATCCGTTTTCTTTAGTGAAATTGCCCGATACGTAGTAAGACACTATATCTTTTTGGCCGCTGATCGACACATTCTGGTTTTGTGAAAAAGTGTTTTTGTGAAAGAAATAGTCATTCCAGTTGTTGTTGCCCATATACTGCCATTGGGTGGGGTTGCGCGGATCCAACCTCACATTTGGCACGGTAGGATCATCAGACCTGGCTTTTGCCCAGGCGAAGGTTTCATCCGTGTAGTTTACATAATCCCACGGCGTATTGTTGGTTGAAATCTCAAGCAATCTCGAAAAGATGTATGGGTCGGTAATCGGGTCTGGTGTCACGGTTGGTTTTCCCCAAATAAAGTTGTTGGAATAAGTGATTTTATTTTCACCTCCGCTTTTTGTGGTTACCATAAGTACACCAAATGCCGCCCTTGCACCATAAATGGCTGCTGAAGACGCATCTTTCAATACCGACATGGACGCCACATCATCCGGGTTCAACCGGGTGAGGTCAGCTTCTGAAGATGGCACCCCATCTATAATAATCAAGGGCTTTCCTCCATTTACAGAGGTATAACCACGAATATTGATGTTGGCGTTTCCTCCGGGTGCACCGCTTCCGAATGTAATGTTCAGGCCTGCCACAGTTCCCTGCAATCCTTGTGAAATATTGGCTGTAGGCCTGCTTTGCAGTTTTTTCATATCTACAGCTTCCACAGAGCCTGAGAGGTTTACCTTCTTTTGGGCACCATAGCCTACTACAACCAACTCCGACAATGTCTCCACACTTTCTACCAATGCCAGGTTAATTTCATTCCGACCATTCAAGGCAACATCCTGACTGATGTAACCCACATAACTAAATGTAATGGTAGCGTCTGTAGTACTTACTTTCAGTTTGAACTTGCCATCCAGGTCTGTGACAGTTCCGTTGGTAGTCCCCTTTTCCAATACGCTCACACCTGGTAGCGTGAGTCCTGATTCATCATTTACAAGGCCCGTTACTTCCACTGATTGTGCAATGGAGAAATTGCACATAAACAAGAAGAAGGCCAGCAGGCCAGCAATCTTAAAGGTGCCTTTAAAGGGTACCTTCGAACGTGGTAGTTTTTTTTTCATGCGTTTTGAGATTTAGATAAAAAAATGATTTTGTTGACATTGACAGCCTTTCGCAATCTCCAATTGATAAGATTTTCAACTCATCAACCCGACAACAAAAAGGCCTGTTCTACTTTTTTTCAATAATCCAAATAAAGAAATGTTTTTTTGGAAAAGCAAAATTTATTGAATGAATATTCAAACAATTACCTGAATGTTAAGTTTAATTTACTTTTGTGTAATTTTTAAGACATATTTATGCCCATTGTTAATTAAATATGAAATGTAGCGCAAGTCTTCCTATAGAAGTCAGGGAGGACATCAACTTTCATTTTTCATTGTCAATACACTCCATTTAAAGTACTCCACCGCTGTGCGATTATTTGATTTATGTTAATTTTCACGTGAACACACAGCCTTCATTTCAGATTGAAAAATTTACTACATCATAATAAGAGTATCTGGTTTTTCGAACCTAAACGGGTTATAGATGACCTCTGCCAGTGTTTTGACACCATATAATTATTCTGGGAATTATAGTATTACCCCCAACCAACAAATGCTCTGTTGAATTGAAATTCGATCCAAAAATTTTCCAAACGGTTAGTAAAAAGGAATGCCTTTTCAAGTTGTAAACAAGGTAGTTACCAATAAAAAAGGGTACCCTTCAACCTGAAGAACACCCTCTATCTATAAGCCATTACAGTTGGTTTAATTCATCCGTAACGAACCGTTAGTAATCTAAAAGTAAGTCCATGAAAACCTGTCGTTGGATTAGTGCGCCACTATCAGTTTTTTACTCACAGTTGTTTCGCCCATCCTAACCAATATGAAGTAATTGCCAGTTATTAAAGTGGAAATATCAATTGGTATATCATTTGCACCCAATTGAACCTGCCTTCTGGTCCACTGCACAATCCTGCCATGTATGTCTGTCAGTTGCACCAAGGCTAATGTTTTCTCGGTAGCCTTTATGCTTAATTGCACTTGGTTTTTTGCTGGATTGGGGTAAAGCAGAACATTTTCAGATGGGTCATCACCAAACTCTTCTTTTAACAAGGAAGAGGACATACTAGGTAAAGTATAGGAGCTTGTCGCATCGTACAATGAAGATTCCCAAACACCTCTACCCCAAGTACCCACTCTTAAAGCACTATTTGAAGAGCCGTCATTGAAGATTGTCAATTGATCGACTTCAGCTATTGATGGCAATCCGTCAGAAAAGTACACCCAATCAGAAAGTGTATTGTTTAGGTAATAAACGCCTTCCGCAGTACCAATGTACACACTCTCATCGGTGGCATAAACATCCTGGATCATATCCTTTATATTCACCAATGGCAGTGAACCACTTATATCCGACCAACTACTTCCTTTGTTCGTGGATTTGTACACCCTATTACCACAGCTCATATACACAATATTAGGGTTGCTTTTGACCATCACAATATTGGCGTAGTTGTTGGTGGCAGAAGGAGCTGTAGAAACCTGGTTAAATGACGGTTTGTTTGCTTGTGCATTAGTAGTTAAATACACTTTCTGCGCATCCGTCACGAGTATCAATTCATCATCAGAAACTGGTGACAAACCTATGTCCATGATCTGTTGGTTTTGAGGAAATTTTTTCAAAGTCTTCCAAGTGGGCGATCCGTTCTGCAGGTTCACGGTTCTTTTTATTGACCCTCCCGTGCTGGCAAACATTAGGTCGGTATTTGATGCAGAAAATGCATACTGATCGGTATTGCCAAAACCAGTAAGACCGATACTTTGCCCTGACCCATTGGCCACCAAGTCGTAGCGAACCCCATCTTGTACAAAATAAGCATCATGGGGCCTGGCATAGTCAAAATCAAAATTAGACAGGACATCTCCTCCCCTGTTGGTAAACCATGTGTTACCATCCCCATAAAGTTCACCATTATCTTGAGTCCCAATGGATATGATGTTTCGATTCAACTTACTGGTACCCATTTTATATATTTCGGTAGCACTCAAACCATCTGATTTCGGAACCCAATTATTACCTCCATCTGTACTTAAAAAGATTCCACCATCATTTGCGTTATACAGTTTATTGTTGTTATAGGGTGAAGTCAACATGTGGTGCATGTCGGTATGGCATTTTTCCCACCAATTGGTAAGCTGGCTCCAAGTGCTGCCACCATCAGTACTTTTCCATACATTATGTGCCCCCAGGTAAACTATGTCGGGATTGGTGCGGTCAGCCCCAAAAGTAAAGTTGTAATCTCCCTGGCCCGAAGACGTAGCACTGTACCCAACTAAATTGGGCGAAGTGTCTCCTTTTTTCAGGGTAAATGTAAGCCCTGCATCTTCAGATCGGTAAATTATACCACCGGCATTGCTGCTATTTGAACCAATGAAAGCTGCATAGACCACATCCGGGTTAGCAGCACTGACAGCTAAGCGGCCACCATTTCCGTTATCTGGAGTAGGGTTGACCGTTGGGATTTCAGCCCAGGTTTCGCCATTATCAGCAGACCGCCAAAAAGTGGTTTGGTACCCAACAGCATAAACCACACTGCCACTACCTGGCTTATACACCATATCCTCAAAATAGCCCCCAGACTTCTTATTGACCCATGTGCCCCCTGCATCAGTACTTTTCCAAAGACCATCATCAGTAGCGGCCAAAAGTACATTAGGATCAGATGGATGCATTAGTATTTCATAGGCTATTAAATTGCCCATCCCTGTACCTGAAGGTGACCAGGTAGCACCAGCATCGGTACTTTTCCAAATCCCTAAATCCCTAAACCCATAGTTTGGGTCTCCTGTACCTAGGTATAATACATTATCGTTAGTATAATCAATGCATATTGATGCTGTAGATGTTCCCACTGGAAAAACATCAGTCCCGGTCTTGTTCCAATTATCACCACCATCTAAGCTGACCCACATTCCACCTGATGCTGATGCAGCGTACAGTTTGTTGGAATCACTGGGGTGAAATTTCATTTGGCATACACGACCAATACCGTTGATCTGACCAGAAATATTGGTTGGGAAGGCCACAGGACCCACGATTTGCCAATCACCATCCAGATTTTGACTATAAGTCAGGTGACATGGCATCCACAACCACGACAATAGAATTAAAGTATATTTTGATATTTTCATAATTGATAGCTTTAAATAGTCAATCTATTTATTTGTTTTGTTCCGCCATATTTCCAACCTTTGTTCTGCGCTGAGAATGCTCCCATCCGCCAATACATAGGGTGATACACGACGTTTCCATTTAAGGAATTTTTTGTATTCAAAAGCCAATTCCCTGGCAGCTCCTTCTGTTTTTCTTATCTGTAAACTTCCGTCGGTCCTGAAATTCCTGAATACCTCCTTTTCCTGAACAGGAATAGTTTTGTTCTTCCAAAAGTTTTCAAATGATACAATGGCTTCATTGTAATTTGCTGTGGGATCATTCATTATTTTCACCCAGTTTGGTGTGTTTTCATTTCCACCGGCTCTGCCCTGAGCCATTAAGGTTGTGTTTAGTAGAAGCAAAAGAGCCGTTCCTAAAGAAAAAAAGCTGTACAGTTTTTTTAATTGTTTCATTTTGTGTTTGGTTTAGTTTGAATATTATTTTTTATGCATGCGAGGTTTTCATGGACTAACACACATATGGCAAAATCAAATCTATAATATTTTGATTGAACATTCATTCAATTTATAAACATTTTTATACCTTATCAAAAAAAAATGTATTCACATGTCGGACTTTCTGTATTCTTAATCAGCTACAGTTTTGCCTATTTGAATAAATTATCTTTCAATGAAAAGGCATCCTAGTTTTGAAAAGAAAATGACCTCAAAGTGATTCCTAAGGTTTTCGACTAGTGTAAAGATTTGTTAATAACCGAATTAATATTATTTTTGTCCTATGGCAAGAAAGGGACGAAAGTTGATATTGAGTGAAGATGACCAAAAAACATTGATTGCTACCTCAAGGGCACATAGTGCTGGCCACAGGGAT
>JAVKDJ010000023.1:0-23896 GCA_040222275.1 Cyclobacteriaceae bacterium
CATCCCTGTGGCCAGCACTATGTGCCCTTGAGGTAGCAATCAATGTTTTTTGGTCATCTTCACTCAATATCAACTTTCGTCCCTTTCTTGCCATAGGACAAAAATAATATTAATTCGGTTATTAACAAATCTCTACACTAGTTTTAACTCGTTGTGGCGATCTCATCAGCGTTGATAAACTCATCACAGTCGAAAATTTCAGGCAAAATAGTGTAAGATAAAGTAGTCTTACCTGCTCCGTTTGGCCCGGCTATGATGTACATTTTCTTCACAAGACAAATATAGTAGTATTCAGTTCAGATACCATCATGGCTTATTTCTCGCTAACATGCAATTTAACACATCCATTAAATGCTACCGTGGTGTTTCAAAAAAGGCATAAATGAGCTTATCTATTTCTATTTCAGGTATCCAATGCATTTCTTTACATCCAATATGCGAAAACTAAAAAACGAAGAACTCAACAGGATTTCAATAGAGAAATATAAAGCATCTGACAAGAACCCTGTGGTGCTTGTTTTAGACAATGTCAGGAGCCTGAACAATGTAGGCTCGGCCTTCAGAACCTCTGATGCCTTTTTAGTAGAAAAAATTTATCTGTGCGGGATCACCGGCACACCGCCGCATCGTGACATCCACAAAACAGCCCTTGGTGCTACCGATTCTGTAGATTGGGAATACCACAAGAATACCCTGGATGTTATATCAGATTTAAAAGACAGAGGATGGAAAATACTGTCTGTGGAACAGGCCGATGAAAGCCTCTCTTTGGAAAAATTCGAACCGGAAAATGGGGAAAAATACTGTTTTGTTTTTGGAAATGAGGTATTTGGGGTGGAAGATAAGGTAGTGAAGGCATCAGATACCTGCCTGGAAATACCACAATTTGGTACCAAACATTCGCTCAATATTTCGGTGAGTATCGGGGTGGTGCTGTGGCATTATGTGAACAGTATCAGGGGTTGAGGGTACTTTTTTCTTTCAACAGAATAACTGCCAAACAGCCTTTTATTTACTAAAACCTATTTATTTTACGGTTCAGTTTTAAGATGCTTTGGAAGGGTAAATTGCCCCTGGTTCCTTTATGAAGAAATATACCAAACAAACCGATCCATTCATAGTGCCTACCGGAGATGGTAAGCTCATCGAAGAGCATTTTGGGAACGCGAGTTTGCAATATGAGGGATGCAGTGTTTGCAGGTGTGAAGCACCACCCAGGTGGAAAGAACCTTACCAGAAGCCTGAATTTGACGAGATAGTGCTGGTTTTCAAGGGAAAACTGGAAATAAAAATTGACAATGAGCGGATAATAATAGAAAAGGGGGAATCTATCCTCCTCAAAAAAGGTGGCCGTATCAGGTTCAGAAACCCCTTCGACCAGCCATGCGAATACTATTCAATTTGCCTTCCGCCGTTTTCGCTCAAGACTGTGCACAGGGAATGAATGAAGAGTAGAATTAGAAATATAAATACATAAATAATGGAATATAGAATAGAACACGACACCATGGGAGAGGTGAGCGTGCCCGCAGATAAATATTGGGGGGCACAGACCCAACGATCCAAAACGAATTTTAAAATAGGGGGTGAAAATATGCAGATGCCCAATGAAATAGTGAAGGCGTTTGCTATTTTGAAAAAATCCGCAGCAGAGGCCAATTGCGACCTTGGCGTGCTTTCCCAGGAAAAATCCGAGCTTATCGGTAAGGTTTGCGACGAAATCCTCGCAGGACAGTTGGATGACCAATTTCCCCTGGTAGTATGGCAAACCGGATCTGGTACCCAGTCCAATATGAACGTGAACGAGGTAGTGGCCAACAGGGCCCATGTGATCAATGGTGGTACACTCACCGATGCGGACAAGGCCATTCATCCCAATGACGATGTGAATAAGTCACAGTCGTCCAACGACACCTTCCCAACAGCAATGCACATAGCGGGCTACAAGATGATTGTGGAAGATACCATACCAAAAGTCGAATTGTTGCGCAATACCCTGGATGAAAAAGCAAAAGCTTTCTCAGATGTGGTGAAAATTGGTCGTACACATTTCATGGATGCCACCCCATTGACTTTGGGACACGAATTCTCGGGCTATGTATCCCAGCTTGACCATGGCCTGAAAGCCCTGAGAAATACCCTGGACCACTTGTCCGAACTGGCGCTGGGAGGTACCGCAGTGGGCACAGGCCTGAATACACCTAAGGGCTATGCCGAATTGGTTGCTGAGAAGATTGCTTTCCACGCCGGACACCCCTTCGTATCTGCCGAAAACAAGTTTGAATCGCTGGCAGCCCATGATGCAATAGTAGAAAGCAGCGGTGCATTAAAGCAGCTGGCTGTAAGCCTGATGAAAATTGCCAATGATATCCGAATGCTTTCTTCGGGCCCCAGAAGCGGTATCGGGGAGATCACCATTCCTGAAAATGAGCCAGGATCTTCCATCATGCCCGGAAAAGTAAACCCAACCCAATGTGAAGCACTTACCATGGTGTGTGCCCAGGTGATTGGAAATGATGTGGCCGTTTCTGTGGGGGGTATGACCGGCCATTTCGAACTGAATGTATTCAAGCCCATGATGATCTACAATTTATTGACTTCTGCGCGCCTCATTGGAGATGCCTGTCAGTCTTTCAACGACCATTGTGCTGTTGGTATAGAGCCCAACCATCCGGTCATCGAAGAGAAGTTGGAAAAATCGCTGATGTTGGTGACCGCACTTAATACGCATATAGGCTATGAAAATGCGGCTAAAATTGCCAAAAAAGCCCATAAAGAAGGCACTACCCTGAGGGAAGCAGCCCTTGCCCTGGGGCTTTTGACCAACGAACAGTTTGACGAATGGGTAGTTCCATCCAAAATGGTCGGAAGTTTGTAAAATCTATAGTTTTTTACTTAAAGGTCAAATTTGGCTTTTATAGAGTTATTTTTGTACATTAGTAATTTAGAAGAGAACCAACAACAAAAATCATGAGAAATATTTTAGGAATTCTTGCAATTGTGTTTTGTATGGCATTCGTAACGGAAGCCAATGCGCAGATGTCGAAAAAGGAGGCTAAGGAGTGGAAAAAGCGTATTAAGAAGCTAACTCCGGAGCAATACCAGACTTTGCTCGAGGAAAACAAATCATTGAAAGGCCAGGTAAGCAGCTTGAAAAAGGAGGTTTCTGGTGTGGATGATAAGATCAAAGACAAAGACGATCAAATTGCACAATATCAGGATCAGGTTTCCGGTCTCAGAAGCGAATTGGCAGCAGCAAAAAAAGAGGCAGCCAGCCAGCCTAAGCAAGTGGCAGCTACCGCACCTGTTGGAGGTAGCATCCAGACTACCAGCGGAGTTGTATTCACCGTGCAGATTGGGGCTTTTGCCAAGAAGGACCTTAAAAAGTTTGCTGAAAACAACCCCGCCTTCCAGGCCGATGCAAAAGACGGCCTGATGAAATATACCGTTGGTATGTTCAGGGACTATTGGGAAGCGGATACTTTTAAGAAATATTTGAGGGAAATCGGCGTGAAAGATGCTTTCATTGCTTCCTACAAAGATGGAAAAAGGGTACCGATCAAGGATGTCCTGGAAGGGGTCATTTAAAAGAAATACACCAGCTTTGAAGCCCTGGTCATTTTGTAATGGCCGGGCTTTTCTTTTTATGGATGGTATAATTGTTATAATTTTGCGGTCCGGAAAATAAAAAAGCATGACAAAATATAAAACGCGCGAAGAAATAGAGCTTATGAGGCAAAGTGCCTTGTTGGTGTCTAAGACGCTGGGGCTGATGGCCAAAGAAGTCAAACCAGGTATAACGCCTTTATATTTGGACAAGCTGGCAGAAGAATTTATCAGGGACAATGGTGGCGTGCCAGGGTTTTTGGGGCTGTACGATTTTCCCAACACATTGTGCATGTCGCTCAATGAGCAGGTGGTGCACGGCATACCCAATTCCCGACCACTGGAAGATGGCGATATCATCAGCATAGATTGCGGTGTGAAAATGAATGGGTTTTATGGCGACCATGCCTATACTTTTGAGGTGGGTGAAGTGAACGCCCAGGTGAGGAAACTCCTGGAAGTGACCAAAGAATGTTTGGACCTGGGAATAGCACAGGTAAAAAAAGGCAATAGGATTGGTGACGTGAGCTATGCTATTCAGCATCATGCAGAGCAAAATGGCTATGGTGTGGTTCGGGAGTTAGTAGGTCATGGACTGGGTCGAGAGATGCATGAGTCGCCGGAGGTCCCCAACTTTGGCAAACGGGGCAGGGGGCCACTCATCCGAGAAGGCTTGGTGATTGCGATCGAACCGATGATCAACCTGGGCACAAAGAACGTTCGCCAGCTTTCTGACGGGTGGACCATCATCACTGCCGACAAGCGGCCTTCTGCACATTTTGAACACGATGTGGCATTTATAGATGGCAAGGCAGAAGTACTCTCCACCTTCAAGTATGTGGAGGAAGCCTTGATGGCTGTAAACGCCTGACAAAAGTATTAGCCGGGAATCAATCCCACATACCGGGCATTACCATCTCCAGTACATTGGCATCCGGATCTTCGAAATAAAACGATTTGTACCCCCTGGGCCATGTTTGCTCATGAGTGATATTGATGCCAAAATCTGCCAGTTTTTCCTTCCATTTATTATAGTCGGCATTTGGAACTTCGAATGCAATATGCTGTGGCCCATAGGCATAATGAGGAGGTAGGGTATCTTCCTTTTTGGTGGTTTCAGGGATGAAACAAAGCAAAACAGAGCTGCCCACCCTGAAAAATACATGCCGGTTTTCAACCGCCGAAATCAAAGGAAGCCCCAGTAGTTCGTGGTAGAAATGCCTGGTCTGCTCAATGTTGGATACATATAGACAGGTTTCCTTAATGCCGCTTATTTCCATACAAAATCCTAGTTTTCCCTGAAGTTATTTATTTCCTGCCATTTTCCTCATAAACTTTTTAAATCAGTAATATTGTCTCCAATAATAATACCTTTGCAGCCGCAAAATTTAACCCATGCTGAGTGTGAAAGAAATATTTTCCGTAACCCTGATACTGTTTTCAGTAATAGACATCATTGGAAATGTGCCGATAGTGATCAACATGCGAAAAACCGCAGGGACAATACAATCAGGCAAGGCTACCATCGTGGCAGGGTTGATTATGGTAATGTTCCTGTTTGTGGGCGAAACTATACTGGATTTATTTGGTATCGACATTGGCTCTTTTGCTGTAGCTGGGGCGATTATCATGTTTTTAATAGGCATGGAAATGGTGTTGGGTATAGAATTGTTCAAAACCGACCCGGAAGAAGCCAGGGCAGCATCCATTGTACCGATCGCATTTCCCCTGATAGCCGGGCCAGGCACCATGACATCCCTGATATCGCTAAGGGCTGAGTATGAAATGTACAATATTTTGATTGGTATTGCCATCAATGTCGTGTTGATCTATTTGGTGCTGAAATCGTCAGTATGGTTAGAAAGAAAACTAGGAAGGGCAGGTTTCAATATTTTAAGGAAGGTGTTTGGGATCATTTTACTCTCGATCGCCATCAAAATTTTTAAATCCCAAATTACATTAGGCTGATATGGTAACTATTTATACAGATGGATCATCAAGGGGAAACCCCGGTCCCGGAGGATTTGGGACTGTCTTGTTGTCGGGAAAATACAGAAAAGAGATATCTGGTGGGTATCGCAAAACCACCAACAACAGGATGGAGCTTCTGGCAGTAATAGCTGGATTGGAAGCATTGAAAAAAACGGGCACAGAAGTCACTATATATTCAGACTCTAAGTATGTGGTGGACTCTGTGGAAAAAGGCTGGCTTTGGGGTTGGGTGAAAAAAGGGTTCAAAGGCAAACAAAATGCGGATCTTTGGAAGCGGTTTATTCCTGTATATAAATTGCAAAAGGTGAAATTCCAATGGGTGAAAGGACATGCTGGTATCCCCGAAAACGAAAGGTGCGACCAACTTGCGGTAGAAGCAGCTGAACAGCCCAATCTTCCCCCGGACTTTGAGTATGAAGCCCTATCATAGGTTCATTTGCAAAATCTCGCCTATTCCTGACAATAAAGTAGCTGGTCAATTGTTTTATCCTTATTAGTTGGAATAAACACGCTAACGGGATACCTTAGGAAAAAACTACGACGGCTATGAGGATAAAAGGAATATTGATGGTGGTGTTGTGCTTTGGGGTTTACCAGATGGAAGCACAGAAGCAAAGTGACTGGCAGGAAGGGAGCTATGTTGATAGAAACAATCAGGTACACACTGGTTTTATTTCTTACGCCTATTCGCAAAACCCAAAATTTAAATTTAAGTCGGGCGAAAGTGCCCGCGAAAGGAAAGTAAAGGCTACTGACATTAAGGGTTTTGTCATCCAACAGGACAGTTTTGTAGTGATGAACAACATCAAGATTGATGCACGTGAATCCGCTGCAAGTGGTAATATTCCGGTTGACTTTGTTCAGGTGGTGGAAACGGGCTATCTGACACTATACAGGCACTACACATCGGTGTATCATGGCGGGGACTCCTATTCGACTACCCATGGGTCGTCCATTGGGGCTGGAAGTTCCAATATTATAGAAACTTACATCATAAAAAAGCCAGAGTCCGGGGCTTTGCTGACCATATATTCCGAGCCCAAAACCTACCAGAAACAACTACTTGAGGTGTTTCAGAACGATCCGGAATTGTTGTTCAAAATTAGCCAGGGGGAGGTGAAGTATTCGGAATTGCCAGAACTGGTGAAAAGTTACAATGCCGGGTTGAAGTGAGGATACTTTTGTGATAGATTTACCTTTCGCATTCATGACTAAACGAAACCAAAAGACTTGGGCAATCCATACTTCCAGTTTAAGCAATTCAGGATAGAGCAGGGGGATTGTGCCATGAAGGTAACCACCGAGGGATGTATCCTTGGTGCGTGGGTTGAAGTACCCGAACCAAATTGCATTCTCGATATAGGAGCTGGTACCGGCTTGCTTTCCTTGATGTTGGCTCAAAAATACCACTGCCCGATACATGCTGTGGAAATAGACGTTTTGGCTGCTTCTCAGGCAGGAAAAAATTTTCTCAACTCACCTTGGGGCGATCGGCTGGAATTGTACCAACAAGACATTGGCTTGTTTGAGGGTTTGCCCAATGGATCGGTTGATTTGATCATCTCCAACCCACCTTTTTTCAAAGCTAATATGCGCTCGGGAAATGAGTCTAAAAACCTGGCCATTCACAATCAAGCCCTTTCCCAGGAAAATTTGCTCGCAGTGATTGAAAAATTTCTATCGAAAAAAGGTGCAGCGTATGTAATCTACCCTGAGTATGAAGCCAATATGCTGGCATCTATGGCTCCTCAATTTGGTTTGAAAGCATCAGAGTCCCTGATCATCAGGAATAAACCAGGGAAGGCGGTTTTGCGAAAAATTTTAAGGGTTACAAGGGCAAGTCATGAAGGGGATACTTTGGAGTGTCCGAAAGATTTCATAATTCGCAACGAACAGGGTGGGTTCACAGATGACTATGTGAATCTCCTTCAGCCCTACTATCTGCACCTTTAGGAGTGCTGGGCCTCCACCGACTGGAAAAAAAACAGGACGACATCCAGCTTTAAAGTGTCATATCTCGATGAAACGGATAAAAACAAGGGTGGGTCAATGAGTAGCAAAGATTCCTCCACTTCGTTACGGAATGACACGATCGAGAGGTGTACCAAACCCCCAACACTTTATTGAAAACCTGGGCACTATGGGGGAGTACGAATGATCGTTTAATCCGTCATGACTCAATTATTTTTCCAGCCACTTCATAAACTCCGGCACACGCACCCGGCTGATCAGGATTTGATCATCCGTAGGGGGCTGGAGAATCACTTCGAGCCTGCTGTTGAAATACTTGTTCACCATTTTCACCGAATGGATGTTGGAAATGCACTTTCGTGACAACCTGAAAAACTCATTGGGATCCAGGATTTTGGCCAATTCGTCCAGCGAATAATCAATGATGAATTTTTTGTTTTCCTTGGCCACCAGATAGGTGTAGTCGTGCTCGGATAAAAAATAGGCAGTATCATTCACAGAAATATGACGGATTCTGTCCCCGGTTTTGACCATAAAACGCTTTTTGTATTCCTTTTTAGCATCGGTGGTCATTTCAAACAGGCGATCGACCTGCTCGGCATTGAGGATTACATTTTCCGTTCCCGAAAATGTTTGCTTCAGCTTGTCGTATTTATCGAGGCTTGCTTCCAGTTTTTTCCCTTCTATAGGTTTTAGCAAATAGTCTATGCTATTGACCTTGAAAGCTTTTAGTGCATAGTTTTCGAAAGCCGTGGTAAAAATGATAGGACAGCTCACTTCAACATCTTTGAATATTTCAAAACTGAGCCCATCGGAGAGTTGTACATCCAGAAATATAAGGTCTGGTGCGGCGTTGTTTTTGAGCCACTCCACACTGTCTTCCACCGTATCTATGCAATCAAGTACTTCTATCTTGTGGCTTGATGATTCCAGGAGGCGTTTTAGTTCTTCCTGCGCATAGATTTCATCTTCAATGATTAATGCTTTCATATCTTGGGTCGAGTAATGGTATTTTCACAATAAAGAATTCATCCGTTTCCTTTATGGTCACTTTTTTATCCGTTACCAGGTCGTAATGACTGCAAATATTGTCCAAACCAATCTTAGATGAATAGCCCTTGGAAGATTTTAATTTGAGTGTGTTTTTAAACACTATATAATCACCTTCCACATACACCCAGATGGACAAGGGGTTTTTCACTGAAGCCACGTTGTGCTTGATGGCATTTTCTATCAGCATCTGGAAAATAATGGGGGGCACCATATAATCCCGCCATTTGTCATCGATCTGTATGTCCAGGTCCAGTTTGTCCCTAAACCTAAGTTGGATCAGGTCTATGTAGGAGTTGAGGGCGTGCAGTTCTTCGTGGATGGATATCAGGCCCCTGCCCCGGTATTCGAGCACATTTCGATATACTTTGGCCAGCTTTCGGATAAAGCTGTGGGCCGTGTTTTGATCAGAATAGACCAGGGACGACAATGTGTTGAGGCTGTTGAACAAAAAATGTGGGTTCACCTGCGTTTTCAACATTTCATACCGTATCTGAAGGCTTTGTTTTTTGAACCGCTCCACCTCCATGAGTGACTTTCTCCACCTGTGGAGGAAAAACATTCCCAACTCGATAGCCACCACCACAAATGTGATGATGATGACCGTAAGAGCCACCACCATTTCATCCAGGAAAACGAGTTCGAGGGGTGGCTGCATCAGTTTGGCCACCACAAACCGCGAACCCACCACCATCACCAGCACTACCATGATATTGGTAAACAACTGTATGAGGAAACGAGCAGCGGCATTGCCCTGCCAGGGCCATTTTTCGTCCAGCCGCCTGTTTACCCATCGCACACTTTCCAGGATAACAAACGCTACGGCTATGGCCTTGAGGTATTCAAAAGGATCGCGTCGCAGATGATATTCAACGTAGATTAACGCAAAGAAAACATCGACCAGAAAACGGGTAAGGACACCTAGTATAATGATACTGGACCATCGCCACCAATTGAATCGGTAGAAAAAATCACTAAAACTTCCGTTGGTCGATTTGAAATAGCTTCCTTTAGCCAATTGATAGGTCAGAACTTTGGACAAAGTAAAGGATTATTAGGTTATAAATAAAAAAAGATCCGGCTACCAGGGTAGCCAGATCCTAAAACTATTCAACTATACAAATCACTATTTCTTTATTGGGGTGTAATGTTTAATTACAATACAAATATACGGGGGCTTGCCAGCCTGGTAAACCGATTTTCGGTGGACTTAAGAAATTGCCGGGTGAACTTCAGGATTTTGGTGTCCGGGCTGATTCGTAGTGAGTTGATTGTATTTGGAACTGATATAACATTCACTTTAATTCCTTTTCCTACAATATACCAATCAACTCAAAACTCTACCGTCACCATCAAATTGGGGGCAAAGCCGGGGGCATGCCGGTCACGAAATCCTTTGACCGATCTGAATACCTTGTCGGTGAGGTTGTTTTGATCAAAGACATTGATCAGAGATAAGCCAAAGGTTGTTTCCCATTTGCGTTTGACGGTACGGGGGATTTTGTATGAAGCCGAAACATCGAGCATGTACATATTGGGATACCTCTCGGGCAGGTCCTCAAATGGGTTGGATGAAGGCCGCCCTCCTGGGGGAGGCCTGTTCCCGGGCGGAGGATTACCACCACCGCCGGGAGGTCCACCCCCAGGTGGCGGCCCACCCCCTCCCGGAGGAGGCCCGCCCCCGGGAGGAGGTCCCCCTCCATCGGGTGGGGGGTTGCCAGGTGGTGGATTACCTCCACCCTCATCGGCCACTACCTGGGCAAAAAGAATATCCAAAGATTGGGCATTGAGGCCCGAAGAACATTTCCAGGCAGCAGAAAGTTTTAAACGGCCAAGTTTGAGTGCGCTCCCCACATACCACACATGGGGTTGGACATATTTTGACAGGTAGGTAGCCCGATCGGTGGTATCTAGTTTGACCTCCGATTGGTTATGTGAATAGCCTACCCATAAGGAGGCATCATCTGCTATTTGCCGTTTCAAGATCACATCAACCCCGTACGCCTTTTGATCCATGGTAAATGTTGCCCTGGACTGCTCCAACATACGCCTTTCAAATACAGTAACATTGTTGGCACTTTTATGGTAAGCTTCAACATCCACTATCCATTTGCCTTTGTTGGCCACAAACCCAGCCATGGATTGGGTTCCTTCTATGATGTTTCCCTTTTCTCCATCTGCCAGCACCCAAAGTTCATTGTCAAAACCCCCACCACCAAACTCAAGGTTCCTTGCCTGGCTAAGGTATTGGTTGTACCATCCGGTTGAGGCTTTAAGGGTTAGCCAGTCACGAGCTTCGTAGTTGAGCAACAACCTCGGCGCAATTTTAAAGTCATTCAGTTTGCTATAATAAGTGGTTCTGAAACCAAGCTGGGCATACCATTTACCAGAACTATAGTAGTCAAGGTTGGTATATGGCGACAGGGAGTGTGATTTTACCGTGCTTTTTAAAGCAAATGGATTGCCCATATCAGGAGGGCTGTTAAGAAAATCTGTAAAGACGCTTTGCCATTTATAATCCAGCCCAAATTGATAGAAGAAACTGCCGGATGGTTTGCTTGAAAATTCCTGTTTCAGGTTGATGTCTTTCAGGCCGTTGATTGCCCGGTAGGTCAGAGGATTTCCGGTAGTAAAGCTAAATTCATAGTCAGAAAAAGTAGCTGAAAATAAAGAAGCCCAGTCGTTGGACAGTTTTAGGCCCCAGTCGAAATTAAACCCCAGGTTTTCAAATTGATTGGTGTGGGGTTCCAAAGGCCCGTCAATTGGGGGAAAAGCACTGTAAGCCACATCGGTATTGGTATAAATGGTAGAAAACGACAGGTGGTTGCGTTCATTGGCCTGAAAAGTAATTTTGGAGTGGTAATCCTCAAAGAGTACTTCTATGTCAGTAAGGATATTGCCATTATCGTCGGACACTCCGGTACCTGCAAAAACAGACTTTGAGATTGCATTGAGCTTCGGGGAGTGGTATTTTCTCGGGTAAGACCGCCGTGCCCCAACCGACAATCCGATTCGTTTGTCGGCCAGGGGGATTTTAGCATAGCCCGATGCGTACAAGGTATTGGCACCAACACCCAGAATGGGTTTTGAGGGAGGATTTTGCCCCGACTTTATTACAATAGCCCCACCGACCCTGTCTCCTAGCCTGGGGTGGAACCCACTTCTATAAACTTGCACTTCATCCACTACCCTGGGGTTGTATGGGGAAATGGTGCCATAGTAATGCCCCCGGTGGTACATTGGAATGTTGTCAAAAAGAATGAGCGTCTGGTCGGTTTCACTGCCACGGATAAACAGGTTGCCGGCACGTCCGTCTGGGGTCGTTACTCCTGGCAAAGCTGTAATGGCGGCAAAAATGTCCCCGTCAGTTTCCCCTGGTAGTAGGGGCATATCCCTCACAGCTATGTCCACGCTTTGGTGGGCAGGGTTCAGGTCGATCCCCTTGGTAAGGTAATCTTCTACGGTAAGCCCGGATAATTCCACCACCACCGGACTTAGCTGTACAGAAAGCACTTTCGAATTTATCAATTCGGAAAACGAAATGGGCTTTCGCTCATAACCCAAGGCATACACTTCAAGGGAATCTGTGATGGATGGTTTGTACAGGAAAGTCCATTCGGAGGCTTGTGTTTTTATTGGGACCGGTTGCCCATTCACCAATACGTATATTCCTATTTCCTGCGGGATAGGTTGGCTGTCGATAGAATCGGCTATTGTCAAAAAGTAGGAGGATTGTACAGGCCGTATTGTGTAATATTTTTCTTCTACTGCTTCAATCGCCAAAGGCAGGGATGCTTCGACCTCCTGTATGAAACGATCCAGGCTGGAAGTATCAAATGTCAGATTGGGTGATACAAGGTTGAGGGCTTCTGAATCAAAAGCAAAATTGATTCCCAATTCTTCCTGATAGTGTTCGATGGCCTCAACCAATGAACTGGAAGAAGTGTGTTGGCCATGAAGTGATACTGTCAGCAGGCACGCTACTAATGAAAAGAGGAACCTCATGTCGAGCTAGTTGAATTATTCTGATAAATATAGTTTGTTTCCTTGTTTTTTATACGATATATCCAGTGGGTCAAAAACAATGCGCAGCGCCACGTCCAGTTGCTCATTGGGGAAGGAGCCGGTAAACCTCCTCTCCAAATTGACTGATCCCGGAATGACTTCCAAACCGTATTGTTTCTCCAGGCTTTTTATGACCTGGATCAAAGGTGCCCTTTTGAATTCAGTTTCACTGCCTAGCCATGAGGGTAGGATATTTTCGGTAGGGACGGCAGCTTCCCATTCGCCCCGATGGTATAAACGCCCTTCGCCACCCTCTACCACGATAGCTTGGCCATCTAGTGCTGTAGCCCGTACCTTTCCTTCAAAGCATAGTACGTTCATCGATTTTGAAAATACATCTACCTCAAAATTAGTCCCCAATACTTCTACCTTTCCAGTAGAGGCAAGTACTTCAAATGGGCTTCCTTTTTCGACCTGAAAAAAGGCTTTGCCGGTCAGGTTGATTTTCCTTTGGTTTGATGTCCAGTCTTCCTCCCTCCAGGACACTTCCGTATTGGGGGCCAGCGTGACCTTTGACAACCCATCGGGCAGGGTTACTTCTCTTACTTCTGCCACTCCGGTAGAGTAGCTCGATTTGTCTGTGAATACTGTGAGCCACAACAGGGCAGAAATGACCAATAGGATAGACGCTGCGATGGATACAGGAACCATTGGATGGAGTGACCTGGTTTTAGTCTGTTTGGGTTGGCCGGTTACATCCTTGGGATCGAATACCAGAGAGTCATTGTCAGGCACCCAACGATCTACCTCGCCCAGTATTTGTTTATACTTCAGTACATCGGCCGGGTCGATTGTTTTTCTCAACTCATCCTCATTGATTTCCCCGTTAAGCCATTTTAAAAGTTGATCTTCCACTTTTGAGTTTTACTTGTTGTTGTATATGAAACGGTTGGCCGAAAAAAAACCCTACCTATATCTTCAATTCGGACAGGTCATCGAGCATTGATTTTAGGGTACTTATTGATGTAGCCAGGTGCTTCTCCACTGTTTTGATTGAAATATCAAGTTGATCAGCTATATCTTTATTTTTAATTTTGTCAATCCTGCTCATCAAAAACACAACGCGCTGTTTTTCCGGCAAACTGGAAACAGCCTCCTCCAGCCGAGCCTTAAATTCCCCTTCACGGTATAAATACTCTGGGTTATGCTCCAGTTGGCTTTCGGACATGCCGGATCGGTGCTGAAATTTCAATATTACTTTTTGGTGGTCAACATCGTCGAGGAAAAGCCTGTTGGCTGTGGTGAACAAATAGCTTTTTACTTTGTCGAGCGCTACTTTTTTACAATTGTTCCACAATCTGACGAAAGCCTCTTGTGCAATGTCCTTGGCCTTTTCAAGATCACCTGATTTATAAAAAAGGAAGTTGCGAAGGGAAACAACGTGACTACTATGCACTTCGTTGAAAACCTTCTCTTCACATACAGAATTGCTCATTGGCTGGTTGATATATGGCCAAAGGTATTGTATTCTATTTTTTTAGAATAATTGTAAGGTAGGGTTTTTTCAACAGCTACCGTTTTATCAGTAACCATGGCATTAATGAATTTATCCATCAAAATGCCATGAGTTGCGGTTTTAGGTAACAAAGCGAGACATTCAATGGTCTTGCTTTGTTTGCCACGCAAACACTACAAAATGGAAAAATGAAAAATCTTTACCTGTTGCTTATCCAAATAATGCTCTTTTGTTTGCCAGCTCCCGACCTGGCCGCACAGGTAGCCAGTTATCATTTTGATGGAACCCCAACTGACGAGCTGGGTGGCACTGATCCAACTTACATTATTCGGGAAGTCAATTCTGATGCAAGTGGAATTACATACACAAGTGGAGTAGACGATCAGGCCGTGTATCTCGACAGTGCCAGTGGTTTTGTTCTTCCCATGGAGGTTACCGATGCTCTGATGAGCTCCAATGTATGGTCATTTCAAATGCGATTCAAGGTTACGGATCATGGGGATGGGGATGGACAAAGAATGTTAATCAATCTGAAAAGAGGAGGCACAGGATCAGCGCCCTATTTCAGGGTATTCTCCACGAAAGATAGTGATACACAAGGAAGAGTGGTTTTTCAAATGAACAACGGAGAGGAGAGCGCCTCTCAGTTCGCATTTTATTTTGATTTGGATGAATGGGTGAATCTATCCCTGTTGGTTGATTTTACGGAGGGCTTCTACACGCTGACAGGTGACAATTATTTTGTCTCAAGTAATTTCACGGATTTTGATTACGAGCGATTCAAAACCTATGGTGATCCTAACAACTTGGAAAATATACGTTTCCGTATTGGATACTATCAGGAATTGGGGCGCAGGCAAGCCCATCCAGCGTACAAAACAGCTTACACAAGCGATTTGGTCATTGATGAGCTTACCATTTCGAATACACATCCTGAAACTGATGTAAGCGTTTATGAAAATGCCCTCCAGCAACTCACCAATCATTTAAACGGAAGCACATCACTTTCGGCAGAAGAAATTTCAACTTATGCGGCACAGGCGCTTACTAATTTCAAAGACAACTACCCCGCTTCCAAAGCAATCGTAGATGCCTATTTCGATGCTTATGAAAATGTACATGAACCGATGTTTATGGGAGAAAGTGGGGTATCTATTTATGAAGATTACGATGAGTTCGGCTGGGTGCTCTTTAACCTGCAATTAGATGTTTTTGATAACTATGTCTCGAGTGATAACATTGACGATGTTGACGGTTTGGTTTTCGAAACCTCTGTCGCCTTTCCCGGTCCGGTGGCTGAAACTGCTGAGCGGGTCACCGATCAGAATTTCACCATTAATGGCACCTATATAGCTGATCTGGGATATAACAAAAAGATACTTGAGAAGGGCTATGGGGATATTGCCAGAAGAGGAACGGGATATTATGCTGCCCCTGGGGAGCGCATCACGGTTACAGTTCCGAATGAATTGGTAGGGATTGGTGGGCAAGTAGTCATTGGCACCTTTACCCATGACGTAAGCAACAAAGTATCCTTAAGACGATTACCACGGGCAATAAAGGAATTTGAAATTGTGCAGGCAAACACGGACGTAATTAGTCCACTTGGAGGAATCATCTATATCTACATTCCTGAGGGTGCTGATTTGGGAAATCTGGATTTGTCGATTTCGGGAGCAGTCAAATTTGCCTACTATGAGCAATCTTCCACCAACATCGGAGATATTACTGATTTTCAAACCAGATTGGAAAGTGCAGAAGTTCTTTGGGCGGAAGTGGTGACCGACAATTTCATGTACACAGGCCCCCTAGCTTATTTCAAGTTTGATGACACCATGCAAACCCTGGAAACCTGGGATACCATGTGGGAGGCGTATCAATTATACAATGGGAGACCTTTTCCTCTTCATAAAGCGGAACACTTGGTTCACGACAAAATGACCAAATGGAATACGCTGGCTGGTGGTTATCCCATGAATTTAGCAGTAGGATCTGTTCCTTATGTGGATGACTTCTGGGGCAGTACTGCTAAAGGGCATATGATGAACATCCTGGAATTCGATAAAGCAATCCATGACAATAAAGCCACCTACTGGCACGAAATGTCCCACCACACCGGACTCCCTACGCTTCCGTGGGAAGTTGAGTGTATCGTAGAATTGGCCTTCATGGTAACCAATCATCTGGGTAACAATATGCCTCTGGATAGTGCATTCAAGTACGCTTCAAGAGGCTTTCGAACACGTGATGATGCCATTGTCGATTGGGTAGTGATGGAAGAATTTCGAACAAATGAAGAAATGACTAAAACGCAGCGGCAATACCAACAGCGGGGCTATTCGAAGTATGTAGATGTCGGTGTGCTCTTCGGTTGGGAAGCCCTGGGTTCTATCAACAAGGTCTTCTACGACTACTGGACAAGTATTGGCGGCCAAACGAATGATCCTGAGCTCAACATCATCACTGATACAGAATGGATTTTGGCTTCATGCGAAGCGCTTAATGTAAATGTTGCACCCCTTTATCATTTCTGGGGAGAGCAGCCCAATGACACCATTATGGCCGTAGTGAATAGCTACCCCAGAAGTGAAGAAATCTATTTAAGACTAAGAGAAATCAGGGATTTCATCCCGACATCTGCAGAGGAATTTCAACCCTACTTTGACGCTCATGCACCCTCCAATACCAACAGTCAAAATTATCAGCCTTACCAGGATGCCCTTGCAGGATGGAATACGAACCTGCTCTACGACAGCATTATTGCACAAGTTGATTCCATTTTATACCTATACTACGATGGAGACTTTGATCAGGATGGCTATGTATTTACAGCCGACCTGGATGATCTGGATCCCCTGGTGAATACCATTGAGGGGACTTACATTATTGGTTCTTCTGACGCTGCAGACTATCCTTCATTCACAGAAGCAATCACTAACCTTCGAACAATTGAAATCACCGGGGATGTGACCTACTCAGTTGAGAGTGGTACTTACAATGAGACAGTAAATCTCAGCTCTATAGATAATGGTGAACATACCATTACCTTTAGAGGTACTGACAAAGCAACTACCATCATTCATCCTTTGGACAGCATCCCTTCCGATAAATCGGGCATCTCAATTTTCGGAACCAACAATATTGTTCTTAAAAACTTCACTCTTGAAATGGATAATATTTCTTCCACTAAGGTAATTGCTGATAGCAATGAGTCAAAAGGAATTAATATTTCAAATGCATCGAACATTAACCTTGGGGATTTGGTCTTAAAAAATGATGGCGAAAGCTTTGATTTGGAAAGCAGGACACACTTTATCGCAACAAGTATTTCTTTGGTTGATGTTTCAGATGTTACCATCTCGGGTTGTTTCTTTAGTATGGCAGGTGTGCATACTTGGATAGACGATTTCATCAATGTGAATATTTCTAATAACAGCTTCCAACAAGGTCAATACCATGTTAGAAACAAACAATCAGAAAATGTAGATGGGAGTGGATTGTTAATTGATAACAACACGATGACCGGCCCTATGGAAGGAGGAATCGACATTATGGGTTTTGATGATCATCAGCTTATTGAAGGTGTTATTGTGAGAAACAATATACTTAATGGCATAGAGCATGCTGATCGGGTGTATTACAATGCACCACAAGAACGATACAATGGGATTGATTTGTATAATACAATTGAGGCAATGGTGCATCATAATACGGTTGACACACGCTTCGGAATGGGCACCTATAATAATGAATCACTGACTGTTCATTCTAATATATTTCTTTCGTCCGAAGATGCCTTTGGTAACTATGTGGGAGAAGGAAATACAGGAACAGTCATTTACAACAACTTTTTTGAGGGATATGTCTCCATCGATTTTCCTGTCGACACTAAGTTTGTTCACAACACCCTTGTGGAACAAGACAGATATAGTGTATTTAGTTTTTACTATCCTACTGGAGAAAACAACATTGTTGCCAATAATATTTTTCTTGGGACTGATGTAGAAACCCTGATTTTCCTCTATCTGGAAAGGGATATCGAAGTGGGATTGATTTGGGATTACAATCTTTATTATGTACGAATGGACGATGGCACATCAGAACCATGGCTCATTACTCGTGCTGTAGATGCTTCTGATCCTGAAATGCCCGATCCCGACGCGTCCGACTCGTTTTCGAATTTATCGGAATGGCAAGCGTTCCAAACCGATTTCGATCATAACTCTCAGAGCTTTAGTCCTGAGTTTGTCAAGAGTAATGACTACCATATAGCTGATCCCAACGACTACAGGTTTGGTGCTTATTTCGAATCAATTACCAACGATATAGACGGTGACTTGAGATTAGAAGCAATAGGGATTGATGTGGGTGCTGATCAGCACTGTGGAAACGAACAAAGTGTGGTTGTTGAAACCTGCGATTCTTATGAGTTTGACGATAGCATACTGATCGAAAGTGGTGAGTATTCGGCCTCATTGCTGTCCCGGCACGGTTGCGATAGTTTGGTGAATTTGTCGCTCACAATATTCGAAAGCTTTGAGGAAACCATGGAAGTCGAAGCATGCGAAAGCTATACATTTAACAATGAACCGATAACTTCATCAGGGGAATATGAGGCCCTTTTTGAAAGTCAATATGGGTGTGACAGCCTGGTTAGCCTCAGCCTGACCATCCTTCCTGTTTTCGAAGAATCGGTGGAAGTATCTGTTTGTGATACCTATGAATTCAACAATCAATTATTGACTGAAAGTGGAGAATATTCGGCTTCCTTACTTTCGCAAAATGGTTGTGATAGTTTGGTCAACCTGGACCTGAATATTTTGGAAAAAGACCAAGTGGACATTGTTGAATCCGCTTGTCATTCTTACATTTTTGATGGTACCGAGATTTTTGAAAGTGGTCAATATTCTGCCACTTTTTCTAACCAATCAAGCTGTGATAGTCTGGTAAACTTGTCATTGACCATCTTTGAAGAGCCTTCCAGTGACATTACTATGAATGGAATTGTCCTGTTTGCCGAAGCAAAGGAAGGCGCAACTTATCAATGGATAGATTGTAGTACCAACGAGCCAATAGAAGGGGAAACTAAACGCCAACTGACACCACCCCGATCGGGAAGCTATTCGGTACGGATTTCCAACGAAAACTGTACGGTAGTTTCGGAGTGTGTAGAATCTGTGGTGTTGTCAGTCAAAGATGAAATAGCTAAGAGTGTTAAGGTTTACCCCAACCCAACAACTGGTTTGTTGCACCTTGACCTCAATGCCAGATATGGGGAAGTCACTATCGAAGTTTTCAACGTGTCAGGCCAGTTGAAAAAAAGCCGGAAATACCTGGCCACAAAAAAAATAGAATTGGACATGAGCGATCAGGTAAGTGGTATCTACTTTGTCCATTTGCGTACCCTGGGCAGTATCGATCAAATCATAAAAATCATCAAGAAGTAATCCATAGCAACAAATTGGTTTCTTCAAGAGGAAGGTGTGAGCCTTCCTTTTTTTTGTTCATGTATGGGTAGGGTTTTTTTACATGTGCCCGTTTCACTAGTAACAAATCAAAATAGAAACTTACTTTAAAAAGATTGACTATGGAAATGACAAAAATCACAATTAAACTAAAGGTGTTTTTGGGCGCGCTGGGGCTGGCTTTTGCCACCAGCTGCGGAGGAGATGACCCGGTAGATATGGAAACTGATGATGAGCTAAGTGTAGATATTAGCTCAGTGGCCTCAAAGTTCTACAACTCTGCCGCCGTAACGGTGACAGTAAGTGATGAGTGGGTAACCATTACTTCCAAAGATTTACCCGACCACAAAAGCATGTATTATTCACAAAATGATCCGCTTTATGAACCATACAATGAGCCCAACAACCCTGATTTTAAGAAAAACCCCGGGTCTATAGGTACGCAAAATATTGTAGCCAAAATCCCACGGTTTCCAGCTGAAGCCACTAACAAAACTTCTCCTGGACTGGGGCCAATGGGTGTATCTATCAATAGTGTAGTGTTTTTTAACCAGCAGGCCGGCCCAGGGGACGATATTTTCGAAGAAGTAAATACTTTCGATCAATACGAAGGCCATCCGGCCGGAGATCAGTACCACTACCACACAGAGCCGGTTTGGTTGACAGAAACGAAGGGAAGTGATGCGTTTCTGGGTTTTTTGCTGGATGGGTTCCCCGTCTATGGGCCTATGGAAAACAACAAAGAAGTAACCAACAGCGACCTGGACGATTACCATGGCCACTTTTCAGAAACGGATGATTTCCCGGATGGCATTTACCACTATCATGTAACTGAAGAGTACCCCTGGATCAATGGGGATGCCTTTTATGGTACTCCAGGAACAGTCAGCCAATAATTCACCTAAGCTGGATGAACCCAAAGCTATATACACTGAACCTCCTATTCCTCTGTGCTACATCTGCTGCACAGATGGGGTGCGACCCGGCTTCCGGCAGAGAAATACAGGTGATCAATTTTGAGGTCAGTATTCCACCAACGGAAACCTCTGAAAACGACAAGGCACTCACCACCAACCTAAAGGGGATTGTGCTGAAAGAGGACGTTCCTTATTCGGGGTATTTATTAGCCAATGATGGTGAAGGAAGGTTGAAATCGCGCCGTGGATACTTAAACGGCAAACTTCAGGGTGAATGGACGACTTATTTTTCGAATGGAAAAGTGGAAACACAGCGCACATATAATGAAGGTGAAAAGCACGGTGAGCATCAAGGATATTATGCCAATGGGCAGGTCAGGTTCAATTATTATTTTGAAAAAGGGCTAAGCCAGGGTACCCACAGGACATGGTATGCCGATGGCCGTTTGTCCACCGAAATGAACTATAAGGATGGGCACGAGCTTGGGGCTCAGAAAGTGTGGAGGCCCGATGGAAAGTTGCGGTCCAACTATGTAGTGAGGGAAAATGGAAGGCGGTACGGTATGATAGGATTGAAGCGTTGTGCCAAAATAGATAGCGAAAGTGGAGATATTGACAAGTATAAAGGTATTTTGAAATGAGTATTCTAAAATTTGCAGGGATATTTTTTATGGGTGTGGTGGCTTTGGCCTGTACCGACTCTATAGAAAGCAGTCAAGGACAGATTGAATTGCCTTTCTACAATGAAGCTACTTTTACCCCGCAGTGGATAGAACCGAGCGACGAAAAGTATAGGGACATTCATACCATTCCGGATTTTGAATTTATAAATCAAAATGGAGATACGGTTACCAATAAGACCTTTCAGGATAAAATCTATGTGACAAACTTCTTCTTTACCCTGTGTCCAAATGTATGCCCGAAGATGACAGAAAACCTGGGTTTGGTGCGGGATGCATTTAGTGGAGGTGATCAGGTGCGGATATTGTCACATACAGTAATGCCTTGGGCAGATTCGGTGGAAAGATTGGCCGAGTACGCCACCCTCAACGAGATTAGCAGCAGGCAATGGCATTTAGTGACAGGCGACCAGAACGATATTTACAAGATTGCCAGGGAGTCTTATTTTGCCGACGAGGGTTTTGGTAAGAGCCTGACATCAAATGAGGATTTTCTGCATACAGAGAATATATTTTTGATAGATCAAAAAAGAAGAATTCGAGGCATATACAATGGGACTATCCGGTTGGATATGAAACGGATGATAGACGACATACATACTTTATTGTAAAGGTTTCCATAGCTGGTTGAATTAAAATCGGGGTTCACTTGGTTGAACCCTGATTTTCCCTCACAAACAGATTAAACAGGTTACTCCAAGTAACCTGTTTAATCTGTTTGTTCATTCCAAAAACCACTCCTGCTCAATCGGCTGAAACGATTGGTCTTTATGAAATTGAACATATTCGTTTTTCCCACCAAACCAATCCAGCACTTCCTTGCGGTTCAACTTTGTTTTTAAATGTGACAAATGGGCATGGTAGGAGGAGTAAGGGTAGTCCCTAAAATCCGAGACAAAACCATGTTTCTCAGGATTTCGATGGATGTAGGTGATTAACTGTGAAAAATATGCATCATTGTTGATGGCTATTCTTTTAAAACGGGGCTCAAACAGTGGGCCTGTTCGGTCAGCCATCTTGTTGACCGCCCGGGTATAGCTTTGTAGAAAACTCGAGAAGCCGTTACTGACATGCCAGTACAGCGGTTTTTCCATATCTTTTTGGATAGCCCCTGTCAATTCCTTTTCTGATTTTACCTGTATCAAAAAATGAAAATGGTTGTTCAAAAGACAGTAGGCAAACGTCTTCACAAATGGATTTACGTATTTGGTGTATTGCTGTAAGAAATAATCATAGTTTTTGAGTTCCAAAAATACTGGCATCCCATTTATCCCACGATTGTAGATATGGAAACAGGTTTCCGGTTCCAGTTTGGAATTTCGCGTGTCCATTGCTGGTCTAAAATAAAAAGATTTTTTCGATAATAGTAATCCGTATCCATTAAACAGGTTACTTGGAGTAACCTGTTTAATGTTTTTGGACAAGTATTCGATATGATCGATCTCGTTATTGGCCTTTTTATTTTCTGCCAAATCGTCTAAACGCCGCTACAGTTTGATAGATTAAGAAACCTACACATATGCGTCCTATTATGTCTAGTAAGTTTGACCACCACTTTGCATTGGTTTCGGGTATAAATTCCAATCGATGCGTAGGCAGCAGAAATTCTATATAGTATTTCAAATGAAAGCTAATGTTCTCAAAGGTGAAATGATTAAACCCAAAATTGACTTCTGGCAATGACAAAGCATATAAGAAGTAGAAAAACCACCCAACTGGAACTAGAAATAAGAAGCTTTTCACCCAATGAGTGCCATAATTCGAACTTTGTTTGTGAAGCCAAAGTGAAATGGGTGTGTACCAATCTTGTTGGGTTAGCAACTTCCAAGGGCTGGAGTAATCCAATTGAAGGCATTTGTTTATTCTGTGCCACTCTAAGTATTCAGTATAGTACTTGATTTCTTGGGTGCGATTTCCCTGTTTTTGCATAGCAAGGTAGAGTTGATTGTATAGTTCTTCCAAGTAAGCCGCATTTTGTTTTTCATTCTCTGCTGAGCGAATAGTTTTTTCTGAGGATATTGGTAAATGGTAATTAGTAGTCTTAATATCAGATAATCTAGAAGCTTCAATCCCAATTTTATCAAAAGACAGGAAATCCATGTTAAAAAAGGAAGTGTTCCCCATGTCGCTCTTTCTTATGCTAAGAAGCGAAGGATCATTATTTTGAATAGCTTCATCTTTAAAGTCTTCACTTTTTATATGATATTTTCCTCCTCCTTTAATGTCAGAGATAGAAATTTTACTTTCATTTTCAAAACCTTCGAAAACTAAAGAATTGAGTGAAAGGTTTTTCAAATAAAGACTACCTGTATTTCTCAACAAGTTGGATATTATAAGTTGATTAATTGAGCATTTCTCAACTCTCATTTCAAACCTAGTGTAAAGATTTGTTAATAACCGAATTAATATTATTTTTGTCCTATGGCAAGAAAGGGACGAAAGTTGATATTGAGTGAAGATGACCAAAAAACATTGATTGCTACCTCAAGGGCACATAGTGCTGTTCACAGGGATGTAGTCCGGTCTAAAATTTTGCTCATGTTACACGATGGAAAAAGCTACGATTCTATAAAGGACGAATTAAAAGTAGGCCGTGAGGCGATAGCGAAGTGGAAAAAGCGCTACTTGGCATCAGGCCTTGATGGCCTAAAAGATGCGTCAAGGCCTGGCAGGGCTGCCGTTTATACCGAAGCT
>JAVKDJ010000024.1:0-32912 GCA_040222275.1 Cyclobacteriaceae bacterium
AGGTTCCTGCCCCAGAATTGGCAAGCACCCTAATTTGGTCAAGGCAGTTTTACCACATGATCCACAATTTTCGTCTATCTTCCAAAGATATTCAAGATGGGTATGACCGCAGGTTTACGGTACTTTGCTACACAAAGACACGTCCAGAACAGGCACAAACCTTTAGGAACCACCTTTTAGAAAGTAGGATGTCCATTAGGGCTCTACCAACGACCACTCAAAGCGTCATGTCGCAATGCAATGGAGACATCTTTGCCGAAACAAAGAACTGTCCAATTGGTAAAGATTCCTTCCTGCCTCGCCGAAGGCGGGCGCTTTGCTGCGGAATGACTTCCCCGAAACTGGTGCAAACCTTCAAACATCTTTTTTGAAAGCTAAATTAGACTTTTTCTGGATACCCACAGAAATTCTGCTAGATCCATCTTGTTTATTTTTTTACACCAACCTTTTGTTAAACACCTAATAGCCCTACTAAACCTAATTTTTGGTAAAGCCAAATACACAAAATAGGATGACGCTTATGCAATAATGCGGGCTGCCCAAAATGTACCCGCCGTGGTTTGTACCCGCCTATCCGGCGAGGCAGATCCTCACAAACCACATTGTTTCGGCTGGTGAGGACACAAACCGGGACGGTTTGTTATTCAGACTTTAACTTAATCTAACGGGAATATAAACAAGTTAAACTGCTCATAATCAATACTCATCGGTAGCTAAACTGGTCTGTCCGGTGGATTTTGATGGGATCTGATAGGTTAATTTATACCATTAAACAACCTGCTCCAGCGTATCTTGCTAAAGAAGCTTTCGTTGGGGTCGATAGAAAGCCATATGAATGAGGCCTCTCCTACCACATGGTTTTCCGGCACGAAACCCCAAAAACGGGAGTCTTCCGAGTTGTGCCTGTTGTCCCCCATCATAAAGTAGTAATTCTGCTGAAAAGTATATTCTGAGACTACCTGTCCCTCTATTTTGAGCTGCCCACCTTCGGTCGATACATCTTCCAGGCCTTCATAATCTTTGATGGTAGAGCCATACTTGGCCACTGTCATGGTATCAATTTTTATGGTCATGCCTTCCGCAGGTATCACCAAGGGGCCAAAGAAATCGGCGTTCCATGGAAACTTGCTTGCATCTGGAAAAATACGGTGGTTTACATAGGTTTCAGGTTCTTTAAACCTCACCACTTCTTTTACAAAATCCAGCTCCTCAAATTTTTTGGCATCTTCAGGCCTGGCATGTACGTAGTAGCCTCCATTGATTTTTCTTTTGTCCCAAACGCCATTCTTTTTGAACACACGATCGTTGATAATCTCATCTGTAGCTATCTGATAACCAAATTGCATATCCTCCGGGTTTTCCCCTTTTTGGCCATTGATATAGACCTGTGAGTCCCGCACTTCCAATGTATCTCCAGGTATGGCCACACATCGTTTGATGTAATGTGTTTTCAAATCTACCGGATGCTCAAACTCCGGGGGGTAGTTGAACACTACCACATCATTGCGTTCTACACTTCCAAACCCGGGAAACCGGAATTGCGGCAACTGTATGGCATCTGAATACGATGGGGCATCAGTGCCCCATATTTTGGCATGCGTCAGCGGAATTTGTAGTGGTGTCTTTGGAGTCCTGGGCCCGTAATTGATCTTGCTCACAAAAAGAAAATCACCCACCAGCAGGGAATTTTCCATAGATGGTGTAGGAATAGTGAAGGCTTCCATAAATGCCCAACGGATCAAAGTAGCTGCTATTACCGCAAATACTATGGCGTCAACCCATTCCCTGACCGGCCCTTTCTTTACGTTTTCTTTCTTTTTCAAAAATTCGAAACCCATACTGTATAATTTTCGGCAAATATATAACTATTCCTTAAAGACTGAAATTTAAGTAATCATCCATGTTCAAGACACCCTTTTTACCCTTTATCCATTCGGCCACCATCACAGCGCCCATTGCAAAGCCCTTTCGGGAATGGGCTTCATGGGTAATCTTAATGTCATCGATTTCCGAGGTATAGTGCACACTATGTGTACCAGGCACCTCTCCTTCCCTCTTCGAATAAATGCTTACTTTTCCATCTTCGTTCGCTGGCCCCTCTACCCAACCGTCAAAATCTTTGTTGTTTCCGATAATACCTTCAGCAATGGTAATACCCGTGCCACTGGGCGCATCCAGCTTGTGGACATGGTGCAAATCATGCACCGCTGTGTTGTACCCTTTACCAGACATAAGCCCGGCCAGGTACTGATTGATCTTGAAGAAGATGTTGACACCCAGGCTGTAATTGGAAGCATAGAAAAAGGTGCCATCATTCTCCCGGCAATAGGCCTCTACCTCTGGTTTTTTCGAGAGCCATCCCGTGCTTCCTGATACTACAGGTACCCCTTGCTTCAGTACACCCATGATATTGCCAAAGGCAGATTCAGGGGCGGTAAACTCTATCACTACATCGGTGTTGTCAGGGGTAATATCTGCTATCTCTCCTGCATTGTTGATGTCAATAATTTTAGAAATGGTATTTCCTCTTTCTTTGGCGAGTTGTTCGATCAACTTGCCCATTTTTCCATATCCTACAAGTGCTATTTTCATTTCTTCAATATTCTAGTTTTCAATTGTGCCTGTTGATTGACATTGTTCCCAATTCCGTAAACCAATACAACATGCTATTTATTTAGGTTGATTACCAGGGAAACCCCTACATTTTGTGCGGTGTACCTGTTGCCCGAATACATGCTTGGTCGTATTTGGAAAGTCAGGTCATCGTTCACATCAAACTCACTCAGGTGTGCAGCAATGTGGGCATCTACTATGCTCAATAGATAATAAAGAGTGCCTAGTACCATCAGGTAGTCCCTGTCACGACGTAAAGATTCGGCGTTCCTTTCCAAGGTAGTAGCCGAACCAAACCTTCCTTCAAATGGATTAATCGTACTGTCATCCCCATCGGTTTCGGCCAGGTAGGCATTCCTAAAGGCATTGAACAAGACATGCCGGTTGTTGATATAATGGCCAAACAACATCAACCCTCCATATACAAATGGCAGCTTCCAGTATTGCCGGTTGTAAATCTGGCCCAAGCCAGGGAATACTGCAGCATAAAGGGAAGCTTTGTTTGGATCGCGTGTAGAAACACTGGTAAATGTTTCTATGGCATCCTTTTCCACCAACAGAGAGTCAGATTGCAACAGTCTTTGTGCTTTGGTTTCGTGACTTAATGCTATGATGGCAACAAATAAGATAAAGCTTGCAAGGCGCATTCCTATTGAGGATCTATGATCTCTAATAACCGGTTTAATTCTGAAACGGATGAATAAGGTATTTTGATTTCGCCCTTTTCATCGTCTTTGGCTGCTATTTTTATTTTTGTTCCAAAATGGGACGACAATTTGGTTTGCCAAAGGTTGATTTCTTTATTTCTTTCATCAGAAACTGCCCCTTCTGCTTTTTCCTTCTCCTCTGGATATGCGGCCTGTTTCACAAGTGCTTCTACTTTTCTTACCGAAAGTTCTTCAGCAAGTATTTTCTTGAAAATACTGAGTTGAAGCGAAGTATCCTCTATACTGATCAGCGCCCTGGCATGCCCCATCGACAACTTGCCATCCCTCACCGCAATCTGGATATCCGGCGGCAGCTTCAGCAGCCTCAAGTAGTTGTTCACTGTTGTCCGGTTTTTCCCGACACGTTCGCCCAATTGCTCCTGTTTCAAGTCACACTCGGCCAATAGCCGCTTGTAGCTCAGGGCTATCTCCATAGCATTCAGGTCCTGGCGCTGGATATTTTCTATCAGTGCCATTTCCAGCATTTGCTGGTCGTCTGCTTCCCTTATGTAGGCGGGTATTCTGTCCAGATTGGCCAACTTAGAGGCCTGAAACCTCCGCTCGCCTGATATCAGTTGATAGGAATTGTTATTGAGTTTACGAAGGGTGATCGGCTGGATTATCCCCTGAACTTTGATTGATTCAGACAATTCTTCAAGTGCTTCTTTGTCGAAATCCGTTCTGGGTTGAAAAGGGTTTACCTCTATCTGGTCCAGCGCAACTTCCGAAATATTGCCTACTCCTGCAGTCCTTTCCCGCAAAGATCGTATTGGCTTTTCTACCGGGGAATCATCAAGCAAAGCTCCAAGTCCTCTACCAAGCGCATTCCTTCTTTTGGGTTTGTTATCACTCATGATTCATGTTTTTTTGGATAAAACAGCCAACGACCATGTTGGTGTTATGCATAAGCCGCCTCGTATCTCACGGCTATTTCCCTTGCCAGGTTCAGGTAGCTAATAGCCCCCTTGCTTTCTGCATCGTGAACGATAGCCGGAAGCCCAAAGCTTGGTGCTTCGCTCAACTTGATATTCCTTGGGATTAATGTATCAAACACCATTGATTTGAAATGTGTAGTCACCTCATCTACCACCTGGTTTGATAGCCTCAACCTCACATCGTACATAGTCAGCAGTATGCCTTCGATTTCCAGGTCTGGGTTCAATCTCGACTGGATAATTTTGATCGTATTCAATAGTTTGCCCAAACCTTCCAATGCGAAGTATTCGCACTGAACGGGAACGATGATGGAATCTGAAGCCGTAAGGGCATTTACTGTAATAAGTCCCAATGATGGCGAACAATCAATAATGATGTAGTCATAATCCTTTTGCAACTCGTTCATCACAGACTTCATCTTGGTTTCCCTTTCGTCATAGTCCACCAATTCTACCTCTGCCCCCACCAGGTCGATATGCGAAGGCAATAAGTCCAGATAGCTGATATCAGTTTTAATAATGCAGTCGTATGGATCTACACCATCCACCATACATTCGTATATGCCGGCTTTCACCTGCTTGGGGTCTTCCCCTACTCCGGATGTAGCATTGGCCTGTGGATCTGCATCTACAATGAGGGTTTTATACTCCAGTGCGGCCAAACTAGCGGCCAGGTTGATGGCTGTAGTGGTCTTACCAACCCCCCCTTTTTGATTTGCTATTGATATTATTCTACCCATTATCTATTGATTACAAATATGTGGTGATTCAACTTATATGAAGTTGAGGCAAAGCACAAATATATAAACCCCAACTTATCAATTCCGACAATCTCTAAAGGAAATTGTCCACAATGAATGTGGATAACTTTCCATTCTGGGAGTTTCCACCAACGCTATCATTTCAGGGCTATTTTTGCCGCTAAGTTTTTTTAGCGGTTTGACACCTGGCCAAGAAAACGAAAAACACCTAACCTGCAATCAATACGAACGCTGGATTATTTCTTTTTCTTTTTCCTCGACTGTTCCCCTGCTTTCATCGCTTCCTCAAGTTTCAGTTGGAAGCTGGATTTTTTCTTGTTCGCATTTTTCTTTCTGTTTTCCTCCAGTTTTTTCAGTATTTTGTCTTCATCTATAAACTTCCTGAACATGGCAATCTGACCAAAAGAAACAATATTGGACACGAAATAATAGAAAGTCAATCCGGAAGAATAACTGTTGAGTAAAAATAGAAACATGATCGGCATCATGTACTGCATGGTCTTCATAGGCCCCTGCATCTGCGCCTGCATCTGACTGTTGGACCAGGTGTACAGGATGGTAGATGCGGTCATCAACAACGTGAACAAACTCACATGATCTCCATAAAATGGAATGTTGAATGGTAAGTCCAGAATGCTGTCGTAAGTAGAAAGGTCATGCGCCCAAAGAAACGCCTGCTGCCGCAACTCGATAGAATTGGGGAAGAAGTTGAACATGGCCAGTAATATAGGAAACTGAAGCAACATGGGAATACAACCGCTGAGCGGGTTGATGCCCACTTTGGAATAAAGCTGCAATTGCTCCTGCTGTGCCTTTTGCATGTCACCATCATGTTTTTCTTTGATGGCATCCAACTCAGGCTTCAACACCTTCATTTTGGCCATAGACATGTGTGATTTGTACGTCAGTGGTGACAACAATATCCGTATGAATATCACCATCAGGATGATGATGATTCCGTAGTTGGATATATATTTTTCCAGAAAATGGAATATAGGAATGATCAATATCTTGTTGACAAACCTGAACATCCTCCAGCCAAGGTCCACATTTTCTGCAAAGCCATCCGTCACTTTTTTCATGATGGCATAATTGTTTGGCCCGAAATAGAATTTGTACTGGCCGTTTCCGGTTTTCAAATCCCCAATCGGAATGGTCAGGTTCATTATACCTGTTTTGACATAAGAACTGTCCGCTTCATCAATTTCGGTAGTTACTGTTGCTGACCTGAAGTTGTTTTGGGCAATGATGGCCGATGTGAAGAATTTTTGGTGAAATGCGAGCCAGTTCACAGGGGCACCTATTTCTTCTGTTTCCCTATCAGTGGATGTGGCACTTAGGTAGTCCATACCTTGTCCGGCGGCCTGGTAGTTGATGGTAGATTTTTCCCTGGAGTCTTTCAGGTTATCTTCAAAAACCTTCATTTTATCCACCCAGTTCAATTGGATATCTTCATTGTCCACTATACCATCCAGCCCTGAGAACTTCACATTGTACCCAATCACATAGCCGTTTCCGGGAATGGCATATTGCTGCTCTATATAGCTGTTGCCGTCCAGGTCTATACGATAGCTCAGTTTCAAAGTGTCTGTCGCATTTACTTTGCCCCCTTTGCCCCTGGTGGTGAAATAAAGGTCTGAAATGTTCACCGGGCGGTAGTTGCTCTTCAACCAAATATCGAGCTGACTACTTTTTTCATCAATCAGCACCAAAGGTTTCTTCTCATAGGTAAGGTGCTTTTTCAATACCAGTTTTTTTATTTGTCCTCCTTTCGAGGAAAAAGTGGCTATCAGGTCTTCGTTTTCGATATCGAAGGTATTTTCTGTACCTGATGCAAAACTGGCGAAAACACCATATTTTTCATTGTTCATGGCCGCCACCAAAGAGTCGTTGGATTGGGTGGCCTCTGCTGTATTGCCCTGGTCAACACTGGGTGCCGATGTACCGGGGCTTTGAGTTGCTTGTTCTGTAGGAGTGTTTTCAGCTACCTGCTCCGGCATTTCCGGAGAAAAAAACTGAAAATATACGGTCATTAATACCAACATTAAGACCAAACCTATTATCTGGTTTCTATCCATTTTTATTATTTACGAATTAACTTTTTCCTTTTTAGATAAAAGTGCTGCTTTCACAAACTTGACAAACAATGGGTGTGGGTTGAGCACGGTACTCTTTAGTTCCGGGTGAAATTGCGAGCCAATAAACCAGGGATGGTCTTTTAGTTCTATTATTTCTACAAGATTGGTTTCAGGGTTGATTCCGGAAGCAATCATGCCAGCTTTTTCAAAATCTTTTAAATATTTGTTGTTGAATTCATACCTGTGCCTGTGCCTCTCGCTGATATTGGCATGCCCGTAAGTAGCGTACGCTTTAGTACCTTTGGTAAGGTGGCAATGGTAAGCCCCCAACCTCATCGTCCCGCCTTTGGTTGTGATGGTTTTCTGATCTTCCATCATGTCTATTACCGGATGCTTGGAATTTTCGTCCATTTCGGCAGAACATGCATCTTTCATCTTCAAAACATTCCTTGCAAACTCGATGGTGGCGCACTGCATTCCCAGGCAAATGCCAAAAAACGGAATCTTGTTTTCCCTGGCATAGCGGACGGCTTCTATCTTGCCCTCTATTCCCCTTTCACCAAATCCGGGAGCTACCAATATCCCATCCATTTCCCCAAACAGCTTTTCGCAATTATCGGGGGTCACATCCTCTGATGAAAGCCAGGTCACCCTTACTTTGCATTCGTTTTCTGCCCCTGCATGGATAAACGATTCACTTATGGATTTATAAGCATCCTGCAGCTCTACATACTTACCCACCACAGTGATTGCCACCTCTGATGTAGGGGTTTTAAGCCTCCTCAGAAAATCTTTCCATTGGTCGAGGTTAGGCTCTTTTTTATGGGAAATTTTCAATCTCGTGAGCACGCGCTCGTCGAGCTTTTCCTTTCGCATGAGCAAGGGCACATCATAGATGGTAGAAGCATCTCTGGCTTCTATCACAGAGTTGATAGGTACATTGCAAAACAGGGCAATTTTCCTTCTGATATCGACAGGGAGGTAGTGTTCACTCCTACAGACCAATATATCGGGTTGAATTCCCGCTTCCAGCAGTTGTTTTACTGAGTGTTGTGTTGGTTTTGTTTTGAGCTCGCCGGCGGCATTCAAAAAAGGAATAAGCGTAAGGTGAATGGCCACAGCATTTTGTGGCCCAAGCTCAAACCTCGCCTGCCTTACTGCTTCTATAAAGGGCAGTGATTCTATATCACCCACACAACCGCCTATTTCAGTGATCACAAAGTCGTAATTGCCAGTGTTACCCAGCTTGTACATGGCGTTCTTTATTTCATCGGTGATGTGAGGTACTACCTGCACGGTCTTTCCTAAAAACTCCCCCTCCCGTTCTTTGGTGATCACATTGTAATATATTCTTCCTGTAGTCACATTATTGCCCTGGGATGTTGGGCTGTTCAAAAACCGCTCATAGTGCCCCAGGTCAAGGTCAGTTTCTGCGCCATCATCGGTCACATAACATTCCCCATGCTCATAGGGGTTTAGTGTCCCCGGATCTACATTTATATAGGGGTCAAATTTTTGAATGGTTACCGAATGTCCCCTGGCTTGCAGCAATTTGCCCAAAGAAGCTGATATGATACCTTTACCAAGGGAAGAAGTAACCCCGCCCGTAACGAAGATGTATTTGGTTGATGACATGAATGAAGTGGAAAAATTATGTTACGGGGCACAAAGTTATGCGTTTAGGTGGAATAACCTTACCCTAAGTGAAAAGAAATATCAATTAAAATCAATTGGTAATTTTAAGCAGCTGATTACCATTTAAAATCCTGAACGCACGATACTCAGAAAGTAGGCTGAAGTCCTTTTTACGGCTTTCTTTTATCTATTGGAAGATACAAAAGGAGAAGCTTATTCAGAACCAAAAAATCCGCACAAATCATCGCTACTAAAACCCATCGAGCTGAAGTCAGCATAGGAGAGGGTTTTCGGGACATGACATCATCGTGCGATTTTTACAAGCCTCTGAAAGTTCAATGCCTAAAACTTACAAAGACCATTTTTCATTTAAAAAAGTAATGCCGTGGTGGGCCGTTAGGTCGAACTGGCATGGAACCACCGACACATAGTTATTGGCGATCGCCCATTCGTCATTGTCCTCCCCCTTGTCATAGTTGACAAAATTGCCTACCATCCAATAATATTTTCTCCCGTTGGGGTCCACCCTTTCGTCAAAATCTTCTTCCCACTTGGCATTGGCCTGCCTGCATACTTTGATCCCTTTGATTTTCTCATTTTGCTTCGGTGGGATATTCACATTGAGTGCCATCCCGACCGGAAGGCCTTTGGACAGAGTCTCTCGGGCTATTTTCAACACGTATTCATCTACATGGGAAAAATCCGCATGCCAGCTGTAATCGCAAAGCGAAAACCCGATGGCAGGACAGCCTTCTATGGCTCCTTCTATGGCACTGGACATGGTGCCTGAGTAAAGTACACTTATGGAGGTATTCGAACCATGGTTGATCCCGCTCACCACAAGGTCCACTTTTCGTCCTTTGAGTACCCGGTGTTTTCCTAATTTAACACAATCGGCAGGTGTACCGGAGCTTTTATATGCCTCTACCCCTTCACCAAAGATATCTGTCTTAGATAGCCGCAGGGTATCCCCCACCGTGATGGCGTGTCCCATTCCGGATTGTGGACCATCGGGCGCAACTACCACCACTTCACCAAGCTGCTGCATGAGTTCAATCAATTTTCTTATTCCCAGGGAGGTCACCCCATCGTCATTGGAAACCAGGATCAAAGGTTTGGACATAAATTTTCTGTTTTTGGTATTAAATCGCCAAAATTAACAGAAGCTTATTAAGAAAGGGTGTTCTTATGGTTATTTATATGGTTTGGTCTTAATAGGCAGGTTTGCCTGGGAAATAAAAACAAATAGCCCCACATCACATGGGGCTATCAGATTATAATTTATGCTAAATCTTGCAAAACGAATAACCAAGGCTGACATTAATCAGCCTTCCTCACTTTTCCGCTACTGCTGGTATCTACCAGGACTTTTTCCGGGTTGCCCCTGTAAGATATTTTCCCACTGCTCGATGCACCTGCTATCAACTCCTCCGACACGTATATTTCGGCATTGCCAGAACTACTGATATCAGCTTTTACTTTCTCGCAGTTCAAACCAAAAGCCATAAGTTTTCCAGAACTGCTCACACGAAATCTATGAAATTCTGTACTACCCGATAGCTCCAATTTTCCAGAGCTGTTTACCGATACATCCATGCTTTGCGCCGATACTTCCAGATTGGCCCGTGCCGAACTGGATACACTGATTGCTACTTCCCGGGCTTCTATGTCGGCTTCCATTTTTGCAGAGCTACTCACCTTAACATTCAATTCATTTGACTTAACTATTGAGTTGGATTCCAGGGAAGATGATGAATTCACATCAATCTCTTCAAGTTCATCTTTGTAAGTCAAATAGACATTCACATTTGTGGATCGGTAAGTTCCCTTTTTCATGCGGATATCCAGGGTAGATCCGGAAACTTCAGTAAGTACCCTTTCGGCATCCACCCCGCTGGTTTCAATACGTGCACTGTTTTCATTGCCTTTTTCAATTACCAATTTTATGGACTGACCTACGGAGAGTTTGCTAAATGAGGGCAAATTTCTACTTTCCTGGTTTTGTGCGATAGCAAAAACAGGGATTATGGCTAGCAGTAGCGCACAGGTTAAATTTTTCATGGTTTCGTTTTTTTCTTATGAGACTACAGCAAATCCGCAGGGGTTGCACGAGGGTCAAATTATTTTTCATTCCTTTTTCTGTAGGTAACCTAACTATGGTTTATCGAGCTTCTGCTTTCGAACGAAACAAGAATTTCAGCATATCACCTACTTTTATCATTCTACTTCCTAAATTTGCGGTTCGAATTCCACCAGATGAAGAAAGTAGCATTTTATACACTCGGCTGTAAACTAAATTTTTCCGAAACATCCACCATATCTAGGATGTTTGAGGAAAAGGGTTATGAAAAGGTGGATTTTAGCGACACCCCGGATATTTTCATCATCAATACCTGCTCGGTAACCGAGAACGCCGATAAGAAATGTAGGAAAGTGGTGAAAGATGCCAAAAAGGTTTCTCCTGATTCCTATGTTGTCATTATCGGGTGTTTTGCGCAGCTCAAGCCTAAAGAAATTTCTGAAATCCCCGGCGTAGATGCTGTGCTCGGGGCGGCAGAAAAATTCAAATTGCTGGAACTACTGGATGGTTTTGTCAAAGAAAAGGAAACACGGGTGTTGGCTTCAGAAATCTCATGCGCCAATACCTTTCACAATGCTTACTCCATAGACGACCGTACACGTACTTTTTTAAAAGTACAGGATGGCTGCAACTACGGGTGTGCCTTTTGCACCATTCCTTTGGCAAGGGGAAAAAGCCGGAGCGATTCTATCGAGAATATCATACAATCGGCCAAAGAAATAGCCGCAAAAGGAGTAAAGGAAATAGTGCTCACCGGGGTGAATATCGGGGATTTCGGGATTCAGGATGGAAAAAGAAAATATAAATTCATAGACCTGATCCAACAGCTGGATACTGTAGAAGGCATCAACAGGATAAGGATATCTTCCATCGAACCTAACCTGCTATCTGAGGAGATTATCCGATTTGTAGCACAATCCAGTAAATTCGTCCCCCATTTCCATATTCCGCTTCAGTCTGGTAGCAATAAGATTTTGCGCTTGATGAACCGGAGATACCTGAGGGAACTGTATGCTGACCGGGTAGCAGTGATCAAATCGATTATGCCCAATTGTTGCATCGGTGTGGATGTGATCACCGGTTTTCCTGGGGAAACCCACGACAATTTTTTGGAAACCTATCATTTCATCAACGATCTGGACGTTTCTTACCTGCACGTGTTCACTTATTCAGAACGCCCAAACACCCAGGCCATAGAAATGGAAGGAAGTGTACCATTAAAAGAAAGAAATGAGCGGTCCAAAATGCTCAGGACACTGTCGGAAAAGAAAAAACGGGCATTTTACGAATCCAATATAGGCAATACAGCTACTGTGTTATTTGAAGATGATGTAGATGGGGACAAAATTCATGGTTTCACTGAAAATTACGTCAGGATTGAAGCCGATTACCTTCCCGAACTGATCAATCAAACCAAAAAAGTGGTGATGAAAAAAATCACCGACAACATGACCATGCAAATCGAAGCTGAAGAAAGCGTGCTCGAATTGTCCTAAAAAGTTACAAGGGTTGTACTTTAAAATTGAACCTCAGGTATTCCCAGGAGAATTCAATTTTACCTGTGGAGTCTATATCAAATGTCATTCTTTCCTGTAAGTCGCCAACTTTAACGGGTCTTACGGTAAGCCTGGCCACATCCTCTGAAGGGTTGTAGTCATATACTCCCCATTGGTCATACACTTTGTTGATCACAACGGTCCAATCGGTGGGGGTCGGAATGGCGAAAAGGCTGAATTTCCCCGTAGGAATGGTGTCACCGTTGACGAGCAGGGGAGCAGAAGTCTCCAATACATTTGCCTCGTTGGCACCCGTCCTCCAAATTTTATTGAATTTTACCAGATCGCCCCAAATCTGCCTGCCTTTCACTCCTGGTTGGCTGTAGTCTATGGAAACCCTGGCATTGCCTACCTGCGATGAGGTCATGGCTGGGGGGGATGGCCTATCCATTTTATCCTTGTACCTGGCCATCATGCAGCTCTCTTCTGCTTTGGCCATTTCCTTGCCCGTTCTACTGCACGAGGCAGACACCACCAGGCCCAAAAACAAAACACCACTTAAAAGTTTAGAAGAACCAAACATCAACATGTCATAAATTCAATTAGCCAACTTTTTCTTTCCACGAAGCAATACATAATACCCTCTACGTACGGGCAAAGTTAAAGTTGATCTCATATTTTAAAATAAGATTCAGGGAGATATTGGCATAAAAACGTACAAAGGTGTATCAAAAACGGTCACTTTGCAACTCTTATATTTACCCTAATTGATTGTAAATTAACTATTTACAAGTAAGGTATGTTTTTTGATATTTCAACAAACCGTAAATTAACCCAAAACAACTTAAATTATACTACGATGGGAGTAATCGGTATCGAAGTACCTGAATTGGTTGGAGAACAGCAGGACATTCAGGTAGAAGTCAAAATCAATGGTATCAAAAAAGAATACAATTACCGTGTTGAAATATTCTACTGGGAGGAATGTCCATTTCCAACTGAAAACCGGGTAGAGTGCATTAAAAACCTGGTTACAAGTTACCACAAAGACTGGCAGCTTGCACACATTGGCATCCCCAATGACGACTACATTCCTATTACCTTTAGAAAAAAAAGGGGTTGACATTAATGTTCAAATCCTCCAATTTTAATTGATCTCAATCCGTTATCCGTCCCGGCCAATTTTACAATTGACGGATACCCTGTAATATTCCATGCTAAAAAACAACATAAAAATCGCCCTAAGAAACCTTACAAAGTACAAGGTTTTCTCTATAATCAATATCGCCGGGTTGTCTATCGGGCTGGCGTGCTGTATGCTCATAGGCATCTATATCAAAGATGAACTTACCTACGACAAACACCACAAGGCTGCTGATCGCATATACCGGCTTACCCGGGAATTCAAGAGTCCTGATGGTTCAACTTCCCTGCATTTATCAAAGCTGGCACCACCATTTGCCCCTCTGTTAAGAACTGACTTTCCAGAAATGGAGGTGATGACCTACTTCGTTTCATTCGGAGGCACTATAAAATATGAAGACAAAATATTTAATGAACAAAGTATTGGCTGGGCCGACAATGACATTTTCAAGGTATTCAGTTTTGAATTTGTAAAAGGAAACCCCGATAATGCTTTGATCAACCCCGGCTCCATGGTGGTCACCGAAGAGATGGCCATGAAATATTTCGGAAGCATAGATGTACTGGGGAAAATGGTTCGGTTTGCCAATCAGGCCAGCCTGACGATAACCGGGGTAATAAAAAAAATGCCCGAAAACTCACATTTCAGCTTAAACATGATTGGCGACATGAGCCTGGTAGAGCAATATTATGGCGGCAGGGAAAATATGATGCAGGCATGGGGTAGCAATAATTTTTCCACTTATTTCATTTTGAAAGAAGGGGCTACAATAGAACAAATCGAACGCCGGCTTCCTGATTTTTTAACAAAGCACCTGGAGGAAAATGCCAACGACTGGACCGCTCTGCACATCCAGAAAATGACCGACATACACCTGCACTCGCATCTGGATGACGAGTTGGGGGCAAACAGCGACATCCGGTATGTGATGGTGTTTGGTGCGATTGCACTGCTCATTCTGGCCATTGCCATTATCAATTACATGAACCTGGCCACAGCCAGGTCGGCCAATAGGGCCAAGGAGGTGGGCATCAGAAAAGTTATGGGGGCATATAGGCCCACTCTCATAGGCCAGTTCATGGCCGAATCTGTTGTCCTCGTTTTTTTGGCAATTTTCCTAGCCGCCATTTTGGTCTTTTTTGCCCTTCCCGAACTCCGTGGTTTTACCCAAAGGGAACTGATTTTCAACCAAAATGAAATGTTGGTTTCATTTCTGGTTTTATTTGTTTCGGGTTTGTTTATCGGGGCATTATCGGGCTCCTACCCTGCTTTGTATTTATCTTCATTCGACCCGCTCCGTGTGCTGAAAGGCAAACTGGCAACTGGAGCCAAAAGCACCACACTCAGGCGCACACTGGTGGTCATTCAGTTTTCAATTTCTGTAATCCTGATCGTATCTACCGGGGTAATATTCCAACAGTTGAATTTTATTCAATCCAAAAACCTGGGCTACAACAAGGAGCATATACTTACACTGTCAATGAACGATGTGTTGAAGGAGAAATTTGATGCGTTCAGAAACAGCCTATTGGCCCACCCCTCTGTCTCCAATGTTGCCACCAGCAGCAGGGTGCCCACCCTTCAATTGCTGGACAGCCAGGGAGCCAGAACCGATATCAATGGCGAAATGGCCGCCCCTCAGGTGGTCATTAAATACCTAAATGTGGACCATGATTTTTTAGCTACTTATGGGATTCCCTTAGCCTCAGGAAGAAATTTTGACAGGAAAATGCAATCCGATGACACGGCTGCATTCATCCTCAACGAAGCAGCTGTAAAGATGATTGGTTGGGAATCCAACGAAGCTGCCGTCAACAAAAAAATGACCTATGGCGGCCAGGAAGGGCGTGTGATCGGTGTGGCACAGGATATCCATTTTGAAACACTTCAAAACAACATCAGCCCACTGATTATGTACATTGGTGAAGGAAAAGGCCGGTTTATATCGGTGAAACTCTCTGGTAATGATATAAATTCAACTTTAAATTTTATCGAGCAAACCTGGAGTGAGTTTTCTCCCGAAACCCCAATTAGCTACACTTTTATAGATGAACGGTTCGACCGGCTCTATCAATCAGAAAACCAACGGGCACAATTGTTTACAGGTTTTTCCGGGTTGGCCATATTCCTTGCCTGCCTTGGGCTGTTTGGCCTGGCTTCATTTACTGTTTCGCAAAGGTCACGGGAGATCAGTATCCGCAAAGTGCTGGGAGCTTCAATACCTCAGATAGTGTCGATCCTCTCCAAAGAATTTTTGATTCTGGTGGGCATAAGCATATTGGTGGCTTTTCCTATTGCCTACAAATTTATGGGCGATTGGCTGCAAAACTATGCCTACCGGATCGACATCAGCACACTGCCCTTTATTTTGGCAGGTGTATTGGCCATCTCCATAGCATTTCTTACGATTAGCCTCCAAACTTTTAAAGCAGCCAACTGCAACCCTGTGGATACATTAAAAGAAGAATAGCAAACCCTATATTGAGGTTGGTGCTTTTAATCATGGTATATTTGGTACCGTATTTGTAAAGCCCCCAAACATGATATCTGCCAAGCGCTACTTTCTATTCCTGGTGTGTCCACTACTCATGTCTTCATGTCAGGTGGTCAAAAGCATTCCTTCCTCCAGGGATACATCCGGGAAAAACATCGAACAGGGGGTGGCCAGCTGGTATGGCCCCAATTTCCATGGCAAGCAAACTGCCAATGGTGAAATTTACGACATGAATGCACTCACTGCAGCCCACAGGACACTTCCTTTCAACAGTGTAGTGAAGGTGGTGAACCTGGCCAACGGTCTATCTGTAGAGGTAAGGATCAATGACCGTGGGCCATACGCCAAAAACCGCATCATAGACCTATCTAAGGGGGCGGCAGAAAAAATTCAGATGATCCAATCGGGCACCACCAATGTGGAACTTATCCTTCTCAAATCTGAAAGGGAGATATCAAAGGAACTGTCCACACCACATTACTGCGTGCAAGTAGGGTCTTTTTCAGACAAAACAAGTGCCCTCAACCAGCAAAAATCGGTGAAAGGTGCCAGGATCGAACCTACTTATGTCAATGGCCTGTTGGTTTATCGGGTATATGTGGGCATGTACACCGACCAGCGGCAAGCCATTGCCTTAAAGGAAGAATTGGGCCATACAGGAGTGAAAGGTTTTGTTAAGCAGGTGGAGAATTGATCGCCTGATTTCGTCAAAAAAAACCTTATTTAATACTATGCGAGGTGAGAATATTGTATTTTCACAACCAAAGTAGAATAACCATTCAATTTTAACAACCTTAATTCCCATGAAAAAAACAACCAAATTGTTGTGCCTGTTGGCCGGCACCTTCATTTTCTATCAATGCTCCACCCCCTCCGAAAAGCCTCAAAAAAAATGGTACAAGGGCAATCTTCATACACACTCTTACTGGAGTGATGGAGACGACTTTCCCGAAATGATCATGGACTGGTACAAAACCAATGATTATCAGTTTATTGCCTTATCCGACCACAACAGGCTGGCCGAGGGTGATTTCTGGATTGAAGTGAGGGATGGCGAAGTTTATCAAAAGGCTTTTCAAGAATACCTCGATAAGTACGACTCCACCTGGGTAGTATATAAAGTCGATTCGGGAAGGATAAATGTTAAGCTCAAGACTTATGAAGAATACAGGCCTTTATTTGAAGAAAAGGCCAAGTTCCTGATCCTAAAATCTGAAGAAATCACCGACAGGTTTGAGAACAAGCATATCCACATGAATGCGACGAATGTCCAATCGCTGATTAAACCACAGGGAGGAACCAGCGTGGTGGATGTGATCCAAAACAACCTTGATGCTGTACTCGAACAGCGGCAGGAAACGGGGGTGCCTATGATAGTGCACCTCAATCACCCCAACTTCCACTACTCTGTTACCCTGAATGATATGATCAGCCTTCGGGGAGAACGTTTTTTTGAAGTATTCAATGGCCACCCTTCTGTTCACAATTTTGGCGACTCACTGCATATCGGGACTGAAGAAATGTGGGATCTCATTAATATAGCCTATCTGAACAAAAACCAACCACTGATCTATGGGCTGGCCACCGATGATAGCCACAACTACCATAAGATGGACAGCAAACGCAGCAACCCAGGCAGGGGATGGATAGAAGTTCGTGCCGATTCGCTTGATGCAGCTTCATTGATCAACTCAATGGAGAATGGCCAATTCTATGCCTCTACAGGAGTGGAACTCCTCGATGTTTCATTTATCGATGATAATTTAAGCCTGGAGATAAAGGCTGATGAGCATATCACTTACGAAATTTCATTCATCGGATGTAACAAAGGGGATGAAGAAACCAGGGTATTAAAAACAACAGAAGGGTTTTCAGCTGAATTCGAATTGACTCCTGACATCAGGTTTGTTAGGGCCAAAGTGGTATCGAGCAAGTTACATCCCAACCCAATTGAGGATGCTATTTATGAAATGGCATGGACGCAACCTGTAGTGCCGGTGGCAAAGTGATCCAAAACATGTAAAACAAAAAAGGAGCTTGAAGCTCCTTTTTTTACTATGTCATGTCTCTATGAAAATTTTTAGCTATTGCCTTTGGCATAATCTGCCAGGAACTGCTCCAAACCTTTGTCAGTCAGTGGGTGTTTCAAAAGTCCCAATATTACCTTCAATGGGCACGTGGCAACATGCGCTCCCATTTCCGCACATTTTATAAGGTGGATATTGTGCCTGATAGAAGCCGCCAGGATTTCGGTTTCAAATTCGTAGTTGTCGAAAATGGTCACAATCTGCTCGATCAGATCCAGGCCATCCATTGATATATCGTCCAAACGGCCCAGGAAAGGCGAAATATAAGATGCCCCAGCCTTGGCAGCCAATATGGCCTGCCCGGCGTTAAATATCAGTGTGCAGTTGGTTCTGATACCCTCAGAACTTAGTGTTTTAATCGCCTTCACCCCGTCCTTGATCATAGGTATTTTCACTACGATTTTAGGGTCAATTTTAGCCAGGTTTCTACCTTCAGCTACCATTTTTTCATATTCGGTCGAGATCACCTCTGCACTAACATTGTCGTCCACTATGTCGCATATCGCTTTGTAGTGTGCCAGTATATTGGCTTCTCCTGTGATTCCTTCTTTGGCCATTAGTGAAGGATTGGTAGTCACACCATCCAATACCCCCAGGTCGTATGCTTCCTGGATTTCGGCCAGGTTTGCTGTGTCAATAAAAAATTTCATTCTTATATATTTTATGTATTGTTTCTTATACTAATTTTCGCCCACCCGTTGTGGTATGAAAAAGTGTTGCATCTAAGCCTCTCCAAACCCATCTTATCAGTTACCCGGTTAGAAAAGCCTATAGCTGAGTTTCCAAAGCGCAAAGATAGTATTTTCATTCCACCCTCAACAGGGTATGTCAATTTTTGCCAGGTCAGTACTACGATCAAAGAGAAAAAATTACCCCAAACCAAACGATGTTCAGGGCAATAATTTCTCAAATTCACAACCTTCCCTGATTGTAAGGCACAAAAAAACACATAGCAGCATTACATTAAACTATCTCAACTACTGCAACCCTTCGCCAACATTTTTTCACCAATACTTCATTTACCTAACTGCCCCCTTCATCAAACAATTTATTACACAAAATACAATCGATTACACACTTATTACATAATAAAGAATCTTTTTCATTCTTTAACAATTTCAACCACCCTCCTCTAAAAACATACCTATAGGACCAATAAAAGAAGATTAAAATGAAGTATTGAAATCGGCATTACATCTTTTTTAACAACAAAAACTTAAAGTCTCTTTTTTTATCACATAAAAAAATATAATATTGTGCAATCGTTTACATAATTAAACTTGTTTATTCCCAGCATTGAATTCAATGACCAAAAAAGCCACCATCGTAGATATTGCCAAGGCACTGAACACCTCGGCGGCTACTGTATCAAGGGCATTGAACAACAATCCAAGGATTAGTGACAAAACCAAAAAACTGGTAAACGATACAGCCAAGGCGCTTGGGTACGAACCCAACCCTGTGGCTGCCGCCCTTAGAAATGGAAGGAGCAAGATTATTGGGGTAATCGTACCATATATCGATCGTAGTTTCTTTTCTTCGGTGATTAGGGGAATAGAAGAAGAAGTGAAGAAACACGGGTATAATATCATGATTTGCCAGTCGCTGGAGGACCGGCAAGCTGAGGCCGATAATATAGACATAATGGTGAATGCCCGGGTAGCAGGTATCGCCTTGTCACTTGCCAGCAATGACGAAACACACCTGAAACAAATCATTAAAAGCAACATACCTTTGGTCACATTTGACCGTGTTGCGGACAACCTGGCCCCACATACGGTGGCAGCTGATGATTTCGAAGGCTCTTTCCTTGCTACAACCCACCTCATACGGCAGGGTTATCAAAAGATTGCCCATCTGGCAGGTAACCAGGATATTAACATTTACCGTAACAGGTTGAGGGGATACCGTGCTGCCTTGGATGAAAATGGCTATGAAATTGATAGCGATTTGATCGTGAGTACGAAAAGTAGCGTGGAGTCGGGTAGGCTCTCGGCCGAAAAGCTGCTTTCACTGACCAACCCACCAGATGCCATTACCAGTGCCAGTGATTTTTCAGCACTTGGTGCGTTGCAATATTGCAAGTCAAAGGACATCCGTATCCCACAGGATATTGGGATTACTGGCTTTGCCAATGAACCTTTTACCGAATACCTGGAACCTTCCCTGACATCTGTAAGTCAAAACAGCCTTGAAATGGGCAAGATCGTTGGGCAGGTGTTTTTTGATAAAGCCAATCAGGACAATGACAGCATTCAATACAAGAAAATTCTACTAAAACCTGAACTGATCGTGAGGGAATCTTCACAAAGACAAAAAGTATAGATAACCAAAGAATAGATTTTTTAATACATATCATAAGCAGAAAATGAAAAAAGTAGTAACATTCGGAGAAATTATGTTGAGGTTGGCTCCTCAGGGTTTTTTGAGGTTTTCTCAAGCCAATTCCTTTGATGTAGTATATGGCGGAGGGGAATCCAATGTAGCAGTTTCGCTTGCCAATTATGGTGTACCTGTCGATTTCGTTACCAGGTTGCCAAAAAATGACATTGGGGAATGTGCCTTGATGGAAATGCGCAAAAGAAATGTAGGAACTGAGCACATCATTTACGGTGGCGACAGGCTTGGGATTTATTTCCTGGAAACAGGTGCTGTAAGCCGCGGCAGCAAAGTAGTATATGACCGTGCGCATTCAGCCATGTCGGAAATCGAAGCTGGTATGGTAGATTGGAAGAAGGTATTTGAAGGGGCGGAGTGGTTTCACTGGACAGGAATTACTCCTGCCATCTCACAAGGTGCCGCCGATGCTTGCCTGGAGGCTGTAAAAGTGGCCAGTGAAATGGGCATTACCATCTCTACCGACCTCAACTACAGGGCCAAGCTCTGGAAATATGGTGGAGACAGGGAGAAAATCATGACGGAACTGACTTCCTATTGTGATGTGATACTTGGGAACGAAGAAGATGCGGAAATGCACTTTGGCATCAAGCCCGAAGGAATATCTGTTCAGACCGAGGGCCACAACGTAAAAGCTGAGGCATTCCTGTCGGTATGTCAACAGATGATGGAGAAATTCCCTAAGGCCAGAAAAGTAATCACTACCCTCAGGGGATCTATCTCGGCATCACACAACACCTGGGCAGGTGTACTCTATGACGGCACTAAAATGTATGAAACACGTCAGTACCAGATTACCGATATCGTGGACAGAGTTGGTGGTGGCGATTCATTCATGGGTGGTCTCATTTATGGTCTTTTGAAGTACCCTGAAGATGACCAAAACGCACTTGATTTTGCTGTAGCTGCATCTTGTCTCAAGCATACCATTAAAGGTGATGCCAACCTGGTGACAGTGTCGGAAGTAGAAAAACTGATGGGTGGGGATGCCTCAGGAAGGGTAGCCAGATAGTATCAGTTTGATAAAAATATAATGAAGGGGCCGGTCGATTATTTCTTTTTTTGAATTCAGGTTTAGTTAGTTTGCAACAGACCGGTCCTCTTCATTTTTTCACCAAAAAATTCGATAAGTATTAAACCGCTAAACAAAATGGCAAGATTTACTAGAATAGATGTAGCACTTAAAATGAAAGAAACAGGTATCGTTCCTGTTTTTTACCACAAAGACATAGAGGTGTGCAAGAAAGTCCTCAAGGCATGTTACGCCGGAGGCATTCGCGTATTTGAATTCACCAACCGTGGCGATTATGCCCATGAGGTATTCGCTGAGTTGAACAAATATGCAGCAAAAGAAACGCCTGAAATGATTTTGGGTATTGGATCTGTAGTGGATGCAGGCACTACCTCATTGTACTTGCAACTGGGCGCCAACTTTGTGGTATCGCCCATACTGAACCCAGAAATGGCCAAAGTATGCAACCGACGAAAAGTGGCCTGGTCGCCAGGCTGTGGGTCGTTGACTGAGATTTCCTATGCCGAAGAACTTGGTGCAGAAGTAACCAAAATTTTCCCTGGTTCACAGGTAGGAGGCCCTTCATTCGTTAAGGCAGTAAAAGGCCCTTTTCCATGGTCGAGCATTATGCCAACCGGTGGAGTGGAGCCTACTGAAGAAAACCTAAGCAAATGGTTCAATGCCGGTGTACACTGCGTGGGAATGGGCTCGCAGCTCATTACAAAAGACATCATAGAAAATGACAACTACGAAAGCCTGACCAAGACCTGTGCCGATGCATTGGCTTTAGTGAAAAGCTTTAGGTAAAGCTGAAAACAAGATTTTTAAAAGCCGCTATGCACGCGGCTTTTTTTATGTCTTTTCCTGTTCAAACACGCTCCAATATAGTGGCATACCCCTGCCCTACCCCAACACACATGGCCACCAGGGCATATTTCTTTTTCGTTTCCTGAAGCTCATGTGCGGCTGTAAGTAAAATCCTAGCACCCGAAGCGCCCAGTGGGTGGCCTATGGCAATTGCTCCACCGTTGGGGTTGACCCTGGGATCGTCATCGTCAATTCCCAAAGACCGGGTACAAGCCAAGACCTGAGCAGCAAAAGCCTCGTTCAGTTCAATTATATCCATATCTTCCAAGGTAAGCCCGGCTTTTACCAGTGCCTTTCTGGATGCTTCAACGGGTCCTATTCCCATAACTCGTGGCTCCACCCCTACTACTGTCGAGCTGACTATCCTCGCCATCGGTTGGAGTTTATGTGCTGCAACAGCACCCTCAGAAGCAACGATCATTGCAGCTGCCCCATCGTTAAGACCTGATGAATTCCCAGCAGTGACTGAGCCTCCCTCCTCCTCAGGTTTGAATGCAGCACGAAGTTTTGCCAAAACTTCCAGGGTAGTCCGAGGTTTAATGAATTCATCCGTGTCAAAAATGACGGGATCGGTCTTTTTTTGTGGAATGGTCACAGGAACTATTTCCTTTGACAACCTCCCGCTATTCTGTGCATGGGCTGCTTTGATCTGTGAACCCAGAGCGAATTTATCCTGGTCTTCACGACTTATCCTATACATTTCCACCAGGTTTTCAGCAGTGATGCCCATGCCATCTGTGCCGTACATTTTATGCATTTTTGGGTTCACAAAACGCCAGCCAAAGCTACTGTCATGCATGGTCGAATCACTTCCAAAAGGCATGGAGGCCTTGGACATTACCCATGGCGCACGCGTCATGTGCTCTACCCCGCCTGCAATAACGAGTTTGGCATCCCCTGCTTTTATGGCCCTAGTGGCATGGATAACCGACGACATACCGGATGCACAAAGCCTGTTAATGGTTTCACCTGGTACAGATACAGGTAGCCCTGCAAGAAGCAGGCTCATCCTGGCGACATTACGGTTATCTTCACCAGCCTGGTTGGCGCATCCCATAATCACTTCATCATAGGCCTCTGATGGTATGCTTGTATTGCTTTCCAGCAAAAACCTGATAGGTATGGCACCCAGATCATCTGCCCTGACGGCAGAAAGTCCTCCGCGAAAAGCCCCAAATGGTGTGCGTTTTCCTGATGTGATATAAGCCTGTTCCATGTTCGATATTTTTAGTTTACTACAGGGGAGTAGAGTAACCCAAGCCTGTGGTTTGTTTTAGTAAAAATAGCGCAAACTTCAACCAAGCTCAATTCAAGTTGTATCGGATCAATAGTTTTACAATTCAAAAGCTTCACTCTCATGCCTATACTTATCTACTGCTGTTACCTTAAGTGGGTATGGATTAGGGCCAAGCCGTTTTGTTTTGATAGTTAAACTCGTTTGTGATGTTACTGTAATAATATTGCCCGGATTGTCAAGATTGCCCGATTTGTACACCACGTAATAACGCACTTTCTCCGGGTCATCCACTTCCCATTTTATAAAAACCTTTTTTTTCTTTTTTTGAAATTCAATAGTCTTGATGTTTATATCCAACGATCTATCCACATCATGGTGCGAAGGTGGTGGAAGAGCAGGGGTGGCATAAAACTTGTTTTTGAGGATTTTGTTGATACCCAAGGGATTATCCAAAAAAGTTGAAGACCTGAAATAAGCACTCCCTAACAGGTTGGGAATACTATCGTTAAAATACAACTGACGGCCAATTTCATTTCCCTTAACCCAGGGGAACCCTCTTTCAGGATTTCCCAATCTAAACGGGCCCTGCCCAATATAAAAATTCACCCCGTAGTTGTGATTGCTCCACCATCTGGTTACCACACGATAATCCATTATATCCCTACCCAGGTATTGGTAGCATTGGGGTAAAATGTAATCCAGCCATCCATTCTTAAGCCATGCCTGAGCATCGCCATACAAATCGTCATAGTTGGTTTGCAATGTTTGTGTATCGCTACCATCCGGGTCTTGTGATTTATTTCTCCAAACACCAAAAGGGCTGATCCCAAAATGCACCCAGGGTTTTATTTGGTTTATAGTATCAGTCAGCTCCTTTACCAGCAAATTGATGTTGTCCCTTCGCCAGTCCCCTTTTTCGTGCTGAGCAAAACCCCTGTGGTATATGGAAAAAGAAAGCGTGTCAGGAAATTCCTTTCCTTCAATTCGATAAGGGTAATAGTAGTCATCAAAATGAACGGCATCAATATCGTAACGACTAACCACATCGGCTATCACTTTTTCAACGAATTTCCTGGCAGGTTCCATACCAGGGTCGAAATAAGTATCATTACCATACCTAACAAACCACTCAGGGTGGCGATGGAAAACATGCTGGCCAGACAAATTAGGCTGGTCACTATTCTTTATCGCCCGATATGGATTGAACCAGGCGTGAAATTCCATACACCTCTCATGGGCAGCCTTGATCATAAACTCCAGGGGATCAAAAAAGGGAAAAGGCGGCTGCCCCTGTTTTCCTGTCAGAAACTCAGACCATGGCTCCATTGTGGAAGGATAAAAGGCATCTCCAACCGGCCTCACCTGAACTATAACTGCATTCATCCCCAGCTCCCTGAGCTTATCAATTTGTTCTATATATTCTTTTTTCAACCTGCGATTGCTCAAACCTGGTTTTGAAGGCCAGTCAAGGTTACGGACAGTTGCCATCCATACACCACGAAATTGTCGTTTGTGAGCTATGGTTTTACTACTATCCTGGGCTACTGCCAGGCATTGGGATAACAACACAGCGAACAACACCAGATTAAATTTCACTAGTATATATTTCATGCTTCGTAACTTCTTCGGTCTAACGATACATCGAATTATAGAAATGGGCCTATAAATTTCTTTGAGAGCACATTATTTCACCTGAACCTTTTTTACTTATGTCATTTTCACAGAATTCCTTTCAGCACATGACAAAAATGAGATGCGAATAAATCAAAGTATTTCAACACCTTGCCTCCTATAGGAATCAAGCCTCTCTGCCGAACCATCCAATTCAGTAATCAACGTATCAATTGACTCTATTTCACATATTTTATAGCGTTGAATGGAATCGAGTTTTTCGGAAATGGTAAGGGACACCACACGCTTGGAGGTATTGATCATGGCCTTTTTCATTTGAACAACCTCCCAGTCGAATTCCGTAAGGCCATTGGTAGCATCAAGGTACCCGGTACCCATAAAACAAATATCTACCTTGATTTCCGCTAGGGTATTTAAAGCGCTCCCCCCGACCGAAATTTGAGCATCCCTGGAGAGTTTTCCCCCTATAAATATAACTTCTAAGTTGGGGTGTGCCAACAACTCAATAGCTACTGGAAGACTGGGAGTGAAAAACGTAGCACTCAACTTATTGGGTAAATGTTTTGCCAGTTCCAGATTGGTGGTACCGCCACTTATTAAGACCACTGCCTTGTCCTCTATCAATTGAATGGCCTTTTTGGCAATTACCGCCTTGCTTTTATACGCATATATGCCTTTATCCAACCCGTTGTTGTATTGAAAACCGATAGAAGTTGCCCCTCCATGAACCTTCTTCAGTTTGCCCAATTTATCAAGTTCGATAATATCCCTCCTCACAGTATCGGTAGATACATTCAGTAAATGTGCGATATCTGCCAGCAGTACCCTGCTGTGCATTCTTACTTCATGCAGTATAACCTGCTGTCTGCTCTTCTTTTTAGCCATTGTTTACTTCCTTTTTTAAAACCAAGCATGAAACTAAATACATTTCAAAATTAATAAAAATTTTAAATGCAAATAAATCATGCATATTTTGTATATTTTGCAAATTTTTATTGCATAAAATCATTCATATAACTAAATTTATTCAATTTTGCAGGAATTTAACAACTACTAATCACGTTTTTCCGTCTAAATGGATTTATGGCGAGCCCCTCGGGTTAGTCCTCAAAATAAGCTGACGGGGCAATTCACCAGCTATTGAAAAACCCCTTATGATGAACCAAATACATTTTTTCACATAATATATTTCGTATGAAAAAAGCTTACAAAAGTGCCTTTTTTATAAAAGGACTAAAACACATGAGCAGTTTTCTAATACTCATGAGTTTGATTTTACCTGTATTGGGTCAAACGGCCTATACCATACAGGGGATCGTGGTTGGCGATAATGGTGATCCCGTTCCTGGCGCTACAGTTCAAATCAAGGACACAAGCCTGGGAGGGGTCTCAGATTTATCAGGGAATTATTCATTTCAGGCAAATGTAAACCAAGGAGCTTATGTACTGTTGGTGAGGTCAGTAGGATTGTTGACGAGGGAAGTCCCTTTGTCTCTCGATGCTCAAACAACGGTAGAGGTAAACATCAGCATGAAAATGGACATTCTAGGACTGGACGGTGTTGTAATCACCGGGACAGGTGCACTTACTGAAAAGAAACAGCTGGGAAATACAATTTCAACTGTCAAAGGTTTGGATATTGCCTCATCGGGGGCAGTTGATGTAACCGGCGCACTATCGGGTAAACTTGCAGGGATTCAGGTATCTCAAAATTCAGGAGATCCGGCAGGAGGAATAAGTGTTCGATTGAGAAGCGCAAGTACTGTAAACGGAAGTTCTGATCCTTTGTACATTATTGATGGCGTGATTGTCAACAACAATTCGACGAACGTTTTAGACGTAACAAGTGTAGTACAAAACCGACTGTCTGATATCAATCCCCAGGATATAGAACGCGTAGAGGTAATAAAAGGAGCTGCGGCTGCCGCTATTTATGGTTCCAGGGCTAGCAATGGTGTAGTACAGATTTTCACCAAAAAAGGGCAGGCCGGAAAACCGGTCATCACAGTTTCCACCAGTGTAAACTTCAATTCCCTCAGAAAGAAGCGTGAATTTAATGAAGAACCATTTACTTGGACTTCCAGCGACATTTCTGACCTAAGTAAAGAAGCCATCACCAGATATGATTATCAGGACATGGTTTTTCAAAATTCCACAGGTACGGACAACTACGTATCCATAGCCGGAGGAAAAGATCAAACCAACTATTTTTCTTCTATTTCTTACCTGAAAAATGAGGGCATTCTAAAAAGCACCGATTACGAACGGATTGGTGGACGGATCAGGGTCAACCAAATCATTAACGATCGGGTTTCAGCTTCTATAGGAAGCTATTTTTCCACAAGCCGCAGCAACGACATGCCTAATGGAGGTTATGGGTTTGGGGTTTTGCAAACCATTTTATTTACCAATAACAGCATCGACCCCACCCCGGATGAGGACGGCAACTATCCGGTGATGACTTTCTATCCGAATATTCTGGAATATCTAGAAACTTTCGAATTTCAACAAGAAAACAACAGGGCAATCAGTGACTTCCAATTGAACCTGGCTCCTTTAGATGGCCTCAACATAAATTATGTATTGGGATATGATCATTCAGAATCTGTTGGTTCACGTTACGTGCCGATAGGAACCACAACCTCCTTGGCTGGAAGTTCAAGAACTTCTTCCATCAATACCACGCAAGTAAATAGCGATGTGAATGCCACCTATGACACAAGCATTGGCACCAGGCTGAAGTCCACTACTTCTGCGGGGTTTACCTGGCAATTTGATGAAACTGATATCAGTACCATCGTGGGAACAGGCCTTGCATTGGGTGTAAAAACCACAGATGGTGCTGCGTCCATTTCAACGGATGAACTAAGGAGCAAAAGGACATTTTGGGGTACTTATTTGCAGCAAACATTCGGTCTTGACAGCAAGCTGTTCCTTACGGGGGCAGTGAGGCTGGATGGGGCATCTGTATTTGGTGCCGATGAAAGAAACCAAATTTACCCAAAAACCAGTATGTCCTACCTCATTTCTGAAGAGGATTTCTGGAAAAATAGTCTCGGGGGCACATTCGATAGTTTCAAGTTCAGGCTGGCCTGGGGGCAAGCAGGAAACCTCACAGCCATCGGCCCATTCGACCGCCTGTCCAACTACCCCGCTGTGAGTATTGGGGGAAGTTCAGGACTGATTTCACCAGATCAGCTGGGAAACCCGGACCTGAAGCCTGAAAGACAAACCGAAGTTGAATTTGGCATAGATGCAACACTGTTCAACAACAAAGTAGGCCTGGAACTGACCTATTATACACAGGATATTGAAGACCTTCTGTTGGCGAGAACACTATCCCCTTCCACTGGAGCCAATTCGAGAATCGAGAATATTGGAACCATGACCAACAAAGGTTTCGAAGCATTGATCACTGCAACACCTGTACAAACGAATAACTTTAGCTGGTCCATTACCGGCACCTTCTCAACCAACAAAAATGAAGTCAATAATGTAGAAGGGGAACAATTTGGAATTGGGAATTTTGGCTTCTCTGTAGCTAAAAATGGACAGCCACTGGGAGTGTTTTACCAGGGTTACTACGCACGAAACGCTGATGGAAGTTTACTCCTCACTTCAGCAGGGCTTCCTCAAAGGGAAAAAGGCTCTTTTGATGAGGATGGAAACCCGGTTCCGGAAAGGACCAATGGTCAGCCCAGTGGTGCAAACCTGAGCAAAGTAATAGGTGATCCAAACCCTGATTATATCGCTTCACTGATCAATGAAATTGAATACAAAAATTTCTCGTTCAGAATGCAATTTGATGCGGTACAAGGGTTTGACATACTTAGTTGGGATACCCGGATGTTCTATCGCTTTGGTGGTGGACCTGCAGAAGGCAGTGAGCTAAGGGGGGATCAGGTCAGGGGTACCGGAGCTGCTAATTTTGGCATAGCCGAATCCTATATTGAGGATGGCTCCTACATCAAACTGCGCGAAATTTCAGCTTCATACCTTTGGAAAAATCCAATGGAAGGCGTGAACAACGTTAGATTCACAATTTCAGGACGTAATTTGTTCTCCATAGATAAGTTTTCAAGCTATGATCCTGAAGTGAACATGGACGCCCAAAGCAATGGCTCCCGAGGCGGGGTAATGGGCTTGATCCCTATACCCAGTGTAATTAGGCTTGGCGTAACTGCCACTTTTTAATTGTTAGTTTAAACAAGAAGTTAAAGATGAAAAATATAGTAACAAATAAATTAGCGTTCGTTTTGCTTATCGTTGGTTCTACATTTACTTCATGCGAAACAGAATTCACCAATCCTAATAACCCTACAGAGGATATTGTTTTGGAGACAAAAGACGGGCTTTTCGCCCTTGCAATAGGCATTCGGCAGAACTATTCAGTAACTGCCCTCAGACAGGTGATAGAAGCTCCAGGAATTACAACCAGGGAATTGGGGGTAACCAATACATTCCTGAACATCAATGAACTGGCCAAAGGGGGTGCCGAATTACCCGGTGAAAGTGGTGGCATAACCAATCCATGGGTAACGCTGCTCAAGGTAAAAGGGATGTCAGAATCGCTCATATCAGGAGCTCAATCTATAGAGTTATCTCCTGGCACCCAAAGTGGACTTTTGGCCTATGGCTACTTCATCAAAGCAATAACACTGGGTGCATTAATTCAAATGTTTGAGCAGGTGCCCATAAACAACTCTGCAGATGGTGCGGCCCAATTTCACAATAGAAATGCTGTACTGACAGAATGTATATCCCTATTGGAATCTGCCAAGGACGGTTTGGCATCAAACCCCATGTCGTCGGATTTTAAGTCCAATGTACTATGGGCAGAAATAAATTTGCCAAAAACCATCAATGCCTTTCTGTCTAGGTATAACCTACTGGCCGGCAACTATGCAGCTGCCATTAGCGCTGCGAATGATGTGATCAATGATACAAGTGCACCTGAAAATTCGTTTTGGACCTACGATTCGAACAATCAAAACCCAATTTGGAACCGAACAGTGAATTCTGCCGATCTCGATCCACAAACCAATTTTGGGTTGCTTGGTTCTTATGTACCAGAATCTGGTGATGGGCGGGTTGATTTTTACCTTGGTGGATCTGCTGGCACGGCCAATGCTGATGCCGGTGGACAGCCCCTTAGTGAAATGAAGGGCTTTTTTGGAACCAGTACATCTTCTATTCCAATTTACCTGCCTGGAGAGATGCTTCTGAATAAAGCCGAAGCACATGCACTCCAAAATCAATTGACAGATGCCGTGACCCAGTTGAACCTGGTGAGACAAAAAAATGACGACCCTCTGGGGGTGAATGCTGACCTCCCTGCCTGGTCGGGCGATGACACGAACCAAAACGATATTCTGGAAGAAATATACAAAAACAGGTCAATTGAAATGTTTTTAAGTGGAATGAGGTTTGAAGACAGCAGACGGTTTCACCCCAATTTTGCTGTTCCGGCCCAAGCCAATACAACCAATGAAAGGAATAGGAATTTTTATCCGTATCCAACAATTGAACGAGAAAACAATCCAAATACACCTGCAGATCCTGCTATCTGAAATATAAAAGGGGCTTTCGCTGGATTCGAAAGCCCCTTTTAATAGAAAAGCCCCACATTGAAATATGATAAGCAAGAAGTAGCATTATAAGAAAAAAGAATTGAAACAGAGCCTGTTTACCGTACTTGGTCAAACTGCCTCCGGTTATGCTTATTTCAACCTCAAAAAAAGACCAAAAACCCCCTCGTATTCTTATCTTCAGCCTAATTTAGTATGATATGTACCATAATGACATCATAGAATCGTGGAAGATCAATGCCAGTGAATGGATATCTGCCATAGAAGAACAGACCATTGAGTCAAGAAAAGTTACCAATCCGGCTATACTCAAGACCATTGAAGATTTGAACCCTTCAAACATATTGGATTTGGGATGTGGAGAAGGATGGCTTACCCATAAACTCAATACATTGGGAATTGAGGCCTTCGGAATTGACGGAACAGAGCAGCTTATCACCAAAGCCAAAGGCCGGGGGAATTTTTACCACTTACTATCCTACGAGGAAATCATCGAAGGAGCCCCCATACCTAATGCTCCTTATGAGGCTATTGTCTTTAATTTTTGTTTGTACCTCAAAGAAGGAACCCAGCAGATTCTCGAAGCTGTAAAAAATTATCTGAAGGGAAGAAAGCTAGTGGTAGTTCAAACATTGCATCCATATACCTTTATCAGCTCGGGAGTTCAATACCAAAATCAATGGCTTGATAATTCCTGGAAAGGCCTCAAAGGAAATTTCAGGTCTCCCCATAAATGGTATTATCGCACCCTGGGGGGTTGGTCCGAAACTATTAAGAGTAGTGGACTCTCAATTTTAGACATCAAAGAGCCGACTTCATCAGACGGAAAATCGCCGGTTTCAATCATATTTACACTCACTCCAAACAATGACTAAAAACACCTACCACGTTGCTGGCTTGATGTCTGGTACTTCCCTGGACGGGCTGGATATAGCCTTTTGTACATTCGAGTATAAGAATGAAAAATGGTCGTTCAAGTTGCAGGCTTCAAAAAGTGTTTCGTACGATGAGCCATTAAGAAACCGCCTAAAGGACAGTATTTCCGATTCTGCCCTGGACTTGCTCATACTAAACAATTTCTATGGCGATTGGCTTGGTCAACAAGTTTCACAATTTGTGAAGGAAAACAAAATTGAGGTGGATTTTATTGCCAGCCATGGCCACACGGTTTTGCACCAACCCGAAAAAGGGATTACCTATCAAATAGGGTCGGGGCAGCACCTTGCCAATGCCTGTGGTATCAAAACCATTTGCGACTTCAGGTCGAAAGACGTAGCAGTCAATGGCCAGGGAGCACCTTTGGTACCTATCGGGGACAAATATTTATTTCCGGAATACGATGTTTGTCTCAACCTGGGTGGAATTTCAAATATTTCTTTCGAACTGAATGGGAAGCGGCTTGCCTACGATATTGGGCTGGCCAATATGGTGCTCAACTATCTGGCTAACCAAAGAGGCCTGCCTTATGATAAAAATGGGACAATTGCCAAATCAGGTGAGCCAAACAAGAATCTTCTTGACCAATTGAACAACCTCGACTACTACCAAAAGCCCTACCCCAAATCCACAGGCTATGAATGGTTTCGTGATGAAGTACTACCCATTATTGATTCAAGTGGGGATACGATTGAAAACAAGCTCTGCACAGCAGTCCATCATGTTACTTTTCAAATAGCAAAAGATGTGAGAAAGATAGCAGGTACTGGCGCGAAAATGCTGGTAACAGGCGGTGGTGCACTCAATTCATTTTTGATCGAGACACTTGGGTTTTATTTGGATGGAGGGGTGGAAATAGTGGTGCCCGACAATTCAATTATTGAGTTTAAAGAAGCTATAGTTTTTGCATTTATGGGTGTCTTGCGCGAAAGAAATGAGATCAATTGCCTGCGTGCAGTAACCGGAGCTGGTGTTGATACTTCAGGTGGGGTAATTTACTACCCGGCAGTAAACCTGCGGTCATACCCATCTTGAATATCTTTGGAAGATAGACGAAAATTGTGGATCATGTGGTAAAACTGCCTTGACCAAATTAGGGTGCTTGCCAATTCTGGGGCAGGAACCTGTCCAGGTCATTGACCTTGGCATCAGGGATTTGTTCCAGTGTTGTTTTTAGCCATTGATAGGGTTCTACCTCATTGAGCTTGCAGGT
>JAVKDJ010000025.1:0-113603 GCA_040222275.1 Cyclobacteriaceae bacterium
AAAGGTTTTGATGTTTTTTTGTTTTCTTTGTACTTGCCCATCTCAGAGTAGGATATTCAGTTTAAATCTTCGAAAATTCAAAACTAAATAGCTTGCTGGGATTGGGCTCTTTTTTGTATATTATTTGTTCGGACAGTTATGCACATGCAGTAAGAGGTTTGGCTCTCAATGGTACTGAAACATCAATTGACATCATTTTACGATTATTCAGTAAAACTAGAGATGGACAAGTTCGAGGCGAAATTGTCAAAACACTACGAAGTATCCATCTTAGAAATCAATTAAGTGAACCAGTACATGCTAAGCTTCTCAATTTTATAGGTAATTCATATCCATTTTTTCATGGCAAATGGTATGACCTCAAAAAAAGTGTTATCTCAGATAAAGAACACTGGAATGAAAATGCTCGAACTCAATTGTCTGATAATACTCTGAATCTGATTTTTACTGAAAACGATAAGTTTGATATCCTTTTGCATATAGAAAAAATGAAAAAGGATTTCATTCGGTATATCAATGTTATAGCAATTCCACGAACTGAAAAAACTCATTACTCAAAACACTACACACCAAATGAAGATTTTGAATCTGTGAGTTATTTATTCGATCGCTTATTTGAACAAACAAAAGAAATGAGACCAGATAACAGGGTGGAAGAAATCATAAACCTTATCGAATCCGAGATGCTTCCAAATTTACTCGAGAACATCAAAAGAATAGAGGAATTGGGTAATAAGGACTTTTCAAGTTTCGAACAAGAAGAGTCTCGAATTCTAAATGACATATTTGGAACGGATATGGAATTCGCAATAGCACATATTTTGACTAATAAGATTCATGTTTTTGACGATAACCCTGACAAGGAAAAATATGTAGAATTAGTAAAAGATAAATGGAATAATATTAATCGGTCAAACTATTCGATAATCGAATACCTAGACATGAAAAAAGCAGGTAACATATGCTATGAATGAATGGGGTTTTATCGGTCAAGATATTTTGGTGGGGATTGGAAAGTCCGCCACAAGTTTTAAATTTAAATTAAGGCGTGGCTATGTGCGAGACGAGAGATTAGTGCTTAATAATCCCCACTCATCATAGCTTGGCGTTAGGCTTCATTGCCGCAAACTGAAATGGATTCACTTAGACAATTTAAAGACTCGATATACGAACACTACGAGAAGGTGGTGACTGATGAATTTCCAGAACAACTTCTTCTCGGAGTTGCAGCCAAACTGGCAGGTGAATTTCATAAACAATACTCAAGGTTCAAGAAACAATATCCCAAATCAGCAAAGAGATACTCGACATTTCAGGTAAAAGATCTAGATCACCCACAAACATTTGAATCAATTATTGAATTCCTCAAAATCAACGCGAAGACTGATTACAAAAAATACGCTGGACAACTCCTTAACATGAACGAAAGCAATGTGATCAGCTTTGAACAGAGTCGAGAAGACTTTTATAACATGTTCTAATATCAACTATGGACGAAAACTCAACATATTCCTGGATTTTCTTGTTGACTGTATTTGCTGGTTGCAGCGGCCGCCCAAAAGCAGGTGAACTGTTTTAAACCAAAGGGACAAATTCGCAGGTAGGTTTGGACTTCAGGAACTACAAATGGTAATTTCTTTGGTTTGTTGCGGGCTTAAGTCTGGGCTGATGTATTTGATACCAAGGTTCATACCCCTTGCTATAAAGAGTACCCCAACCATTATAATGAATACTGAAGTAAGTTTGGACCATTTGTACCTAATGGGTTGCATCCATTTTTGTAGCGTATAGGAAATGCCCATCATCATAGGTAGCGTACCCAATCCAAACAGGAACATGTAGGTTATCCCACGTAGCGGGCTTCCAGAGGCGATGGCTGCAGCTATAGCCACATATACTAGCCCACATGGTAATAATCCATTGAAAATACCTACGAAAAAGCGGGATGCCAGACTATTCGACCCAAGGAAATTGCTGGTGTATTGACGTAACCGGGCGGAATAAATGGAAATGGGCCATCTGAAAATCCGCTTCAATCCTGGTGATTTTGGGATGAAGTAAAAAGCCAGTAAGAGTACACCAGACAGGATAGAAACAGACTGCTGAAGGCCGGCCATGTACAAACCCTGTCCGAGCAGGCCAATGACCATGCCAAGCCCAAGATAAGAAGCTATTCTGCCCAGATTGTAAATGAGTTGTCTTTTGAAGTGATTTTGACCAGGGAGTGCAATCGCAATAGGGCCGCACATAAAGGCACAATGGAAGCTGCCAAAAAAGCCAAGCAGGAAAGCGCTAGCCCAAAAGATCATAATGCCATTGGTTTTTCGTGGTAATATTCGAGGGTTTCATCTGCCCACTGTATTTTTAGTTTCCAGAGCCCGCCTGACTCCTGAGGTATGGGCAGGGTCATTCTACCATTGGGATCTAGCTCTATTTCAAACGAACGATCCATGCGCCTATTGGACGGCCTAAACAACAATATCTTTCCGGAATGTAAGTTTCTTGAGGTTTCTTCCGAAAAAGTGATTGTGATTGTAGAGGTTTTGCGGTTTATCGCCAGGTCAGGTTTTTTTTCAAGGGTATTGTAGTTATGAACCCTGTCTATTTGATCCTGATAGGCTATTTCCTGTTTGTAATAATCTGGCGCTACCAAATCTACATCTTGATTGGCACAGATGGCCACCATGGTAGATACCAAGGCTATAAAGCATATATAGGCTAAAATGATTTTCGCTCCCCAATTCATTTTATTTAGATTTAGTTGTTCACAGGCCCAAGAAATATGGTAGATGCTGTTTCGACCAACCTCCCATTTTCATATAAAAGTATTTCAACACTGGTCTTGGCCGACTGAATGTTTTGCTGCTGCATTTTTATAAAAAACACGCCTTTGTATATGTCGTTGGCTTTTATCAAAACGCCTTTATCCCCCACTTGCTCTATGAGGCCTTTTGTTGGTTCATTTAGTCTTAGTTTTATTTGCTTGTCTTTAAAAGTCTTGTTGATAAACTGTATGTTGTACAGGTTGCTGATTTGCCCATCCTCCGTTTGCTGGTATAAGGTGCCTGGTACTTTTAAGATCGTAACGTCTATATCTGACCTGCTGACAATAAAAAAAGTGAAAAGGGAAACCAATCCTGCCAGAACGATTGAGTATCCAATAACCCTATTATCAATCAGTCTTTGTACTCTTTCCTTTATCGAATTGTACGAAGCAAACCTGATGAGCCCGGTTGGTTTATTGACCTTCAGCATAACCTCATCGCAAGCATCTATACAGGCCGTGCAATTCACACATTCGAGCTGGGTGCCATTTCTGATATCGATACCGGTAGGGCACACATGTACGCAAAGTTTGCAGTCAATGCAGTCTCCGTTTCCCTGATCAACCTGCCCCTTTTTCAGCTTTCCGCGCTTTTCTCCCCTCACCCAGTCGTAGGCAACCGTTAAGGAGTTTTTGCCCAGCAGAACCCCCTGTAACCTACCATAAGGGCATACCGCAATACATGCTTGTTCCCTAAACCAGGCAAACACCCAATAGAATATCCCTGTGAAGCATACGAGCCCGATAAAACCTTTGAAATTATCTGAAGGTGGTTGGGTAACAATTTCAATGGTCTTTTCTATTCCTATCAGGTAGGCCATTACGGTATGTGAAATAAGAAGTGCTATAGATATGAAGATAATTTGCTTAGAAACTTTCTTTACAATTTTTTGGATACCCCATGGTGCCTGGTTTAGTTTTCTTTGCTGGTTGGCATTGCCCTCTATCCAGTATTCCACTTTTCGGAATACCATTTCCATAAACAGTGTTTGGGGGCAGGCCCATCCGCACCATACCCTTCCGAATACTGTCGTAAAAAGGATAACAAATAAAAAAAAAGTAACCATGGCCATGGCCAGGATAAAGAAGTCTTGTGGCCAAAACGCCTGGCCAAGAATCACAAACCTTCTTTCAAAAATATTGACCAATAAAAAAGGCTGTCCTCCTATTTTTAGAAAAGGCCCAAGAAAGAATATGGTCAACAATACAAAGGTGAGGCCCATATGGTACCGGTGGTATTTTCCTGAAGGTTTCTTCGGATATACCCACACCCTTTTGCCTTCTGCATCTACAGTGGCAATCGTATCCCTGTGTTCCTGATCGTATTGGTACAAGTCTTCCACCGGACTGTTATTTTGATGACGAATCTTCGGGTTCTTTATAGAGGTCACCTTGAGGTGCTTTGGCATTTTCAGGGTTTGTACCCTCCAGAGATTTGATAAATGAAGCAGCATCACGTATTTGGGTGGGAGAAAGCAGTTGCTCCCAGGCCAACATTCCTTTGTCTGGTACCCCGAATTTTATAGTAGAGAATATATCCTTGATGCTCCCACCATGAAGCCAATATTCGTCAGTCAGGTTGGGGCCGATCCCACCTGCTCCGGTTTCTTTGTGGCAGGCTGCACAATTGCGCAGGTAAATTTCCTTCCCATTTGAAAGATCAGCAGGATCGAGTGTAAGTGTTGCATTGGTTTCGTCAATATCACTGGTTTCAGATGGGCCTGATTTTGTTTTAGCTTCTTCAGCTAGTGCCATTTCCATATCGTATTCTTCCGTCTGTAGGGGCAATGAGCCGGATATGTGATATACAAAAAGGTAGATGACTGAGAATACGATGCTGAAATAAAACAAATATTTCCACCAGGGTGGAAGATGGTTGTCCAGTTCCCGGATACCATCGTATGAGTGGTTTAGCTCTATTGCGGCTTCTTGTTCCAGGGGTACTGCACCGGTCATTTTGATATTTAGGCGGGTCCAAAAACTGGCCGCCGGTGTATCATCTACTTCTCCTTTTTTGTGTAGTCCCAATCGAGAGTCCTCCACTAACGCACGTAGGGCATATAGGGCATAGCCAACAGCGAAAAGGGCTGCCAGGCAAATAAATGAGATCAGAAACATAAAAGCGTACAAGTATATGTCCTGATTGCTTAATGTGTAAGCCTGCCCTTTTGAAGTTGTTGCACACAGTAGGATGAAAACGAGGGCAAGGGAGGCTTTTTTATTTCTATTGATGAGGTACATGGTGCATATTTTGGTTTCCGGTTTATTCGGTTTCATCTTGGGTTTTGTCAGTCCAATGGCAAATTTTTCATCTCACGGATGTAGGATTTGTCAACTTTTACCACCCACCATATAAGGCCAATGAAAAACATGAAGAAAATCGTCAATGATATGATTGGCCAGATGGCTATTCCCTGGATCTGTTCGAAATAATACTTGAACATAACTTACATTTTTAGTTGTCTTTTACTTTTATATCCATGCCCAATCTTTGCAAATAGGCAATAAGCGCAATAATTTCGGCATCTTTACCTACTACAATACCATCCTGATCTTTAAGGTTTTTAGCTATTTGTTCTGCCTGCAGGTTCAGGTCTTGGTTGGCTATATCTTCATAATTCAGCGCATAATCCACCCCAATTGCCCTAAGTGCTTTTATCTTTCCTACAGTTTCAGAGGTGTCTATTTTTTGCTCGAAAAGCCATGGATAAGGGGGCATAATGGAACCTGACGACACGGCAGCCGGATCCAGCATATGGTAATAATGCCAGGAGTCGGGATATTTTCCACCTATTCGGTGCAGGTCAGGACCGGTCCTTTTCGAGCCCCAAAGGAAAGGATGGTCATAGACAAATTCCCCGGCTTTGGAATACTCACCGTACCGCTCGGTTTCGGATCGGAATGGCCGCACCATTTGAGTATGGCAGCTTACACATCCCTCCCTTATGTAAATATCCCTGCCATGCTGTTCCAGTGCCGTATAGGGTTTGACGCTGGCAATGGTAGGCACATTGGATTTTATCAGGAACGTCGGCACCATTTCGACCAGCCCGCCAATGAGGATGGCCACTATTGTAAGTGCGGTGAAAATTACAGGTTTTCTTTCAAGTACACTGTGCCAATGTCCGCCGACTATTCTTCTTTTTTCCAATGCTGGTGCTTCGGCATACTCATTAGCCACGAAATCACCTTCCCTGGCCGTTTTGATAAGGTTGTAGATCATGATGAAAGTACCGACGAGGTATAGGGAACCTCCGACTGCCCTGAGCATGTACATGGGGAGGATTTGTACCACTGTTTCCAGAAAGTTTTTGTATTCCAGAAAACCCTGTGGATTGAATTGTTTCCACATGAGGCTTTGTACTATACCTGCCACATACAAGGGTAATGCATAGAATATAATTCCGAGGGTACCAATCCAAAAGTGGGCGTTGGCAAGTTTTTTCGAATACAGGCTGGTACCCCACATTTTGGGTACTACCCAATAGAGCATACCAAAGATCATGAAGCCGTTCCAACCCAGGCCTCCTACATGCACATGTGCGACTATCCAGTCAGTAAAATGAGCAATGGCATTTACGTTTTTCAGCGATAGCAAAGGCCCTTCCAGTGTGGCCATTCCATAGGCCGTTACCGCCACTACCATAAACTTGAGCACAGGGTCTTCGCGAACCCTGTCCCAGGCTCCCCTAAGTGTAAGTAGTCCGTTAAGCATGCCCCCCCAGGATGGGGCAATTAGCATAATAGAAAAGACTACACCGAGTGATTGTGCCCAGTCGGGTAGAGAGGTGTAAAGAAGGTGATGCGGGCCAGCCCATATATAAATAAAGATCAGCGACCAAAAGTGAATAATGGACAGCTTGTAGGAATAAACGGGCCTGTTTGCCGCTTTGGGCAGAAAATAGTACATAAGGCCCAAAAAAGGTGTGGTAAGGAAAAATGCCACTGCATTGTGTCCGTACCACCATTGTACCAGGGCATCCTGCACACCGGCATACCAGGAGTAACTTTTGAATAATGTCACCGGAATTTCGAAGGAATTGACAATATGCAGGACGGCTACCGTAACGAATGTAGCAATGTAAAACCAAATGGCTACATACATGTGTCGCTCCCTTCTTTTGAGAATGGTGCCGATCATATTGATACCAAACACCACCCAAATAACAGTAATGGCTATATCAATAGGCCACTCCAACTCTGCATACTCTTTGCTGGTGGTCATACCCAATGGCAGTGTGATGGCTGCTGCGACGATAATCAACTGCCACCCCCAGAAATGTATCCAGCTCAACAGATCACTAAACATACGGGTTTTGAGCAATCGTTGCATGGAATAGTAAACTCCAGCAAACATCGCATTGCCAACAAAGGCGAAGATGATGGCATTGGTATGGAGGGGTCTTATCCTGCCAAAAGTGGTGTACTGGAGGTCAAAATTAAAGATTGGATAAAAAAGCTGGATAGCGGCGGTGAGCCCCACGAGCATTCCCACTACACCAAATATGACAGTAGCAATAGAAAAGTATTTTACAATTCTATTGTCATAACTAAATTTCTCAAGTTCCATACGTAAGCATCGGTTTTAATCGTAATTTTTGGCTAAGCTAACCTGCTGCCATGGTTGATTGAATGACCTGCGTTTTGGGAAAAACTGACAATTGTCAGCTTTTCTGTTTTCGCAGACAAACCTTTTAAATTTCGATCTGGGATCAGATAAGAGTGGATAGTAGTAGGATTACGATCAGCACGAGGGCTACCACGAAAATGCGCATATCCTTGTTTGTTTTTATATGGCTCATGACGATAGGTTTTTATTGCCGAACAAATAGTATAAAGTGGGGCCAAGAATCGGGATAACGATAACTATGGCGAACCACAGGGTTTTTTGATTGGAACTAATGCTGCTTTTGGCCACAGCCACTATGGCCCAAATGGCCAATGCTGCGGCTACTAGTGATGTGAATGTTAACATGGCTTTATTAATTTGTTTACAGTAAAAGTAGGTACTGCCACGGCCACCCGAAATGACTAATCTTGCCCCATAACATGATTAATATCACCTTATTGCTCCGAGTATTTTTTTGGGTTGCGTTTGCTTTTTAATGGGATTAATGGCCTCTTGAAGCCGGAAAATCTAATGGGTGCCGGAAACGTGTCTATCCACTTAAAGTATGGGAAGGGCATTTTCCGGATAAAGTTGAAGGAGGTAGATGTCCCAACTATAAAATTTCAGCCTGGTGTGCAGCCTTGCCAGGGGCAAGAAATTAGAGCAGTTTCATTTTCATTTGGAAAATTTGGCCTATAGTCCGGGCACGTGCTTTGGCTTCTTCCGCCTTGTTGCCTTCAAAGAGATCGTCAACTGTACTGCAAAAAATGCCAATCCAGAGATCAAAGTGGTTTTTGGTGAGAGGCAGTGGCAGGTGTTTTTCGAAAGGGTTTCCTCGATAGTCACCATCGGCGAACAGCACCTGCGACCAGAATTTGTACATAACAGGCAAATGGGTTTCGAAATTTACTGCGGCCACATTTTCAAATATATGCTTTAAAGGCTCATTTTTGAGCGCTTTTTGATAGAAGGTATCCACCATTAATTTGATGTCCTCTTTACTTTTTATGTCTTTTTTATTCATTCGTTATTTGATTAACAGGATCTTCAAGGCTGATTCTGCTACCACTTCATGAAGCTGGCCCTTTGGGAAAATCGTATATTCCCCGGCTGTCAATGAGAGGTTCTCGTTTAAAACCCTAACGCTACATTTTCCCTCTATTACGTTAAAAAAAACATCGCTGGTGGCTTTATGGGGCCTAAGGTGGTATCCGCTCCCAAATGACATCAAATTAATGGTTTTATGCTCGTCTTTTAACAAAGTATCTATGTATAATTTATCAGAAGCCTTCCGGGATGTGTTTTTCAAGCTTTGTTTGACCATGGTTTTAAAAATCTTTTTTGTTTGATCTTAGAAAAATAAAATATAAAGGCAAGGCCATCCAGCACGATAAGACGAAAATACTAATCAACATGCCTGTAGCTGTCCCAAAAAACTGTTTAAATACCGCCCCGGTATAGCCCAACAACGCAGATATGTCCAATTGGAGCAAGATAAGGATGCGCGACATGTCTATAGGATTGAACATAACACCACCCAAAGCAAATTTATCCAGGGGGTAATCATGGAAATAGGCCAGAAGTATCAAAAACATCCCATCATAAATGACTGCCATAAACAACCAGATCAATATCGCATACCCAAATCCTTTGATCCTGTTTTGATTTTTAAGAGCGGTATAAAATGCCAAAGCGACAAAAATGAAAGTAAGGAAAGTGCCAGATACCAAAAGGGAAATGAAGTTCCAAATAGTAGCTGAATAAAATAGGCCATATAATGCGAACGGAAGGCCTAATCCAAAGACCAGGCTTAGGGTCAATGAAATCGAAATACCAAGGTACTGGCCCAGAAATATACTGGAACGTTTGAGGGGTTGTGCGAGCAGCAACTCAGTAAATTCCTGTGAATCATAATAATACATCACCCCAAAAATGGTTCCTATGAGAGGGGTAAGTACCAATATGATGTTGAGAAGCGTAATAATGGCTTTTGATATATCGTTGTTGAGGAACAATAAAACAAATCCCAACAACAGATAAAACCCCAGATAAACATAGCTCCATCTACTCCTGATCAAATCATAAAAACTATATCTCAATATCTTAAGCATACCCTGTGGTTAAGATAGCTGCTATGGCTTGCTCAAGGTTACCCTTTGATGTTTGTTTCTTGAGTTGTCTCACTGTGCCGTTAAAATAAATTTGGCCTTCTAGTAGGAACACTACTTTGTCTGCTATCTCTTCGGCAAAATTCATAATGTGCGTAGTAACCAAAATTGTTTTTCCCTTATCTTTTTCATGTTGTATCAGCTTTTTAAGCTGAATCATAGAAACGGGATCTAACCCCGTAGTGGGCTCATCCAATATCAAAAGAGGACTGTCAAACATGAAAGTCAATAGGATATTTACTTTTTGTTTAGTTCCACCAGATAGCTTGCCCAGCTTTTGATTGAGGGTGGATTGCAAAGAGAAGGCTTCAATGATTTGTTGGTCTTCCGTGGTTCCTCCCCTCAGGTTTTTGATCATTCCAATCAATTCTCTTACGGTGAGGTTTGTAGGAAAATTGGCAATCTGTGGGAGATAATTGATGAGCTTTCTATATTTCCATTTTTTATGCACCGAAGTGCCATTAAAACATATTTCACCATCGTCTGGTATTACCATGCCCAGGATACTTTTAATCAAAGTTGTTTTGCCTGAACCGTTAGGGCCTAAAATTGCAAATACACCACTTTGCCTGACCTCAAGGTTTAGGTCTTTCAATACCTCTATGTTTCCAAAACGTTTGTATATATGTTTTATCTCTATCATTTTAACTCGTACATCATGGGTTTTGAATCTGCCAGGTCGTCGGGAGTAAAGACTGGGGATACACTCTCTGAGAAATTGATAATATCAATGAAAAGGCTCCTCAGCAGTACAATAGTTTCAGGGGTATTGTTCACGATATAAGAAAATAGTTTCACAGGCCTGTATGGAATATCACCTATATTATTGCGGTCTAAATCATAACCCCTATAGCCGCTCCAATAATTGCCATCAAATACATTGTCATTGATTTTACCACTGTAAGACAGGTCGAAAGCATTGTGGACAAAATTGTTTTGTGTGAAATAATTCGTATAAGCTGCCCCGGCGATTTTAATGGCCCAGCCATTTCTTGCAAAATCATTGTGGATATAATTGATGCGGGTCGAACCTTCTATAAATATTGCTATTGTATTTTCTTCGAAGCTATTGTCTTTGATCTCCGCATCGTAGATTTCTTTGAGCAATAAACCATAGGAAGCAGTGCCCCAATTTTTGACGAATTTATTGTGGTGCATCAGTATAAACTTAGAGAACATTACAGCGACACCTGCCCCATTGTTATAAAAGAGGTTGTATGAATATTCGTCATTGTTGGAAAACATAAAATGAAGGCCATAGCGGATATTCCCATGACTGTTGTTTTCCGATACAGTACTTTCCGAGACGAATTCAAAATAGATACCATCCCTGAGTTGCGTCACTTCATTTTTGACAATCTCTATTTTAGAACAATGCCAAAGGTGAATGCCATTGCCCGAATCATCTTCCCTTTTGGAATTTCCCTTAATGATGTTTTCAGCTATAGTTCCTTGGTGTGATTTTTCAACCAAAATCCCGAAATATGGATTTATAATTTTGTTCTGGAAAATATTGAAGTTTTTGCTCTTGGAAATATAAATGGCAGCAAAGTCATGGGTGTAGCTCTTGCCTGAATTGATAAAAGTGATCCCACTTACTGCTACCTGGTCAGCAGTGATTTTTAGTATATAGCCCCGACCCCCTCCATCGAATAGAACATCCCCATTCCCTACAATAGTGAGCGGCTTTGAGATGATTATGTTCGCCTCATAGTATGTTCCGGGCCGGATGGTTATAGAATCACCAGGAGCGGACACGGATATTGCGGCGGCCAAGGAGCTAACAGGGCACGCTGCACACACTTCGCGGACTGCTGCTTTAGACCATGTTGCCAGGCCTACCGACAAAAGTATGGATATGAAACATCTAACCTTGATCATCACATATCTGGCTTTGAGGCATTTTCAGGTTGATTGAACTGGTGCATCAGTTCTTCCCACGAATACAATTGGCCCGATTTCTCCCTGGAGGCTACAATGGCCTTTGCTTTAGTGCCAAAAGCACTTAAGAAGGCCCCCATTGGGCTCGGAATTTGGTTGGAAACAAGGTAGGTTGCCGATTTGGCGTTTATCAGCAAGCCCGGTTGTTCAAAATCATTGACCAGAACCATACCGATACTTGAATTTTCCATAGAATGCAACCTATTGACCATGCATTCAATAGCGTCAAACTTGTAAGCTTTACCCTTGTCAGTTATTAGTTGGGCAGCATGTTGCCTATCTACTATTGTCATTTTACAGAATTGACACCCATCCGTTCCATAATATATTTTCGCTGGTTTTATAGAGCAAGATACCAAGAGACCAAAGACAATCATTGTTTGAAAAGTGGGATGAAAAAACGTTATGGCGGGTTTCATGGTAATTCCTTTTTAGATTGAAAATAAGCCACTATCGAAAGAAACATTCCTGAAAACATCAGGTAGGCACCCGTCATTGGTTTGGAAATGGCCTTGAAATTAAGGATAACCTTGCTTCCAATTAATGGGGGCTGATAAGCCATTGGGCTACCATCCGGATTGGTGAATTTAATGGCAGCTGTTTCCTTAAGTGTATGGCCGTAATCGTATTCCCACAAGTAAAAATCATACATACCAATCAACCCCAGGATGACCATGATAACAAACCACACGACATATAGTTTGTTATTTCCAATAAAGCCTATAGCCACGCCCAGGATGGACATGGTGGCAATGACCCAGGGAAAAATGTCAAATTCAGGCAGGTGGCCCGGGATTTCTTTCATGCCAACATAGTGGTTCATTAAGTTTATGTTTTTGATATCATTGGGATTGTGGTCTGTGATTTTAGATATCCAAATATCCATGCCAATAGCATCAGGATATTGTGGGGCTTCAAGTGTGATGTTCCAAAGAGGCAACACAAACAGAGACAGCAATAGCAACGCTCCGCACACCATTAGGGCATTAGATTTTTTCATGGGTTGAGAAATTAAAGGTCTCAGTTTTATTGAAATAGAAGCTTCAAGTGCTCACCAGAAAGCCGAGGGTCTTTTATCATTCTCCATCCAATGACCAGGACAACTGAATGTTGGAACCGGATGGCGATACCCTTATATAACCTTGCATTTCCTGATGGAGTGCAGAACAAAAATCTGTACAATAAAATGGCCAGACCCCTTGCTGTTTGGGTTCCCAGACAAACGTTTCTGTTTGCCCTGGCATGACCAGTAGTTCAGAGGTGTTTGCACCAATCATGCTTATTCCATGCGGAACGTCATAGTCTTGTTCTAGGTTGGTTACGTGAAAATAAACCTTGTCTCCTTCCTTCACTCCTTCGATATTATCTGGGGTAAAATGGCTCCTGATCATGGTCATGTATATGTGAACGTCTTTTCCGTCACGTTCCACCCGGGCTTTTTTCGGATCCTTACAAGCGTATGGGTGCTCATTTTCCTCAAGTGAGTATATTTTTTTAGACTTGGCCTTTATCAATTCAGCTGGAATACTGGCTGCATAGTGAGGTTCTCCGACAGTTGGAAAATCCGACAACAGTTCCATTTTTTCACCTGAAATATCATAAAGCTGGGCCGACTGGGTCACTTCAGGACCTGTTGGCAAGTAGCGGTCTTTGGTAATTTTGTTCATGGCAAGGAGATATTTACCAAAGGGCTTTTGGGAATTTCCTCCGGGTATCATCAAATGGCCTACAGAATAGTAGGTAGGTTTTCTGTCGATTACTTCCCAAGTACCCAATTTCCATTTGACGACCTCTGAGGATATAAAAAAGGTGGTGTAGGCATTTCCTTTTCCGTCAAATTCTGTGTGCAACGGACCAAGCCCTGGTTGGACAACCACCCCGGCCAGCACATCTTCATAATTTAGAATAGGAATGCCATAAGCTTCGCCGCTTACTTTGTTGTTTTTGATGGCAGCCATCATTTTGTCAAATGAATGCACGGTTACATTGGCGGAAAGCTTTCCACTGCCTACTATGTATTCCCCGGAAGGGTCAACATCACATCCATGAGGGGATTTTGGCATTGGCATAAAATACACAAGCCCGGGGCATTTGGCTGGATCTAGCACACGGACTTTCTCCTTCCATTGTGTAGTAGCCATGTGTGTTTTTTCGTCGTAGATATTGTGAGCATATCTGGTAGACATGGTCTCGAAATTTCCCTGTGCTATGTACTCTTCGGCCTTTTTCCAATTTACTGCGGCAATAAAATCCTTGTCATTTTGAGAGGCGTTCACCTCCAGCAAACTATTGGCTTCCTCAGTGTTGTATGTGGTATAGAAAAACCAACCATGTGATTTCCCCCTTCCAGGATGAGCTTTGTCATAATCGAACCCAGGCATCATTATCTGAAATTCGATGTTCATTTCCCCATCTTCGGGATCAACCTTTAGAAAACTTAATGCTCCCTTGAAATTGCCTTGGTATTCACTGATTGGCATGTCCCGTTGAGGAACAGGTACCGAAAACCTGGTGCCAGCGATCACATATTCCGTGTTGTCAGTTACATATGAGGAACTATGGTTGCCTGCAGAATTCGGGATTTCTATTATTTCAGTGGTCTCGAAAGTAGTCAGGTCGATTTTGGCAATTCGTGGCGTGTTGTTTTCATTGATGAATACCCATCTCCCGTCCAATACCCCTTTGGTTTGGGAAATATCGGGATGGTGTGCATCGCCCCAGGGGATAAAACCAAATGAAGTGTTGAGCATAGCCTTGGTTTCTTCATTGTATCCATAGGCTTTTTCAGCATCCTGGGAAAAAACAGGAATAACCTTAAAAATCCTACCCGATGGCATACCTATCACGGAGAGCTGTCCGCTAAACCCCCCGGAGATGAATCCGTAAAACTCATCATGTTCTCCAGGTGCGACAAATACCCTGTCGGCTGTACTATTGGTCAAAGCACCTTTGTTGCTTTGATTGCAATTTGTCATGAGGAGCATCAATCCAACTGCAATCATTATCGATAGAAATTTTGCTGTATGTTTCATTTTAGTAGTTGTTTTAAAGAAAAAGTATATTATTAGTTTTCCAATATGACTTGGTCCACAACATTGATGACGCCATTGGATGTAGGTATGGTGGCCAGTATTTTGGAACCGGATATAAAGACGTTACCTTGTTTCACCGTTACATTCAGATATTTTCCTGTGGCGGTATAAATTTTCCTGCCTTTTCGGAATTCTTTTTTTAATGCTTCCAGATCAAATGATCCTGGTGCAGCATGACCAGATAGTATATTAGCCAGTTGTGGTTTGTTTTCGGGTTTGAGCAAATCATCTACTGTGCCTGGTGGCAGAGACTCAAAAGCCTCGTTGATGGGAGCAAACACGGTTAGAGGACCGGCGTTTACTAAAATATGTTCGATCCCTGCCGCTTGTACTGCAGCCACCAAAGTTGTATGGTCGGGCGATTGGATTGCTACCTGAAGAATATTTTTAGCTGAAGTGGTATCCACTACAGATGCCTGCCCTTTTGGTGTGTTATTTGGCAAGGAAGTAGTCGCTTGTTGACTATTGGTCTGACTACAGGAAGACCAAAAGAGTATAAAAGTCGATAAGAGTACAATCGGTTGAGTTTTCATAATCGTTGGCTTTAAAGGGTTCTAAAGTATTCCAATATCTTGCGTGCGTTTTCTTCTGTAACATTTTGATTGGCCATTGGGGCACCATTGGCTTCTATTAGGAGTTGTTTTGCAATGGGATCCTTTTGAAGCATCTCTTCTGGATTCATTATCATATTCATAATCCATTCTGGACTTCTTCGCTTTGTTATCCCTTTGGGTGATGGCCCAATAAACCTTTTTTCAACTTTATGACAGGCGGTACATAAGCTTTCAAACAGAACTTTACCTTCTGCTACCATTTTATCATCTATAGGGCCAAGTATTACTTCATTCACAGGGCCAATTCCCTTATTCTTCAATGGGTCTTTCATGCTTTCCTCTTTTATCATTGATTTAGGGCCATTATTATTTTCCGTTTTCGTGGTTGGGGAACTGCCACACTGAAAAAAAAGAGTACATATCATTAAAGTAATAGCGGTGGATATCGTGATTTTTGTTGACATGGTTTTTTGTTTTTTTTAGTAAAGGTATTTTAGCCATCATTATTGGGTTATGATCTTAGCCAGTTTCAGATATGATTATTGTCATCAAAACGGTCGCAAGCATTAACCCTCTCTGGCATTTTTATAGTTTAATGCCAAAAACTACTTCAGTATTATATTAGTGGTAGGTGAAAAAAACATCTATCCAAATAGCTTTTACTCATGTATGGTAAGCAGTGGTGTTTTTATCCTCATGGCTATTTTCCTGGTAGTGCTGGTATGGATAATTCTATCCCATAATCCATGGTGTCTCGGATACATGGCCAGCATATCTATTTTATATTTGTCTATGAATTTGAGGATACCATCAGATACTGTTTGCTCATCGAGGTGGGCATAAGATACTTTTATACCTTCTAGTTTATGGATCAGCTTCATGTTTTCCCTGGCCAGTTCTTCCAGATGATCATCGTCGTAATCATTGGAAAAATGAAAAACGGTGAGTTCAGCCCCTGATGCCTTTGCAAAAAAAAGAAGCATGTCCAGTTGGTCGGGATTCTTAATCTCTTTCAGGTCTGCAGCAAAGGCGATAGAACCGATTTTCAACGACTTTATATTTTCAGGAATCATGAGCACGGGTATTTTAGAAAACCTGATCACTTCTGCACTCATACTACCGACCAGTTTTTCCAGCAGGTCATGGCTGCCTTTGGTACCCATCACCACCAAATCAATATCCGATGTGGACAGTACGGTGTGAATGGCATCAGAAGGCAGGGAAACAAATTTTTGTATGGAGAAGGACACATTGGCCAGCTCCGGGATTTGTTTTTTCAGGTTGTTGAATTGCAGGTCTACTTTTTTTTCATAATCCTCCAGGATTGGCTCTACAATGCTTTGTGCCGCTAAAACATCCACATGGGGATGGGCGGGCACATGTACTGCATGTACGATTTCAATGCTGGCGTTTTGGCCTTTGGCCAGGCCTGCCGCTATTTTTAGGGCATTGATTGAGCAAGGGGAGAAGTCGGTGGGTACCAAAATTTTTTTTATTTCCATGGTTTCGTTGTTTTCAACCAAAATTAAATTCACTTTCCTTTATAAAAACTGACCCAAAAAGGGATGGAAACATGACTTTTGTCATTTGATCAACCCATTACGTTAAATCGGTCAAATATGGCTTGATCCAGGTCTTCCCGATGGTCTGGGTGTGCAATACTTGTTAGGGCCTTTGCCCTTTCGAGCAGGTTTTTGCCATGTAGGTTGACCGCCCCGTATTCTGTGACCACATAGTGCACATGTGCCCGGGTGGTAACCACTCCCGCTCCGGGTTTTAATGTAGGCACAATTCTGGAAATACCTCCATGGGTAACAGACGGAAGGGCAATAATGGGTTTTCCGCCTTCTGACAGGGAAGCTCCACGAATAAAATCCATTTGCCCTCCAACACCCGAGTACATCAATGTACCAATGGAGTCAGCACATACCTGTCCGGTCAGATCCACTTCAATGGCACTATTGATAGCCGTTACCCTGGGGTTTTGGCGAATGACAGCAGTGTCATTTACATACGCAATATCCAACATTTGAATTTCCGGGTTGTCATCTATAAAGTCATAAAGTTGCCTCGAACCCATCGCAAATCCTGAAACGATTTTGTGCGGGTGTTTTTTCTTGAATTTACCGGTTATTACTCCTTTTTTTACCAAATCAATAATTCCGTCGGTGAACATTTCTGTATGGATTCCCAGGTCTTTGTGGTGGGACAAACTGCTCAAAACGGCATTGGGGATGCCCCCAATCCCCATTTGCAATGTAGCCCTGTCTTCAACTATGGCGGCTATATGTTGTCCAATTTGTTGCTCCACATCGTTTGGGGCGGGTACCAGTACCTCAGGAATGGGCTCGTCCACTTCACAATAAGCATGAAACCTGTCGATGTGTACAAGGCCATCGCCATGGGTTCTGGGCATTTGTGGATTGACCTGGGCCACTACATACTTTGCTTTTTCTATAGCTGCAAGTGTGATATCCACAGATACCCCCAACGAACAATAACCGTGTTTGTCCGGCGGGGACACTTGCACCAGGGCCACATCCAGAGGCAATGTATCCTTTCGGAACAATGCTGGTATTTCGCTTAAAAAAACCGGGATATATTGAGCACACCCGCGCTGGACAGCACTTCTTATGTTATTTCCCAAAAAGAAGGAATTGATTTTGAAACTGCCCGATAATGAAGGGTCGGCATAAGGAACTTTCCCTTCCGTATGTATGTGGTATATGGTGACATTTTTTAAGCCAGCTGCTTTGGCAGTCATTGCATTTACCAATACTTGTGGGGTGGCGGTTCCCCCCTGTATAAATACATGTTGCCTGGATGATATTATCTGAATCGCTTCATTTGCTGATAGTGATGACATGGGAATGCTGGCTTTAAATTTTAAATGGTTTTGCTATAAACGGACTTTTCCTTCTTGCAGAAAGGGTCAATTGCCATGCATATATTTCGTACGAATGGTTTGCCTTTTGGCAGGACCTCCAGTCGGTTTTCCACTAAATTGATCAAACCGTCATCGACCAGGGTTTCCAGTTGTTTCTGGGCATTTTTTGTTAGTTTTTTTGTAAAACCGGGATCCAATTGAGTGTTGTAGTTGCACATAAGATCAAGTATGTGGTGACGCATACTTTGTTCCCGGGCCGACAGCTGGTGGCCTTTGAATATTGGCAGTTTGCCTTCATGTACAAGCTTTTGGTAAAGCTCCACCACCTTAACATTCTGGGCATAGGCTGTCCAGCTATCACCAATTGAAGAAGAGCCAAGGCCGATCAGCAGACTCGTTTTCCGGGGAGTATATCCCATAAAGTTTCGGTGCAATGTACCCGTGTTGGCAGCCAGATAAAGATCATCAGATGTAAGTGAGAAGTGGTCCATGCCTATCTCTTTGTATTCCAGGTCTTCCAACATTTGTTTTCCCAGTTCATACAATTCCCTTTTGGCTTCATTGCTTGGCAAGTCATTTTCTACAAAGCCCCTTTGTCCTGGCTTTGTCCAGGGCACGTGGGCATAGCTATAGAAAGCTATCCTGTTGGGCTTTAATGTCGAAACCTTTTTAATGGTAGCTTCTATTGTTTGCGGGGTTTGTAGCGGCAGGCCATATATCAGGTCAAAATTGATAGAATAATAGCCTGCCTTCCTGGCATTGAACACCACATCAGATACTGTTTCGTATGATTGGATTCGGTTTACTTTTTTTTGTACCGAATAATCAAAATCCTGTATGCCGAGGCTGAGCCTGGTAAAGCCTAGCGAATGCAGGGTGGCCAAATGGCTTTTTGAAGTGTTGTTTGGGTGTCCTTCAAACCCCAACTCCGCATTTGGCAAAAGGTCAATGGTCTGATGGATCGAATCCATGAGGTATTGGAGGTTTTCCGGACTGAAGAAAGTGGGTGTACCACCACCCAGATGTATTTGGGCTACTTTGGGTTTGTCCCTAAAAGTATCAAGGTAAAGTTGCCACTCTTTGAGAACGCTATCAATGTAAGGCTTTTCGACTTTGTGGTTAACTGTTATTCTGGTATTGCAGCCGCAGTAAGTGCACAAACTCTCACAAAATGGCAGGTGGATATAGAGTGAGATGCCTTCCTTTTGGTTGGTGGCGTTAAAAGTTTCCCTTATGGAGTTTTTCCAATCCTGTATTGTTGGAGGCTTGGGGTTCCATTCGGGAACAGGAGGAAAACTGGTATACCTGGGCCCGGGCACGTTGTATTTTCTGATGAGTTGTTTGTCCATTGAGGTGTTGCTGATTTTTTGATTCAGGTTCAAAGAAATGTGGAAATAGGGTGTGATTTGGTGATCGGCATCAAGCGGGGACATGATTTTTGTCACTTGCTGCGTTTTTTATCATCGATCAACATACGTATGGAAGGGGAGTCCGTGTCGTCAAACTGGCCGGATTTAATAGCCCAAATGAACAGCGCCAAAAATCCTGTGGCTACTGTAATACTGATCATTATGAGCAAAACCAGTACTGACATAATCAATTAAATTTATATAATTTGGATACCATCCGAACGGCCATGGTGGCAAAAACCACCACCGAAATACTGCTCAACGGCATGAGGATGGCAGCAAGTATGGGGGTCAGTTTTCCCATTATGGCAAAAGATAACCCTATCAGGTTGTATAAAAAGGATATCACAATACTGGCGATGATAATTTTTCTGGAGGACTTTGCCAGCCTTAGGAACTTGTCAAGACTGGTAATTTGACCTCCCAGAATGATCGCATCACTGGCTGGTGTAAATGCCGCTTTATCATCTGCCACAGCTACACCTACATCGGATTGCCGTAGTGCCGCTGCATCATTCAAGCCATCTCCCAGCATCAAAACCTTCTCGCCACGTTCCTGGCATGATTTAACATAGTCCACTTTGTCGTCCGGCTTTTGCCTGAACAAAATCTGGCGCGCAGATGGAAATATTCCTTGCAGTAGTTTTTTTTCACTTTCATTGTCCCCTGATATTACACCAAGTCTGAAAGTTTTAGAAAGCTTCGAAACGAGTTCCTTCAGTCCTGACCGATAGTTGTTTTGAATATTGAAATAACCTTTTGGCTCTTCGTCAATGGATACATACACCTTGCCCCCATCCTCAGCATGGTGAATTGACTGTGTGGGCGGCACTCCGGCAAAACCGGAAGTTCCCAATTTGATTTGCCTTTCACCAACAATCCCCGTCACCCCTCTGCCATGCGCCTCAGAAAAAAGGATGGGTTCGGGCACCTTTTCATCAGCGTGGTTCAGATACTGATATATGGCCTGGCTATAGGGGTGGGATGAATTTAGAACAATGGACTTGATGGCTGTTTTATCCTTTTCACAGAGCCCGGTGCCGTTATAGCCTACTTCCTTCTGGTTATTGGTAGTCAGGGTTCCGGTTTTGTCAAATACTATGGTGGAAATTTTCCATAATCGCTCTATTACATGAGTGTTTTTGAGGTAGAATTTATTTTCCCCAAATACATTCATGGTGGCGCTGAGTGTAAAAGGGCTGGCCAGGGCCAGTGCGCATGGGCAAGCAACAATTAAAACTGCACTAAAAACCAAAAAAGCCTGCCTCACATCAGAAAAAGACCAAAATACCGCAGATAAGAGGGCTATTGTCAATATGGCTATTGTAAAATACCGGCTAACCTTACCGATTATTGATTGGCTTGACCCTTTCTTTTTACGATTCATGCTGTCAACGTCGTTCCAAAGTTGGGTAAGGTAGCTTTGTGAAACAGCTTTGGTAACTTCAAAAACTGCGGATTTTCCAATCAACCGTCCTCCGGCGTATATTTTATCACCCTGATAGGTATAGACCGGTATCGCTTCCCCAGTTACAAAACTGTAGTCGATACTCGCTACAGGACTCCTTAAAATCGCATCTGATGGGATAATTTCCGCGTTTCTAATCAGTACCAGATCTTCGACCCTCAGCTTATACACAGGAGTGCTTTCGTACGTGTCATGTTGTTTTTTGAGTACTGCCAATGGAAAATAGGATTTGTAATCCCGATCGAATGACAACCCATCGTAGGCCTTGCCCTGAACCCATTTCCCGATCAATAAAAAGAAGACCAAACCGGACAATGAATCGAAATAGCCAGGTCCCGTGGCAGTAAATACCTCATAGCAGCTACGAACGAATAGGGCAACTATTCCCAGGGCAATAGGGATATCAATATTGGAAAAACCAGTTTTGATACCAAGAAGGGCAGACCTAAAGTAGTCCTGGCTGCTATACACCAATACGGGCAAGGAAAGGACAAAGCTCAAATAGCTAAAGTAAGAGCTTAGTTCCTCTTCTATTTCCATACCCAAGTAGTCTGGAAAACTCAGAAGCATGATATTGCCGAAGCAAAACCCCGCGACTCCAATCTTGATGTAGACATCTTTACTACTGGCCACCTGCGCCGGGGAGATGGTGTCTAAACTTATCAATGGGGTATAACCTAACTTGCCCAAAAGTTCTGCAACTTGCTTTAAGGTAATTTTGTTGGGGTTGAAGTCGAGGCTAAGGGTTTTTTTTCCAAAGTTGACCTTTGACGACATTATTGCTGGTTCAATGTTCGGGAGGTTTTCCAGAAGCCAAATGCATGAACTGCAATGTATGGAGGGAACGTTGAAGGTTATTTTCTGGTGATCGGAACTCTTAAAATCCAGAAGCTTGTCCTGAATTTCAGCAGAATCCAGAAAATCAAATTTTGAGGGTTCAATGCCTTTGATTTTATTTCCGGCACCTGGGTTTAAATTGTAGTATGTACAAAGGCCATGCTCGTTCAAAATCTGATAAACTGTTTTACAACCCATACAACAAAACCATTTGTCCTCATAGGAAATGTCGGTGGTTTGGCATGGGTCACCACAGTGGAAACAGGATATTTTTCCTTCCATTTTTGACCAGGAGTTATGGCCTCATGTTAAATGTCCATACTGGCTTTTCTGCATGGTTCACAACATCTTCGGCAATGCTCCCTAAAAACAGGTGCGATAGCCCCTGATACCCATGTGTGCCCATGGCAATCATATCCATATTGTTTTCTGCCACAAACCTTAGGATACCTTCTTCAGTAGTAACAGCCCGAGACACATGGGTGGAATAATTTTCCAGGCCGTGTTCTTTGGCAAAGTTTTCCAATTGATTCAGAGTCATGTCTTGGTTTTCAGTATCATGTATGGTGTTTATCCAAAGGAGGTGGAGTTTGGCACCAAAGAGTTTCTGGTATTCTGACAGTTTCTTGATTACCCTGCTTTGGCCAGACTCAAAATTAGTGGCAAAAGCTATATTGGATACAGACCGTAGGCTGCCAGTTGCAGGAACGGCGATCACCGGGCATTTGGAAAACCTTACAACTTTTTCAGTATTGGACCCGACGAAAAACTCTTCGAGATTGGAAGTGCCTTTGGTACCCATAACGATTAAGTCTGCATTCCATTCAGCTATATTTTTACCGATACCTTTATATGGAGTACCTATTTCTATCCTCCGGCGAATTTCCGTTGTTTTGTATTTGTCGTTGGCTATTGCATCAGCCAGCCACTGTTCTGTTTTTTCCAGTAATTTGACAAAATAAAGCTTGATTTCAGGATCTTCTCCAGTTACTTCTCCCTGGGTATTGATACCCTGGCCAAAAGGGTTTTCGATCACATGAAACAATGTGATATGGCCACCTGTGGATGCGGCAATTTGACAAGCAAAATCCAGGGCATGGTTGGCGTATTCACTAAAATCATAAGGAACTAGTATCTTTTTCATAACTATGGGTTCTTTTTATATGGTTTAATATGTTTTCATCCGATTAAAATCGGGTTGAAGAATTGAATTCTGTTTTCCAGCCATTCTGTTGGTTGTAGTTGTTCAACCAGCAGGTGATACTCATTCTTGGTCATCGAAAAGACCGTTGTTTCATCGTGGTACTGGTCTGTTTTGGTTGGGATTGTAAGGTTGTTGTCTCCATAGGAAACTTTCATCAGATGTTCTATAAGCTGGGAAGAATCAACTTTTCGCACCTGAGGAGTTTCGCACAAGAACGTGCTTTTCCAATTGGTAGTAGTGTTGCCCGGAGGAATAGCCAATATAGGAAAGTCAGTATTCGATACCACAGCACTTAAAGTTTGTCCGAATATCTTGGTGCTGCGCGATTGGCCCAATGTGCCCATTACAATCAAATCTGGTGATTCCTTGATCACGTATGACTCTATCACATCTTCAGGAAAACCGATCTGAGATACGAACTTTACCCTGGAAAAACCCGGAATTAAACTGGAAGAGATGTCGCTGAATTTATTTTGGATAGCTTTCTCCAGGTCTTTTTTGAAGTGGAGGATATTTTTACTACCAATTGTTTTTTCGGGAGGTTGAATCAGCCTATAGGCATGTATCAGGCTTATTTTGGCATTGCACATTTCAGCGATTTGAGCTGCATGTTTCAGGGCATTCACCGAATCGCTCGAAAAGTCTGTCGGAACCAGGATGTGTTTCAAAGCCTTCATTCAATTTTGGTATTTGGAATATCAAAACTAGAGACTGGGGCACACCTGTTTTATGACAAAAGTCAGGACATTAGGTGATAGTGGTCAGCTGGCTAAATTGATTAAATTTCTTAGCTTTACTTTCTTTTATTTTAAAACCCATATCTGGATTGTATGCAGCCTGAAAACGATGTAGGCAGGACTTATGCGGAGATATTCAACTCTTCAGCGGAAGGTATAATTATCGTCAACAGAAATGGGGAAATCATCATGGCCAACCCCCAGAGTGAAAAATTATTTGATTATGAGCGGGGCGAGTTTATCAATAAGAAAATAGAGTGCCTGATTCCACATCAATACCGCAAGGGGCATGTTGGCCATCGAAATTCCTACCACGAAAACCCCCGGCCCATGCAAATGGGAAAAGGACGTGACCTGGTGGGCCTGGCTAAAAACGGAAGGGAGTTTCCCATAGAGGTAAGCCTCAACCCGGCTAAAATAAACAATGAACAAGTGGTCATTGCCTTTGTAATAGATATTACTGAAAGGAAGAAAATTGAAAGGGCTCTGGAGGAAAGTGAAAAGCAACTGGTAAAATATGCAGCCGAGCTCGAAAAAAGGGTAAGCGACCGTACAGAAGAGCTGGCCACAACCATCAAAAAACTGGAAGACACCAATGAAAGGCTTGAATGTGAAATAGTCGAGCGCAAAAAAGCGGAAGAAGAAGCCAGGAAATCTTTGGAAAAGGAGAAAGAACTCAATGAACTCAAATCCAGGTTCGTTTCTATGGCTTCCCACGAATTCCGAACACCGCTTAGCACCATTCTTTCATCGGCTACACTCATATCCAGATACAATACTCCTGAAACAGCTGACAAAAAACTCAAACACATCGACAGGATCAAATCAAACGTTCAAGACCTCACGGGAATTTTAAATGATTTTTTGTCGTTGGACAAACTGGAAGAAGGCAGGATACAGGCCAACGAACAACAGTTTGACCTGGTATTATTGGTAAGGGAAATAGCAGAACAATTGCAATCCGTAGCGAAAAAAGGGCAAACGATTTCCTTTGCCACACCGCACCATGAATGCATGATCAATACGGATCCCCAATTGCTTAAGCAAATTGTTTCCAACCTAGTGTCAAATGCCATCAAGTATTCCCCGGAAGGCAAGACTATCGTGGTTTCAGTTCAGCAGGAGAATGGCGAAGCAAATGTAACAGTTAAAGATAGTGGTATTGGCATACCCGAAAATGACCAAAAACATCTTTTTGAAAGGTTTTTCAGGGCCCATAATGTAACCAACATCCAGGGTACTGGTTTGGGCCTCAACCTGGTAAAAAAATACCTCGACCTGATGGGCGGTACCATTACCTATAAGAGTATCGAACATGAAGGGTCAACATTTAAAATATCCTTGCCCTACTCGTAAAAATGAAAAATATATTATTGATAGAAGACAACCTTGAAGTAAGGGAAAATACAGCTGAGATATTGGAATTGGCTGGCTACAATGTGCTCACCGCTCCAAACGGAAAATCGGGGGTAGAGTTGGCGCAAAAGGAGTTGCCGGATCTGGTAATATGCGATATCATGATGCCCGAGCTCGATGGCTATGGTGTACTTCATATTTTAAACAAAAATCCCAACACCTCTGGAATCCCATTTATTTTTCTAACAGCCAAGGCTGAAAGGTCAGACTTCAGGAAAGGCATGAATTTAGGTGCTGATGATTACCTCACCAAACCTTTTGATGAAAGTGAGCTATTAGATGCCGTAGAAACAAGGCTGAAGAAAAACAACCTCTTTAAAAAAGATTACCAACCAGACATTAACGGGCTCAATGAATTTATTGAAGAAGCCAAGGATCTTGAAGACCTGATCGAACTCTCGGAAGATAGAAAAGTAAGGCTCTATAAAAAGAAAAATAATATTTACTGGGAAATGGATTATGCCAACTCCCTGTTTTTTATCAATTCCGGAAAGGTGAAAACGTACAAGACCAATAAAGATGGTAAGCAACTGATTACCAGTATATATGGCAAAGGAGATTTTATTGGTTTCAAAGCCTTGATGGCCGGCACAAAATATACTGATTCTGCGATGGCCATGGAAGATTCCGAAGTTTGTAAAATACCCAAAGAAGATTTTTTCAAATTGCTGTATTCCAGCAAGGATGTAGCCAACAAATTCATAAGGATTCTTTCTAATAACATAAGGGAAAAGGAAGAACAACTGCTCCACCTGGCCTATAACAGTGTAAGGCAAAGGGTAGCCGAAAAATTGCTTGCACTCAAAGACAAGTACGATGACACATCCCAAAGTGATGGTTTTGCTATTTCGCGTGAAGACCTGGCCAGCATGGTGGGCACTGCCACTGAGTCGGTCATCAGAACCCTATCAGATTTCAAGGATGAACGTATGATCGAGATCAAATCCGGAAACATACGAATCACCGATGAGGAAAGGCTTCAGTTGTTGGTGAAAAGGGGCTATTGAGCCTGTATTTCACCGAGTCTATGAATCAATACCGTTCAATTTTATCCAGCCAGACTGGAGAGCCTCCCTTTGCTTTTTTTCACTTTTTACCAAAGTGACTAAAGTCATTTTTTTATAGGCTGGAAGTCATAATCCACGACCCGGCGCAATTCTAATTTAGCCCTCATAAACAAGACGGTCAGAGTTTGGTCGTCATAATCAAATCAAGCCATGAGGTACACTAAAATGCTATTGCCACTCTTGATATCGTTTCTATACGATTCTGTTGCAGCTCAGGAATTTGACCTGATACCTGCTGATTCAAAAATTACTGTTTTGGGAACTTCGACCATACATGATTGGGAAGTTGAGGCCAGGGAGCTCGAAGGAAATGCCCATATAAATGAAAAAACCGATATGCCTTTGGACATTAGGAGATTAAGGCTGGAAGTGGCAGTAGAAGGATTGGAAAGTGGGAAAGATGCCATGAATAAAAAAATGTATGAGTCCCTGAAGCACAAAGACTTTCCAACGATCATCTACGATCAGGAAAGCGTTGAAACGACCAAAAAAAATAGCGACGGATCGTTTGAATTGCACACTATAGGAAGGCTTACAATAGCCGGAGAGTCAAAAAAAATCTCAATGCTGGTCTTAGCGGCTGGCAGCACAAGCACCCTAAACTTTCAGGGAGAAACCACAATTGATATGACATCTTTTTCCGTGTCCCCGCCAACGGCAGTTTTTGGTAGCATCAAAACGGGGAAGGATGTCACCATTAAGTTCAATGTTAATTTTAAAATGTCTAAAAAAATAAAGTCATGAAAACTCTAATTAAAATGCTCATCGCTGTATTTGTTGCTCTACTTTCATTTGGCAGCTATGCTCAAACCACTTCTCTTCAATATGACAGAACTCCCGGGAAGGATGGACTGAATGTATTTGAAACGCCAAAAGAAAATACGGTTGAATTTACCGGAACTAAAATTCGGGTCGGCGGGGATTTTGCGATGCAATTTCAATCCATAAACCAGGAAAACGATCAGGACAATCTGGTAGAATTGGGGTCAAATTTTAACCTGCCATCTGCAAATCTCAACCTTGATGTTCAGTTATATGATGGATTAAAAATGCACATCAGGACTTACTTGTCCTCCAGAAACCATGAACAGGCATGGGTGAAGGGCGGACACATCCAAATGGACAAATTGGACTTCATAAGCCCTGGTTTCCTTGAAGGGTTCATGAAAGTGGCGACCATTCGAATAGGGTTGGACGAATTCAATTATGGAGATGCTCATTTCAGAAGGTCAGATAATGCAAGGGTAATTTACAACCCATTTGTAGGAAACTATATTATGGACGCTTTTTCCACCGAAGCTTTTGGTGAAGTTACGTTGCAAAAAAATGGTTTGCTTGGAGTACTTGGAGTGACCAATGGGAAGCTCAACCAAAATGTGATAGTCAATGACCAGACTGACAACAAAATGTCTTTCTTCGGTAAGGTTGGCTATGATGGCCAGGTTAGCAATGACCTAAGGCTGAGGCTCACAGGATCGTGGTATATCAATAAGGGCGCCAGTACAGGCACATGGATTTATGGGGGCGACAGGGCAGGTGCCAGGTATTACAATGTAATGACTACCGTTGATGGAAGTGGAAACAATTTTGAAGGAAGGCTAAACCCCCGTTTCAAACAATTGACTGCTATTCAGATCAATCCTTTCATACAATACAAAGGGCTCGAGTTATTCGGTATTTACGAATTGGCAAAAAATGGATCAGACCAGGGTAGTGGTCGCTTTACCCAACTGGCCGCAGAAGTACTCTATAGATTTGGAGGTAATGACCAGCTCTATATTGGGGGCAGGTACAACAAAGTATCTGGCGACATGAGCGATGGGGCTGCCACTATGGCCATTAATAGGGTCAATGTTGGTGGTGGTTGGTTTTTGACCAATAACGTAATGGCAAAACTCGAATATGTCACCCAAAAGTATGAGAATGACGGCTGGACTGGCACTAAGTATCAGGGAGGTAAATTCAACGGGTTCAATATCGAGACAGTTATTAGTTTTTAGTATTTTGGTTTGTAGTGACGAAGGCTCGAAAAACCGGGCCTTCTTTTCTGTTTAAATGATGGTTTTCTCGCTTGTTACCATACTTTCTGTATCTCCCCTTTTGTGGTCACCAAATGACCCCAACGGTCAAATCGAAGTGATATCATCGGGAAAATTCAAGATAAAGGGGCAATCCAATATAGCCCCCTTCGAATGTGAATTCCAGCCCTACAGTTCAACAGATACCCTAAGCATTGGTTACACGAAAGAGGCAAAGCCATGCTACTATTTCCATAATGCCATAACTGAATTGGACATTGCTGCCTTTGACTGTGGAAACCGGGTAATGAACAATGATTTTTGCGAAATGCTGCATCAAGAGCAGCACCCCAGATTGAAGATCCAACTTAAGGATGCTACCATCTCCACGGATAACAACGGAGGGAGTGCTACCATTACCATTGGCATTGCAGGACTGGAAAAGGATTATAACCTTCCTTTCGAATGGCATCAACAAGACGGAAAATACCAGGTTCTTGCCACTATCCATCTTGATATAAAAGACTTTGAGCTAATACCACCTCAAAAACTTATAGGGCTTTTGAAGGTAAGGAATGAAATAACTGTTGAAGTTGAGTATGAAATCAGACCGTTAGTCTTTGAGTAAAGCATTTCATGTACAACCTATTATTCCAAAGAACACTCCTAAGTAGCGAGCGCAAGGCTCATTTGGAAATTGTTTTATTCACTACCTTTCAACATTCCTCCAGACTTTCCGTATATTTGACTCGTTGAAAAAGTTTTTTTCCATAGCGCTGGTTTCATGGTTCCTTATACAGGTGCTTTCTCCGAATATGGACATTTGCTGTGAGCTACAGAAGCTTCCAGCTGTGTTCACCCACTTTCAGGAACACCGTGAGGCAGATGGCGACAACTTCTTACAGTTCGTTTATGAAGATTTTTTTAGTTCACAAGGCACAGAAGATGGGCACCATGAAGGAGATCACGACGACCTACCCTTCAATGGAAATCATCAATGCTGCCATGCACCTTTGGCTTTTGTCACCTTTCAATTCGAGGATTTCAAGGTAACAGAAAGCTATTTAGACACTAAATTCGGAGCATATTTTTCCCCAGCCCCTCAGGGATATATAGAGACACCCTTTCAGCCCCCAAAAGGTTAAAACAACCCCCTTTTTGTGTTTTTGATTGATATGCCCCAAGTGGCATGATCATTCCTATTTATTAAAATTTTCAAAAAAATTATCATGTTAGATAAGATCATAAAGTTCTCTGTCGAGAACAAATTGATCATAGGACTACTTGTTGTTGGCCTCCTTTTATGGGGTGGTTATTCACTTAGTAGACTTCCTATTGATGCAGTTCCCGACATTACAAATAACCAGGTGCAGGTCATCACTGCTTCCCCTTCGCTAGCAGCCGAAGAGGTAGAGCGGCTCATTACCTTTCCTATCGAGATCACCATGGCCACCATACCTGATCTGGATGAAATCCGTTCGTTTTCACGCTTTGGACTTTCTGTAGTAACTATTGTTTTCAAAGAAGACGTGGATGTCTATTGGGCACGTCAGCAAGTGAATGAACGACTGACCGAAGTTCAGGCTCAAATACCTCCAGGAGTTGGGCAACCAGGGATGGCCCCCGTTACCACCGGATTAGGCGAAATCTACCAATATGTGGTTGGAACAGAGGTTGGATATGAGGATAAATACGACGCTCGTGAACTTCGTACCATTCAGGATTGGATTGTCCGCAGACAGCTCTTGGGCACTTCCGGCGTAGCAGATGTCAGCAGTTTTGGAGGTTACCTAAAACAATATGAAATCGCTATTGACCCTGACAGACTCAAAGCCATGGATGTTTCTATTGCTGAAATATTTCAGGCTTTGGAGGAAAACAATGAGAACACAGGAGGTGCCTACATTGAGAAAAACCTGAATGCCTATTTCATAAGAAGTGAAGGTCTCGTTGGAAGTCTGAGCGATATAGAAAATATGTTTGTGAAAAGCAATGCGAATGGCATTCCTGTTTTGATTAGGGATGTAGCAAAGGTACAGTTGGGCAATGCGGTGCGATATGGAGCAACGACACGCGATGGTGAAGGTGAAGTAGTGAGTGCTATTGTACTTATGCTTAAAGGCGAAAATTCAGCAGAGGTAATTGCTAATGTAAAAGAACGGATCACTGAAATCAGGAAAACACTTCCTGAGGGAGTAACTATCGAACCCTTTTTGGATCGAACCAAATTGGTGAATACGGCCATTGGTACGGTAACAAAGAACTTAACAGAAGGTGCACTCATTGTCATTTTTGTATTGCTTCTGCTGCTGGGAAACATGCGGGCAGGTTTGATAGTGGCTTCCATGATTCCATTGGCGTTGATCTTCGCTTTCGGAATGATGAATCTTTTTGGGGTTTCCGGAAACCTGATGAGCCTTGGAGCCATTGACTTTGGGTTGATTGTAGATGGAGCAGTGATCATAGTGGAGGCTACCCTTCACCATTTAGGGTTGCTTAAGTTGGGAAGAAGGCTGACTCAGGCGGAAATGGACCAGGAAGTCTATCAATCAGCCAGCAAGATCAGAAACTCAGCCGCTTTTGGTGAGATCATCATCCTCATTGTGTACCTACCCATTTTGGCACTAGTAGGGACCGAAGGCAAAATGTTTGGGCCTATGGCGCAAACGGTAAGTTTCGCCATATTGGGAGCATTTATTCTTTCTCTTACTTACGTGCCTATGATGTCGTCATTAGTGCTGAGTAAACAGACTCATTACAAGCCTAATATTTCAGATAAAATCATGTCATTTTTTCATCGTTTATACGATCCATCTATCCGATGGTCGATGCATAAAAGACCTCTAATTCTGTTTTCCACGGTTGGATTGTTCGGCATCTCTCTTTGGGTCTTTTCCAACATGGGTGGAGAATTTATACCAACATTGGAAGAGGGCGATTTTGCAGTTGAGACAAGGGTGATGACGGGTAGTTCATTGGAAAATACTATCAAGGCGACTACCCAGGCAGAAAAGATATTGTTAAAAGAATTCCCTGAGGTGGAACAAGTGGTTTCTAAAATTGGAGCTGGGGAAATCCCTACTGACCCAATGCCAGTGGAAGCAGCGGACCTTATGATTATTCTAAAAGATAAATCTGAATGGGTTTCTGCTTCAAATAGAGAAAAGCTGGCAAACAAAATGGCAGAGGCTTTGGAGGTCATTCCGGGGGTCACTTTTGGGTTTCAACAACCCATTCAGATGCGGTTTAATGAATTGATGACTGGGGTTCGTCAGGATGTTGCGGTAAAAATTTATGGTGAAAATCTTGATGCGCTTTCTGATTATGCCGAGCAGATTGGAAGCCTCGCTTCTAGTGTAGATGGTGCTGTGGATTTATACATAGAAGAAGTTACGGGTATTCCACAAATAGTAATCAGCTATAAGCGAGACCAGCTTGCAAAGTATGGGTTAAGTATAAGAGATGTTAATAAATCGGTTCAGGCAGCCTTTGCTGGCTCATCGGCTGGTTTGGTCTTCGAAAACGAACGGCGGTTCGATTTGGTAGTGAGGCTGTCAAAGGCCAATAGAAACAATTTGGAATCAGTTCGAAACTTATATATTTCGCGGAAAGACGGTCACCAAATCCCGCTATATCAAGTGGCAGACGTTGGGATCAAAGAAGGTCCTTATCAAATACAACGTGACAATACCCGTAGAAGGATAATAGTTGCTTTCAATGTTCGAAACCGGGATGTAGAAAGTGTGGTAACAGAGCTTAAAAATAAGATTGATGAATCCATATTGTTTGCACCTGGTTATTCAGCGACCTATGGAGGCCAGTTTGAAAATTTGGTAGAAGCAAGAGAGCGTCTAAGTTATGCTGTTCCTTTAGCTCTTCTTTTGATATTGGTCTTGTTGTATTTTACCTTCGGATCAATCAAGCAAGGGATTCTTATCTTTACGGCGATTCCTTTATCAGCTATTGGCGGAATCCTTGCTTTATGGGTAAGGGGTATGCCATTTAGTATATCGGCCGGAGTTGGGTTTATTGCACTTTTTGGTGTGGCAGTGCTCAATGGTATAGTACTCATTGGTGAATTTAACCATCTGAAAAAAGAAGGTATTTCGGATATTTTCGAGCGAATTTATAAAGGAACTAATATTCGCTTGCGCCCGGTAATCATGACCGCAGCAGTAGCCTCATTGGGATTCTTGCCGATGGCACTTTCACAATCAGGCGGAGCTGAAGTTCAACGACCTTTGGCCACCGTGGTGATCGGTGGGTTGATAACGGCCACTTTTCTTACCTTAATTGTACTGCCCATTCTTTACTATTATTTTGAGAAAGGACTGAAGGTGAAACCCAAAGCAGTACTTGCTTTTTTAGTGTTTGGCCTTTTGTTTTTCAATGTTGAAAAAGGATTGGCCCAAGAGTCAACAAATATAACTTACAAAACTCTCGATCAGGCCATTAAAACAGCTATTGCAAACAATCCGTCCCTGCAAGCGGCCAATCTTCAAACTCAGCAGGAAATAGCATTGAAAGGAGCAAGTTGGAATGTTAACAAAACCAATTTTAGCCTCACGCATGGTCAATACAATAGTGTTATCAACAATGACAACCAGTTTAACATTAACCAAAACTTTGCTTTCCCGACTGTTTACACGAACCGAAATAAGTTAGCATCTGCTCGAATAGAGGCGAGTGAGTGGATGCAGTCTGCCACTCAAAATGAGTTGGTACAACAAGTGAAATCTACATGGTACACCCTTTTATTAGAAAAGAACAAACGTGTGCTATTACAAAATCAAGACAGTATTTATCAACGCTTTATTAGAGTGGCGGGTTTGCGATATAAAACAGGTGAAAGCAACCTGCTGGAAAAAGCGACAGCTGAATCCCAGGTAGCCGAAATCAAAGTAATGCTGGCCCAAAATCAGTCCGATATAGAGATTTATCAGACCCTGCTGAAAACCTTGCTGAATGCAGAGCAGATGGTGGGGGTTGAGTCGGATAGCCTGGAAGTTCGGGAGGTGAATACGCTTCTAGAAAGGGCGGACGTATCGAGCAATCCTATGTTGGGATGGTTCAGGCAGCAAATAACGGTAGCCAACAGTGAAAAATCTGTGGAACGTTCACGAATGATGCCGGACCTCATGGTGAGTTATTTCAATCAATCACTAAATGGCCCGAATCAAGATATTGATGGAAATCCTGTCACCTACAGTTCAAGCGACCGATTCACTGGTTTTCAGGTTGGTATTGCAATTCCCATTTTTGGAGCAAAATCACAAGCTTCGGCAATTCGAGCTAGCGAACTAAAAAAACAGGAAAACGAAGCACGATTAAAAGCTACTTCTAATGAATTAGAAGGTCGGCTACAATCGCTTGTCCAGCAATATCTAAAATTTCGAAGTAGCCTGAAATATTATCAAGACAATGCTTTGCCACAAGCAAACTTGATCCTTCAGCAAGCTCAAAAGGGCTTTGAAAGTGGTGATATTGGGTATGTAGAATACACTCAGGGGCTTAATCGGGCGTTGAGTGTAAGGTTCAATTATCTGGATATTCTTAATCAATATAACCAGGCCGTTATTCAGATCGAATTCATTTCAGGCATTCAATAATTACTAAAGAAACTACGATGAAAAATACATTTAAATATATATGCAATATTTTGATGGCCAACATTATGGCGATGACCATGATATCCTGCGGTGCAAGAACTGAAGAAGTATCAGAGGCGCACCACGAAGATGAGGATGGCGTAGAGTTAACTCAGGCACAATACGAACAAGGGAAAATCGAATTGGGCTCAATTGCAAAAAGAAATATAGGCTCAGAGCTTCGTGTAAATGGAATGATCGACGTACCACCTCAAAGTAATATTTCTATTAATATGCCTTATGGTGGGTTTGTGAAGTTTACCAATATGCTACCAGGCACTTCTGTTAAAAAAGGCCAATTGTTGGCAGTAATTGAAAATCCTGAATTTATACAGTTTCAACAAGATTATTTAGAGGGTTTGGCGAACCAGGAATATTTAAAAGCAGAATTTGACCGCCAACAGGAATTGTTCAATGAGAATGTAGCTTCGGGTAAAGCTTTCCAGCAAGCTAAAAGTGCCTATTTGGCAAATGAAGTCCGCATCAAAACGATGGAAGCCCGATTGAAACTAATAGGTTTTAATCCTGCCAAGATTTCTACCGGGGCGGTTTCAATATCCGTCAATATTTATTCCCCAGTTACTGGATATGTAAGAGAGATTTATACTAACATTGGAAAATACGTAGGTCCTAAAGATGTGATTATGGACATTACTAACTCTGATGATTTACACGTAGAACTCACTGTATATGAAAACGATATTCCCCAAATACAAAAAGGCCAGCGGATTCGATTTTCACTCGCTAATTCTCCTGAACAGTGGCGTGAAGCAGAGGTTTTTCTTATAGGTAGCGGCGTAAGAGAAGATCGATCTGTTACTGTACATGGGCACCTTAAAGAATTTTATGATGACCTTCTCCCAGGAATGTACGTAACGGCTAAAGTCGAAACCAATACCAATGAAGTTTGGGCGGTACCTGAATCTGCTGTGGTTCGTTTTGGGGGCAAACATTACATTTTTCATAATACCAATGAGCACATGGAAAAGGAAGGGAAAGTACATGCTTTCAAAATGCTAGAGGTGACGCCCGGATTTTCTGAAGATGGGTACAGACAAATTTCTTTGGTAGATTCGTCTATTGAATTAAGCAGTATCAAATTGGTTTCAGTGGGTGCTTTTACATTGTTGGCCAAGGCAAAAAATACCGAAGAAGAAGGAGGTGGGCATGGACATTAAACTTCTGAACAAAGCTTTTATGCTTAGTGTGATCACAATATTCTACAATCTTGTGGAAGGTGGTATTTCTACTTTCTATGGTTCTAAGGATGAGACACTCGCCCTATTTGGTTTTGGTGTGGATAGTTTTGTAGAGGTGCTATCGGGAATTGGTATTGCCCATATGATCTGGAGGATGGCAAAGTATGATATTTCGAAGAGGGATTCCTTTGAAAGGACAGCCCTGAAAATTACAGGTTCAGCCTTCTATGTACTTGCCACTGGCTTGGTTATTGGTGTTGTGATCAATCTATATGTAGGAGCAAGGCCAGTAACTACACAGGTAGGTATAGTCTTGTCTATTCTCTCTATTGCCACCATGTATTTTCTCTACAAGTCAAAATTAAAAGTTGGAAAAAAACTAAATTCTGCGCCAATCATTTCAGATGCAAATTGTACAAAGACCTGTTTTTACCTTTCGTTTATCTTGTTAGGCTCGAGTCTCATTTACCAACTGTTCTCAATTCCGTATATCGATGAGGTGGGTAGCCTTGGGATAGCTTGGTATGCATTTAAAGAAGGCAAAGAAGCTTTTGATAAAGCTAACAACGACTCACTTAACTGTGATGACAACTGTTGTTAGTATGTACACAATCACCGAAGCAGGGTTGAGCTATATATTTGTGCAGGTGGAATCGCAGGAAGATGCCCAAGAACACGAAGATGGGGAGGGTCACACCCACGGGGAACCAAAATTGGTGTTTCAAAAGATTGAAATCAATGCTGGTGCTACCGACATTGGCTTTACCGAAGTGGTTCCGGCACAGAATATCCCCAGGGACCCGGTAATTGTCACAAAAGGGGCATATTATTTGCTTGCGGAGATGGGGAAAAACGAAAGAGGGCATCAGCACTAGGTTTTTTTATTAATATGCCCAATCCTCAGTCTGTGTCAACAAATGACGCTATCTTGCATTCAAGATATTCTGGGAATTGGGCATATTATATTGAAATGCTAAAGGATAGCCCGCTATGCCATAAATATTAATGTCAATTTGACTTCCCCTAATACATGAATAAAATTTACTTTTCCTTTCTTTCATTACTCCTGTTTTTTTCCTGCCAACCTGCCTTTGACGAACCAGACATTCCGCTGGATCAATATCAGGTTGAAGAGGGCTTCAATCTTGAATTGGTAGCGTCAGAGCCGTTTTTAGAGGCACCTGTTGCCATAGACTTTGACGATCAGGGAAGGATTTGGACCGCCGAAATGCGTGGATACATGCGGAATGTGGAAGGAAGTACCGAAGACCAGCCCACAGGTGTGATCAGTATATTGGAAGACCAGGATGGTGATGGCGTGGTGGACCATTCGAAGGTCTTTTTGGACAAACTGGTTATGCCCAGGTCATTGGCACTTGTCTATGGAGGTTTGCTCTATGCTACTCCTCCCAATCTGTGGTTTGTGGAAATAGAAAATGACAAACCTGTGAGGAAAATACTGGTGGACTCTGTGTATGCCGTAGGCGGCAACCCGGAGCACCAACCCAATGGCCTGATGATGAACATTGACAATTGGATATACAATGCCAAGTCAACGGCCCGCTACCAGAGGAAGAATGGAAAATGGATAAAAGAGGTGTCGTCCATGAAAGGCCAATGGGGCATATCAAAGGATAATTACGGACGACTCTACTACAACACCAACTCTACCCAACTAAAAGGGGACTATGTGCTTCCCAACCTTTTGATTAGGAATAAATATTTCAAACCAAAAACGGGCATCAACAAGACCCTCACAAATAACCAAAAAGTATATCCTCTGATAGTCAACCCTGTAAATCGGGGGTACATCCCGGGGGTATTGAACGAAGACAGCCTGCTGGTAAGGGTAACATCTGCATGTGCACCCCTGGTTTATCGCGGAGGCCGGTTTCCTGAAGGATACGACCAAAATGCATTCGTATGTGTACCTGAAGCCAACCTGATCAAACGCAATACGCTTGCCTTTCGCGATGGACTGACAGAAGCCAGCCAAGTTTGGGACAACAAGGAATTTCTTGTTTCTTCAGATCCTTTTTTCCGTCCGGTAAACTTGCACAACGGCCCTAATGGGGATATGTACATTGTAGATATGCACAGAGGCGTAATCCAACACAACGCCTTTCTGAGCCCTTACCTCAAAGAGCACATCAGGGCGAATGCGCTGGATACATTACTTGGTATGGGTAGGATTTTAAAAGTTACCCATGAGGCTGGCAAAAATAAAACCCTTCCCAGACTAGACGATCTGTCGGCGCTGGAGTTGGTATCCTATTTAAAGGATAAAAATGGTTGGGTCAGGGATAGGGCACAGCACTATTTGGTTTACAAACAGCAGCAGGAGGCGGTTCCAGCGTTGAAGGAACTGCTCAATGATGCTGAGAACCCAATTGCGCAAACCCATGCCCTTTATACATTGAAAGCACTCGGAGGATTGACTTTCGACTTGCTGGCATCAGTGGCTGAAAAAAGTGCCCCAATGGTATGTGCGCACGCCCTGGTGAATACCCAGGAATTTGTTCATCAGGACAAGGCTGGGGAGATGGAAGCCCTTGCGAAAACGTTGATGTCCAGAAAAGATGAAACCATAAACCTATACCTGAGTTTTGTGCTGGGGCCATGGTCTGAGACGACTGGCAATTCCTTTTTTCAGTTGCTAAAGGGTTTGTCAGACCAATATTCAAACAAGCCGCTTTTTCAGGAAGCCATATTGAGTGGACTATCGGGTAAGGAGGAAGCCTATGTTGAATTCGTAAAGAACGCCAATGCCGAATCGGTGGAGTATTTGTCTGAGCAACTGGCTACCGCTCTTGACAACAAGGCCAATGAAAAAGAAAACTCCATTTTTAAGCCGTTTACACATCACGATGATTCCAGGACCAAAGGCATGCGCTTGTACAAAGGCATTTGTGCCGCCTGCCACGGAGTTGATGGTTTGGGTATAGACGAACTCGCCCCTCCGTTGGAAGAATCAGAATATGTAACCGGACCAGTGGACAGGCTTGGTCTGATCATCCTGCATGGACTACATGGCCCTGTGCATGTAAATGGCCAGCTGTACAAGCTTAATACTGTAATGCCTGGCCTGGTAAACAACAACCGCATGACCGACAAGGATATTGCCGACATCATCTCTTTCGTCACGAGTTCATTTTCCCGCCAGCCGAGGGGTATTTCCTCAAGGCAGGTTCAAAAGCTCCGGGACCTGAAACCCCAATCACCGGGTGGGTTTACCGAAGAAGAGTTGCTGGGAATGAATTGGGATTAGAGGTATTGCGTTACTGAAAATGAAGTGGAATACATATCTGATGGCATAGATGTTAATAATTAAGAATATACTCTGCCAGATTAACTTCACGAGCAATGCCCAATTTTTTTCTTAGCCGATACCGGCTTATTTCAACACCCCTCACTGAAATGTTGAGTAGGTTGGCAATTTCTTTGGAAGACAAGTTCATTCGGAGATATGCACTTAGCCTGCGTTCTTGTGGGCTTAAATTGGGAAACTCCGTTTTCAACCTTTCAGAAAAATCTCCATGTACCCTGTCGAAGTGAAATTCGAAGTGTTCCCAGTCATTGTCCTTGGTTTTGTTTTTATCTATGTTTTTTATGATTTTGGACAATTCTTTGGACCGCTCAGGAATAGATTTTTTTTTCAATACGGCGTTCAGGCTATTTTTAATTTCAGATATAAATTCATTTTTATTGATTAATAGCATGGCTGAAGTAGCCAGTTCTTTGTTTTTGTGCTCTACCTCAGCTTTTAATTTTTCAGTTTTCAACTTGGCTATCTGATCATTGGACGCATCTATTACTGTGTTTTTTGCACTCAGTTCCCTTTCCTGCTTCATCGTCATGAGCTTTTTGTCTTTTTTGTACTTTTGGTTCTGAAAGGTCAGGGCTGAAAAAAGAATGACAAATGCCAGGGCGAAATAACCAAAGTAGGCCCACTTTGTTCTGAACCAGGGAGGAGCTATTTCAAAACCGAATGTGCTTGTGTTGCTGATCGTTCCATAAATATTTCTGGCTTGCAACTTGAATTCATAACCGCCTTCCCTAAGGTTTGTATATTCCTTTGATGCCCCTAGTGACCAATCAGACCAGTTTTCATCAAATCCCTCGAGCATGTACCTAAATTCTAGGTAGTCCGGGTCTTCATAGAAAGATGCGGCATAAGAAAAACGGACAGAATTTTGCTCATAAGGGAAGGTCTGATTGCCTATCATACTATTTCTTACATAGCTGTCGCCAAAGGTATCGGTATGCTTTTTTGAATTGATTTCTATTTTCCTGATTATGGAGAAAAATGGTTGATTGAAATCTTTCTTGATCAACGGATTGTAGTGCACAAACCCTTCTTTCGCCCCAAAAATTATGTTTTGATGGTCCAATACAGCTATATGGGGCAAGTCATCATTGAGCAGTCCTTTGGTTTTGTTAAACAGGTTGGTTTCAATGTTATGTTCGCCCAGATTGTTAAATTTCACAACTCCTGCATTCGTCTCGGATATGAAATAGATGTTACCGAAAATGTCCTCTTTCATCATACGAATGCTATTGCCTGGACCAAATATTTCATTAAATTCCTTGTCCGGAATGAATGAATCCCTCTTTTCATTGTAGGTGTATATTCCATTTTGTGAAGCAAAAACCAGGCGGTTTCTTACCCTGAATACGTTGATGAGTAGGTTTGATGGAAAACCGTCATTGGAATTATAATACCGGACATGTTGTATGCTGTCTAGTTCATTGGATAACCTTATTCGATATACACCCTTATACCCATGTGTCATCCATATGTTACCTTTTTGATCCTGCTCCATTACCCTTGAAGATTCACTTAGTCCATCCAGTTGGTATTGATATTCCCACTTGTTAGATTTCCATTTGTACAATGCCAGTCCGAAATAGTTTCCTTCTAAAAGCAGGTTAGGAAGATTTTTAGGTTTCAAAAACATCCAACTCCCAATCTTTCCTCTTAGGTCTGTTTTTTTTTGAGCGTTGAACGCCATTGTGCCCTGGTTGTGTCCAATTAGAATTTCGTCATTTGCTTTAGAAATACTATACACCTGGCCTGCTGTATTCGGAATTTCTTTGAAATTCGAATCTCTTTTGTCTGAATCAAAAAGGAAAACCCCATTATTTGTGCCCAGATATAATTTGGAATTGTCAAGAAATGAGGTGTATCCCGTGCCCGGCACCAGTTGTTCATTAATGATATTAAATGGGGAGCTTAGTTCAATATATGATATCCCATTGTTTAGACCCGCCCATAGATTTTCATGGACATCCTGATACAAGCTCAATATGGTTCTGCTGGACATTCCACGTTCTTTGTTTAAATGGCGGATAATTTTTCCTTCCAGCGAAAGAATGAAAAGCCCATTGTTTTGTGTTCCAATGGCTAATTGGCCGTTGGCAAGCAATATGGCACAATTGATCAGGCCTGATTTTAAAAGATCTCTTGCTTCCGAATTCCATCTGGAAAACGTAGATGTGTCGTATAGGAAAACTTCCCCGTCTTGTGTGGCTATCCATAATTGCCTATTGCCAAGTGGAATTATAGCTGCGATTTTATGTTTGTTGAAAACCTCACTATGAGTGATTTTTTGAAATGAAGTATTCTCCATAAGCATAAGTCCCGAGTTCCACCCTTGAACATATAAATTTCCATTGACTAGAAAGGACATTTCCAGAGTGCTTTTCGGCTCGGCAACAATCAATTTGTTTTGCTTGTATATGTATATGTTGTTGAATGTGCAGAAATAAATCGCTGTAGCACTTTTATAGATATGCCATGCTTCATCGAAATTGCGATAACGGGCAGGCAGGCTATCTGCTAGGGAAGTGTAATTCAAACTACCGTTTTGGTTACGGACAAAGTACCCAAAATCCCCCTGGCAACCGACATAAACCCTGCCTTCATCCCCAATTATTACTGAACGTACCTTAGTAGCATTTTTTACTGCGTAGAGGTTCCAGTTGATACCATCATATTCCAAAAGTCCGTGGTTGTTGCTGAAATACATGATACCTTGGTTGTCTTGTGCTATATCCCAGTTTTGGATGCCTGCACTGTATTCTTGTGGGCTGAAATTTTGAATTATAGGAAGCCCATACCTGCCGATTTGAGCCTTGGATAATAAGGGCCAGCAAATCAGGAGAGAGAAGATTGTCAATGTATTTCTCAAAACACAATTAATTTATTGAGCTCAAATGTGAAATTTGATACCATACAAGTGTTGTAAGGGCTTAGTTTATAAAAGTACACAAAATGTTCTTAAAATACTCAATAGGGCACTTTTATTAGGTGTTTGATGTAGTAATGATGTAGTTGTTTATCATGCCCGTAGTATTTCTGTTGTGGTGAAAAATTATTCAGAAACAGTAAAGAGTGGCACTTTTGGAGCACAGTTCTTCATTTGTGTGAAGGCATCTTTAACAGATGTCTTAAACATTGACACGAGAACAAAGAGTATTCAACAAAATTTAATAACTATGAAACTAAAACTTTACATTTCGATTGCATTGATGAGCCTTCTGGTTCATCCTGTGGTTTCCCAGGATTTAAACATCTCTGGAAAAATCACAGACAGCAATGGAGAAGGATTACCATTTGCCAGTATTGTGGTCAAAGGAACTACCAATGGCACAACATGCGATCTGGATGGTAATTATTCAATTGCAAACATTAATCAACAAGATGTGTTGGTTTATTCTTCCGTTGGTTTTGTGACCCAAGAGGTTCTTGTTGGATCGCAATCCATCATCAACATTACCCTCTCCGACGACATTACTTCTCTTGAAGAAGTAGTAGTGATTGGATATGGCACTACCAAAGAAAAAGAACTTACAGGTGCTGTGTCTGTGGTAAAGGGTGATGCGATAGAGGCATTGAACCCCACACGGGTAGAGCAGGCCTTGCAGGGCCAAACTCCAGGTGTAGATATTACTTCTCAGTCTGGGTCTCCAGGAGGTGGGTTTAATATCCGTATAAGGGGTATTTCTACCAATGGCGATAACAAGCCTCTGGTACTTGTAGATGGAGTGGTATACGAAAACCTCGGATCTTTAAACCCATCCAGTATAGAAAGTATTAACATACTGAAAGATGCATCCAGTGGTATTTATGGTGTTCGTGGAGCAAACGGGGTTATTTTGATTACTACCAAAAAAGGAAAGAGAAATTCAAAGCCTGAGATAAGTGTGAGCTCCTATTATGGCGTACAAGAGACCTCCAGGAAATTGCCTGTTCTGAACGCATTTGAGTATGGTGTTCTTGCCAACGAAGCTTTTGCCGCCGGCAATAGTGCTGTGCCATTTAGCGATCCGGTGGCGTTAGGAACGGGAACTGATTGGCAAGATTTGGTATTCGAAAAAGCACCAATCCAAAACTACGATTTTCAGGTAAGGGGCGGAGGAGAATCCACTTCATATTCTTTTGGGGCAGGATATTTTTCTCAAGAGGGGATAGTAGGGCTGGACAAAGCCAGTTATGATAGGCTTACGGTCAACTTCAACAGCAATACCAAATTATCTGAAAAGCTAAGCCTGGATTTAATCACCAACTACACAGGTTCTGAAAGGAAAACACTCAACGAGAATTCCATCGGGTCTGTATTGTTCAACGCAGTGAACATGGCTCCTACAATGGCCCCTTATGATGCCAATGGAGATTTTACCCTAGCCAATGGCCTGGGAAGCGAAGTAATCAATCCTTTGGCTCAAATGGCTAATACTTACAATGACACCTGGGCAAACAGAGTATTTGGAAGGATAGGTTTAAACTACGAAATCTTCAAGGGGTTGACTGTTGAGTCAAGTCTTAACTTTGACTACACCAATGAGAGGTTTAAAGAGTTTATTCCCATTGTAAATTATGGTACAGGAAAAGTATTTAATCAAGTAGAAAGCTCTGTCAACGAAAATCAAAAGAATTTTTGGAGTTACACCTGGGACAATGTGCTTTTTTATGAGAAGTCAATTTCCAGCGATCACAACATTAAGGCCACATTGGGTACTTCAAGCTACCGAACTCGTGGGGAGCATTTGTTTACCACTGGCTGGGGTATTCCAAACAACTCCGTAGAATTTGCGGATATTTCGAGGGCCAACGAAATAAGGATTGGAGGAGCACGATCTGAGCAATTTGACCAGCGCCTCATGTCCTATTTTGCCAGGGCAGAATACAACTACAAATATAAATACCTGATATCTGTTATGGCCAGAAGGGATGGCTCTTCCAGGTTTGGCCCGGAGGACAAATTTGGGGTATTTGCTTCAGGATCGCTTGGATGGGTGATGACCGAAGAAGACTTTATGAGCAATGTAGATGCAATCGACTTTGCCAAACTAAGGGTAAGCTATGGTACCACCGGAAATGATAAAATAGGGGATTTCAGATATTTGTCTTCGTTAAACGGAGAGGGTGTATATGTTTTTGATGGAAATTCTTTGTCAATTGGCACTGCCACAGGAGGCTTGTCAAATCCTTTAATCCACTGGGAAAAAAACAATCAGTTTAACATAGGTCTGGATCTGGAATTCCTCAACGGTCATTTTGGGCTTACTGCCGACTATTTTATCAAAACTACAGAAGATCTGCTACTCGAAGTACCTGTTTCAGGCTTAACAGGAGTAGGTGCCCCGGGAGGAGCTTCACCAGTGGCAAATGCGGGATCTGTAAGAAACAAAGGGCTGGAGGTAGCATTGAGCTACACTGGCACTGTCAATGACCAACTCAAAATCAACGTTGGATATAATATCACCACTTTGAACAATAACACCTTAAGCCTCAACGATGGTGTTTCGTTTATCGATGCGGGTGGGTTTGGCATAGGTCAACTTCCCCCTACAAGGTGGGTCGTTGGACAACCGCTTGGGGCTTTTTATGGCCTGGTAACGGATGGGGTTTTTCAAACGGAAGAAGAAGTAGCGGCTGCCCCAGGTCAAACGGATGCTTCTCCCGGGGATATACGCTATGTGGATGTAGATGGAGACGGAACCTGGAACAACGAGAAAGACAGAACATTTATAGGAAGCCCGATACCTTCCTTGTCTATGGGACTGACCGTAAGCCTTGACTATAAAAACTTCGATTTCTCGGCTTTCGCCAACGGAGGATTTGGAAATGATGTAGTGAGAAACTACGAAAGAAACCTGCCCCTTACCAACAAGACATCTTATTATACACAAAGATGGACAGGTGAAGGGTCAACAAATTCATTTCCACGTATAACAACTGGAGCCAATGACAATGACCTGTTTTCTGATTTTTGGTTGGAAAGCGGGGATTATGTACGAATCAAAAACATCCAATTGGGTTATACCATTCCATCGAATGTGATGAAAAAAATTGGAGCCACCAGCCTTAGGATATACACAGCAATCAACAACCTGTACACCTTTACAAAGTATCAGGGTTTTGATCCCAACGTGTCTTCAGGAGAGCCATTGAATTCAGGAATTGATATTGGCTATTATCCTCAGGCCCGTACTTATCAAGTTGGATTAAACTTAACATTTTAATTACCCGACCATGAAAACAGCAAAAAATATAATAATTGGAATATTGGCACTAGCTTTTACTGCTTGTGACGATTATGTCAATGTAGATCCAATAGCAGAAATCAATTCCGAAAGTTATTTTAATAGCGAAGCGGATTATCAACAAGCCCTGATTGGCGCATATGATGCCTTGCAGAGTACATATCTGAATGTAATTTTATCCGAGATCGCCTCTGACAATTCATTGTGCGGAGGAGAGAACGCGAATGATGTGACCTCCTGGCAAGAGATAGATGACATGGAACACACCGTTGTGAACAGTGAGTTGAGAAACGTCTGGAAATGGATGTATGGTGGGATCAACAGGGTCAATTATATATTCGAATTCAGGGATAAAACTGAATTTGAAGGGAAAGACGAAGTTCTCGGTCAGGCAGCTTTTTTAAGGGCATATTACTACTTCGAATTGGTGAAATTTTTTGGTGATGTGCCCATGCCAATTGACAAAAGGACACAGTTTGGGGAAGAATCTGGATTTGGCAGAACGCCTAAATCTGAGGTGTATGCCCAAATTGAAAAAGACCTGATTTTTGCAGCAGACAACCTGCCGATTGTACAAGCTGAACTGGGAAGGGTCACAAAAGGAGCGGCCAAAGCCCTGCTTGGGAAAGCCTACCTGTATCAGGAAAAGTTTCAGCCTGCCGCTACAGTGTTACAAGAAATTATAGACCCATCTTATGGGTATGACCTGGCCGATTTTGGCACTTTGTTTTTGCCTGAAGGGGAAAATGGAATAGAATCGGTTTTTGAGGTTCAATACAGTGATCAGGAAGGTGCAGGTTTTGATTGTTTACAATGTAGTGAGGGCAATGTATTGGTGGGGTTTAGTGGTATCCGGGGGTACAATGGGCCAGTTTATGCCGATGGATTTGGCTTTAATATACCTACACAAGGCCTTGTAGATCAATTTGAAACAGGTGACGCCAGGTTCGAACATACTATTTTGGATATCGAAGCGCATGCCACTGCCAATGCAGGAGTGGAATACTCAGAAGGATGGGAACATACCGGATATTTCAACAATAAATACATACCCAGAAAAGGGGAGCAGAGTATAGGCGATACCCACATTACCAACAATAGAAATTACCGGTCCATAAGATTTGCAGATGTGTTGCTAATGGCAGCAGAAGCCCTAAACAGGGGTGGAATAGATGATAGCCAGGCCCAAATTTACCTAAACAGGGTCAGGGAAAGAGCTGACCTGGGCAATGTTAATGCTACTGGGGCTGCTCTGACGGAGGCTATTTATCATGAGCGTAGGGTAGAATTGGCAGGCGAGGGCCACAGGTTCTACGATTTGGTGAGGATTGGGATGGCTGCTGACAATATCCCCAATTTCGTAGCGGGCAAACATGAACTATTTCCAATTCCCCAAGAGGAAATTGATCTGCTTGGAGGTACCATCTCAAACAACAACAACTACTAAAATGAACATTACTATGAAAAATATAATAAGAACTTTCCTGCTGGGAACCATAGTATGTCTATGGGGTTGTCAGGAAGAAAATTTCGACCTGGGACCTATACCAGGTGTGGAAGAAGCTGTATTCTCTGTAGCGGAAGATACACAAGGTGCCAACTACATTGTATTTACGAACTCATCCGTTGGGTTTTTGAAAAAATGGGACTTTGGTAACGGCTCATCTGCTGAAGGAGATGTGGTAACGGCCTATTATCCCTTCAAAGGAAACTACACCGTGACTGTAACAGTTTTCACCAAAGGAGGTTCTGTTACTTCTACACAACAAGTGTCAATTGCCACTACAGATCCTGAAATATGCAATGTGGAAATCCTTCAACTATTGACTGGTGGATGCGATGCGCTCGAAGGAAAAACCTGGGTGATAGATGCCGATCGATCCGGACATTTTGGCTTAGGACCTGGAACAGCAGGAGTAGGGGGGGCAACTTTTACACCAGATTGGTACAAGGCTGGAGCTAATGAAAAAACTGGTGGAGGTTTGTACAACGATGAATATACTTTCTTTTTGAACGAATCCCGGTTTGTACAAGAAACCAATGGAGATGTTTATTTAAATGGAGGCCAGGCTGGTAATTTTCCAGGGTCTGAAGAGTCGCCCGTTGGTGACTATATAGCTCCTTTTACTGCAGCAGAGATTATCAATTATTCTCTATCAGAAAGTGATGGTAATCAATTCATTAGTTTCAACAATAACGGTTTTATAGGATATGCTACGGGCGTTAATACCTACCAAATCCTTTCCATTACTGAAGATGAGATGTTCATTAGGTTCAGGGATGAGGTAAATACCGATTTTGCGTGGTACCATAGATTAATCAGAAAAGGATACGTACCACCTCCGCCTCCAGGTCCATCGACAACCAAATTTCCTGTTGATTTCGAAACGGAAGTCCCTCCTTTCAATGGATTTGGTGGTTCTACTTATGAAGTAATAGAAAACCCTGATGCATCAGGGGCAAATACAAGCGCTAAGGTAGGCCAGTACATCAAAGGTTTTGATGGTAACTGGGCAGGAATAGAAACCAAGCTTGATGCTAAACTGGATTTTTCCACGAATACCCTGATTGAGTACAAAGTTTGGTCGCCGGTAGCTGGAAGGGCACTATTTAAACTAGAATCACAAGATGGGTCGGCCACTCCGGTGGAGGTTTTTGTGGATGTGGCTACTACCAACCAATGGGAAGTCTTGACCTTCGACTTCAGCGGAGCTGCATCTGATACTTACGACAAAATAGCCATGTTCCTTGATTTTGACAATAACAATGGCGGCACATTCTATTTTGACGATATCCGTCAAACAGCGCCACCTCTTGCCTCGGTAAGTATAGATTTTGAAGCTTCGGATCCAGGTTTTGCACCCTTCGGAGGCAATGTTTACAACTACGTAGACAACCCTGATGCGTCAGGCATCAATATGAGTGCCAAGGTGGGGGAATCGGTGCATGGCCATGAATCCTGGGCTGGTATGTCCACTGATTTGGCAGGACCTATCGATTTCTCTTCAAGCTCTACTTTTAAAATGAAAGTAAGGGGGCCAGCTACTGGCGTAATAAAGTTCAAAATAGAATCAACTGCCGATAGCAATGTGAATATTGAAGTAGATGTGAACAGTACCAAAACGGACGAATGGGAAGAATTGAGTTTTGACTTTTCAGGGGCAGCTTCAGGGACGTATGACCGAATCGTTGTGTTCTTCAATTTTGGGACAACTGACAACACAGAAGTTTTCCACTTTGATGATATAGTGCTACAATAGAGAGCCAAATGTTAAATGCTGTCCCACGTGGTTGCACATGGGACAGCCTAATTTCATGAAGAGTACTATGAGATTTGTTATAGCTTTTTTTTGCTTCTCAATTCCTTTGCTGAAAGCCACCTGCCAGGTGGCCAATGACTATGAATTGGTATGGTCCGATGAGTTTGATTATTCTGGCTTGCCAGACGCTTCTAAGTGGGGGTATGATGTGGGGGACGCTTGTCCTGATTTGTGTGGCTGGGGCAACAATGAAATGCAGTATTATACTCAAAAGAGACTACAAAATGCCCGCGTAGAAAATGGACTCCTTCATATAGAAGTACATAAGGAAAAAACGGGAAACAGGAATTATACTTCGGCTCGCCTAGTAACCAAAGGAAAAGGGGAGTGGAAATATGGCCGGTTTGAAATCAGGGCTAAGCTTCCTGATCCGGTCAGGGGTGCCTGGTCCGCCATCTGGATGATGCCGGTTGACAGTTCAATATATGGAAAGTGGCCGAAAAGTGGCGAAATAGATATCATGGAAAATGTCGGCTTTGATCCCGATACTGTGGTAGCTGCTGCCCATACAGGAAGCTACTATTTCACCATTGGTACTCAAAAGGAAGGCAGGCAATACGTTGGTAATTCATCAGACGAATTTCACCTTTATGCCCTGGAATGGGACGAAAAACAGTACAAGGTATTCGTGGATGATGTGAATTATTTCACTTTTCCCAACGAAGATAAAGGTTTCATGGCTTGGCCATTTGACCAAAGGTTTTACCTCATATTAAATATTGCTTTTGGAGGCAATTGGGGAGCGGCAAAGGGTGTAGATGATTCTTTGTTACCGGTAAAAATGCAAGTGGATTACGTTAGGGTATATCAAAAAACGGGAATATGAATGTAATATCAGGTGCTGAAAAATTGTCGGTAGTGATGTTTAACATCATTTTTTGGTTCGGTGCAACATGTGCCGAAGCACAAAACTGTGAAGCCCTGGTATGGTCTGATGAATTTGAAAATGGAGTAGCTCCCAATCCGGAAAACTGGGTGTATGATATAGGAACTGGGCAGAATGGATGGGGAAACAACGAATCCCAGTCTTACACAAATAACACCGAAAATGTCCGTATTGAAAATGGGATTTTGGTGATTGAGGCCCATAAAAAAAATGGTGTCTGGACATCTTCCAGAATAAAAACGCAGGGACGCAAGAACTTTGAATTCGGAAGGATAGAATTTAGGGCCAAATTGCCAAGTGGTACGGGGACATGGCCTGCACTGTGGATGCTGGGTGAAAATATAACAACGGTGGGCTGGCCGGAGTGTGGGGAGATCGATGTAATGGAACATGTCGGTAGAGAGCCAGGAAAAATCCATGGTTCGTTACACTCACCTTCCAGTTTTGGGGCAACAGTCAACACCAGTACTAAGATCGTTAACACATACAACACCCAGTTTCATACCTATGCCGCAGATTGGGATGCAGATAAAATCGTATTTTCAATAGATGGGGTCAATTATTATACTTATTCGCCTAACCCAAAGAATGATGCCAACTGGCCATTCACCGGGCAGTTTTTTATTATCATGAATATCGCAATGGGAGGGACATTTGGTGGAGAGATTGATCCAGGCCTTGATTTTGCGAGAATGGAGGTTGATTACGTCCGTGTCTATCAGGATATCGACAATATAACTATTTCAGGAGAAAAGGTGCTAGAGCCTAACCAATCAAAGGTCACATTCAGCGCACCATTTATTACTGGAGCTACTTATAACTGGATAGTACCTGAAGGTGTGCAGGTTGTGACTGGTCAGGGAACCAACGAAATTGTTTTAGATTGGAATCAAACGGATGGCGAAATTCAAGTTGCTGTTGAAGCGAATTGCCAGACATTCGATGCTTCGTTTAATGTGCAAGTACAAGTAACCCCTACAGGTTCCTTTTATGTTTTGGATGACTTTAGCGATGACAATTCCGATAGGTGGGAAGGAGCCTCTTTACCCAATATTTTCACCTTAAGTGAGGCAAATAATGAGATGAAGATAGACTATGAAGTAAATGATCCTTCGGTCTTGCCTTTTACGATATTTAATTTCCCCGGTATTATAAATATGACAGAATATTCCCAACTGCATGTCAAACTAAAAACATACAACTTAAGTCAATCAGTAGTGGTCAGAGCTGACCTTTTTGACGATGATGGGGTATCTACCACAGCCAGTCCTGTTTTCAAACTTGAGCCACTTATTGATGATGGGGAATATTTCACCTACAGCTTTGATTTTCACGGTAATTGGGCTTCATCCACTAATTCAAGTGAAGTGAATTCACATAAAATAGCTGGACTTAAACTTTTTATCAACTACGGAGCTTTCGGAGTAATTGCCAAAGACTCTATTTGGTTGGATGCCATCACAATTAGCCAGTCTGATACACCACCTTCAAATCTTAATAGGCCATCTCATTTGAAAGCAGTATTGAAAAATGCAACTGTAGAACTCAACTGGCAGGATAACTCTGACAATGAGAAAGGTTTTGCCCTGTATAGAAGCTTGAAAGAAGCCTCAGATTATACAATAGTTGAAGGTAGTATAAATCCAGATGTAACCGATTATCAGGATCAGTCAGTAGGAGACAATACTAAATATTACTATAAAATATTAGCATATAATGACGCTGGGGATTCGGAATATAGCAATGTGGTCACTCCTGAACCTGTAGTTGTGGCTGGGTTTTCCCAATATGAATTTGAAGGCGCCATTAAATTATTTCCAAACCCATCTGACAATTTTCTCAACATTCATCTCGACAATTCATTTGGATCAGCCGGCAACATCAAAATGGAAATTTATAATCAGGTTGGACAGCATTTGATGTCACAAGGTGTTGTTTCCAACGAAATGAAGTTCGACATTTCAGGGCTTGCCCCGGGCGTCTTTTTTGTCAAAGTATTTGCTGGAAAGCATGCAGTAATTAAAAAACTGTTAAAGTATTGACCGGAAATAGGTTGACTGCTGAAATCACGAATCTATGAATTTTAAAATCTCATTTGTTATATTATTTTCACCCTTTATGCTCCTTTTGGCTTGCATCAATGGTTCGCACAGAGAGGAATTAGCCATAGTTTCAAGCCCAGGTAAACAAGTGGTAGTAGAAGCGGAAAGCTTCATTGATTCGAGCAATGAATTTAACGTGCAGATGATCGATAATAAAACTACGACAATCGAATTGGGGATGGGAGGTTGGCTTGCTTTTGATGTTGAAATACCAATAGCAGGCAGGTATCAGGTCTCGATAGATTATTCAACGCCATCAGGTCAAACCATGTCTTTTTGGGTGGAGGATTATTATGAAAATACCGACGATAGAGTGTATGATATAACAGGTAAAATTGAAGCCCCAAGCTCGAACAGTGTACAAAATGTCAAGTCTGTAGGTGTTGATGGTAGTCCTTTAAATGTAGGTATCCACCCAATGAAGTTGCATTTTGATGGTCAAAAGGCCTATGTTGATAAAGTGACGTTTACCTTGTTGGCAACACACCGGTACTCGCCGACAAAGTTTACCCAAAGTACAGAGGGCAACCACTGGGTGCAAGTATGGGCCGACGAATTCGAAACTGCTGAAATAGATACATCCAGATGGACTTTTGACATAGGGAACTGGGGTTGGGGCAACAACGAATTGCAATATTATACTAAAAACCGTATTGAAAACGCGAGAATCGAAAACGGCAATTTGATCATTGAAGCCAGGAAGGGAGACTTAGGCGAAAAATGGACTTCTGCGAGATTGACCACCAGGGGAAAAGTAAGTTTTTTGTATGGTAAAATTGAATTGAGGGCCAAGGTTCCTGCTAAAAAAGGCAATTGGGCCGCAGGATGGACTTTGGGCGATGAATATGTCGATGAGTTGTCCTGGCCTTATTGTGGGGAAATAGATATTATGGAAAGTGTGGGATACGAAATGGACAACACTACTGGCAATGGATTGGTTCATGCCACAGTTCATACCCCCGCATATTACTTCAAAAGAAATAACCAAATTAGCGGTTCAAAACCAGTAGATAATATGTCAACCGAGTATCACATTTATTCAGTAGAATGGTCGCCAAAGGAGATTAAAGGATTGGTAGATGGAGAATACTATTATGTTTACAACAAACACGGAAATGACATGGAATGGCCATTCGACAAGCCACAAAATATAATATTGAACCTTGCCATGGGAGGAGGCTGGGGTGGCGCAAAAGGAATGGATGAAAAATGCATGTCACAAAAGGTGATCGTGGATTACGTGAGGGTGTATGAGCTTCAAAATTGATCATAATTATTTCTAACCATAAGCTACACATAAAGTTCGGATAGGCTAAATTCAAACATTCAGGGCAATTCGAGGCAATTCATTGATAAAAGGAAGAATCAACAAACCTTCGGGACATTTGGCCATTAACGCAAGCCCTTTTTTGGGGTTAATAGTATCAGATAGTTTAAATATTTTTTCAAAACTTAAATGATACTAAAAATGGCAAAATTTGAAGTTCCAACCCGACAAGAAGTTTCCAGTCAAAATCAGGAAATCTTTGACAAACTCGAAAAACAAGTGGGCTTTGTCCCTAACCTTTATGCGACTTATGCTTTATCCGATACGGCATTAGGAGATTACCTCAACTTTTCCGGTAGGAAAACATCTCTATCAGCAAAAGAAAAAGAAGTAATCAATTTGGCAGTAAGCCAGGTAAACGGATGTGAATATTGCCTGGCGGCACACACTGCTATAGGCAAAATGAACGGGTTTACAGATGATCAGATTTTGGAATTAAGGTCAGGACAAGCCAGCTTCGACAGCAAGTATGATGCATTGGTGAAATTTGTGAAAAACATCACCATCAACAGGGGAAAACCAGATTCAGGCGCTGTTGACAATTTATTCGCAGCTGGGTACACCAAAGAAAATTTCATAGATACTTTGGTAGTGATCGGCGACAAGACCATCAGCAATTTCATCCATGGATCTACACAGATACCGGTGGATTTTCCGGCTGCTCCGCAATTGGAGGCGGCTACAGCATAAATACAACGAGACAGTCGGCTACTTTCCACAGATGGAAGGTGGTCGATTGTTAAAGATAAAAATAATTTTATCTGATATTCAATACTGAATTATTACCTTGAAGTTGATATACAAGTAAAACAAAATACTCTTCCATGACAGCCCAACCCCAAAACCAGGTGTCCGTGCGTATAGGCGCTAACGGTTATACCACCAAAATAAAAGCCGGTAAACACGACCTCACTGCTGACGAACCAGAAAGTGTTGGGGGCAATGATCTCGGGCCTACCCCCTACGACTTGCTGCTTTCAAGCCTGGGTGCTTGCACTGCCATGACCATAAAAATGTATGCCTCCAGAAAAAAGTGGGATTTGAAGGAAGTGTTTGTAGCACTTAGCCACTCAAAAGTATATGCAGAGGATTGCGATACTTGTGAAAGTTCGACATCCAAGATAGACAGGATCGAACGGGAGATTACCCTCTCGGGCAACCTGGATGCCAAACAGCGGGAAAGGCTTATGGACATAGCCAATAAGTGTCCCGTGCACAAAACACTGCAAAGTGAGATTGATGTAAATACAAGCCTGGTGGGAGAATAAAAAAGCGACGGGTGTTTGACCCATCGCCTTGTGTCTCATGGACTCGTATTTTTAGAAACTCCCAGACAACAAAAAAAGATTGTTCTGCGATGAGCAGGAAACGGCTTTTATTGGGAATCAGCTTTTAACTTCAGCCAAAAGCCCATAGCGAATCGCAAACAACGAAAAAAGTCTTTAAGCCTGGGCAGTTTATACAGTATAATTACTCAGCATCACCGGCATTACCAGCATCAACAGGTCTTCGTTTTCATCCTGCGCCACAGGCACAATCAAACCGGCTTTGTTCGCTTCGGAAAACTTCATGGTCACCTCTTTGGAGTGGACATTTCCCAACAGTTCTATCAGGAACTTTCCGTTGAACCCAATTTCAATGTCTTCACCGTCATGATCGCATGACAACCTTTCGTTGGCCTCATTGGAGAAATCAAGGTCTTCAGAGGATACCATCAATTCACTGCCGGTAATTTTCAAGCGCACCTGGTGGGTGGTCTTGTTGGCGTAAATAGCAATCCTTTTCAACGATCCCAGCAGTTCTGCCCTATCGATGGTCATGTCGTTCTCGTTTCCGGCAGGAATCACGTTTTCATAGTCAGGATAGCGCTCATCTATCAGCCGACAAACCATAAAAATATTCCCAAACTTGAAAAATGCATTGGATACGTTGAATTCTACATTTACATTGGTGTTTTCAGCGGGCAAGGTAGATTTCAAAAGGGTAAGGGCTTTTCTCGGAACAATCATGGAGTTGTCACTGTCTGATGCTATATCTACCCTTCTGTATCGAATAAGCCTGTGCCCGTCTGTGGCCACAAAAGTAGTGTTGGTATCGGTCAGGTTCATATATACCCCGGTCATGGCAGGCCTCAATTCATCGTTGCTGGTAGCAAGGATGGTATTGTTAATGGCGTTGGCCAGTATATCGGAAGATATGTTTATGGAGTTGCCATCAGAAACGGTTGGCACTTTGGGAAAGTCCGTAGCATTTTCCCCCGACAATTTGTATCGTCCGTTATCAGAATTGATTTCTATACTATAGGTTTCTTCATCAATGCTGAAGGTTACAGGCTGCTCTGGCAGGTTGGTCAGGGTTTCCATCAATATTTTGGATGGAACAGCAATACTGCCGTTTTCTTTGGCCTCCACTTCCAGTTCGGTTACCATGGATGTTTGCAAATCCGATGCGGTCACTGTCAGGGTGCCATCGTTGATTTCAAACAAAAAGTTTTCCAGTATAGGAACAACGGGATTGGTAGTGATTACCCCATTGATGGCCGCAAGTTCTTTTTTGAGATAAGATGAAGAAACTATGAATTTCATTCTGCCGAATTATTTTAATTAAAATTATTAGATGAAAGGAGGGTCACTAGCGGGCTGATGACCTAATCCAGGATAATGATATATGCAGACAAAATGCCCCAAAAATATCATTGCGCAAAATAATGATGTTTTAGCGAAAAGACAATGGCTATTCTGATATGAATTGGTCTTTTTTGGATAAAAGCTTGTCCATTCTACTGCTGTCAATTACCATCATTTCACCTTTGCTGTCGGTGATCAGGTAGAAAGCTTCCCCATCCATTAGAGGATAAATGTTGAGGTCGGCATCCCTGTTCTGGTCAATATCACGAATCGACAGGTGGGCCAGGGGAGATTGACGCGCAAGGTCATCGTACTTCGGGTACTTGCCCTTTTCCAGGTAATCATTGACCTGAAAATACTGGTATTGCCCCAAATAGTCCATCAACGCCGTGGTGTCAAGTTTTGCGACATTTTCTACGGTCAGGAATTTTTTGTCGAAATAGATGTTCAGTGTTTCTTGCTGATTGGCATAGTCGAGTTTCAGCGACTTCAGCGACCTCCATGTGCTGGAAAAAAGCAACCTGTCGCGCCATTGGTTTGGGGTGAGTTCGAATATGCCCGAGAGGTAATGGTTGTACCCGGGTATCTGCACCACATAGGCATCATTGTCCCTTAGATAAAAGGCCATTTTTTTAGAATTATCACCACCTGCGATAAACTCCGAAACGGATCCATCCTGAAAGGATACCGATACTTTGTATCCGGTTTGTTCCAGCGTGCTGACTATCTCGTCGCGGTTGAGCCTGGCAACCGGGCGTTGTACCTTCACCTGTGACAGGATAGACCGGAGCACCTGCACCATATTTGGGTCAGCCTTGTACTCGTCGTTCAGGCTCCAGCCGTTTTCATTTCTTTTCAATTCTACCTCGTGCCCGGGTGCTGATACACGCACTGAGGCTATGGCGGTAGTATCCTCAACAGCAAACATGTCGGCATCAAATGAGGTGGATGGAGTATCCCTTTTGCCCAAAAAACTGATAAAGACGGACATTGCGATCAATACGATCAATATGATGGACAACCTTGTGCTTTTCTTCATAGTTTTTTGGTGGTCAATTCTTGAGGGCAAATGTAATGGTTTCAGGAATGTTATGTCAAGGGCGATCGACTACTTCGAAGGCTTTCTTTTCTTCACGCGGCTCAGGTCATGGGATATGTAAGCCGTGGTGTCCGAAGTGGTGTAGAGGGTTATGCCCCCTTTTACCTTGTCAAAACCGGAATCCACCTGTGTTGGATAGTGGTAGGTATAGCTCACTTTGAGTGAATCATGGTCTTGTTTCCAGGACAGTTCCTGAAAATTAGAATACGAAACGTCAGTCCTGCCTGCCTTGCGGTGGTAGTCCATCAGGTCATCGATGTTGTATGGCCAGATATTGCTGTAGATGTATTTGTAAGTGAGCAGGTCGTGCTGTAGCTGTCGGATTTCGACATTGCTTACTGGAATAAGGGCTTTGTCTGTAGCACTGATGTTGGTTGCTTTGCATCCGCTCCAAACCATAGCCCCTGTGAGCATTATAATAAACCAACTCCTGCTGTCACGAATCATGCTACTGCTTTTTGGTTGTTTTTTTCCATGTTTCAAATATAGGCATTTGCTTTGGGCGGTCAGCTTCTTCTTCCTCTAACGGCTCACATTCCTTTAAAGTATCCAGGCATTGTTTTGGGAGTTTTTGATAAAGTTCTGTACCCTGGGTTTTCCATCGGATCATGTCATCCGATACTTCCTTTATAATCCTCGCGGGGTTGCCTGCTACCAGGCTTCTGTCCGGGATTTGCTCTTCTGCTTTTACAAATGCCAGTGCCCCTATGATGCATTCCTTGCCAATAATGGCCTGGTCCATAATTACGGCATTCATACCTATGAGCGAATTGTAGCCAATGGTAGCGCCATGCACCACAGCACCATGTCCAATATGTGCATTCTTGTGCAAGGTTACGGTGGTGCCGGGAAACATGTGTATGGTACAGTTTTCCTGTACATTGCAGCCGTCTTCTATTATGATTTTGCCCCAGTCGCCACGTACCGCTGCACCTGGCCCGATATATACGTCCTTACCTATAATGACATTGCCTGTTATGGTAGCCATTGGATGCACAAAGGCAGAAGGCGATATTATGGGTTTAAAACCTTGAAATTCATAGATCATGGATATGTGGTTCTATTTGTATTTCCAATTTTTATCCTTGCCCTCCTCAATCCATTCGAGCGCCTGGTTTATCCTTCTGTCGCGGGTAGTTTCCTGTTTGGCATTGTTTATCCACTCGGCATATTCTTTTTTGTAGGAGTTTGGGAATTTATCGAAATTTTCGAACGCTTTTTTATTGCTTTTGAGTGCCTGTAATAGTGAGCTTGGTATGGAGGTTTCTTTTTTTGGAATAATGGGGTTCATTTCTTTTTCATTGAAATGGACACATTGTTGAACATAGTCACGCATGGCATTTTCGTTGATTTCCCCTAGAGCCCTTATTTTGAGTATGCGGTTCGACTTTTCTGCAGCTCCCTCGTGCTCCAGCAGGTTGAAGCGGTCTTTGATCAAAGCCCCCTTATAAAAATTGACACCAACATGTTCCTGGAATGCGGCCGTCCAGCAGAACACCCCTTTAAAAGCAAAGTTTGGGGCACCCCACTTCCAGTCTTCCACTATTCTGTCATCGCAGCTGTTGATCATTCTTCTCAGTTCTTCTAGGATGGGCTTTGCAAACTCAGAGGATTTTGAGATATAAGTATTGATTAATTCCCCGGCTTGTGGATTCACTTTGCCCATAAGATAAATGTTTTAATTTTTGATTTTTTCACCAGTGTTTTGATCAACTTTGTAAACATTAAATATCGTAATTCGAACCTGAAATGTCAATCAAAGAACAAGTCTATAACAAATGTATGGAATTGGTTGGCCAAAAAATCGCTTTGGCCGAGCGTGCCATGAAGGAGGCCCAGGAATCGGCCAATGCCGAGGAGAAAAGCACCGCTGGCGACAAGCATGATACAGCGCGTGCCATGAGCCAAATTGAACGGGATATGTATGCCAAGCAGTTGTCTGAAGCTGTTCATTTAAAAAATATATTGAGCGGCATCCAAATTTCTACCCCATTCAGGACGGTGCAGTCGGGATCGATCGTGAACACTACGAATGGGAAGTTTTTCATTGCTGTTGCCCTGGGAAAGATCGATCTGGATGGCAAAATATTTTTTGTGATCTCACCCCTGTCTCCCCTGGGGCAGTTGTTGCTTGATAAAAAGTCAGGAAAAAAGGTAACATTCAACGGAAAGGAAATCTCTATTCTGGAAATTTTGTAGCCTTATAAGCCCAAGGCTTACCATTCATCCCGGGTACGGTACACCGTCCCTTTGAAAAGCGCTACAACCGGCCCATCAACTTTGGAAACTACTACCCGGTAAATTCCAATTTTATTGGTAAGGCTGTCTTCATCCGCGACTGCCAACACCTCATCGTCAGTCTTCAGGGGTACGGTATGTGAAATAGATGTTTCTATAGACAGGGATTTCCTGCCATGGCTGTTCGAGGCAAATGCCAGGGCACTATCAGCCAAAGAATAGGCTATACCACCATGTGCAATTCCAAATCCATTGACCATGTCTTTTCTTATGGTCATGGATAGCGTGCATTGGCCCTTCTCTACATGAAGTACTTTGACCCCCAGCCATTGGCTGAAGGCATCTTTCGACATCATGGTTTCTACAATTTGCTTTGGAGAGTCCATCAGGTTTATTCTTTAGCTTAGGGTGTCCTGTTAAAAACAAAAGGATCATCTAAATTGGCATCAATAATTACCTTGAGAATGTTGGCACCAGCATCTACCTGTATCCTTCTGATGTTTTGCTCCTTCCAGGGCCGGTCATCTATCCAGACATGGCCATCGCCCTGTAGGTACAATATGGGCTTCTTGTATCTATTGGCCAGACTAAGAAACTCATCAACAAATACTTCGAATTTTTCGGGATGGTTGTTCATATTGGCATGGCCGAAAATCACCACGGCCTTCGGGCTATTTTCATCTACATGTTGGCCCAGCCATTCCGCATTCGACGCTAGCCGTTGGTTCCATTCATCGGGATCGTGCACCCTTCCCCCTACGATGTTTAGCCCTACAAACAATACATCATTTTGAACCCATGTGAAATTTTCTCCCTGACCCGCCTGATAGCTGGTTGGCCATTTTGGGTTCCACCTCTCATGAAAATGTAAAAAATACTTTTTCCAAAAACCAAAAGCTTCCACAGGATCGTCACAGTCGTTGTATTCATTGTCGCCTGGAATGATGTACACAGGTTTGGAAAATTCCTTCAATATCCCTGAAACCCTTTTATATACTGCTTCATCGCAGGGCTTGCTTCCGGGTTTTATATCTCCTAAATGAACCACAAATAACGACTCTGATGTTTTGTTGTGTTCCTGAATATTCTGTTCCAATTGTTGGGCGACTTCTTCCGAGTAGGGCACGTCACCGATGGCCGAAAATGTGATGGTTTGATTTTTCTTAGTACAGGAAATTAAAGTTGCCAGAAGCAAATAGATTGGGAATATTCTGATAACAGAGGTGGTCATTTTGCCTTTGTGAGAGTAGTTTTTTAGAAAATACCAAGGTAAATATAAGTTTTCCAGATCAATAAAACTTCCTCCTGTCCTGGGCCATTTTTCTTAAAAGCGGACTGCACCTGTAGCGGTCTTCCCGGTATTCTTCGTATAGCAAATCCATGCGCTGTACACATTCCGGGATGCCGATTTCATCTGCCCAGGCCAAAAGTCCTTTTGGGTAGTTTACTCCTTTGGTCATGGCCAGGTCAATGTCTTCCTCGGAAGCTATACCCCAAAAATGGGCATCTGCGGCTTCATGGATCAACATGGCCACAATCCTGTCAACAATTTTTTGTCCCAAAACGGAATCTTCCATTGGCTTTGGTTTTGCCTGATGGTCTGAGTAATTGTAATATCCCATACCAGATTTCCTGCCAAAATACCCCGCATCAAAAATGGCCTTTTGTGTAAATGATGGCTTGTACCGGGGATCGTAAAAAAAAGATTCGTAAACTGATCGGGTAACGGTATAGTTGATGTCATTACCGATGAAATCCATCAGTTCGAATGGCCCCATTCTGAACTTACCGATTTCGGTCATGGCCCAATCAATTGTGGCAAAAGCTTCGACTGTTCTGGGCAGTCCACCAAACCCTTCATCGTAAATCCTTAGTGCTTCCCCGTAATAAGGCCTTGCCACTCTATTGACGATGAAGCCGGGAGTGTCTTTTACTGATACAGGAACCTTGCCCCAGTCTTGCATTTCCTGTGTACACTTTTTTTTTATTTCCTCATCGGTTTGTAGCGCAGATACCACCTCTACCAGGGGCATCAAAGGTGCCGGGTTGAAAAAATGCAACCCCAGCACACGGGATGGGTGCCGGCAGGCTGCTGCCAGTGAGGTCACAGACAGGGAAGAGGTATTGGTGGCCAACACACAACTATCTGAAACCACATCCTCCAGATTGGCAAAGAGGGTTTTTTTTACCTCCAGATTTTCTACCACAGCTTCAATGATCAACTCCGAGGCAGAGATTTGTTGAAGCCTGGAAGTATAGTCGATGGACGATTGGAATTCTTTTGCCTCATCGGCAGATATTTTGTTTTTTTCAACCAATCTGGCCATAATTTTACCCAAAGACTGTTGGGCTTCCTGGCAGGCTGATTCGCTGGAGTCCAGTACAGTTACCTTACAGCCAGCCATGGCGGCAACCTGAGCTATTCCACGTCCCATCGCACCTGCTCCAATTATCCCTATTTTCTTCATAACATCGGTTAGCTACCTGTGAAATTTGGTTTCCTTTTTTCAATGAATGCCTGTACCCCTTCTTTATAATCGTTTGTTTTGCCGGCCTTGGCCTGCATTTTTTCTTCCATTGCCAACTGGGTAGTGAGGTTGTTGGTCATGTTTGTATTGAGCAGCTCCTTGGTGAGTGCCAAACCCCGGGTGGGCATATTGGCCAGTGTTTTTGCCAGTTCGAAGGAGGCATTAGGGAAAATTTCGTCCTCAAAAACCTTGTAAACCATTCCCATTTTTTCTGCATCTGTCGCTGATACTTTATCCCCCAGCATCATCAAGGCGGAGGCTTTTTGAAAGCCAACCAATCTAGGAAGAAAGAAAGTGCCACCACTATCCGGGATCAGCCCTATTTTGCTGAAGGCCTGGATGAATGATGCCGAAGCGGTTGCCACCACGATATCCCCTGAAAGGGCAATATTGGCCCCTGCACCTGCTGCTACACCGTTGACCGCACAAACCACTGGTTTTTCAAGGTTTCTGATGCGCTCTATAATGGGGTTGTAAAGATCTCCCACGATGTTTTCTATTTTGGCTCCTGGTTTGGTTATTTCTGCCAGGTCTTGGCCGGCACAAAAGGCTTTGCCCTCTCCGGAAATATACACTGCACGGATTTCCTTGTCCTCTTTGCACTGATCCAACAACTCCTGAAAACGAAGTGCCATTTCTTTGTTGATAGAATTGAAAACTGTTGGGCGGTTTAGCTTTATGACCGCTACTTTTTCTTTCTTATTGAAAATAATACATTCACTCATTTGCACTTTGTTTAGAAGATCAAAAATTCTCTTTTGTTCTGAGTACTGATTTTGCTAAATACATTTAAAATAATCGAAAGGCTCCAGGCAATCCAGGCACTTATAAAGGGCCTTGCAGGCTGTTGAACCGAACTCACTCGTCATTTGGGTGTTTTGTGATTCACAGCGTGGGCACTTCACCACTACCTCCTCCAACATGATATTTTTCTTATCCCAAGACTCTTTCGAGGGTGGGGCAATTCCATAATCCTTCAGTGCCTTGCGGCCATTTTCGGTGATCCAGTCGGTAGTCCATGTGGGCGACAATACAGTTTTGATCGTAACCGGGCTAAAGCCCTGCCCCAACAAAAAATCTTCAATGTCTTTTGCAATAGTATTCATGGCGGGGCATCCTGAATAAGTAGGGGTAATGGTCACCCAGATTTCCCCATCTCTGATTTCTATATGGCGCACTACCCCCATGTCCACAACAGACAGCACCGGTATTTCCGGGTCTTTGACCTGGTGTAGTAGCCTTAGAATTTCGGCAGTATCGTCAGTAGTTTTTTTCATGTTATCTACCATTTGGCACCAGGATATGTTCTTTGCATGTATTGCATTTCAGCCAGTATATACCCCAAATGTTCAGTGTGCTTTCCTGTTTTGCCACCTACCTGCCCCGAGCCATGTTGTGGAATTTGCAATGTAGCTTTCTTCAGGTGGTCTAGCACCTCTTGCCTGCATACCTTTTTGATCTTGTCAAGGTCCACCCCCAAACCAGCTTCCGACATTTGAAGGTCAAGATCATCTGGTTCCAATGCTTCGAACGCATATTTCCATAATGAATCCAGTGCTACCTGCATTCTGGAATGGCTTTCGTTGGTCCCATCTCCCAGGCGAAGGACCCACTGTGAACTCCACCTTCGATGATAACCCACTTCTTTGATCGATTTGTGGGCAATCGCTGAGAGTTGTTCATCCTTGCTTGAACAAAGTTGGGAGAGAAAGTGAAAATGGAACACATCGAACAAATATTGCCTGGTAATGGTGTGGGCAAAATCCCCATTTGGCTGCTCCACCAATAGTAAATTGTAGTAGTCCAATGAATCCCGTAAAAAGGCCAGGTCGTCCTCATTTTTTCCCTCTTCATTCATTTGTGCGGCATATTGATAATAATTTCTGGTCTGTCCGATCAAATCGAGTGAAATATTGGTAAGGGCTATGTCCTGTTCAAGTACAGGCCCATGGCCACACCATTCTGCCAGCCTTTGCCCCAGTATCAGGCAGTTGTCCCCCTGCCTCAAAGTGTAGTTGTGTAATTGCTGCGTTTTTGTCACGGTTACATATGTTTAACTTCGTCTGGTAGGTCGTAAAACGTAGGGTGCCTATAGACTTTGTTTTTTGCCGGCTCGAAAAGCTCTTCCTGATCAGACGGGTCGCTGGCAGTGATCTTATCGGATTCTACCACCCATATACTCACCCCCTCATTTCGTCGGGTATATACGTCCCTGGCGTTTTCAACGGCCATGGCGGCATCCGCTGCATGGAGGCTTCCCACGTGTTTGTGGTTGAGCCCCTGGTTGCTGCGGATGAATACTTCCCAGAGTTTCCAGTTTTTCTTTTTCATATCATTTGGGTTAAAAGGTGAAGGTCAAGTCGTGGTGCCAGCACCAATCTTGTTGTTTTTAATTAGCATTAGATATTTTAGAGCCGTTAGCCCTGTGTTTTTTGGCGTAGGCCATGGCCGCTTCCCTCACCCAGGCTCCATTGTCGTATGCCTGTTTCCTTGCTTCCAGCCGTTCCCTGTTGCACGGGCCATTTCCTTTTATTACTTCGAAAAACTCCTGCCAGTCGATTTCCCCAAAGTCGTAGTGCTGTCGTTTTTCATTCCATTTCAGTTTGGGATCCGGAATTTCTATGCCTAGCAACTTTGCCTGGGGCACACATGCATCAACAAACTTTTGCCTTAACTCATCATTGGTAAACCTTTTAATCTTCCATTTCATGGATAACATAGAATTGGGCGACTCGTCATCCGTGGGGCCAAACATCATCAAAGAGGGCCACCACCAACGGTTGAGTGCATCCTGGGCCATTCGTTTTTGCTCGCGGGTCCCCTGGCATAAGGTAAGCATGATTTCAAACCCCTGGCGTTGATGAAAGCTTTCTTCCTTGCATACCCTCACCATGGCCCGTGCATACGGCCCGTATGAACATCGGCACAAGGGCACCTGGTTCATGATGGCCGCTCCATCCACCAGCCAGCCTATGGCGCCCATATCTGCCCAGGTAAGGGTGGGGTAGTTGAATATGCTGGAATATTTGGCCTTGCCGGTATGGAGGTCGTCTATCAGGTCGTCCCGTTCAACGCCCAGGGTTTCGCAGGCACTGTACAAGTACAATCCATGGCCGGCTTCATCCTGCACCTTGGCCAGTGCTGCCACTTTGCGCCTGAGGGAGGGTGCGCGCGTGAGCCAATTGCCTTCGGGCAGCATGCCTACTATTTCCGAGTGTGCATGTTGGGACATCTGACGGACCAGGGTCTTTCTATATGCATCAGGCATCCAATCTTTTGGTTCAATCTTTTGGCCGGCATCTATTTTCTCTTGAAATAGTCGTTCCAATTCCTGGGTGTCTTTCATGGCTATTTTTTTTATGTTCATTAAAATCAGGTCGTTTCAATGGTCATCATAACTTATCACGACATTTTCTGTTTCGGGATGCGATTGGCACGTCAGTACAAACCCGGCATCTATTTCATCCTGCTCCAGACCAAAATTTGAATCCATTCTCACAGCACCCTCCATCAACCTGGCTTTGCAGGTACAACATACACCTCCTTTGCAGGCAAATGGCAAATCGGCTCCCTGCCTGCCGGCAGCATCCAAAATGGTATCGTTTCCATGAATTTCAAATTGGAATTTGTTGCCATCAATGATCACCGAAACATGGCTGTCTATCCCGTTAGGTTTTGGTTTTTTTGAAACATCGCTTTTCACCAGATTGTTTAATCCGGGTGTGGTAAACAGTTCTGTATGCACATGTTTTCGATCAAAACCCAATTCATCAAGTCCATTCTTGAGTTCAACCATCATCTGTTGGGGGCCACAGAGGAAAATTTCATCGGTGGCATTCAAGTCAAACAATTTTCCGTTGAAGTGCATGAGCTTGTTTTTGTCAATATGCCCATTGAAAAATTCAGCTTCCAAATGCTCACGACTGAATATGTGATAGTATGAAAACCGGGACATAAACCGGTTTTTAAGGCCATCCAGTTCTTCTTTAAATATGACAGACTTCCTTCCCTTATTTCCATAAAACAGGGTGTATTTGCTTTGTGGTTCGCCTGCCAGTGTTGCTTTTATGTTTGAAATGATGGGGGTAATGCCACTGCCACTTACAAAGGCAAGGTAGTTTTTAGGCATGGTTGGGTCTATTTGCACGAAAAAACGACCCATTGGTGGCAAAGTTTCCAACACATCACCTGGCTTTAGCGATTCGTTGGCAAAAGTTGAAAACAGTCCATTTTCCACTTTTTTTACAGCCACCTTCAGTCTGTCCTCATAGGGAGCGGTACAGATTGAATAGTTTCTTCTGACTTCCTGGCCATTGATGTTTTTTTTGAAGGTCAAATGCTGTCCCTGAACAAATGCAAAAACCTCCTTTAAATGGTTGGGCACGGCTAGTTCTATGGAAACACAATCTGCAGTTTCCTGTTTGATTTCCAATACTTTTAAATCATAAAACCTGGCCATAATCTATTTGTTAACCATTCCACTTAAGAGCAAGTCTGTTATATTTTGTTTGATTTCGCCTATTCCCGGCTGTTTGCCCGGTGTGTACCAGTTTTGGAGCCAGCGTATGGAGCCCAAAATGGAATACATGGTGACCTTGGGGTTGATATCCCTCAATTCACCTTGTTCTTTTCCTTCATAAATGATGCGGAGAAATTTTCGTTCGTAGCTATTTCTTAGTTCCAAAAACCTGGATAAGTGAGGTTCGTTGAGGTGCCGCCATTCATCATTCATTACAGTTGACAGGGCTGAATATTTTGTGTTGATGTCGATATGGAGTTCGATCAATTGTTTGAGTTTTACAATGGCAGATTCTCCGGAATCGTCTATCCTGCCCATTTGGGCTGTGTATTTGTCGGCCAGTTTGAAGCAGATCTCATGAAGGATGTGCTGCTTGGATTTGATGTGGTTGTACAGGCTGGCTGCTTCTACCCCTACTTTGGCGGCTATATCCCGCATGGTGGCTGCCACATAGCCTTTTTCCCTGATGAGCATGGCTGCTTCATGAATAATGACATCCTTCCTTGTTTTGGTAATATTTGCACCGCTTGTATCCATGTAAGGACAAAACTAACAATTGTTAGTTTAATAAAAAAAAGCAATCCAAGGCCGGTGCATGGCTTTATTTTACCAGCCCTTACGTTTTTTTAAATTCGTGATGTGGGTTAGGTGATGTTCGCAATGCCATGCATAGAGCGCAATGTTGGTGCCCAGGGATATTTGCTTTCCGGTTTCCGGATGGGTAAATGTTCGCATAAGGTCTGCATCATTCAGGTTTTTCAAGACACTTGCCCAGCGTGCATGGAGTGCTTCGAGCAGCTTCAGGGAAACTTCTATAGGCCCCTTTTTTGCGTCTCGCTGTTCAGCCCACAATTTTTCGTCATAAGCTTTTATGGTAGGGGAGTCCTCTGTCAATGCCCATTTGAAACGGATATAGCTGTTCATGTGGCTATCTGCCAGATGGTGGACTACCTGTCTTACGGTCCAACCCTCGGGCCTGTATGGAGTATCCAGTTGCTCCTCCATCCAGCCGAACACGGTATGAATGAGTTTGTCTGGTAGTTCTTCAATCTTTTGAATATATGCTGCAACATTTTCAGTTGTCACCTTTTCGGGGCGACTAAACTTTCCAATCGGATACCTGAGTTGATCAAGTTCTTGCTGTTCCATAATAGTTGACGTTAGAATAGGGAAGAAAGCTTCATGGCAACAGACATGTCACCTTCTACTTTCAGTTTGCCCAGCATAAAGGCACCCATTGCGTTCATTTCACCTTTAATAAGCTTCTCAAAATTGGACAGGCTAACCTTTACAGTACAATCGGCAGGATTGTTTTCGTTGGACACCAGGGTGGGAGAGGTTGTATCATCAAGGTAAATGTGGCCTTCTTCAAATTGAAATTTTATTTTGGCATTTATAGCGCCACCTTTTTCTGAGGCAAGGCTTTTCACCTTGTCGGTCATGTTGTCTAAGCTCATTTTAGGTTATATGCTTGGTTTTTCGAAAGTTACTAAATCTATTTCATATAATTTAGGCCAGAACTTACCAGTTACAAATATTCTATCACCAGAAGCATCGTAAGCAATCCCGTTCAGAACATCGAGCCTTCTACTATAATTTTCTTTGTTGAAAATTCCTGTCAGGTCGATCAGGCCTTTGAGCTTCCCGGTTTTGGGATCCACTATGGCAATGGTTTCGGTTTGGTAGATGTTGGCATAGATGTCCCCATTCACATATTCCAGTTCGTTCAAACCTTCTATGGCCTTGTTTTGATCATAAACCTGTATCCGGTCAATTTCTGTAAATGATACCGGATCGATAAAATAGAGTTTTTCGGTTCCATCGCTCATCACCAGGGTATCGCCCATGCTGGTAATACCCCAGCCTTCAGTTGGATAGCTAAACTGGCGGATTTCCTTGAAATCGGATTGATTAAAGACAAACCCTTTTCTGGATTCCCAGGTGAGCATGAATATTTGATCTCCAAGGGCAGTGATCCCTTCGCCAAAATACTCCTCATCAATATCAATTTTTCGCAGGACGTTCCCTGATTCTACTTCCACTCTCCTTAGGGAAGATTCCCCTCTATGACCGGTACTTTCATAAAGGTAGCCATCTTTGAAGTACAGGCCCTGGGTGTAGGCATCAGGGTCGTGTGTGTAGGTATTGATTTTCCTATATGTATATCTAGCAGGCGCTGTATCCGATAGAAAGGTAATCCGCTGACTGTGGCTTTCTATTTTGCCATTGCTCAGAAACACTGAGTAGGACAAGCTATGTACACCGGTTTGGGCATCAATTGCCATAGGGCCGGTTTTTTCATTGGAATGGAATATTGCCCTGGTACCCAATTTGACATTGAAAGAGTCCACCTGAACTGTATCCTGGGAGGTGGATACGTTGAAATTAACCATTTCGCCCAAAGGAATTTTCGAGCCATTTCTTGGAGACTCCACTTTTGTCAATTTTCTTATTCTGGGACTTTTCTGCCGTTCATTGGAGCTGCCACAGTTACTCATGAAAAGCAAAAGCATGACGGGAAAGACGATGGCTGTAACGTATCTATTCATAAACGACATTTTTCACACAAGAAAACTGCACGAAGATTCAAAAATTTTGTTTTAAGAAAAAATATAGAGGCGAATTTATGGAATGACTAACTGTTGGACACTTAAATGTAAATTGGTTTTCAGTGGATTAGAGTACTGGTGAAAAGCAATGCTATCGGCCAGGAAGAGAATTGCTACCAAACTGAACCAGATTATTTGTGCTCGTCATTCTCGAAAATATTGATCTAACTTTCAAAAAGATCAATATTTATCGGGAATCTCACCTTTTCCTAATAGAGATTCCAGATATTTTTCTTTCCCTTTAAAATTTGGAAAGAAAAATTCTGGAATGACGTCATTCTCTTTATTAAGGTGTTTTTAACATAGAAGTCCAGCTTACCAAACAACATTGATGTGCGATTCTGATTAAAAGCAGGAATTAGTGTCTTCTTGGAAAGGTTGATTTCAATAGTTTCGGAACAGTCAGTCCCTGGTAGAGTACTGAGCATACTACCACTATATAAGTCATGGTCACTATGACTTCCTTGCCGTGGAATTCCGGTAGCGAAAGCGACAGGGCAATTGGGATACCCCCACGAAGACCTCCCCATACCAGTATAGAGACCGTATTTTTCTCAAAACTGCGGTAGGTATTCATGCCTTTAATAGGAACATATACACTTACCCATCTTGAAAATAGAACTATGTTGAAAGCAAAGAAGCCAGCCGCAAAATAATCTGTCCGCCATGGAATGATCAACATTTCCAGCCCAATAAGTACAAACAGCATTGCGTTGAAGGATTCCTCCATGAGTTTCCAAAACTTAAATACATAGTCGCCTGTGGCACTAGTAACTTTCGAGCTTTTTCCTTCATTGCCAAGAATCAGCCCCATGATCACCACGGCTTGCTTGGATGATACGTGCATGAATTCAGCCAACTGTGTACCGGCCATAACCAGAGCAAGTGTCATTAATATTTCCACTTCCACTTCATCGTTATCTATGTAGAGCAAAACCCTGTAACCGGTGTAGCCAAGGAACAAGCCCATAATAACGCCACCCATGATGTCCGTGCCAAATATCCATACAATATCAAAGATGTTGAGGGTATGGGTTTCACCTGCATGCGCAAGATCCAGGATGGTAAGGGCTACTACCACAGCTACCCCGTCATTGATCAATGATTCTCCGGAAATCCTCGTTTCAAGGTTTTCCGACAGCCGGAATTTCCTTATAGTTGAGGTAACGGCTATTGGATCGGTAGGGGAAATCAAAGCGCCAAACATGAGGCAATACAAGATGTCCATTTCGATACCCAGCCAGCCGAGCAGGTAATAAACCCCAAAACCGATCAGCACGGTAGATATAAATACCCCACAAATGGCCAGTATCAAAACCGGGGTTTTTTCTTCTTTGAGTTTTCTAAAGTCGATTTGAAGTGCCCCGGCAAACAGCATGAAATTCAGAACAATCTGGAAAAGCACATCATGATATTCATAATTGGCCAAAACCCTTTCGGTACCTGATTTGAATTCGGGGATCAATACCTCCAGTACGAACAAGGCAACAGAAAGCCCCAGGGACAAGATCATCAATCCTACAGAAGAGGGGAGTTTTAGGTAGTAAGTGTTAATGTAGATAAAAACGCCTGCCAATAAGATGAACAAGGCTATAACATCTAAAATGTGCATGTTGTTTATTTAGTCAAATACTTGTTTAAGTACCAAATTCTACCGCAAAAATACAAGTTATCACCATTGGATTTATAAATATCAACCTCAATTTATATAAAATCATATAAAAATTGCAATATTTTTTATTTATGTATGGGCGATATACTCACAACTTTATTCGAATAGTGCAAAACAAAAGCGCTGGCATGGGTGAAATGGTGATTTTATGTCGGCCAGGATGTATTTGATCAATGAAATAAGGCCGGTAAGTACAAGGGTAAAAGGAGATGGGGTGGTTGATTACAGAAATTTGGATACAGCTTTCCTCATTGATTTTGATCCAATCACAGAGGTCTAATATTTACCTTTTGGAAGAAGAAAACTCAGGAGTTTTCTTCTTGATGCTTGCTCATATGTGCTTTGTAACGATAGTAGCAAATTCCCAAAACTATAAGGGAACAAATTAATAAAGTGGTCACCATAGCTAAAGTGTAATTATTTATTTCATTTTTGGTTGATAATAAATCTACAAAAAAATCTGGTGCATGTAAATTTTATCTTTCAATAATTATAGCAGTAAATTGAATTTATTGATTTATCAATATAGTGTATTGGAAAAATCTCATTGATTTACAATGCTTCGAGGTTGGGACATATTTTTTAACTTGCAGAGGGAACAAATATTATGAAAATGATTCGTATGATTTATGCCTTAGTGGCAATAGGCATAGCATTGACGGCCTGCAACCAGAAAAAGAAATTGGAGGATGGACTTTTTAAAGAAGTGATGGACATCCATGATGAAGTGATGCCGGAAATGGGCACTCTCAGGAGCATGTCCAAGTCGATTCAGGTTCAAATTGATTCTTTGGGTGCCGACTCAACCTATCAGGATACTTCTCAACGAAAGCGATTGGAAGAAATAGTGGAAAAGCTAAAGAAGGCCAATGAATCGATGATGGAGTGGATGCGGCAATTCGAACACGTAGAAGAAGGAACCCCCCATGGGGAAGTGATGAAGTACCTGAAAGAGCAGAAACGAATGATTGAAAAAGTGAGGGACGATATGCTTGAGGCCCGCAAGGAGGGGGAATACTACCTGGACAAATAAGTTACTGGCAATTGGCAAGGCTTTCTTCTACCTCACTGGATCGCACTATTCCAATAGAATTGTCCCAGGAGTTGCCGACAAAAGTAAGTATTTCCGCTATTTCCAGATTGGTGAGTTGCAGGTTGGCGGGCATTTTGCCATCGTATTGGGTGCCTTCTACAACGAGCGGGCCTTCCACCCCATATTTGATGGTGCATATTGTTTTGTTGCGGTTGTCCTGGCCTGAGGCAATTGATGTAAGCGGTGGGATGAGTTTTCCCAGGCCAGAGCCATCCGGTTGGTGGCAGTTGCCACAGTGCTGGGCGTAAAGCAATTCTCCTTGTACCTTGTATTGTTTGAGTTTGATTTTTTGACCAAATGACAACTGAGAATTCCTGGAGCCATCATTGTTTCCGCTACACGATACTAGCGAACCCAATAGAACAATACAAGCGAGCAGTTTTCTACTTTTCATTTTCACCCTCCTTCAATAGCCTCTCGATATCGTTCATCAATACCTCAACTTCTTCCTCAATGGTGCCGTCATATACCCCTCTTATCCTTTTTTTGGTATCGACCAAAAGAAATGCGCCGCTATGTATGTACCCTCCGGGTGCACTCTCATCTGCCCCGGCTGTAACCATGTAACTCTTTTCCCCGATGGTGAAAATGTCGTCCTCATTTCCTGTAACAAAATGCCATTTAGAACTTTTCACCCCCAGACGTTCAGAATATTTTTTCAATATTTCTACATTGTCATAAGACGGGTCGATAGTGTGCGATAAGATGCCTACCCGGTCGTCGTTTAGAAACCTGTCATATACCCGCAGCATTTGCTTTTTCATCAAGGGGCATATTGTAGGACATGAGGTGAAAAAAAAGTCTGAAACGTACACTTTTCCTTCGAAAGTCTCATTGGTAATGATCGAACTGTCCTGGTCCACAAAGCTGAAATCAGCTACGGTGTGTGGGATGGTGTCGTAGAGGGTTTGTGCGCCTTCCGTCCTTTCAACTATTTGTTGCCGGCCCAAAATGGGCAGTTTGTCCTCGCTTTGGCTACTACTACAAGCAAAGCATATCAATACTACCCAGCCCAACAAAAGACCGGTCAAAGTTTTATTTATCATTCCTTAATTTTTTATATAACCTAATACCAACCATGAGCAATACACCGATCACCACTAACCCCAGTAGGCCCCATACCCAACTCAGAGTGTTTTTAAGAACAACTATAAACACTATCGAAAACAAAAACAGGGTAGCTACTTCATTCCAGATGCGAAGTTGCATTGCAGAGTATTTGTAAATGCCCCGTTTCATTTTTAGGTGAATCCTGCCACAGACCAAATGATAGATGAACAAGCCTACAACAAAAAGGAATTTGAGGTGCATCCAGGGCTGGAGCCAGACATTCAACTCATACATAAGCCACGATCCTAAAAACAACGTGAGAATAGCAGAAGGCCAGGCAATGATGTACCAAAGCCGTGTTTGCATCATCAGCAATTGCTTTTGTAGAATGCCCTTGTCTGGCTCGGGCTTTTCCCCAGCCTCTACAGAATAGATAAAAAGCCTGACCATATAAAAAAGGCCGGCAAACCATGTGACAACAAAAATGATATGGAGGGCTTTGATGTACAGATATGTCATAGACGTACAAAAGTACATCCAACAGTCAAAATATTATAGCCAAAGTGAAGCATATAATACCACTTAAATGTTAAAGTTGGGTGATCTATGGGCTGGTGTAAAACTTGTGACATTATATATCGTACTGACTTCTCAGGGAGAAGCTAATTTCGCTTAGGCTGTCCTGATGGAAGCCTGGACAGGTTTGGATAATTAAAACCCAAACGGATAAGGGAATTTATTCCCCCATCTTGTTGTTATATGTACCAGCAGATAAATAAAGTGCCATGCAACTAGACCGTCCGATTCAGAAAAGTGATTACATCATTGAGGGAGAGCAGGTATTGAATGCTTTGTTTCCTGAGAATTCGCCATGGAACCTGGCCAGGCATTCTGTTCATGTCTTTAAAAAAGAAGAAACCATATACAATGTAAATGACCCTTCAGACTATATCTATATGATCAGCGAGGGGCGTGTGAAAATTGACACCAAGAGTGAAAATGGCAAAACCATAATTAAAGCCATTCTTGGTGAGAATGATCTTTTTGGCGAAATGGCCCTAACTGGCGAGTTACTCAGAATAGACAATGCCACTGCCCTGGAAGATGGCACCAAGGTTTTTTCCCTTGCCAAGGAAGAAGTATTGGAAACGATGAAAAACAATCAATCGCTATCCAATCAGATGCTGCACATCCTGGGGTCAAGGATACGGAAAACAGAAAAGCGTATAGAAGCACTTCTACATAAAGATGCGCGAACCAGGATAATAGATTTTCTTAGGGACCTTGCTTTGGAAAGGGGACGAAAAGTTGGGTTTGAAACCATGATCAAGAACCATTTCACCCACAAAGATATGGCCAACCTGACGGGAACCTCCCGCCAGACAGTGACCACAGTGCTCAACAACCTCAAAGAAAAAAATATCATCAACTTCGATAGGCGAAGGATTCTGATCCGAGATATGGCCCTGCTAATCTGATCATAAAGTGGCTGCCAGCCTGCTTGCCTGGTTGATGGCTTCTTTCGCATCCAGTTCGGCTGCTTTATAAGCCCCTCCGACAAGGTGCACATTTACCCCCATGTTTTTGAGCGGTTCGTACAAGTCGTTTTTACTTCTTTGGCCTGCACATATTACCACATTATCCACTTCCAGCAATTCAGTTTTACTATTTCTGGAAATGTGCAAGCCTTGATCATCAATTTTCTGGTAGGTGACACCACCTATCATGTTCACATTTTTGTTCTTTAGTGAGGTCCGGTGTATCCAGCCTGTGGTCTTGCCAAGGGATTCACCTGGTTTTGATTGCTTGCGCTGAAGCAGATATACCTCCCTGGGATTAGGCAAAGTTTCTGCCACCATGTTTTCCACTCCGCCCCTCACTTCATTTTGACCATCAATGCCCCATTCCTTTAAAAATGCCGATACATCCAGCGAAGTGGGTTTTCCGTCATGGGTCAGGTATTCGGCTACATCAAACCCAATACCACCTGCCCCGATAATGGCTACCTTCTTTCCTACTGGTTTTTTGAATTTCAATACATCCAGATAGCTCAATACCAGAGGGTTGTCTATGCCCTCTATGCCGGGCGTGTTGGGGGTAATGCCAGTGGCCAATACCACCTCGTCAAATTGCTGAAGGTCTTCAGTGCTTACTTTTTGACCTAATTTCACAACTACTCCATTGAGCTCCAGTTGCCGGTTAAAATACCTGATCGTTTCATAAAACTCCTCCTTGCCAGGTATCTGCTTGGCTATATTGAACTGGCCTCCAATCTCTTCTGCTGCGTCGAATAATGTCACCTGATGGCCTCTTTGTGAGGCCACCATGGCTGCAGCCAACCCTCCAGGTCCGGCACCTACTACAGCGATATTTTTTCTAAGGGGAGTTTTGGTAAAAACAAGTTCTGTTTCATGACAGGCACGGGGGTTTACCAGGCAGCTGGAAGTTTTTCGCTTAAATACATGGTCGAGACAGGCCTGGTTGCACCCAATACAGGTATTGATTTCGTCTTCCCTCCCAGTTTGGGCTTTAATCACTAGCTCCGGGTCTGCCAGGAATGGCCTGGCCATAGATACCATGTCGGCACACCCATCTGCAAGCACATTTTCGGCTACTTCTGGGGTATTGATCCTATTGGTAGTAATAAGGGGAATGCTTACTTCTCCCATCATTTTTTTTGTTACCCAGCTAAATGCTGCCCTGGGCACCATAGTGGCTATGGTGGGAATTCGGGCTTCATGCCAACCAATACCAGTATTGATAACCGTAGCACCAGCTGCCTCTACAGCCTTGGCCAATTGTACTACTTCCGGCCAGGAGCTCCCTCCCTCTACCAGGTCCAACATAGATAGCCTGTAAATGATGATAAAATTTTCACCTACTGCTTCCCGTACCCTTCTCACAATTTCCGTAGGAAAACGCATCCTGTTCTCATAGCTGCCTCCCCATTCATCGGTGCGTTTGTTGGTTTTTGATACAATAAATTCGTTTATCAGATAGCCTTCTGACCCCATGATTTCCACACCATCATAGCCAGCGAACTGGGCCAGGTTAGCCGTGTTCACAAAGTCACGGATGGTTTTTTCAATGCCCCTTTTGGACAATGCCCATGGTTTGAACGGTGATATTGGGGATTTAATAGCACTTGGCGCCACGGCAAATGGGTGGTAGCCGTAGCGGCCAGAGTGGAGGATTTGCAGGCAAATCTTTCCATCATGGCGGTGTACAGCTTCTGTGATTTGTTTGTGTTTTTTGGCAGTGCGGCGGTTGGTCAGCCTACTGGCGAATGGGCTTACCCATCCGGCGATGTTTGGTGCTATGCCACCGGTTACGATCAGTCCGACTCCACCTTTGGCACGCTCGCCATAATAGGCCGCTAGTTTTTCAAATCCGTTTTTTTCTTCTTCCAACCCGGTGTGCATCGATCCCATCAGCACCCGGTTTTTCAATGTGGTGAACCCCAAATCCAGGGGTTCAAATAGTTTTGGGTATTTGTTGTGCATTTGTTTTTTGGGTTAACGGCACAAAATAGTGAATTTGACCGACATTTAGGAATGGAAAGATATAAATCCAATGGCTTTGAACTGCCTGATAGAGGACTGTCAGATCAAATTGTGGGCTTATGTGATTAAACTTTTTATAGATAGAGTTTTTAAGTTTGACCTGTTTCAGTGCATGCCCTTCAGAAGGCTTTTGATGGATATAGAAAAATGGAGGGCCAGTCAGTGCCTTCTGGAGATTATATGATTAAATCTCTGGTTTTGAGGTGGGTCATACTTTTGAACCTTAATTAATCCAAAATGCCTTTTTAAAGGTATGGGATGTAGAGTGTGCAAATTCATGTTGTAACTGAAAACATTCATTGATCTGTTTTTTCGATCAAAAACGAAAGCTGCATTAATATTCGAGGCGAAATAGATACTTTTATTTTTTCCCCTATGTTTAATTTTATCAATTCTATATTCCTTTTCAATAATCTCTTTGCCGTATATCATACTGTGTGTAACCAAACTGTCTGAGATGTTATATAAATGCTCAGAAGAATTGAACCATACACTTCCTACACTCCAACCGTAATATGTGCTATTGGTTAAATATTCACCATGGCTTGATGAATCCGTCAGTTGGCCAGGCCTACACCCAACCAATAGATGTAATAAAATTAGGCATATCAATATCCTTAATAATTTGGAGCTCACCTGGCCAACCCTCCGTCCAGGACTTTCAACCCCAGTTTTGATCAACATGGTCGTTATATATTATAGTTTTTGCATACAGCGAAATCATTTTTGGGGTTCATAAACTTAATATTATAAAGCGATGTAATATTCACCATATTGAAAGCCGTTGAGCAAGTTGATGGCTGAAAAGCAATATTTATCATCTTCATTTAGAGCCAAAGAAAGCATTTAATATCCACCAAAAAACTAGAATGGGTGTGAATAAGTTGATCATTATAAAATTGGAGTATTCCAATGATCACAGAAGCAGTTTGGAATCTAATCACTTGATGACCAATTTCCTATCGATTATACTGTCTAAACTTTTGATTCTTAATATATAAACCCCGTTTTCATAGGACAATAAATCAAAGCGTTTTTGGTATTCCCCCACAGAATTCCCCTGATACAACAAGCGTTGTTTTCCGAGCATATCTATTAATTCTATGGACAAATTTTCCTGGTGCTGAAGCGATAAGCTCACGGTGATATAATCGGATGCTGGGTTGGGATAGGTTTTTATTGAATTGGAGAAGGCCGACTCTACTGAAAGTATAAATTCAATCAACTGTACGGTAATGGTGGCTTCTTGGGTAAATTCCCCATCGGAAACTTCTACAATTAAGGAGAATGTTGGTGTAATATCAAAATTAAGTGCCTCGGTGTTGTTTACTGCCAACTGGCCGGTGTTTGCATTTAATGAGAAAGCCTCATTAGTGTTACCTTCTTTTAAGGTGAATGTTAAGTTGTCATTTTCTGGATCAGAAGCCTCGATAATACCTATTGAGAAACCATTTGTTGATTGCTCCTCCACATCAAAAGCCTGTTCAATTATTTCTGGAGCCTCATTGATGTCATTCACGTTTATGGTGATATCCGCTGTGCTTTCAAATTCGGTATCCGCGACCTTTATAACCAGATTGTAGGAACTTGTCAATTCATGGTCAAGGTTTGCCGTTTTAATGCTTATTTGGCCGGAATTTTGGTTGATTTCAAAAATATCGGCAGAGTTGCCGTCAATAATAGAATAGGTTAGGGCATCTTGATCCTGGTCTGTAGCCACTACCATGTCAACTTCTGTGGAAACCGGACTGTTCTCATCTATAGCAAAAGTTTGATCAGCTATTACCGGTGGGTCATTTTGATCTGTCAAAGAAATAGAGATGACAGCAGTAGATGTCAATTCCCCATCGTTTAAAGATACCATTAAAGAAAATATCGGGTTGGTTTCAAAGTCGATAGCATCCGAGTTCCCTACTTTAATATTTCCTTGGGTGTCTATGGTGAAAGCACCATCTATATTACCCTCAACAATATCAAAAGTTACATCGTCATTTTCCGGTTCAGCAAATGCAATTTCTCCAACTGTTGTCTCATTTTCAGGGTTTTCGTTCAACTCGTACGATTGGTTTTCCACCACAGGGGCCAGGTTTATTTTCTGGCCAATAAAAATTCCCCTACCATGTGTGCCGGCTACTATGGTGTTGTCAGAAGGTCTGGAATCTAGATCTTCAATTACCACATTGTCCATCAATCCTGTTTCCAGTGTCCATTGTGTATTGTCTCCGTCAAGAGTCTCCGTATAATATAAACCAATACTTGTAGCTACATAATATTTCTCATTGCCGAGCCAATCTACGACTATTTCTGCTGCTCTCATGGAAGGACCAGTAAAGCCATTGACTCCTTGATCATCGTTTATTCCCAGGTTTCCTTCTATGGCCACCAGGGTTTGACCGCCATCGGTGGAATGGAAAAGCCCGGTGATGTTGTAATTAGAATATACAAGAACGATTTCATTGCCATCCGTGGGGTTGATGGCTATGTCATTTAACCAGCTGTCTGCTGAAACGCCGGGCAAGTCCATACCCACCATCGATGAGGCATCTGATGATGTGTTGGCGTTTTCCCACGACACCAACACAGGGCTAGTCCCGAGAAGTCCCCCGAAATACAGTTTATGTGAGGGATTTTGGTCTGACACTTTGATTGCAGACATTATTATATTATTCACGTTAAAATCTTCCCAGCTACTTTCTATTAAAGTTTCATTCTGTTGATCTATTGATTCATCAATCTGATTGTTCCTAGCTAACACCCCTGTTCCCTTACTGGTATAAAACAAAGTGCCTTCGTCATTAGGATCTACTGCAAATGGATGAATGAATAGTTTATCTTTTTCCATCCACCTAGTAGTGCTAGCAAAATAATTGTTGGTGTAAATTATAATATTTCCAAACTGTGAGGATACATAAGACACTTTTTTCCCTATCGAACAATAAGCACCGTCTCCTGATGATAGATCTCCAAGTGATGACACCAATTCACTAGAAAAACTTGCTGCATCTAGTAAAGGGGTTCCATTGTCTTGAGTTCCACCAATTACTTGAGTTTCCTCCTTGTCTCTACCAATTGAAACGGTATAGTACTGAGTCACATTGTAGTCATTATTTTTGCTTTCCCAGATCACCCTGTCAGCAGTGATGTCGTTTGTTTTGGAAATCCCCCCATCATGTCCCGACCATAGTATATTGGGATTGTTGGGGTCAAAGAACAACACGTGCTGATCGGCATGGTGCGTCTTTCCAAAAGCTAAATTTTCATCCTGTCGGTAAGGGTTTTCATTTCCCCCAATCCAATTTTTGACCGGGTCAGTATTGGGGTTGGTGGCAAAACCGTCTTCTGATTTGATTAAATTCACATAGCCGAGAACCACAAAATTGGGATTGGTAGGGTGAACGGCCAGTGCCATGTCATAACCACCTGGTTGGGTAGTGAATTCTTCCTCATCGCCAAAGAGGCTCCTATCAAAAGTCGGCAGGTTCTCTGAACGGTTGGCGAATGTGGCAGTACCACCCGCATCGAAACCGGAATAATCAAAAATATAGAACCGATTCTTTTCTCCGTTTCCAGGGTTGTCGTAGGTAAAGGCATAAACGATTGATTGTTGGGATGGTGCCAAGGCCAGAATACAGCGGGCATCTTCACCTATAATTGTATAGTCTGGTGGGGTTAGATTAGAATAAGTAGCTCCTCCATCCAATGATCTAAAAAAACCATTGTCACCCGAGGTGGTTGGCCCTAACCAAATGGTTATATTATCATTGGAATCAACTATAATATCTGAATAGAGGGGATTTTCAAAGTTAGTTAAAACACCACCGAATCTTTCAAAGCTTTCCCCACCATCCGTAGATAACCAAATGCCGTAATAAATTGTGCAAATGAATACAGCCATAGTTCCATTAAAATCATGAAGAACCATTTTACTAGTTAGTCTAAACGGAGAATTACTTAGATTACTTACAATATTAGCATTCGGTGAAGATTGTTTGAGATAGGTAAAAGAGTTGGAATCCAACACATAGGTCATTAGAACCCATGTCTCACCGTTATCAATCGATTTGTAAAGGCCTGAGCCTAAATAGAAGTTTCCTTCACCTTTTCCAGAAGCTGATCCACCATCCCCAGGTTCCCCTGTGGTTGCATACCACACATCCTGATTGACCGGGTCTTGAGCTAAAAAGCTAATGCTGAGATTGCTTCCATTTGGCAGCTTGGGTGTCCATGTTGTGCCACCATCGGTGGATTTCCATATCCCGCCAGATACTCCGGCTGCCAGTACGATGCTGCTGTTTCTGGTATCAAGGGCCAGGGCTCGGGTCCTTCCGCCGACATCTGCTGGCCCCAGTTCTGCCCAGTCGTGCGTATCGGTAGCCTGGTTGGCAAAAGTTTTCAGCCTGGGTTTCATCCTACTTGCAAAGGCCGTTTCCTGGGCCCTCACATTTTCTGGTATTTTGTTGGTTTTGGGGTCTTTAAGCTTGTTGTGAAAATATTCAGACCGGGCTTTCTTTCGTTCTGCTCGAGGAAGTTTTCTTGCTTTCGGTTTAGGGTTTTCTCTTACTGAATTATAAACCAACAGACCAGAAAGTAACACTATGGCAATCGAGCATAAAATCAGTAGATTTCTTTTCATGTTACTTGGCCGTTTTTAGTTGTACCCCTTGGATTTGTTTGTCACGCAGATTCCTGCTTACTACCACTAATATCCTTTCGTCTTTATTGAGGGAAGAGATCAATGAGCTACCATTTAATTTTTGGTAATTCCGCAGAAAAATAGGTGTAAATACTATTTCGACCTGTGAATTGGAAGACAGAACAGGAGCTGTGGCTCCTCCTTGTTTCATTTTTTCAACGACTAGCGAAACTTTCACAATATCTTCTTCTTGTGAGATGCTTGTGGTTTTACCTATGACGGCAGAATGACTTTTACCAATTGAAATATCGTTGAAATTTAATTCTGTAGAGTTGTCCACTACACTTTTGGAGTTGGTACAGCTGGATAAAGCAAACAACATTATAATGGAATAGACTATTCTCATTGGCCCCCGATTTTAAATACGAACCTATAATTTAGGTTATTTTCAGTAAAATATCAGGAATCGTTTGGTCAAAACAACCATTAATTGGATTTGTAGGCGTTCGGATAACTCTAATACGGAATAAAAAGAAACTTTAGGAATTGTTCAGGCAGACTCCATCGGAATGATTTTGTCCAGTATTTCCCGCTTTTCATGCCGTGTTTTTCGAATGTCGTATTTGCTTTGCAAATTCATCCAAACCTCTGCAGATGTTCCGAAAAATTTTGATAATCTGGTGGCCATGTCAGCCGTTATACTGGTATTTCCTTTTATAATTTGACTTATCCTGGTTTGTTGTACCCCAATGGATTTGGATAGCTTGTATGCTGTGATGCCCATTGGCTCAAGAAAGTCCTTTTCTAGAATTTCCCCTGGATGTATGTTCATAGGTTCCATGTACCAATTGTCTTTAGTGATAATCTGTTATTTTCACTTCGTAAGCATTTCCGTCTTTCCAGACGAAAATTATTAGCCATTTCATATTTATACTTATCGAATAAAACCATTTCAGGTTATCCTTCAGCTGGTGCAATCTGTTTGAAGGTGGAATTCTAAGATCCTCCAAATTTACAGCGGAATCAAGGTAGTCCAACCTTCTCATTGCAACCCGACGAATATTGATATCCCAATTTTTGGAATACAGTCCTAAACTTACCTTTTCTGTTTCTTTGCAACTAAAACTTAGGATCATGATTTTTAGTGTTCTATAAAAATACTATTTTCTTACTTTGTCAATCCGCTATATTATTACTTTCTGAATTTAAAGGCACAAAAAAAGGCAGCCCTTTTGAGGCAGCCTCTTTTCGTTTCCGTTTTCTTTGGTCCTACTTGGCGTAGCTGATTGAGCGCATTTCCCGGATCACCGTTACTTTGATCTGGCCAGGGTATTGCATGTCCTTTTCTATTTTCTGCGAAATCTGAAAGGACAGGTCATTGGCTGCCTGGTCGGTTACATTGTCGGCATCTACCAATACGCGCAGTTCCCTGCCCGCCTGTATGGCGTAGCACTTGTGTACCCCATCGAAGCTTAGTGCCAAAGCTTCAAGGTCTTTGAGCCTCTTTATGTAAGACTCCATGATTTCCCTTCTCGCACCTGGCCTTGCGCCTGATATGGCATCACAAGTTTGTACAATCGGCGAGATCAATGAAGTCATTTCTATTTCGTCGTGGTGGGCACCTATCGCATTGCACACCTCTTTGTTCTCTTTGTACTTCTTGGCCAACTCCATACCGAGGATGGCATGAGGCTGCTCTGGCTCTTCCGGCCACACCTTGCCAATATCATGTAGCAAACCAGCCCTTTTGGCGAGTTTGGCATTGAGGCCAAGCTCTGATGCCAGGGTTGCACAAAGGTGCGCCACTTCTCGGGAATGTTGCAGCAGGTTTTGTCCATAAGAAGACCTGAACCTCATGCGCCCAACCATTTTGATCAGTTCGGGGTGCAAGCCATGGATGCCCAGGTCTATCACAGTCCTTTCACCGATTTCAACAATTTCTTCCTCTATGTTCTTGGTGGTTTTGGCCACAATCTCCTCTATCCTGGCTGGGTGTATCCTGCCATCTGTCACAAGCCTGTGCAGCGACAACCGGGCGATTTCCCTTCTTACCGGATCGAACCCGGATATGATGATGGCTTCCGGTGTGTCATCTACTATGATCTCCACTCCTGTGGCTGCTTCCAGCGCTCGGATGTTTCGCCCTTCACGCCCGATGATCTTGCCTTTTACATCGTCGCTCTCTATGTTGAATATAGAAACGCAATTCTCTATGGCATGCTCGGTAGCTGTTCGCTGAATCGTCTGTATTACGATTTTCTTCGCTTCCTTGGTAGAAGTCAGTTTGGCTTCTTCTATGATCTCCTTAATGTGGGAAGAGGCCTTGGTACGGGCTTCATCTTCAAGTGCCGTTTTCAGCTGATCAATGGCTTCATCGGCACTTAGATTGGAAATTTTTTCCAGGGCTGCTACCTGCTGGCTTTTCGATTTGTCCAGTTCTTCTTTTTTACGTTTTACGATTTCAAGCTGGGCTGTCAGGTTTTCCCTTTCAGACTCCAATTCCGCCTCCATCCTTTTGTTCTTTTCTATTTGTTTGGACAGTTGCGAATCCCTTTGCTTGAGTTTGTTTTCGTTGGTGAGGATTTGGTTTTTCTTCCGGCTGACATCCTCTTCGAATTCAGACTTCATTTTGAGGAATTTCTCTTTCGCCTCGATCACCTTCTCCTTCTTGATGTTTTCAGAATTGAGCTCGGCTTCTTTGATGATGCTCTTGGCCTTTTCTTCGGCCTCTTCCAACACTTTTTTATTGGCGCCTTTTACAAAAAACCTGGTAATCAAGGAGCCCACTACGAGACCCGCTACCAGAAACAATAATTGATATGTTATACCATCCATGATGTAATATATATAGTTATAGTTACCATGGCCTGTGGCAAGGAGATTGCTGTTCTAAGAGGGGGTTGAAGAAACCGAAACCTGATAAGGGAGGCTGATATTGTATGCAACCTACCCCCACGAGACACCCTTATGGGGTGTTTCATCAGATGGGGATGAATTATAATTCGCTTGAAATAAGCTTGTTCAACTTAGAGATTTGATCCAGAGCTACCTCATCAGTGTTTTGGCGCTGCTCTACCGAATGCATTTTTTCTACAAAGCAATCTATGGTAGTCATGGCCAAAAGGTCTTGAAAATCATCAATACCGAATTGATCCTGATAAGATTTTATTTTTTCATTTATTTTTTTTCCAGCTTGCCGCAAAACCAACTCATCGTCGGCTTTCACCTTCATTGGGTATTCTCTGTTTCCTATCTTAATTTTTATTGAAAGTTCGTTCATTGAGCTCATAAATCTATTCGCTCAACTGAGCAATGCACTTATCAACTTCTTTAATATATTCATCTATTACTTCAACTAACTCTGTAGTGTTGCCTTCACCCACTACCACGCCATTCACAATTTTACTAATTTTATCCTTATTTTGAAAATCAAACAAGACACTCTCTTTTTGTTTGATCACATCCCTCAATTCCTGATTTTCTTTACGTAACGAATCCACATTGCCTTTCAGCTTTTTGTGTTCGTTCAGAAGCAAAATTAATTTCCTTTCCAGGTTGTTTAATTCTGAGCGCAAAGGATTGTCAGTCATTATTATTTTCTAATTATAGCCCCCAGGTCTTGCTCGAAAACCCTGATGAGGTTGTCCATCACTTTATCGATTTGCTTATCGGTAAGTGTTTTGAATTCATCCTGTAATATAAAACTTAATGCGTAAGATTTTTTATTCTTACCGATATTTTCTCCTTCGTAAACGCTAAAAACATTAATTCCTTTTAGGAGTTTTTTGTTTTCCCTGAAAGTGAGTTTTTTTATCCGGTCAAAAGTGACTTCTTTGTCTATAATAAGCGACAGGTCGCGTCGCACTTCAGGGAATTTTGGTACTGGTTTGTACAGCAGTTTCCTACCGGAAAATTTGATGAGGGCATCCCAATTGATTTCCCCATAAAAGACCGGTTGCCGTACTTCTGCTAATTTGAGCAGATCAGATTTGAGCTTGCCCAGGGAAGCCAGGATTTTGCCATTGGCGACAAGGTTTAGGCCATATTCAAATACCGGGTTGGTGGTGGGCTCAGAACCGATCTCACTTATATTGAAGCTGTTCAGTACCTTGTGGACAGCCGATGACAAATCCGCAAAGGCCACTTCCTCTTTGCCAGCTTTCCAATGTTCATCAGACAAAGCACCCGACATGAAGAGGGCCAGTTGACGATTGTCCTCGTACACTTCACCTTCTTTTTTGTAGGTCCGTCCAAACTCAAAGAACTTCAGGTTTTTTTGCTTGCGGTTGATGTTGTATTTCAGGGCTTCCAAGCCTGAAAAGGACAATGTCTGCCTCATTACACCCAGTTCTTCGCTGAGTTTGTTTAGGATGACTACATCATTTTTTGTATCCCAAAAGCCCGACTTGGCGACATACTCCGGACTGGTAAGTGAGTTGGTCAGGATTTCGTTGAATCCAATAGAGGAGAGGAGCAACGTAACCTTGTCCTGTATCTTGTCTTTGTCCGGAGAAGGGAATGCAGCCAGGAAATCCGTGCCATAATTTTCCTCCAACTCTATGTTGTTATAGCCATAGATTCTCAGTATTTCCTCGATCACATCGGCTTCCCGCTGTACGTCCACACGATATGGCGGTACAGTACATTTAAATCCTTTTTCGTTTTCGTTTGAGATGGCAATGTCCAAATCTGTGAGGATCTGCCTGATCTTGTCGTGGGGGATTTGCTTGCCAATCAGGCGGTCAATGTTTTTGTAGCTTACGTTTATCTCAAAATCCCCAACCGGATTTGGGTAAATATCCACCACCTCTGACGAAATTTTTCCTCCAGCCAGTTCCTTGATCAGCAGGGCGCAGGCTTTTAGGGCTGTTACCGTCATGTTGGGATCGGTACCCCTTTCAAATCGAAAGGATGCATCGGTTTTCAGGCCATGAAGCATGGAGGTTTTTCTTACAAAGTCAGGTGAAAAGTAGGCGGCCTCAAGAAATATGTTCTTGGTGGAATCTTTTACCCCGGATTTAATGCCCCCGAAAACCCCTGCTATGCACATGCCCTCCTGCTCATTGCAAATCATCAAATCCTGATCCGACAATTTTCTCTCCACCTCATCCAGGGTTGTGAATGTACTGCCCTTGGGCATTGTTTTTACGATGACTTTCTTTCCTGTGATTTCGTCGGCATCAAAGGCATGCAATGGCTGACCCAGCGAATGCAAAATGTAGTTGGTGCTGTCCACCACATTGTTGATCGGAGTGAGCCCAATGCTCTTCAGGCGGTGCTGTAGCCAGTCGGGTGAGGGCTTTACCTCCAGTCCTGAAAGGGTGACACCACTATACCTCGGGCATGCCTCGGTGTTTTCTACTATTACTTCTATGGCATTGGAATTGTCGTCTATGGAGAACCCATTGGTCCGGGGAGCTGTTGTCTCCCTTCTGTAGGCAGCTTTCAGGTCCCTTGCTACCCCAAAATGGGAAGCCCCATCTGCCCGGTTTGGGGTGAGGCCTATTTCAAAAACAGTATCATTGCCCAATTCAAAATGTTGAGCAGCGGGCGTGCCGTTTGGTAGCGTTGTATCCAGTATCAGGATGCCATCGTGGCTGTTGCCCAAACCCAGCTCATCTTCCGCGCAAATCATTCCATGTGAAGACACACCTCTGATCTTGGCTTTTTTGATCTTAAATGGCTCTCCGCCATTGGGATAGAGCGTGCAGTTGACAGTAGCCACCACTACCTTTTGTCCCGCAGCAACATTGGGTGCGCCGCATACTATTTGAGAAGGTGATTCTGCCCCTATATCCACTGTGGTTATATGGAGTTTGTCTGCATCCGGGTGTTTTTCGCATGTCAGCACCTCTCCAATTACCACTCCTTCCAAACCACCTTTTACCTGCTCGTATTTTTCCACCCCTTCCACTTCCAAACCTGTGGCTGTCAGCGTTTCTGATATCCCTTGCGGGCTTTCATCGAGTGATATATAGTCTTTTAGCCAGTTAAGCGAAATTTTCATTTTTTAATAATTTCCAAGCATCGGTCGCAATGTACCATGCAGTTTTATCCTTGTTATTTGTTAGTGTGAGGTTTGGGAATGATAAGCCATGATGGCAGACAGGCCTCAAACCATTGCCTTTTATGTAAATACACCAAAAGGCATTTGAAACAAGCTGCAAAACTACACATTTAGGTTTGAGTACAAAGTGTTGATTAGAATGTATTTGACCTGTCTTTTTTAAAGTTCCCCATTGGATGATGGGGAGGTCGGTGATAACACGATCGGGAGGAGCGTATCGTCTATTTTCTTTTTCCGGATTTGAACGAATTTTTGAACAGGGTATAGTAAAGAAGCAGTGCCATGCCGGATATCATTACTAGATTGTACCATTTCGTTTCCCCGTCCTGATAAGACCTCAAAAACTGGGCTGTGGCCAAAAAAATAAGTAAAAACCCTCCTGCTATGCCAAGAATCTTCAATGTTCCCTTATTCATCTTATAGAATTGTTATACTGATTGGCGGGAAATCTCCCATTGTCTGAATTTTTCTATGTCCTCTTTTATATTTTGATATACCCAATATACCACGGCTGCATCATCGGTAAGCCCCAGGCCGGGAATAAAATCAGGTATGAGGTCCAGCGGGGTGAGGAAATATAGGAGCGCCCCGGCTACCATCACGGTGGACTTCCACGGAAAATCTTTGTACTCTCCGGAAAACTGGGCCTTTATCATTCGAATCATGAGGCCAACCTGATCGACGAATTCTTTCAGGTTTTCGTTTTTCTCGATGACCGTTTTGATTTTCTCAGCAGAATTTTTCACCAACTCCTGCACCTTTTTTTTATCCTGAAGCAGGGCTGTCGCCTTTTCTTTGTATTTTTTAAAGTTGATATCAGAAATATTCATATAGCACAAATATAGAATATGATTAAATTAATGTGTAAAGTTTTATGATTCAAAATGAGGACTATGTTTCGCGTGTTAATTTCATTAGTGGTTATGCTCTTCGTTTTCAAAGAAAGCCATGGCCAGGATTTTTTGTTGCTCTCTAAGGCGGGGGGCATCAAGAGAATAAAGATATATACAGGGGATGACTTGCGCTTCCGGCTTGATGGTGAGCGCTTTTTCAATATCGGAAAAATCAAGCAGTTGAAAAACGATTCTATTCATTTTGAAAATTCTGCCGTTCATATTTCCTCTATCTCGAAGGTGGACATCAGGGGATACAACAAGCACCGGGTCAATCCCGAATTTCTCGGGAATGCAGCCATACTCGCTGGATCGGGTTATATTTTTGTGGATCAGTTCAACCATACCGTGGTAAAGCAACGGGGTTGGGAGGTGAACGGAACGGTAGTTCGCACAAGTGCCATTATGATTGCAGCAGGTATTTTGATAAAATTGAGCTGGAGGAAATATTTTAGGGTGAAGGGTAAAAATCAAATAACAATGGTGACATTTTAAGCCTTAAGTTTGTAAAGGGCAGATTTAGCTGACCGACTTATATGAATGGCTTTCTTTTTATTTTTGAGCATGTACGCAATTATCGATGTAGAAACTACCGGATATGGTGCTGCGGGCAGGATTACGGATATTGCCATTTTCATACATGATGGCGAGCGGGTAGTGGAAGAATTTCAGACATTCATCAACCCGGAAACCTACATTCCAGAAAACATTACCCGGCTCACCAGGATTACCAATGAGATGGTAGCCCAGGCCCCAAAGTTTTATGAGGTAGCCAAAAAGATATTTGAACTCACCGAGTATAAAATATTTGTGGCGCATAATGTCAATTTCGACTATGGCATAATTAGAAACGAATTCAAACAACTCGGGGGAGTTTTTGAGAGGGAAACTTTGTGCACCATCAAACTGGCTAGACGACTGTTTCCGGGGTTGAAATCCTACAGCCTGGGCAAACTTTGCGACCAGCTAAATATAAACCACAATGACAGGCACAGGGCTTATGGCGACACCAAAGCCACTGCCCGGCTGTTTGAAATGCTCAAAATAAAAAGTGAAGAACTGGGCGAAGTGGAGCTAAAGCCTGTTTCTGCTAAAAAGCAAATTAACCTTCCTCCGTTGCTGGACAAGTCTGTTTATGAAGATTTGCCTGAGACATACGGGGTTTACTATTTTTACAATACCAAGAATGAAATCATTTATGTAGGCAAGGCAAACAACATCAAACAGCGGGTGGCCAGCCATTTCAATGACAAAAAGCGAAAGGAACAGCTGATGTTTGACCAAACCGCCTCTATTACCTTTAAATGCTGTGGAAATGAACTGGTGGCACTGCTGCTGGAATCGGCCGAAATAAAACGCCTGCTCCCGCTATACAACCGGTCTCAAAAAAAATTGATCGAAACGCACGGCTTGTTTCATTATCAAGACCGGGATGGCGTTACCTGCCTCTCGGTGGGCACCAGCAGAAATGCGCTGAAGCCTCTCGTGTCATTCTACAACATGCGACAGGCCAGGAACTTTTTGGAAAGCCTGGTAAAGGAGAATATGCTTTGCCCCAAATATTGCGGACTGGAAAAGGCCACCAAAGGGTGTTTTGCGTCATCCATCAACAATTGTAAAGGGGTATGTTGTGGAAAAGAAACTGTTGGGGACTACAATGCACGAGTGAAAAATATACTGGAAGACCTGGTCCTGCCAAAATGCGATTTCTATATCGTGGAAGAAGGCAGGAATCCAGGAGAATCGGCAGTGGTTTCAGTCAAAAATGGTATTTATCAGGGGTTTGGTTTTGTGGAAGGATACACTGAACCAGCCCGGCACCAACAGCTGAATGAACATATCCAATCATACCCAGACAACAGTGATTCACGAAGGATACTAAGGACATACCTGAAAAATGATATCGATAAAGTCGTTTGGGAAAAGGAATGAGATTGGCAACAAGGCACTTGGTGAGAACCCGGCTTCTAGTGCCCGTAAGCATAAACGTTGAAATTTTTCACCCGTTTTGATGTTTTCTAATGTACACTTTAGAATGCGTACGCATTTTATTGGGCTTAACTGCCTTACCTTTATTTAATTTGCGCCATGATTTCAATTGGCAACCTATCGTATTACCTGGGCAGCAGGGTTTTATTCAAAAACGCATCGTATCATATCAAACCAAAAGCAAAAATTGGTTTGATTGGACTTAATGGTACAGGCAAATCCACCTTACTCAAACTCATAGTAGGTGATTTGAAGCCCGATGAAGGGGAGATCAGCAAATCAAAAGACTGCACCATTGGGTTTCTAAACCAGGACATGCTATCGTTTCAGTCGGATGAGAGCATATTGGCTGTCGCAATGAGTGCTTTCAAAGAGGCGATGGACATCCAGCACAAAATGGATAAAATCCTCCATAAAATGGAAACGGCCTATGAAGATAGCCTGGTGGATAAGCTCACTAAGTTGCAGGAAAAATTTGAGGCGCTGGACGGTTATGCCCTACAATCGAAAGCAGAAGAAGTCCTGGAAGGGATAGGGTTTTCTACCACAGACCTCACCCGGCCACTCAGGGAGTTTTCAGGAGGATGGAGGATGCGCGTGATTTTAGCCAAATTGCTTTTGGAAAAACCATCGCTACTGATGCTCGATGAGCCAACCAACCACCTCGACTTGCCATCTATCCAATGGATAGAAAATTACCTCAAATCATATGATGGTGGCGTAATAGTCGTGTCCCACGACAGGCAGTTCATCAACAATACCGTGACCACCATAGTGGAAGTAGCGGGCTCTACGCTGACAGGTTATTCTGGCAATTACGACAGTTACCTGGAAGAAAAATCATTGCGCAATGAGTTGCAAAAGAATGCCTTCGAAAACCAACAGCAGAAAATTAAGCAAACAGAAAGGTTTGTCGAACGGTTTCGGGCCAAGGCCACTAAAGCACGCCAGGTGCAATCCAGGGTGAAGGCATTGGAGCGCATGGAGGTGGTAGAAGATGTAATAGATGAAAACGCCCAGGTTAATTTCAAGTTTAATTTTGGGCAGAAATCCGGTCGGCATGTATGCAAGGTTGAGGGTGTATCCAAGTCTTACCCGGGAATTGAGATTTTGAAGAATACTTCCGCGACCATAGAACGTGGTGATAAAATAGCACTGATTGGTGCCAATGGTAAGGGGAAATCTACCCTGTTGAGGATCGTAAATGGCTCTGAGAAAATAGAAGGAAAAGTTTCACATGGCTACAATGTGATCCCTTCATTTTATGCGCAGCACCAATTGGAAGCACTCAATATTCAGAACGAAATATTGGATGAGCTCAAACAGTTTGGTACCAACAAGTCTGAACAAGAGCTCCGGTCTGTGCTGGGATGCTTTTTGTTTACCGATGAAGAAGTGTTTAAAAAAATAAAAGTTTTATCTGGAGGGGAAAAATCGAGGGTAGCCCTGGCCAAAACGCTTATTTCTGAGGCCAATTTCCTTTTGCTGGATGAGCCAACCAACCACCTCGACATCCAGTCGGTGAACATCCTTACCCAGGCACTTACGCAATATGAGGGCACCTTCATAGTGGTGTCGCACGACAGGCAGTTTGTATCCGATATTGCTAATAAGATTTGGTACATCGAAGACCAGGAGATCAAGGAATATCCAGGTACTTATGAAGAATTCGTATGGTGGAAGGAAAAGCAGGATGCCAAAATGGTGGCAAAAAAACCGACCGTACAAAAAATCACCAAACCTGAAAAGTCAAAGCCCTCCAAACCCAAATCCAATCCAAACCAGAATGAGCTGAACAAACTCAAAAAGGAACTGGAGAAAATAGAAAACGAGATAGAGGACCTGGAGGGGAAAAAGTCAACACTTGAGAAAGACCTGGCAGATCCGGAAAACTTTAGTGATTCTGAAAAGCTCAATGCGCTCAACCTCCAATATGAAGAGGTGAACACAAAACTCGAAACCCTCAGCGACCGGTGGGAAGTGGCGGGCTTACAGATAGAAGAACTGGAGGCATAACCCAACTTATTTCCGGATTCTAACTTTTACCGATTTGGAAGCTGGTGTATGGCTCAGGTTGGCTTTGAGACCAATAGGTACAAGAGGGTTGCATTCAGGAAAATAGGTAGCAAGACAGCCTCTTGGAATGTCGTAAGGGACGATTTTGAGGTTTTCCACGAATCGTTCTTTTTTGTCATAATTATTGTACAGGGCAACTACAGATTGCCCTTCCAAACCTTCATTGGCCATATCTTCCCGGTTCATGAATACAATATTCCTGGCACCATACACCCCACGATAGCGGTCGTCCAATCCATATACTGTAGTATTGAATTGATCATGACTTCTGATGGTGGTCATTAAATATTCGTTCGGTTCCAATCGGGTAGAAGCTAACTTATTGATCGTGAACAAGGCCTTACCAGATGGAGTGCTAAAATTACCGTACCTGGGTCCATTGGGCAATTCAAAGCCATTGTCGCTGGTGATGCGTTCGTTGTATTCTTCAAACCCTTTGACAGATTTGGCAATCAAATCCCGGATGTTGTCATAATTTTCTATCAGGCTTTCCCAATCTACCACATCATTGCCCACAGTTTTGGAGGCAATTTTGGCCACAATTTTGGGCTCGCTGATCAGGTATTCCGAACGTGGCGTAAGCATGCCTTCGGTAGTGTGCACTATTCCCATAGAGTTTTCAACCGTGAGCTTCTGCACCCCCGATTTCTCCACTATCTTATCCGTTCGTGCCAGACAGGGGAATATCAGTCCTGTTTCGCCATGTTCCAGATGTGAGCGGTTGAGCTTGGTAGATACGTGCAGAGTGAGGGTGCAGTTGGCCAGGGCGGAGGCGGTATAGTGAGTGTCCGGAGCGGCTGAGAGGAAGTTGCCACCGAGTGCCATAAAAACAGCTCCTTTCGAGGTAGCCATTTTTTCTATGGAGGCCACCACATCCACCCCGTGCTTTTGTGGAGGCTGAAAATTAAAAGTTGAGGCCAGCGAATCCAGAAATGCCTGGGTGGGCTTTTCCCAGATGCCCATGGTCCTGTCTCCCTGCACATTACTGTGCCCCCTTACCGGGCAGGTACCAGCACCCTCCTTGCCAATACTCCCTTTCAGGAGTAGAAGGTTGACCACTTCCTGGATATTGTCCACTCCATTCACATGCTGAGTGAGCCCCATAGCCCAGCAAGCAATTATTTTGTTTTTTTCAGCCAATAGGTCAACCAACCCGTCAACTTCGCTGGCAACCAACCCGGTTCTGGCTAACAGGGTGTCATAGCTTTCTTTGAGTAGATCCTCCTGAAAAGACTCAAAGTTGATGGTTTGATCATTGATAAACTCTGAGTCGATGCATTCCGGATTTGTTTTGGATTTTTTCAGCAGTTTGATGATCACAGCTTTGAGCAGGGCCACATCCTCATTTATTTTTACCTGAAGGTAGAGGTCGGCAATTTGGCTTCCGTTACCCAATACCCCCGATACATTTTGAGGATTTTTGAATCGGAGCAACCCTGCTTCTTTCAGTGGATTGACTACCACTACTTTGGCACCATTCCGTTTGGCTTTTTCCAAAGAGGAAAGCATTCGGGGGTGGTTGGTGCCGGGGTTTTGCCCAAAAATCAAAATGAGTTCAGATTTTTCAAAATCCTCCAGGGTTACCGATCCCTTACCTATGCCGAGAGTATGGTTGAGTGCCACCCCGCTGGATTCGTGACACATATTGGAACAGTCGGGTAGGTTGTTGGTGCCAAAAATGCGCACAAACAACTGGTATAAAAAGGCCGCCTCATTGCTGGTGCGTCCGGAGGTATAAAATATAGCGTCATCCGGGGTTGGCAGTGCATTGAGTTTTTTGGCAACAAGGGAAAAGGCTTCTTCCCATTCTATAGGAGTGTAATGGTCTTCCCCCTGCCTGACCACCATAGGTTGTGTGAGCCGTCCCTGCTGGCCAAGCCAGTAGTCACTTTTTTCCTTTAGCTGCTCAATCGTATATTTAGAGAAAAAAGTCGGGTTGGCGTTTTTGTCCATGGTTTCTTCTGCTATGGCCTTCACCCCATTTTCACAAAACTCCCCCAATTTTGACCTGTGTTCAGGATCAGGCCAGGCACATCCCGGACAATCCACCCCCTTCTTTTGATTGAGCCCTTTTAAAACCTGAAAAGCTTTGACCGGTTTTACCCTTTCTAAGATGGATTTCAGGGCTACATACACCGCTTTGTTTCCTGCCGCTGAATTTGCCTGTCGGCCTATTTGTAAGTGCTCCTTTTGTAGGGACATGGGATTGAGGTTCTAGGCTTAAATATATGCCATATTCATTAATATGTGCTTAGATAAATTGGAGAACCCGGAAATTTGGGGACTGATCCACAAAAAAAGGAGAACAATTCTGCTCTCCTTTTTATTTGATCTTTTTAGAATAGTACTACCTGAAATCCACAACTTCTACCCCTGGATATTTTCTTTCATCAAATTTGAAATCGGCATCAGTGATGGTGTTGTTCACGGCAAACTGGTTGATCTTGTAGAGGTACCTGCTTCCGGATTTATCAAATATTCTGAAGTTTTTCAGCTCTTTATCCGCCTTTTGAATCTCCATTCTGATCTTGTAGAAGGTTTTGTCACGATCTTCTGGCACCAGATCCACCACATCCATCTTGCCATTGTCCTTGGTCTCCAGAAAAAGGTATTTGTAGCCAGACTTATAAATGGTGAAAATATTGGACAAGGTAATTTCCTCATCTGTATCGTCGTACTCTGAGATAGTGACTTCATTGTCGTCTTTGAGGTAGGTCCAAACAGCCACACCATCATTGATAATTTCCTGTCCGCTCATTTCCAGTTTGTACTTGTTGTTTTTCACTGTAATGACCCCCTCAAACTTTTCATCTATATCTTCGGCATCATTTTCCATGATGTAGCTGAAATTGGCTGTAAACGCCGGGATATTTTTATACTTCTCGCTCATGGCATCCAATATTTCCAGTGCCTGAGGGTCTTTTTGGGCAAAAGCCTGCATTGCAAAAAGTAAGCCGGCCAATACCATTAGAGTTGATTTATTCATAATCTTCTTGTTTAAGTCTATTTTACCTGTGTCTTACAGCTCATTCAATAACTGTTCCAAACTATACTCATCTTTTACCAGCACGTCCCGTGCTTTGCTGCCTTCGAAAGGCCCTACGATACCCGCTGCTTCCAATTGGTCAATGAGCCTGCCGGCTCTGTTGTACCCCAGTTTTAGTTTCCTCTGAATCAGCGAAGTGCTACCCTGCTGGTGCATCACTATCAACCTGGCGGCATCATCAAAGAGGACGTCCCTGTCTGCCAAATCCACATCCAATGCACCTCCTTCACCATCTTCTCCCACATATTCGGGTAGCATGTATGCGGTCTCATATCCTCTTTGTGAGCCAACAAATTCGCAAATCCTCTCTACTTCGGGGGTATCTACAAAGCCGCACTGGAGCCTGATAATTTCCGATCCCATGGAGAGCAGCATGTCACCCATTCCTACCAATTGATCTGCTCCTCCTGCATCCAGAATAGTCCTGGAATCTATTTTAGAAGTCACCCTAAAAGACAATCGGGCCGGGAAGTTGGCTTTGATTACACCCGTAATCACATTGACAGAAGGCCTCTGTGTGGCGACCACCAAATGGATACCAATGGCCCTGGCCAATTGTGCAAGCCGGGCGATCGGTGTTTCTATTTCTTTTCCGGCGGTCATCATCAGGTCGGCCAGCTCATCTATTACCAATACAATATACGGTAAAAACCTGTGGCCTGAATTAGGATTCAGCTTTCTCTGAACAAATTTCCTGTTGTATTCTTTCAGGTTTCTACAGCCGGCATCCTTCAGCAGGTCGTACCTGTTGTCCATTTCTATGCACAGCGAATTCAAGGTGTAGATTACCTTTTTTGTGTCTGTGATGATGGCTTCCTCTGAATCTGGCAATTTGGCGAGGAAATGTCGTTCGATTTTGTTGAAAAGTGTGAGCTCCACCTTTTTCGGATCTACCAAAACAAATTTGAGTTGGGATGGGTGCTTCTTGTAGATCAATGAGGTCAACAAAATATTGAGGCCGACGGATTTTCCCTGACCCGTGGCACCCGCCATTAGCAGGTGTGGCATTTTGGCCAGGTCTGTTACAAATACCTCGTTGGAAATGGTCTTGCCCAGAACTACAGGAAGCTCTTTGTCACTTTTCATGAATTTGTCGGTAGTCAAAATAGATTTGACATCCACCATTTCACGGTTTTTGTTGGGCACTTCTATCCCAATGGTTCCTTTTCCTGGTATTGGTGCAATGATCCTGATGCCGAGGGCGGCCAGGCTCAAAGCAATATCGTCTTCCAGGTTTTTGATTTTTGAAATCTTCACACCTGCCTCTGGCACGATTTCATACAAGGTGACTGTAGGGCCAATGGTCGCCTTGATGCTGGATATTCCTATTTTAAAATTGATGAGCGTTTCAACAATTTTGTCTTTGTTTTGCTCCAGCTCCTCTTTCGATACCTGAACATTTTTTTCAGGGTAGTCCGTCAGTAGATCAGGTGTAGGATAGCGGTAGGAGCCAAGGTCCAAAGTAGGATCATAATTTTCCAAAACGCCAGACTTTTCTTCCTCTTCTGTTTCTTCTACTTCGAGTTGAAGGTCGTCCGGCCCTTCATCGTTGTTGTTTTCTTTTATCTCCACATCCAGCACGAGATCGGGCTTATTGGCTGCAGTTTTCTGAGGTTTGGTTTCTTTCACCTCCCAGGATTCGGTAGAGTCTTCGGGAGATTCAACCACTTCATCATCAACCTCTTGTTCTTCCTGTGCCACTTCCTCTTTGATGGCTTCTACTACGGCAGCAAGTTTTTCTGACTCGGACAGCTCCTCTTCCACGTCCTCTTCAGCACTGACAATGGGCTTGTTGTTCTTGGCGAGTTTATCCCCTACATTTATAAAAGAAATATTTTCCAATCCTATGAGGCTGGTTACATTGAAGAAATATATAACGAACACTAGCAAGGATAAGATCAAGACCATCACAGTGCCCCAGCCAAACAGGCTATCGAAAAATATGGCCAGTTCGTAACCTGCACCGCCAACCAGAAAACCCCAGCTGCTCACCTGATCCGAACTGAACATGATATATCCCAGAAACATACTGACCCAAACCAGGAAAAAGGAAACAAAGACGAACGACCTGGAAATAGATAGTATTTCTTTTCTAAACACAATCTTGAAGCCTAAAAGGAACAAAAGTGGTGGAATGAGGTAGGACGCTATCCCAAAATATTTAAACATAAAATGGTGTGAGGCAATGGCACCCATTAGCCCCAGCCAATTTTCAGCTTCCTGTCCGGTGGCTTTCACACCTTCCTCACCCACGGCACCAATCAGGCTCTGATCGGCCTGTCCTGTAAAAAGGTAGGAAATAAAGGCTGTGAGCAGGAACAAACTGGATACCAATAAAACGAAACCAATAGACAAGTGCAGCCTACGGTCATGTAGAAAGCTAATGTTTAATTTTGGCAGCTTGAAACCCGATTTTTCCTTTTGCTTAGACTTGTAAGTATTTTTTGCCATTCTGAAAATTGCTACCGCAAAATAAATAAAACAAAGACAATAATTTAACGATTATCCAGATTTGCAAGGCAGGCTTTAGTTTGCCATTTTTCGTGCAAGTTCTTTATTGATCTGCCTCACCAGCCCGGGCCCTTCATATATAAATCCTGAATACACCTGAATGAGGCTCGCCCCAGCCTTCAACTTCTCAATGGCATCTTTGGCGGATCCTATGCCACCAACCCCAATTATGGGGAGCTTGCCATCTGACTTTTCATGGAGGTAACGAATAACTTCGGTCGATCTTGCAGTGAGGGCTTGTCCGCTAAGGCCTCCATTTCCAATTTCTTCTATTGTGGCTGAAGGAGTGCTTAAATTGGACCGGTCTATGGTGGTATTGGTGGCGATGACTCCCGAGATTTTGGTATCCCTCGCAATATCTACTATATCATCGAGCTGTTCGTTGGTGAGGTCTGGCGCTATTTTCAGCAAAAGGGGTTTAGGTTGGCTCTTTTTGTTGTTTTCGGTCATCAGGGTGAGCAGTAATTTTGTCAGGGGCTCTTTTTCCTGAAGCTCACGAAGACCTGGTGTATTGGGAGAGCTGACGTTCACCACAAAATAGTCCACATGGTCGAACAGTTCGTAGAAGCACTTCAGGTAGTCTTCGGTTGCCCCTTCATTTGGAGTAACTTTGTTTTTGCCAATATTGCCACCCACCGGTACCTTTGATTTCCTTTTCGCCAGCCTGTTTTTTACAGTCGCTAACCCATCGTTGTTGAAGCCCATCCTGTTGATGATGGAGCGGTCTTGCTTGAGGCGAAACATCCTGGGTTTGGGGTTGCCATCCTGTGGCTTGGGTGTGACAGTGCCTATTTCTATAAAGCCAAAACCCAACGATGACATCACGTCTATGGCTTCAGCGTTTTTATCCAGACCGGCTGCCAGGCCCACAGGGTTTTTGAATGTCAGCCCGAACAACTGTTTTTCCAACATGGGGTTTTCATATTGGGTACAAAGCCCAACGAGCTGCCTCAGCCCGGGGATTGCCCCCACTACTTTGAGCACGGAAAAAGTAAAATTATGGGCATTTTCTGCAGCCATTGAAAAAAGCAAAGGCCGGATGATTGTTTTGTACATACCTGTAAATTTCTGCGGGCAAAACTATCCCAAACTTTTGAGCATATCGAATGAATTCGGGAATCTTAAACAGAATTTTCCTATGAAAATGATTGGTTGACCAACGGGCCCCTCCAGGCAATCAGGGCAACCGAACCACCGAAATAAGATGAGGGGCACTTTGTCGAATTATCCATTGAACCCATCGAATTAATTTTCAATGCATTGGTTGAATCAATAATTTTAATCCTGTATTCAACTAAACTCTACAAGTCATGGAATTACATCTACAAAAAGGACATTCGAAACAAAGGCATCTTAAATTTTTTGTGCTTACCCGTGTATTGTTTTTGTTCGTAATGATAGTACTTATTTTGGGGCTGAAGATACTGGTTTAGTAACCGTATTAAAACCTAACTTCTGGGGTGAAAATCCCTGATCACCTGCTTGAGGTAGTCCCTGTCGAGATGGGTATAAATCTCAGTAGTAGTGATTGATTCGTGCCCGAGCATCTCCTGCACGGCCCTTAAATCAGCGCCCCCCTCAATGAGGTGTGTGGCGAAAGAATGCCTGAAGGTGTGTGGACTGATTTTTTTGTTCATTCCGATTGATTCTGCCAGTTTTTTGATAATGGTGAAAATCATCACCCTGGTCAGTTTTGCTCCTCTTCGGTTCAAAAAAACGAATGCTTCATTTCCTGGCTTAATATCCAGATGGCACCTGTAGTGATCGATGTATAGGTTGATGTGCTTCAGCGCCTCCCTTCCAATTGGCACCAACCTTTCTTTGCTGCCTTTTCCTATTACCCTTAGAAAACCAACGTCTTCCAAAATGTTGTTGAGTTTGAGGTTGGTTAGTTCTGAAACCCTCAAGCCAGAACTATAAAGCGTCTCCAGCATGGCCCTGTTTCTTTGTCCTTCGGGTTTGGACATGTCTATTCCTGCCAGCAGTTCTTCTATTTCAGGGAAGTCCAGGGTGTCAGGAAGTTTTCGCCCTAGTTTTGGTGCTTCTATCAGTTCAGAAGGATCTTTGTCAATATCCCCTTCAAAGTGCAGGTATTTAAAAAAAGATTTGATCCCTGAAATAATCCTGGCCTGGGAATGGACCGACATGCCCAGTTCGCTGATGTACTCGATCAGGTTGCGGATGTCGGTATCACCAATTTCCAATGGCCCTTTTTCCGAACCAGTGAGTTGTAAATGCTCATGTAATTTGCGTACATCACGCACATATCCCTCTACAGAGTTTTCCGAAAGCGAACGCTCGAATTGAAGGTAAGTCTTGAACTGTTTGATGTAAAAGTCCCAGGACATCAGTTTGATTGTGTTCGGTTAAAGAATTTTGGAAAAAACATGATGTTTCTACAAATGTGAATAGATTTGGAGATAAAAGTACGAGTATTTTATTGAAAGAGATGAAAATATTAATCCTTAACGGACCGAACCTCAACCTCCTTGGCAAGCGCGAACCAGAAATTTATGGAAGTGCTGATTTTGAGTCTTACTTTAAAAAACTGGTCTCTGAATTTCCCAATGTTGAGTTAGAATATTTTCAATCCAATCATGAAGGGGCAATCATAGACAAAATACAAGATGTAGGGTTCAGCTATGACGGGATCGTCTTGAATGCCGGTGCTTACACCCATACATCTGTGGCAATAGCCGATGCGATAAAGGCAATCACCAGCCCGGTGATAGAAGTCCATATTTCGAATATCTTCACGAGGGAGGAGTTTCGCCATCACAGTTTTATCAGTGCAGTGAGTGTGGGCATCATGTCAGGGTTTGGTTTGAATGGTTACAAGATGGCTGTATCGCACCTCATGGATTCTGCGTAAAAATACCGGATGTTGTGCAGTTGGCTCTAGACAAGTTTGGAGCTGATCAGGCACTTTATTCTCAACAGCGGGCACACCGAGGGAGATATTTTCTCAACTGTGGGAATTTTACTCTTGATTATACAACCTGAATGCTTTAGTTTCGCACAAAATTTAAAGGGTACTTGCCCTACAGGTCAATACCATCAAAAATATAAGTCATCATATTTTTGAACCCCGAATTACAATTTCAAAGTTGAATAACAGATAAGAAGATGAACATTCACGAATATCAGGCGAAAGAAATATTGAAAGGTTATGGTGTAGCTATCCAGGAAGGCATAGTAGCTGATAATCCTGCTGGTGCTGCCGATGCGGCCAAACAACTAAAACAGGAAACCGGAACGGAATGGTTTGTGATCAAAGCGCAGATACATGCCGGTGGTAGGGGAAAAGGAAAAGTGAATGAAACCGGATCGAATGGGGTAGTGTTGGCCAAAAGCCTGGATGAAGTACCCGAGAAGGCAGAGAAAATATTAAAGGGTACTTTGGTAACCCACCAAACTGGCCCTGAAGGCAAAGTGGTGAACAAAGTATTGATAGCCCAGGATGTGTACTATCCAGGAGCATCTGAGCCCAAGGAATTTTATTTGAGTATTTTGCTCGATAGGGCGAAGGGTTGCAATGTTATCATGGCCTCCACTGAAGGCGGTATGGATATTGAAACAGTTGCGGAGGAGACCCCAGAAAAAATCATCAAGGAATGGATCGATCCTGCCGTTGGGTTGCAGGGTTTTCAAGCACGCAAAGTGGCCTTTGCACTTGGGCTCGAAGGAGATGCCTTCAAGAATATGGTGAAATTCATTTATGCATTGTACAAAGCATATTTGGGTACTGATTCTTCTATGTTTGAAATAAATCCTGTACTTAAAACTTCTGACGATAAAGTAATAGCTGTTGATGCCAAGGTAAACCTGGACGACAATGCGTTGTTTAGGCACAAAGACCTGCATGAATTGAGGGATTTGTCCGAAGAAGACCCAGCCGAGGTGGAGGCTGGCGCAGCAGGTCTCAATTACGTGAAATTGGACGGAAACGTAGGGTGTATGGTGAATGGGGCCGGGCTTGCCATGGCCACCATGGATATTATAAAATTGTCTGGAGGAGAGCCTGCCAACTTCCTCGATGTAGGGGGAGGGGCAAACGCCAAAACTGTAGAGGCTGGCTTTAGGATTATTATGAAAGACCCTAATGTGAAAGCTATCCTGATCAATATTTTTGGTGGTATAGTGCGGTGCGACAGAGTGGCCAACGGAGTAGTGGAAGCATACAAAAACATTGGGGAAATAAACATTCCGATAATCGTGAGGCTTCAGGGAACTAACGCCGAAGAAGGCGCTAAGATCATTGAGGAATCAGGGCTGAAGGTGTACTCTGCTATAGTATTGAAAGATGCTGCCAGCAAAGTGGCTGAGTTGATAAGCTAAACCAAATTTTATCGGATATAGCAGAGGATAAAGGACTTCTACTTAATTTTGATCCGATATAGATTTGTGTTGGATTGCCATGTCATCCAGAGGACAGGGAATTTTTAAAGGAAACAATAGATATCAAAAATGCATCCGTAGTTCAACTGGATACCTGCCTGCCGGCAGGCAGGGAATACCAGATTTGGTCAGAGTAGCGTGATTTATGTTTATGTCATAAGGAGTAGATTTGAGGATTGGTACTACACTGGTCAGACTAAAGATTTAAAGACAAGGATAGACCAGCATAATTCTGGAAAAACCAGGTCAACCAAATCACATAAGCCATTTGATTTGGTTTACTTTGAAACTCTGGAATCGCGTGAAGATGCAGTGAATAGGGAAAAGTATTTAAAGTCAGGAATAGGCAGGGAATTTTTAAAGGAAACAATAGATATCAAAAATGCATCCGTAGTTCAACTGGATACCTGCCTGCCGGCAGGCAGGGAATACCAGATTTGGTCAGAGTAGCGTGTTTTATGTTTATGTCATAAGGAGTAGATTTGAGGATTGGTACTACACTGGTCAGACTAAAGATTTAAAGACAAGGATAGACCAGCACAATTCTGGAAAAACCAGATCAACCAAATCACATAAGCCATTTGATTTGGTTTACTTTGAAACGCTGGAATCGCGTGAAGATGCAGTGAATTGGGAAAAATATTTAAAGTCAGGAATAGGCAGGGATTTTTTAAAGAAAACAATAGATATCAAAAATGCATCCGTAGTTCAACTGGATAGAATACCAGATTTCGGCTCTGGGGGTTGAGGGTTCGAATCCTTCCGGGTGCACCACTTAAGTGATAAATGCTTCAGGTTGATTTCTGAAGCATTTTTTTTTTGCGGCTGGGAAGTAACCGAATTTAATAGGGTTGACTTAGAGGTGTTTGTGGATTTGACCATTGCCTGTAACTTCCCGATCCTTTCCAGCGTCCAACAGTCAGTGACTGACCTACTATCGGATAATACGATCATTGAAAAGATTAGAAAAGGGGATAACTCCTGCTTTTCTGTGCTGATATCAAGGCATAAAGATTATGCTTTTACCTTGGCTTTGCGTGTGCTCAAGAGCAGGGAAGATGCGGAGGAAGTGGCACATGATGCCTTTCTGAAGGCTTTTAAGGCATTGGATTCGTTTCGAATGGATTCTAAGTTTACCACATGGTTTTATAAGATTGTGGTAAATATGGCCATTAGCAGAGGTAGAAAGAAGAAGGTGACCACCGAACAAATTGACGTTTACAATACGGGGCATTACAGCACTTTTGATGAGGTAGGTTCAATGCAATCAGTTGAACGCAAGTTTTTTCTCAACAAGGCGATTGGCCTTTTGAATGAAGAAGAAAGTCTGTTAATTACCTTGTACTATATGGAGGAACTTCAAATGGATGAGGTGGCACAAATAACTGGTATAGATAAAAACAACCTGAAAGTGAAAATTTTCAGGGCGCGGAAAAAACTGGCCGGCATACTTGCACAATTAACAAAAGGAGAGGCGCAAAGCCTGCTGTAGCAAAGAACTTCAAATACCAATAGAAAGATGAAATCAGAAGAAGAAAAAATAATTCGGCTACTCGATGGTAATTTACGTGAGGAGGAAAGAGAGAGGCTGAAAGCAGGGCTGACACCTGAGGGTAAAAAATTATACGATTCCATGATGTCAATGGACGGTTTGCTGAAAAGGGATAGTATAGAGCCAGCACCCGCCGGGTTTGAAGATTCACTAATGGCAAAACTCCAGATCACCAGAAAAGCTACTTCCTGGATGTGGGTGCTGAAATGGATTTCCCTTAGTTTGGGTTTGGTTCTTGTTGCTTCAATTTTAGTATTTCTGCTCTCATCAGAAACTGCCACCACCCACCCGGATATATTGTGGTTGGTGGGTAAGGCTGCCGAGGTGGGCTCTAATTTTGATAACGGTATAGTTATGCAGTTTTTTGTGATCATCGAAGGGTTGGTTTTGCTGGTAATCATCGAAAAAATAATGAGCCGAAGGAGGATGTTTCGGAGACCTGATCTTACATGAATTCTACTATCCCCCTTTCAATGAAGCCCCTGAATAACCGCGGCGGTATTCTTTAGTTTTTTTGTGGTTGGCCGTGTTGATATTTTTTTCAAAACAGGTCAAAATATTTTCCTAAAAGGTTGAAAAATAAATACCCCTTCATATCTTTGCACTCCATTTAGCCAAAAGGGCTAAGAAATGCGAAAGTAGCTCAGCTGGTAGAGCGCCACCTTGCCAAGGTGGAGGTCGCGGGTTCGAACCCCGTCTTTCGCTCCAATTGAGTGTGAGAGTGTATGTGAGTGAGAAGGTGCAATAGCATCGCGCATACACTTTTTTTATGCACTTACCCTAAATTTTCCCGGATCAGCAAAAGAAGAAAATCAAATCAGGGAGGATTTGGGATAAAGAAATACCAAGCCGGAGTGGTGGAATTGGTAGACCTGTCTGCCGACAGGCAGGCACGCAAGACAAGTCTTGCAAGCTTTGGGCTAGTTCAAGACTTAGGCCCAACTGAAAGTTTTATGCCGGAGTGGTGGAATTGGTAGACACGCAAGACTTAAAATCTTGTGACCTTCGGGTCGTGCGGGTTCAAGTCCCGCCTCTGGTACAAAAAGCAGCTGTAAAGCTGCTTTTTGTTTTTTATCCCTCTCTATACTTTTCAATCATTTTGGGATCAATCTGTATTTCTGGGGGATTAGTGGTTGTAGTACCCCCAGTTGTTAGGACACCATATAGGTTCATTTAAGTTCTACAATAGTAATGATTTTCTGTTTTGTTATTGCTTTTGTTTTCTTGATCTCGTTTTATTTGGCGTAAGTGTACCACAAGGGATAAAAGTGATTACTTTTCTCAAGGTATTTTAACAAGTAAGGATTATGATGTGATTGAAAAACATAAGCTTACACCTTAAGAAGTGGCATCTTATTCCGATGGTAATCATTTTGCTCTCGCTGACCTTGGCGTGTATGATTTTTTCAAGGAAGATGTAGTCCGTGATAGTATAAAACCCATCTTAAAAAACGCCTTGACTGGAAAACACACATGAATTGATTCCTTCAACAGTCCCTACTATTTTCCAGGAAACATATTGAAGCTGTTAGATCAATATCAAATTCCAATCGATCTCCATCTTTTTCATACGCATTTTCAAGATTATCTAAAACTCTCGTTGGTGGAAATGCCAATTAAAGATCAAAAGGGATTTGATCGTGTTTAGTAAGAGATCAAACATTCGTCAAATGAGATGAATATTCGATAATCAAGCCATCTTAATATTCAAATAATATCGGGTGCTCTTAAGCTCTCCTGTTTTCTTAAAAGCGCCAATTTCTACCATTTTTGTTAAGTCTCGTGTAGTCGTGGCACTTGGAGTTCCAGTTATGGAGCTGTAATTTTTTGCGCTAAGCCCACCTTTGAAACCCGATATGCCTTCACTAAATATCCGATCAACAACTTTGAGCTGACGGTCATTGAGTTGTCCTGAGAAGCGTTGGTGGAATTTACCTTTCTCAATGATAAAGTGAATAATTTTTTGTGTGTAGTCCTGTGCTTTCAAAACAGTTTCACAGAAATATTGAATCCAGCCATTGATCTCAAGGCCTTTGTTGTAGGTCTCAAGAGCCTTATAATAGGCTTTTTTATCTTCTTCTATGGTGTGGGATAAGGCTATCAGAACAGGCCGACCCAAGCTTTGAGACAGTGACTTTTCACAGATGGCCCGACCAATTCTTCCATTTCCATCTTCAAATGGATGAATACATTCAAAGTACAGGTGGGCAATTGTGGCCCTGGTCAGTGCTGGAAGCTGATTTCCTGTCTCATTAAACCAATTGATAAAGCGTTTCATTTCATCAGCGACTTGTGCCGAGGGTGGAGCTTCAAAATGAACAGTTGACCGTCCCAGGGGGCCTGATACAACTTGCATAGGATCTTCATGTGTCCTGTATCTCCCTATGTCAAACAGGTCCTGCCTTCCATTGGTAAGAAATTTATGCCAGTAAAACAGGGCGTCTTCATTTAAGGGCTTTTGATAATTTCGGTACAGATCGACCATAATTTCAGCAATACCCTGCTCCGCCGGTGGTATTCTCCGGTGATCAGTTTGCAAGCCAAAATGTTTTCGAATAGAGGATTGAACGGAATCCCTATTCAGTATTTCACCCTCTATTTCAGAAGTTTTAAGCGCTTCATCGCTCATTAGGTCGATCTTTAGGGACTCTTGATGAGCTTCATCAATATGCTGAAGACTACCATGTATAATGCCAGCGTTTTCAAAGAATTTTTTTTCAAATCCTACAAAATTCGCCTCATTATGAGTGAATTCCGGCCAATCTTTTTGTTGCCAATTCCAAATCATGATTAATAAACCCATATTTTATAGATCAATATAGCATATAAAAATGATCTATAAAACTAAATTTTATAAATCAATCCTTAAAATTATGGTCTGAACCTGTAAAGAAACCTTATCAAAAATGATAATGCCTGCTCTCTTTCTTAGTGTAGTGTAGATTCTAAGAACACTTTTAGGGCCATATTCATAGAGTAAATCGGATTTGAAGTTAAAAACTATCAGCTAATCGAGCCCGGTTTTTTTGGTTTCAGGGCTATTGTATTACTGTTATACAAATCGGGAAAGACATGGGGCAAAAACAAACAGAATTTCGTGCTGGTAGGGTTTATGCAGAGGGAGTAATGCTGCACTCAACCCAACCTTTTTTTCAAGCGAGTCATTAAATCCATACGCTCATGAAAGAAAGCAATAACTATTATTGGAGCATCTTTTGGGACAAGGCTAAATATATAATGTTTTTGACAATGCTTAATACGTATGGAGCGCCCCTTTATCTTGGTGTCTTTAAAATACCCTTTGCCGTTAGCCATTGCTTCAATACAATCAATCAGACCTGATGTATATTTTTTGGTTTGGGCGACCCATGATTATCAAGTGTATATTCAACAATCTCCTGCCAATCCTGCAAAGCAAGATGGCTTTTTTCATATAGTACCATTTACTGTGGTTTCCGGCTTTGGATAATTTCTTCTGTTAATTGCTCAAAGGTCTTTTTGGCAGGGGGATTGTTTTCTGCATCCTGAATACGAGGCATTAAATGTTCGCTAAGTTCTTCCCAGGACTCACTCGCTACATCATCATCAGGAAATATTTTATCCAGAACGTAACTCTTAATCGTTTTACCTTGTAAAGCTGCCAAAGTCTTTATCTTTCGGTGCTGTTCACCGGATACATCAATAATTAATCGACTCATTTTTATCCTTTCTTTTTAATTTTATCATACAAATGTATAAATATACAAAACAATATTTATACATCAGGAGTTCAATACGCTTTCCAGTGCTTCATCAACATCCCTAAACATGAAATTGGCTTGATAACTTATTGTAGTATTAATTGAGGTATGCCGATAGAGTTTTTGCAACATCTGAATGGGAATAATATCACCGGATAAGTTTCCAAAAGTATGCCTTGCAATATGCATTTTTAAGGGCTTGCCAAGGTTGACCATTTCCGCAATTGCCTTTAAGTGTTTGTTGAATTTCTTATCCGCATTGTTGATAGCTTTCAAAGTGGCCTTCTCATTGGCTGGCTCCACTTTTTTCAACTCGGGAAATACAAACCCGCTTTCGTCTTTTTGACCTATATATGAGTCGATTATCTTTCGCGCTTTTTCCGGCAATTTTAACGATCCCGCTTTGTTGTTCTTTCCCATGCTGTAGAATAGCCTTCCATTCTGAAAGTTGGACCATTTTAAACGCAAGACATCTGAAATCCTCAAGCCAGCCAGATAAAGGGAAAATAGCCAAATATTTAGTGCGTGTCTTCGTGGAAGGGTTAAATCTTCTTGTGATAAGCTTTCCAGCGTTTTGACCTCTGATTCTTCCAAGCCAATTTTTACACTTTGAGGAAATTTAATCACGATCTTACCCTTCCCAAAAGGATAAAACTTAAAATCTTGTGACCTTCGGGTCGTGCGGGTTCAAGTCCCGCCTCTGGTACGAAAAAGCAGCTTTAGGGCTGCTTTTTTGTTTAAGGGAAAAATTAATTGAATTTCACTCTGTGATTTTTTTAACTCTGAAATCCTTGTACTCTATCGTCATAGGTGGGCCTACATGCACCTGAACGCCCAAAAGGCCGCCGGTTTTTCTGTTTTCGGTATCGTCATCTATTACCATACTCATAATTCGTTTGTTGATCATGTGGATCATCACATTGCCCCGGACTACAAGGTGGCATTCGTTCCAGTCGTCGGAGTTTATGTAGGAGGCAAGTTGGTGCCTGTCACCCGTGTTGCCAATTACATTTGGTTTTTCATCATTCTCTATCCTGGAGATTTGACCCCTGAGGGCTAGAAATGTTCGGCCTTTTTCTTCGTAGTTTTGACCACTCCATTGGTTTTTCCCGTCTATATCCAGCTGATAGCCTTTTAAAGCGAATGGTTTTCCTTCAATTCTTTCACTCCTGTAATTGATGCCGCTATTGCCTCCATGTGATACCCTAAAATCCACCTTTAGTTCAAAGTCTCCATCAATAGGCTCATTGTAAATAATGAAGGTATTTTCTTTTACGATGGTCTCCGGGGTGATCTCACCTATCATTATGCCATTTTCTACTCGCCAGTAAACGGGATCACCTGTCCACCCATCTAAAGATTCTCCATCGAAAATGGAAACAAAACCTTTCTCTGTTTCGGCTTCCACAGGAAACACCTGGGCATGAACGCTGATGGCGAATAGCAATGTGATGAAAGAACAAAATGTATTTTTCATGATAATAAAATTAGGTTGGATCAGGCTTAAAACTACAATTCACAACCTTTCAAACTATCTGGTGCTATCCTGTACTTACAGGCCAGTACAGGATAGATAGGCCTCTATAAACCCATAATTTTAACTGCATTTATTACCCTCACTACCCATATTCGATGAAGAGATCAATATTAGTTTTTTGTTTGTTCCCCGCTGTAATCCTGGGTCAAAACCTACAGCAATCTTTGATGCTGGACACCCAAAAGGCCATAGAGCTGGAGGTAAACAAACTCCCCGAAGATGTTTATGACATTACGACATCCGGACAGAGTCCACACGTTTTCACTTTTCCCCTGAAAAGCCCACTTGGCAAGAACATCACTACCTTTTCTTTTGACTATTTCTGTCCTACGGGCCTGGATTTTGTCAAGCTTCATTTCTATCCTGAGGTAGAAGGAAGAGCCCCCAAAATAGTAAGGGACGTAGGTTCTACCGAAGGCTGGGTTGAATTTAGGATAGACATAGCTGATAAGCTTCAGAGTTGGGGCAAAACCGGGGATTACCTGCGGATAGATCTGGGTGGTGCACCTGGGCTGAACATTCAGATCAGAAATATAAAAGTGAGACAGCTGACCGAACGGGAGCAGGAAATTCAGAAACAACAGGCCGAATTGAAAGCACGCGAAAAAATCCTGGAAGCCAATCTGGTCAGTTATCTTTCTTCGGACTTTGGGTCGCAGGTGCTCAACGTTCATGTGGAAAATGACCAGCTTTTTGTCAGGGGAAAAGTAGTGGATGAAGCTGAGGTATATCTCGCAGAAATAAGTCCCTATGAGCACGTAACAGAAAAGACAGCTTTTGAATACATCAAGCCAATCGAGCTGTCATCTAAAAAAACTTTTGAAGTAAGCATTGATCGCTTTATTAAAAGATATGGGTTTACCCAGGACAGGGTTTTGTCCAAGTGGGCCATTGTGAAAAAAGTGGGCCAGCAATACCAACTGACATCCCATGCCAGGTATGCTGACACAATTACACCAAAGTATAGATATCCATTTGTAAAGCCGACCAATAAAAAAGGACTTGGAGGCTATAGCGCCCATCGGGATGCACCGCAATCCGACCTGGATGATCTGGGCATTACCAGTGCAACGGTCAATATCTGGGTAAATCAATTTTTCAGATCAGGTCCATCAAAAGAGAACATGCCTTTCGAGTACCTTGGAAAGATCTACTATATCAACAAAGCATCCATTGAAAAGTATGATGCCACTTTACGGTCCACTGCCAAAAGGAACATAGAAGTGTCGGCCATCCTGCTGGTGGCGAAGGCCGATAAGTCTCCCGACAAAGAAATTGGAAGAATCCTCCAACATCCCGATTGCGACCCTGCTGGTATATACAGTATGCCGAATGTCACCACGCCTGAAGGTGTTCAATATTATGCAGCTGTCCTGGATTTTCTGGCATCAAGGTATATGAGGGCAGATAAAAAATATGGAAGGATCCATCACTGGATTATTCACAACGAAGTAGATGCGGGTTGGGTCTGGACAAATGCCGGTGACAAAACGGCGCTTGTTTTCATGGATTTATATGTAAAATCAATGCGCATGTCGCACAACATCGCCAGAAAATACAATCCGAATTCAAAGGTATTCATTACGCTTACCCATTATTGGAACTGGACCTCAAACCCACATTTTTATCATTCAAAAGAGCTGTTGGAGCTGTTGCTGCAGTTTTCAAAAAAAGAGGGGGATTTTGATTGGGCCATTGCCCACCACCCATATCCCGAATCCCTTCGTGAACCCAAAACCTGGCTCGACAAGAAAGTGTCATTTGATTTCAATACGCAACTGATCACCTTTAAAAACCTGGAGGTGTTGGATGCCTGGGTAAAGCAACCGGAGGTTTTATACAAAGGAAAAACCAAAAGGATTGTGTACCTCTCTGAAAATGGAACCAACTCCCGCACCTATAGTCAAGAGCACCTACATGAGCAGGCTGCAGGTATGGCCTATGCCTGGAAAAAGATGGAGCATCTGGATGGCATAGATGGGTTTCAATACCACAATTGGCAAGACAACCGTCGGGAGGGAGGCTTGAGGATTGGTCTGCGAAGGTTTCCCGATGATGAAGAAAATCCAGGTGGTATAAAGCCCGTTTGGGAGGTGTACCAGGCAGCATCAACGGAAAATGAAGATCGGGTCTTCGAACAATACAAGGAACTGATAGGTATTGATGATTGGGATGAAATAAGGCACAGGGAAACCATATATAAAGCTGTCAAAACGGACACTCGTCACCAATAAGGTGATGGCACCACTTTTTAGGAAAATGACATACAGGTGCATAAATCTAAAAAAGCGTATTTGACCTGTGTTTCTTTTCACTGATCGGGGCAATGCACCATCAGTGACCAATTATAGATAAACAGAATAGACCTAAACACCATGAAGATTGAAAACATAGCCACTTTTTTTGTTGTCCTTTTACTTTTTACAAGCTGTCAATCCGGGCAATCAGGGAAAAAACCGCAAACAACTTCCAATAGCAGGCCAAATATTATCCTGATATTGGCTGATGACTATGGCATTATGGATTCGCAAGCTTATGCCCACAAGATACTGGGCACAGATACATCCGAAATGTACTATGAAACACCGAACATAGATCGGCTGGTGCAAGAAGGGGTGGCCTTTTCCCAGGCCTATGCCAATCAGTTGTGTTCCCCAACCAGGGCCAGTATTCTAACAGGTAAATATGCCGGGAAACTTGGTTTTACTACAGCCATGCCAGCAAGGGATACCTATTACAATCAAAATTTACCGACACCCCAGGGCTATCGTGCACATGATGTATTGGAGCACAAAGACAATATAAAAATAGAGCAAGCCTTGGTCAATGGCATCTCAAATTCTGCCATCCCAACCGGGACAGACTGGGACAATGGCGAAGATCACCTCACGATTGCCGAGGCACTGACCGACTACCATTCAGCATTTCTGGGCAAGTGGCACATAGGTGGCTTTGGAGCGAAAGGATACCAGCCGGCGGATAATGGTTTCGAACCCATCGCATGGTTTGATGCGGGAGGATCGCGGTATTTTGACTGGCGTAAAGGCTGGGAAAATAAATCAAAAGACAGGTATCCCAATATGCCACAGGAAGAGTGGGAGATGGGCGACCCTGGAGCGGAAACAGGTGAAGAATATTTGACCAGCGACCTGACCGAACAGGCCATTCGGTATATTGAAAAAAGGTCTAAAATTAAGGATCAACCATTCTTTCTGCATTTTTCCCATTTTGCAGTCCATTCACCCTATCAGGCACCAGAATCTGATATGGCGTATTTTAAGGATAAAGAGACGATTGGATGGAACGGGCATCACGATCCTATATATGCGGCCATGGTGAAGGGATTGGATCGCTCAGTGGGAAGAATATTGAACAAACTCAGGGAAACCGGCCTTGAAGAAAACACGCTCATCATATTCATGTCGGACAATGGTGGTATCGATTCCAAAATTACCCCAAAGGGTGATGGTACGGACAATAGCCCTTTTCTGGGCGGAAAGGCTTGTGTCACAGAAGGAGGCATCCGTGTACCACTTGTTTTCAGATGGAAAGGGAAGATAAACGGTGGCAAATGGAATGATATACCGGTCGATTGCACCGATATATACCCATCTATTTTGCAAGCTGCTGGCTATGAGCATAAAAGGTTTGAAAAGGAACAGAAGCTGGATGGGAGAAGTCTCATTCCACTGTTATCGGATATTTCCAATTCGAAAAATGCCTATGCAAAAAACACCCATTATTGGCATTATCCTTTCAACGTGATTTACAACAGTCCTTATGAACCCTTGCCCCTCACTCCACATTCTGCCATTAGACATGGCGATTTCAAGTTAATATTTGATTGGTATGGCCGACTACACCTTTATGATATTCAAAATGACCCCTTTGAAAAGAACGACCTGGCGGGCTCAAAACCCCAGATCGCCAGCGACCTTTTTAAAAAATTGATGGCCTGGTTGGTGGCAAATGTTGAGAAAAGGTATTGGCCCTCCGTAAACCCTGACTACAACCCTGACAATGAATCCCGGGAAGTTGCTTTCAAAGATTTGTTCTCGGCATACAAGGCGGGTGTAATGGAACAGAACCGATAGACTAAATTGTTTTAGCGTTAAAGTCGGGTTTGATTTCTGATTCAGCGTTTTAACATGTAGTAACTATTTTCGTTCCGTCACCCAACACCCAACACCCAACACCCAAATATCCAAGTGTAATGTGCGAGCGGGCTAGATTATACCTCCAGCTCCCAACCAAACCCCGGCCTGTCAGATGGGCTCATATAAATACCCTCTGGTCCACGTGTAATGCCGTTTTCTTCCTCATACATCTCATAAACTTCCTTTGGGCCACCAGGGGCAGGCATAAACATTTCGCACCATGGACAATTCGGGGTGGAAATAATGAATTGAGGTGCCCCGCCCCGCCAGCCACCATGTGGGATTACGGGTATGTCCTGTCCTGCTGCCATGGCACCTATTCGCCGAAGCTCTGTTAGTCCCCCGCACCAATTCATGTCGGGTTGCCAGATTTTGGCAGCATTGTAGTCAAGCAGCAATTGAAACCCATATCTCGAATACTCATGCTCACCGGTCACTATTTTGGTGGAGGTAATGCGTTGGTTTAGCCTGCCAAAACCGGCGTAATCATCGGGGGGCAGGCATTCTTCCATCCAATATACGCGATATGGTTCCAGCATTTTGGCAAACTCCACAGTATAGTCTTCGGTAAATGCCATCCAGCAATCCAGCATAATCTCGCCATCTGGTCCCAGCAGCTTTCGGGCACGTTCTACCAGTTCAATGTTCTTTCTCATTCCTTCCCATCCATCTGCTGGTCCGTAGGGAATGGCCAGTTTTAGCTTGGTGTAGCCATATTCCACATGTTGTTCCAGGTCATTTCCGGTGCAGTAGGCAGGAACCCGGTCTTTCGCCTTGCCTCCAAGCAATTGATAAACGGGAGCATTCAATGCCTTGCCCACTATGTCCCACAGGGCATTGTCAATAGCACTGATGGCATGCACAACCAGGCCTTTCCGGCCATAAGAAAGGGTAGATCTCCACATGATATCCCATAGCCGTTCTACATCGAACGGGTCTTCATCGATGAGGAGTTTGGTCAGGTGATTTTCCACAACAAACCCGGCCCCAGGCCCTCCATAGCCGATCCCGGAAACACCTTTGTCGGTTTTGATCTGCACAGCTGTAGGCCCAAGGTTATCCGACATGAAAAGAGACCTTGTGGCTTTGTATTTGGGATAGATCGACATGGGGTTGGCAACCTCCACCCCGCCAGCCGACCAGGCTCCTTCAGTTGGTTTATAATTGGGCCAGGGTTTCTTTCTTTTGGGGTTGACCATTTTTATTTCCGTAATCTTCAACTTGCTTTTAATTTCTTTAAAAGGCAGGGGAGGCAGGTTCAATTCCATAGACTTGGCTTGTCCTGCACCAAGCGTATTGAAAGAAGTGGCTATTGCCGGGGCAGCCAGTGCCCCGGTTTTGAGAAAATCTCGGCGTTTCATAGGAATAGTTTTTGGTTTTAATCCTAAGTTAATTTCTCATTTGCGGAAGACTGTCCTGCTCCATCTGCTACGTGTTGTTCATCTATTGCCAAATTATTAAGCAATATCGTTTAGTTAAGCTGAACCGTTATCGCAAGTCAGCTTGTCATGAGACAAGGAATTGAAACGATCTCATCAAAATGAGTAGATAACATTAAACAGAAAGACTACCGCAATTCGTTACCGATGACGTTATTAACTAAATCGTTGATTATAAATTGGTTACGCTGGTGCGAGCCTTTGGCTCGTATCTGGTTTAATGGATACAAGCCAAAGGCTCGCACCAGCGCAATTGCACATCTTGCCGTCATTTTTTCAATTGTGCGTTTTGGAAACAAAAATGT
>JAVKDJ010000026.1:0-10620 GCA_040222275.1 Cyclobacteriaceae bacterium
CTCGCGATGACGGTTCAACTTAACTTAACGACATTGGGTGCGAGCCTTTGGCTCGTATCTGGTTTGATTGATACGAGCCAAAGGCTCGCACCAGCGTAACCTCATTATAATCAATGCCTTCATTGATTACGTCATCGGTAGCGTAGCGCGGCAGTCTTTCTGTTTAATATTATCTGTCCATTTTGATGAGATCGCTTCGGTTCCTACCGATGACGGTTCAACTTAACTTAACGACATTGAGCTCGTACCAGCGCATTAGCACACCCTACCATCATTTCAGTTTGTGCGTTTTGAAAACCAAAATATTAAACCTGGGAAAGAAATCTGTTGTTAACAAAACCGTTCACCCTTTTTTATCCGAAGTTCGCAACTTTTCCCTTGATTTGCGTTCAATCAAGGCGCCCTTATGAAAAGCATAAAGCCTGGGAAAAACCTACTCCTTTGGATATCAAAACCTTATACAATTCTGAAAGATGGGTTTACTCTATTACCACCCGATAATTATCAACGACAGCAAAACAAGTAAATGAGCAATAAAAACCCGACCCCTGAATTCCAAACACGAATCCAGCAGTTTTCCGAAACATTCGACTCTTTAAACAAAAGACACCAAACACTTTCGGTACTAAGGGTGATTATGTTTGTATCCTTTCTAGTGCTGGTAGTATATGCTGCCAACATCAGGAGTGGCTACCTATTGACCGGAGTGCTCATTGTATTCACAACCGCTTTTGGTTTCATTATCTCGATTCACAATAAGCTGAAGTTTAGCCGGGACACCACAAAGCACCTGATCAGGATCAATGAAGAGGAAGTATTGCGTCTGGGAGGTGGGCTTTCGAAGCTCTACGATGGCCATCACTACGAGGACAAAAACCATTTCTTTGCCCCGGATTTGGACATCTTTGGTTCCAATTCATTGTTCCAGTTGCTGGTAAGGAGCAGGCAGGAAAAATCGCGTGACCTGGCGGCTAGCTGGCTTCTGGAACATGCGCCACCCAAAGAAATCAGTGAGCGTCATGAGGCTGTTAGGGAGCTCAGCAAAAAAACAGAATGGAGGCAGCACTTTACTGCCCTTGGCATGCACAACGAGCAAAACGAAAAAGCCAACAACGATGGTTTTATGGCATGGCTGAAAGACGACAATTCCTTTTTGGGCAAAACCCTTTGGGAAATACTCAGCTATTTAATGCCTGCCCTTTCGCTGTGCCTCACGGTACTCATTCTTGCATTTGATTACCCCTATCAATTGATTTTCATTCCCATCCTTACCAACCTATTTTTTCTGAAAGTGATTTTCGATCCGTTGTTGAAAATCACCAAGGAATTTGATGCCGCTACCAAAACCCTGAAGTCGTACGAAAAACTGATCAATAGTGTAGAAAACACCGTTTTCGAAAGCAAGAAACTACTGGAGCTACAGTCGGTATTTACAGATCAAAACCGGAGTGCTTCCACAGCGGTTCGGTCGCTTCGTAGGATTTTGTTGCAATTGTTCAACAGGGCTAATATGCTCTATTTTCCACTCAACATGGTGTTCCTGCTCGACCTGATCTGGTTGCTCAGGGCTGAAAAGTGGCGCAAATCATACGGCCATCAGGTGGAAAACTGGTTTGATGCCATACATGAGATAGATGTGCTCAATGACATGGCCTCCTTGTCTTATGCCAATCCGGATTTTGTCTTGCCGACCGTTGCAAATGAGCATTATGATTTGAAAGCCTTACAACTAGGCCATCCGCTCATACCAGTTTCAGAAAGGATCACAAACGATTTTACCTTGTCAGGCAGGGGAAAGTCTGGCCTCATTACCGGATCAAACATGTCCGGTAAAAGCACATTTTTGCGGACTGTAGGCATCAATCTCGTAATGGCGCAGAGCGGGCTTCCGGTATGCGCAGCATCTTATACCTACTCCCCGATGATAGTATTTAGCAGCATGCGCACCCAGGACAACCTCGAAGAACATATCAGCTCTTTTTATGCCGAGCTGTCGCGCATCAAGCTGCTGCTCGACTCCATTGGAGACAAGCCAATTTTTTACCTGTTAGATGAAATACTGAAGGGGACAAACTCTGAAGACCGTCACAAAGGCTCCCTGTCACTGGTGAGCCAACTGACCAACAAAAACTGCATGGGACTGGTCACTACCCATGACCTCTCCCTGGCCAATATGGAAAATGACCTGGTGACTAACTACAGCTTCAACAGCAATATTGTTGGGGATGAAATCATATTTGATTACAAACTAACCCCAGGCCCCTGCAAAAGCTTCAACGCCAGTAAACTGATGGAAAAAATGGGGATTATAGTAGAGGATCGAAGGGAGTAGTTGTATTTGTCGATGGTTCATGGTCGATAGTCAATGGATTAAACTTATCCAATGTTCTTTTAATTTCTACCCAAGCTTATTAAGTCTATTAACTAGTCAACAAACATTTCTTTAATTATACGCTTTACCTCTGTTGATTCCCTGGTGGATAATCTACCAAAGGACTTGACCACCCTTTGTTTGTCAATAGTTCTGATTTGATCGAAAAATTATTGGTACGATAGTGAAAAGAAACTTACTCATCTACCTGAATTTGAGAAGTGTAAATATTCAAATCAGCCTACATCTTTTCAATTTAATATTTGCATTTTGAACTTCGTTTCGTTTATTTCGTTTACGAAGTTGATCTTAACGAGTTAAAATGGAAACTTTTGAAGAAATAAGAAAGCCCAGCAAGGAAGAACAGGTAATCGCTCTGGAATCATACGATATGTTATCTGCCAGTTTAAATGAGTTACGTTCTGCAAATCCGGAAATTGAAATTGAAGATACCAAGGATAAGATCCGTGTCCCTCTTTATGCCCTCAAACTACTGGCCAAAATCCTCAAAGTAACCAGTCAGGGAAAACCAATTTCCATCGTTCCCATGGCTGCAGAAATGACAACTCAAGCGGCCGCTGAGCTAATCGGTTGTTCAAGGCCTCATTTGGTCAAACTTTTGGAGAGCGGAGAAATCAAATTTACAAAAGTAGGGAAACACAGAAGGGTCCTATATGAGGACATTGTTGTATATAAGAAAAAATTGAAGGCCAATCAGGAGCGTTTGCTCGAGGAAATCATGCGTTCAGATGAGGAATTAGGCCTTTATGATTCATAGCATTCGGTTCACATGCGTATTAGATACCAATGTGATATATCCTATCGACATTCGAGATTTGCTTTTCTGGTTTGCCAGATTCGATTTATATACACCAAAATGGAGTAGTCATATATTTGATGAATGGGCCGAGGTAATGCGTAGGAAAGGATTGGAAGAAAGCGAGATTAATAAAAGGACAAACAAAGCCAACCTGGCTTTCCCGGATGCCCTTGTAAAAAATTATGAACCTTTAATAGATGCATTGACATTACCCGATATTAAGGACAATCATGTACTGGCAGCAGCAATTAAAACAAATGCCAACATTATTGTGACAAACAATCTAAAGGATTTCCCTGCGGACTATCTAGCTAAGTTCGGGCTTACAGCCAAAAGCGCAGATGATTTTATCACCGACACGATAGATTTGAACCCTGATCAGGCTGTCACAGCCTTCAGAAGGCTAGTTCTAAATAGAAGAAATCCTGATTTAGATGAATATCAGGTGCTAGATATTTTCAGAGAACGAGGATTGGGGGATTCAGCCAATTATCTCCATTCTTTGTTATAAGTTTGAAACAATAGAATTCTTGATGGGGTATTTTCGTTGCAGCACTGGCAATTAAAACTACGATAATACTTATCCCACTTTTTCCACCAACTATTCCCAAGGACTATTCACTATTTCCTACTTTTGCCCATTGAATTGAAAAATGAACTACTATGGGTTTTGATCCTACCACAAAAATTGGTGTGCTCGGTGGCGGGCAGCTTGGACGCATGATGGTCCAGTCAGGCATAGATTTCAATCTTGACATCAGCGTTTTAGACCCTGATCCCAATGCCCCCTGCAAAAACCTGACTAGTGATTTTTCAGTAGGCAAGCTTACGGATTTCGATACGGTATATGATTTCGGGAAAGACAAAGACCTTGTTACTATTGAGATTGAAAATGTCAACACCGATGCGCTCAAAAAACTGCAACAGGAAGGGGTAAAGGTCTATCCCCAACCAGAGGTGATTAAAACCATCAAAGACAAGGGCACACAGAAAGATTTTTACAAAGCCAATGGAATCCCCACTTCGGAATATGTGTTGCTCGAAAACAAGCAACAGCTACGGGAGCATATCGACTTTCTACCAGCAGTACACAAGCTGCGCACAGAAGGGTACGATGGGCGAGGAGTAAAAGTACTAAAGAACCCAGAATCAATAAACGAGGGGTTTGATGCGCCAGCCGTATTGGAAAAATTTGTTCCTTACGAAAAAGAAATATCAGTGCTCGTGGCAAGAAATGCCGATGGAGACACCAAAACCTACCCGGTAGTTGAACTGGAATTTCACCCTGAGGCCAACCTGGTGGAATTTCTGTTTTCACCTGCTACTGTGAGTACTGAAATAGAGGCTAAAGCAAGTCAAATTGCTATAAATGTAATAGAAAAGCTTGAAATGGTGGGTTTGCTGGCCGTTGAGATGTTTGTATTGGCCAATGGCGAAGTATTGGTGAACGAATCTGCCCCACGTACCCACAATAGCGGCCATCATACCATAGAAGCCAACATCACTTCACAATTCGAGCAACATATCAGGGCTATTCTGAACCTGCCCCTGGGTGACACCAGCATCAGGGAAAATGCAGTGATGATCAACCTGCTCGGGGCAGAAGGATACACCGGTAATGCCCTCTACGAAGGAGCGGAAGAGGTAATGGCCATGGATGATGTACATTTGCACCTTTATGGTAAAAAGACAACCAAGCCCTTTCGCAAAATGGGACATGCCACCATCCTGGGCAAGGACATGGAGCAAGTGAAGGCAAAGGCCAAAAAAGTAAAATCAACCTTGATTATAAAAGCATAAAATAATGGTAGGAATAATAATGGGCAGCAAGTCTGACCTCAACGTGATGCAGGAGGCTGCTGACATATTAAAGGAACTCGGTGTACCATTTGAAATGACCATTGTGTCGGCGCACAGGACGCCCCACCGCATGGTCCAATACGCCGAGGAAGCCCGCGACAAAGGGCTGAAAGTAATCATTGCCGGAGCTGGTGGGGCTGCCCATCTCCCTGGCATGGTAGCCTCCATCACCACATTGCCAGTGATCGGCGTGCCTGTGAAGTCGAGCAATTCTATTGATGGCTGGGACTCTGTATTGTCTATACTACAGATGCCTGGAGGCGTTCCTGTAGCCACAGTGGCCCTCAACGGGGCAAAAAATGCTGGCATACTTGCAGCACAAATACTGGGTACTGCCGATGCACAAATCTCTTCGAACCTCCAGCGTTATAAAGACGATCTGAGGGAAAAAGTGGAAGATTCGATTAAGCAACTCCAGTACAACAAGTGAAATATTTGTTCGTTGTTCAGGGTTATTAGGGTTATATACTATAAATATTGTTATTTTGGTGTTGTGATCCCCAGCTCTGGAACAATTAACAGGTGATAAAAATGTTCCTTTTGATGAATAAATACTTAAGAAGGCACTCTATTTGGGCTTTGCCCTGTATAGGATTGCTGGTCTTTGCGTGCAATGTAGGCGATATTAATTTTGAAAATATCGAAGACCCCACCCTGAAACCTGAGGTAGTAGCACCAATAGGGGAAGTAACCTATACCATAAATGAACTGATTGAGGAAATCAATGATCAAAACATCATTGTGAAGGAAGGTAAAAACCTGTTGGTGTCCATACTCTACAGGGATACTTCCCGCTATCAAACACCTGATGAAATGATCAAGATCAATGACATCAGCCAGCAAAAGGTGGTCGAACCAGGCATCACAGTGATAGCTACACCAGTTGAAAGAAGTGAACCATTCAGCGAAACGTTTTCACTTGAGTACCCGGCTGAAAATGAAGAAGGTATAGATTCAATTTTATACTCCGGAGGAAATATTGAGGTAGTCATCAATTCTCAAATACAGGCCGACGTGGATTTGGAAATAAAACTGGTTGATTTTGTACATTCCACTACCAGGGACACCATTGTATTCAATTCGTCATTGCCCTATACAGGCACCTTGCCTGTATCAGACACCCAATCCAGCCCCCTGGCTGAGCACCGCTCCAAATTCAACAGGATAGACCCACAAAACTTTTTTAGTGTAGTGGTAACAGGTACCATCAATTTAAAACCTGGGCAATCTGTTGACAATACCGACATCATTGTGATAACGGTCAATACACACAACACCACCTTTTCATCAGTAATCGGCTACTTCGGTGAAGATGAAATTGTAGTCCAGGACCAGGTAATTGACATTGGATTTTTTACAGATATAGAGCCCCTGGGCCTGGAATTCGAAGGCCCTGAAATCATAGTAAACGTGGCAAATTCATTTGGACTGCCTCTTGGGTTATCAGTGGCTGGCCTGACTTCATCCAATGAAAATGGAGACTTTCGTATGCTTACTGGCGACATCACTGCCGCACCAAGTAAACTAAGGGCTCCTACCTTGTCGCAATTTGGAAAGACCCTAAATTCAAGTGTGGTCATCTCCAATGAAAACTCAAACCTTCGGGAACTATTGAGTATTTCACCCAACAAACTTACTGTGCCCATTACAGCCACAACAAATTATGAAAATGTAAACGAAGACCGCAATTTTTATAGAGACGATAGTGAAGTCGTCACTATGGTAGAAGTCAACATGCCTTTTTCCGTGAAACTTGATGGTTTTTCCCAAACCTTCAATTTCAATATTGACCCTGTGGATTTTGATGAGGCCGATTCTCTAAAGCTGAGGGTAAAAACAGTCAATGACCTGCCATTCAACGGCTCCATGTCTATGTTTTTGCTAAACGAAGATAGCGTGGTAATCCATGAATTGCCTGAACAAATCATTCTGGAATCTCCCGAAGTAGGGTCAGATGGCAGATCCGTAGAAACAAAGACGAGTGTGAATGATATACTGCTCAACTCAGATGGCGTGAAAGCCATCCCGGACACAAGGAAAATTGCCATTGTTTTGAAGGTAGATAGCTTCGAGGCTCAAGACGACCGGTTTGTACAGATTTTTTCTGATTATGCCTTGGTGATTAAGCTGGGCATTATCGCGAACCTCAACGTAACCCCCTAGATATGATGCGGAACTTACTCCTTCTTTGTTTTTTCGGGTATTTGTTTCTTCCCCTCACCATCAAGGGGCAATCGGGGATGTCGCTGTACCACATGGGCAATGCCACTATCCAGGGCAGTCATTTCAATCCCTCCTTCATCCCCGAAGGCAAGTTGTTTTTGGGTGTACCAGTGCTCTCAGGTATTGCCATAGACTACAACAGCCGGGTGAGCTACAATGACATTGTAATCAGGGAGAATGGCAAAAAAGTGTGGAACACAGAAGGCTTTGCCAGCCTGATGAAAAAAAGAAATTATATTAGCCTGGAGGCCGACATCAATACATTTTATCTTGGGGTACGTGCCAATGAGACTACTGCCTTTTCATTTTTTATCAATGAGAAATTTGCCGCCAGAACCTTCTTTTCCAAAGACCTGATCCAAATAGCGTTGGAAGGCAACAGCTCCATGGTCGGTGAGGAAATTGACTTGAGCAAAACAGCCGGTGATGCCCGTTATTACAGGGAAATTGGCCTGGGCTATTGGAAACATTTTCCAAAGACCAAATTCTCCTTTGGTGCACGTTTAAAATACCTTATAGGCATGTTCAATGCTTCCAGCAGCAACAATTTCGATGGCAAGGTGATCACCTCCGATGATAATTTCAATACGAGCTTCGAATTCAGCAATGCCACGTTCAACACCTCTGGGGTTGATTTGTTTAGCGACGGTTCATCGGCAGATATCCAAGCCCACGTGATTTCCAATGCCAACACTGGGGTTGGTATAGACCTTGGTGCCAACTGGCAAATCAACAAGCAATTTTCAGCGGCTGTGGCTTTCAATGATGTAGGTTTCATCAATTGGAAAGTTGACCCGAAAAACTACACCGTGCAGGATACCTCTTTTGTCTATCGTGGTTTGGAATTGAAAGATATAGATGATTTTGAACAGTCGATCGAAGACTCCCTTTCTGCAAACTTTCGGGACGAGGAAACCACAAACGCCTATAAGACCGCACTCAACACCAGATTTTATTCCAGTTTGTCTTATCAACTGGATCCGCATTCTACCATCACAGGCACTATTGCCAATCACGGGGTTTCGCGTAGGTTGCGCATGCTGTATGGTGTAGGCTATACCAGAAAAATAGGCCAGGTATTTACCGTGACAGGCAACATCATCAAAGCTCCACAAAGAGGGCTTAACCTGGGGCTTGGGTATACGCTCGACCTGGGGGCGTTCCAGCTTTATATGGCTTCCGACAAAATCCTCGGCCTGGGAGACGCCACAAATATGTCTGCCTTTGACCTGAGGTTTGGGATCAACTTTATATTTGGCAGGAAAAAATCAGGCGATGACAAATTGCCGGAAGATGGTAAAAAAGGAGGAGAAAACCTCTATCAGAAAATTCCATTGCAGAAGCCACGAGAGCCCTACGAAAAGAAACACTTCAGGGAAGTCTAGTTCTTTATATTGTACACTCGTGAGAAAATCAGTTGTCTAAAAAAATAGGCTTCTTTGATGGCAGTAAAACCGGCTGTTTTAAGGGCACCATGCAAATCACCTAAAGTGCGCGATTCCAAATGGCATGTGAGCCTAAAAAACCTGTGCATTGCCCACAACAGGATTTTTTGACCTATCCTATTCGATTGCTGAAAATCAGACACCAGCAGCTTTCCTTCAGGCTTTAGCAATTTCACCAGCTTGGGAACAATGAACTTTTCTAACTTGCCGTATTCAAATACATCCAGAAAAAAATGGCAAAGTATAGCGTCAAATTGAGCAGATGTTTCCCAGTTTTCCAAAGGATCGTTTACCCACTTTACCTTGGAAGCGTCCCCTTCGCCAACACGGGTTTTTGCAGCCTCCAGCATATTTTTCGATTTTTCTACATAGACTACCTCTAAAGCAGGCCTAAGTCTTAAAAGTTCCTCAACAACCCAACCCGTGCCCCCACCAACGATCAATACCCTCGAGTGCGGCTCAATTAAAGGCAAAAAAGCTGTCTGCGCCTCACAAATAGAACTGCCGAAAACGAACCTGGCAGTCCTATCATAGATATTCGCAACGCCATCAAAATCATTTTTGGTCATAGCAGGAGCCATATCGCGGGTAGGAAAAAAATACCATCACCCATTAATCTATAGCGCTCATTTTCGCTAAAATATCCCGGCCAATGTTGCAGGGCAAAAAGCACACCCGTCATTGCCACAAACATCAATTGAAAAGCGGATTCATACAAATGCCCCTCAATTTCCACGAGGACGAACACCTGGACTGTGAGCAGCAGTGCAAAAAGTATTTTCAACATTTGTTGCGTTTTTTCAGGACCCATTTTCAAAACGATAGAAGCGTTTTTGTCTGCTTTGTCTTGTTCAATTTCGAAAAGCGAAAACAGTACAAGGTTGATCAGGGCGAGCAAAAATACCTGGACAAATACCATGGCCAATGCGTATGTTACCACTCCACCCGTCAAGCTCAACGGCCCCACAAAAATTCCCAATGCGTAAACCATGGCCACAAAAAACTCTTTGAGATAAAACCTTCTGAAAAAGTAAATTACCACAAAGTAGAACAGTACCGCCAACAACAACGCCATCCCATAAAAAAATGTGATAGTTGGCAAAGACAAAACCTGATAAATACCTCCAGCCACCACTGTCACCAATGCTGTGATAAGCAATCGAGAGTATTTTTTATGAAACATGTGCCGCTCTATACTGGGCTCCTTTTCAGATTTAAAAGCATCAATTAAGTGATCAATAGTATATATGACCCAAATGGCTATACCCAGACATAGCGGCACGGAGGCGGGCATAACCACCCCAATATACCTGGCCACCGCTATGGACAAGAGCACGCCACCCAAAGCCACATCCAGCGACAAAAACCTGATATATTTTAAAATCAATGTCATCGTATTTAGTCAAAACAGTTGAAATATGAAAATTAATGAAAATGAAGGCCCATAAGTAAAAAAGGTTCTATGTGATTTATAGTGGGTAGCTTTATTTTCATGTTATTTGATAATCAAGCCAACTACAAAATGAACGTACTAATTTATCCCTTTACATTTCTCCTTATGCCGGAGGGGCACCTACTTTTCCTAGATGAAAAGTAGGCAAAAATCATGGAAAATTTAACGCTCAAGGCCTTTGCCCGCATCCGCTCACCAATTTTCCGCCCCCCCTCCTTGTCGTAGTGGCCAATAAACTAACTTTCGTCCAACCCTAAACCCTTTTGAATTGTTACAAACAAAACCCACCTGCAAAAAACCGTCACCCCATAACTGTCCGAACAAATAATATACAAAAAAGAGCCCAATCCCAGCAAGCTATTTAGTTTTGAATTTTCGAAGATTTAAACTGAATATCCTACTCTGAGATGGGCAAGTACAAAGAAAACAAAAAAACATCAAAACCTTT
>JAVKDJ010000027.1:0-154402 GCA_040222275.1 Cyclobacteriaceae bacterium
CAAGGCTGGCGGTGGTAGGGCAGAAAAGTCCACCTTGTCATGTCGAACGGAGGGAGACATCTCCAATGAATAAACCAATCCGATTCACATAAAAAATATTCAGACTACTTACCCAAGTAATTTATTGAGGTATATTTGAAAGGAAAATAACCTCAGTATGTAGTTTTAACCTCGTATATGGAAGTAAAACGGCATAGTGTTGTTTATACTAAGTTGTGGGTAATGCAAAAAAGCTAACTATTAAAGGATAACATAATATGGAGCAGAATAACGAAAACAAACCAACTCTTTTAAAAGCAATTGAGCTGATATTAGCAGAGCCATCTGTAATAAAAAAGGAAGCTTTAATACTAAAAGATAAGTACTATAAGAAATTTTCGGACAAAAAAACTGAAATTGATAAAAAGATAATAGATAAAATAATCTCGAACTACTCCTATTATACAGCTTTTGTAGGCGGTTCGACTGCTTTGACAGGTGTTATTCCAGGATTAGGGACGGCAATTGCAACATTCGGTGGCGCAACAGCAGACGCTGCTTTATCAATGAAATATCAAATAGAAATGACAATGGCAATTGCAACTATATGTGGTCATAATATAGAAATTGAAGAAGAAAAAAGATTATGTCTTATTGTTGCTGGACTTGGGACTATTAATGAAGCGGCAAAAGAAGGTGGAAAACAGATTGGAGCAAAAGCATTTAAGAAAATGGCTCAGCAGTATTTGAAAGGTGCAACACTTCAAGCTCTAAAAGAAATATTTAAAAAGGTAGGAATTACTTTCACTCGAAAAGCTGTTGAAAAAGCAATTCCTTTTGGAGTTGGTGTTGTGATAGGATTTTCAGCAAATAAGGGTTTGACATATTACGTTGGAACAAAGGTTAGAGATTTTTTCCTATTGGAAGATTAAGACTAAAAAGCACATACCCACAACAAAAACTATAGTGCATTTGGCAGATAGTGCTAAATATGAAGATGATAGCAATAAATAAATATAGTGGTAACTTGAAAGATTGGAGCGTTGAAATGCCAAACGCACCATATTCAAACCGTTACGCTCAATAGAACCAAAATCAAATGGCAGAGAATCAGATAACTGTAAAGTTTGGCGGGGATGGAAACATCAAAGTAGAAACTCTGACCGAATTCCTTGGGAACTACAAACACCTGCTTTATCTAATTAACTCTGAACTTGGTTATGCTCCAGATGATTTAGTTGTAGAAGTCTCACCTCCTGAAAACGGGAGTTTTAAAATCAAACTAGCGCCAAAGTATCAAAATGTAATGCTTAATGCAGCTGCAGGTTTAGTGGTATCGACATTGAGTGGGGTTCTCGTCTACCACATGACAAAACCCACATCATCTAATGATGTTGAAGCAGTCGAACAGGTATTAAAAGAGAAAGATCTATCTGAGAAAGATTTGTCAAAAAACGTATATAATGTCTATCACAATTCTGGTGCTCATCAGACAATAAATCAAACTTTTTTAATCGTAAACGGAGACAAAAATATCACAGACTTAAATATCAAAAGAGACGATGAGGAAATCATAGATGTCAAACGGGAACAATTGAAAGAGCTGATTTCCGACAGTAACGAGTCTGAGGTTGAAGAGCTACCAAAGTCAGATGTGCTAACAGATGAGGCGATTCTTGTAATCAAAACGATACATTTTGAAGGTCAAGGAAAATGGGCTTTTATTTTTAGAGGATATCCCATAAAGGCTATAATTAAGGATGAAGAATTCCTGTCAAAACTTAGCAATGAGCCATTTACTAAAGGTGATACTTTAAAAGTTCTTCTATCAAGAAAGAGGACGTTTGATGAAGAATTACAAACATATTTGATTGATCAAACTAGCTACGTAATTGAGAAGGTACTTGAGCATAAATCAAAACTTGACGAACAAAATAATCAACTAGGTTTTAACTAACAGATGGTAGTCTTTCCTATGAAATACTGGAGTATCCTATTTGCAATTTTTTTAATGTTTATCGGGTTTAGTCTAATGGCTTGGTTCCTTTGGGATTTCGCTGATAACCTAGCTAAGCAGTCAATGCTAGTCGGTTTTGCTGTTTTCGGCTTGTTACTATTCGTAAGAGGTTTAAAGATCTATGTACAGGTTGAACATGAAGGAAAAAGCCTTCGAATTAAGACTTTCTTCACGATGAATATTTACAACTTAGATGATCTGACCTCTTGGAATGAAATGACAAATCTGTATCGGGTGAGTTATCGAAAACTAAAGCTGGAATTCGGCTCTAAAAAAGTAGAACTTATGGATCATTCGAATAGGCAAAACATCGAGCAACTTTATCATTACCTCCGAACTCATTACGGTGAACTTGGGAATTAAAAGAGCCTAACAGACGATATAGCATATGCCTCAACTGATTTACTTGAAAGTAAAATGCAAAACCGATACTTTAGTAGATGTTTAATAAATCCATATGCACAGCTCCATATCCGATCGTTAGCATCAATGGATTTCAGATCGAAAATGATTAACTTTGAGATATGACGATTGAACAACGAAAGATATCTTTGATTAACTGGATCGCCAACATTGATGACGAAACTGTGATCAATAAGATTGAAGGCTACAGAAAAACTTCGATCAGCTCTTTGCCAACGGAGATTGTCGAGCTCCTAAATATTTCCGCCTCCGAACCCATTGAAGATTGCGTCGAACATACTTCGGCTCAAGACATCTTAAATATGAAGGAGTAATGAAGAAGGTGATCTGGTCTCCAACTGCCAGAAAATCCCTCAGACAAACATCAGCTTTTATCTCCGAACTCTGGAACGATCAGGTGAAAACAGAATTTCTGAACCAGTTAAACTTTCGAATCGACCAGATTCAGAGGAATCCTGAGCTTGCTCCAACATTTGAGGATAGTGAAGTCAGAAAACTGGTTATTCACAATTCGGTTTCCCTGTACTACTTGAACTTACCCGAACACCTGAGGCTTCTTTTAGTCTGGGACAACCGACAAGATCCAGCAAAACTATACCGGCAATTAACTGATGCTAACAGTCACTTCCATGAATGATCTAATAAGTGGAGGGGAGTGTTTCAATTCAGCAAAAAAACAACTATGCATTTCCCCTCAAATCCATAATCAGACCAATGGAGTGGCTTGAAACTGGTGAAATTGATCTATCTTGTACATAATGCATATTTAGACTTAACAGGAATTGACTACAATAAAATGAATCAGCCTACATCAAACAAAATCATCAAATTCGATCTATACCTATATTGCCTTCTGGGGACGGCACTATTGTTTGGTTGCACCGGGAGCACTTCGTCCGATTCGGATAACTGGCAAAGTTTGCACTCTGTTGACGACCTTTGGCAGAATCACCCCGACCAGATACGTACCTTGGTGCAGGCACTGGATTTGGGGCAGCCTGGCCTGGCCAATGTGGGCACTGCACTTACTGGTGGGGATACTATTGACGCAGCAGAAGAGCTATTGAAGTACTACAGAAAAACCGATCGCAATTGGGTGGTAACCACCCTGGATCCTGTGCCTTATTCAGAATCTTTGCAAACGGCCAATGCGCTCTTGTCCGATACCATCATCAGGCATGAAATCCCTTCTAAAATTCCATTCAAACCGGACGGAGGCTGGGACTGGGACTACACCGGGCCAGATCAGGATGATGAGTTCGGCTATTCTTTGAATGGGCTCAGGTACCTGGCAGCCTTGTTTCAGGTTTGGGAAAAAACAGGAAATACAGCTTATATCGAAGTGTACAATCGATTGGTTAAGGACTGGGTAATACATCATCCACTGCCGGCCAAGGATGATTCGATATACCTCGTTTTGAACAATCAGGGCCTGGACTATCGCGATATAGGAGAGGTCGGATGGCGCACCATACAGGCTGGTCAAAGGTTGGGGGCTGTTTGGCCGCAGACTTTTTATGCATTTCAGCAGGAAGAGGATTTTAGTCCCGCAGCACGTTTGCTGATGCTGTCGAGTATCAATGTTCAAGCTGAGTTCCTCACCAAATACCATAAAGATGGCCACAACTGGACCACCATGGAAATGAATGGTTTGGCACTGGCCGGCTTGTCCTTTCCAGAATTCAAAAGGGCAGATCAATGGGCCAATTATGCACTGGAAGTGATGACAAATGAAATCAACCGGCAGGTATATCCTGATGGCGTTCAGTCAGAAATTTCCACAAAAACACAATGGGTGGCACTCCGGCGTTTTGAATCTGTGGCCAGTAATTTTCAAAAAGCCAACCGTGAGATTTCTGAGGCATACCTGAAGCGCGTGGAGGATATGTACCAGTACATGGCCTATTCTATTCGCCCCGACGGCCACCAACCGTTGAACAATGATTCTGACCTTGACGACCTCAAAGATATTGTGCTGAAAGCCGCCGATAAATTTAACCGCCCCGACTGGCAATACATAGTAACCAACGGTAAAACGGGCAACCAACCTGAGGCAGCCCCTACCATCACTTTCCCCTGGGCTGGTATCCATGTTATGCGGAACGGTTGGGACGAGAAAGCCCACTGGTCGTTTTTTGATGCAGGGCCTTATGGCACGGGCCATCAGCATAGGGACAAACTCCACCTCTCCGTTACCGCTTTTGGCAAAGACCTTTTGGTGGATGGGGGCAGGTTTACCCACAAAGATTATTTTAGTTTTGACCCTACTATGTGGAGGGGATATTTCCGCAGTTCATTTTCCCACAATGTGATTTTGGTAGATGGCAAAGGCCAGAACGCAGGACTGATAAAGACCGATACACCTCTGGTAGAAGGTAAGGACTACCGCTATCACCCATCCTATGATTATGCCCATGGTACTTTTAGGGATGGGTATGAAGGTGTGGAAGGAAAAACGGAACACAGCAGGTCGGTCTTGTACCTGAGAAACAAATATTGGGTGGTTTTGGATCAGTTTGAAACAGACCGTCCCAGGGAGTTGCAAGTGCTATGGCATTATGCACCGGACAATGAAGTGATCCTGAAAGGGACCGAAGCTATATCCACCAATACGGGTAGTGCGAACTTACGCATCTTACCGGTGGGGAATATAGATTGGAAGGCAGAAATCATCAAAGGACAGGAAAAGCCTGTCATTCAGGGGTGGTACAGCAGTGTGTTTGGTGAGAAAGTACCCAATCCGACGGTAGTCTATTCTACTGGTATCTCCAAATCAAGCACCTTCGTGTGGGTACTGTTGCCTGCTGACGGGAAAGTTCCGGAAGTCAAGGTACAAATGGTTGAAAAAGCAGGTGTGGTAAGTTTGGTGATAGAAGAAAATAATGGCGCTAAAGCCAATATTTCTTTGCCACTGGACCGAAACCCGGCCAATTTAAAAGTGGGATTGAGAGATCGGTAAACCTTAGCTTGATAAGGCGATTGAAATCATCAACAGCAAAGCAACCTGGTTTTTTCATGGAATGCGTTGCATTCAGGTTAAGTTAGTATATTCATAAATCATTATTCACCCAATGAAACTTTTCAACTTCTCACTTCTTGTACTCACCACATTACTCACTTTGAATAGTCAGGCACAGTCACTGCTGGACGCCAACTATTTCAACTCCCTGAAATACAAGCATGATTTGAATTTGCCCGATTGGGGGCCATACACCAAAAAGTATATCGGGGTATCGCATATACCGGATGTTGATCAGGGCATCCGTTTCGACCTCAGCGTTTTCCCCGGGTTTTATCGCAGGAAAGTGGATGTGCCCAATGTGTTCTTTGAATCCGGATTTCATCCGTGGGAGGCTTCCCCCAATCTGGAGTATTTCTCTTTTCGCCATGAGCTGGAATGGAAAGACCGTGTATATACAGATGTGTCCTATTCATTGATTGATGACAAGTCCCGTTTGGTAAGGGTGGAGTGCGTGAACAACACCGATGTGGCCCAGAGCATTGTATTGCACCTGATGGCCTCTATCCATTTTCCATCGATCAAAGAATATAACCCCAATACGCCACTAGAATTTAGCACTGTTAAACTACCGGAATATGCTGTTTGGGTAGATGGTTTGGATTATCAGGATTTGAAATTTGCAACACCCAGGCCTCAGGACCAGTTGGGTTATGATGGCAAGTTAAGGGGTGAAATAAGGGACCATGGCTTGATCAACGGTTCTGGTATTGGCGATGGATTTGGAAAGGACCTCAATGACAGGGTAGCCTATCAGGTACAGTTGAAAAGTGAAATAAAGGATGCGGTCATTTGGTTGAGGTATAAGTTGGGCGAAGGGCAGTCTGCTACTTTAAGACTGGAAGGAATGTCAAACAGCACGCTGAAGCTGGTAGGGAATGGGGATTTTAAGGTAGAAAAGATAAGCCTGGGTGCTGTTAAAGCAGGCAGCCATAGCTTTAGTATATCCTCCAATGGGAATTCCGCCATCAAGATCGACGGGTTTGCTGTAGTCAACAACAAAGATGTCGAAGGGATAAAAGTGAAAGCTGTTGAATGGAACTACACCCCGCAGATGCTGGACGGGCCAGAAGAAAATTCGGTTATCCTGAAATACGAAAACACCGGCAATTATTACGGCTTGTATTGGGATTATGATGACTATCAATTGAGACAATGGCACTATAAGGACCTGAGCGATGACTTCAAGCAAAACGTAAACGGGCACGTCAGTACAGAATTCAGCAACGGCACCAACGGCCATTTTACCAATGTCTTTTTACGCCCCATTACCATCGCTTCCAATTCGTCACTGACAGTCAACGGAGTGGTTTGCACAGGCACTAAAACAGAAGTGGAGGGGATACTGAAAAATAAAATCAGCCGTAACGAAGCGACTAAAATTTATGAAAAAGCAAGGGAGTATCTTTATAGCTACAATGCCACTCCATCCGGCGAAAAATACATGTTCAGCAATCAAAGGATGGCGGCTACCACCATCACCAATGTGGTGTATCCGGTATATACCCAGCGCCAATACATCCGCCACCATGCACCTGGCCGCTGGTGGGATTGTCTCTATACCTGGGATGCTGGGTTTATAGGAATTGGTCTGGCGCAGCAGGATGTGCAACGGGGTATAGAGAGCCTGAATGCCTACCTCAATGAACCGGATGAACAATCGGCCTTTATTCATCATGGCACACCCTTGCCTGTGCAACACTATCTGTTTCAGGAACTGTGGAATGCCACCCAATCGGAAGAGTTTTTGCAGCACTATTACCCGAAGCTCAGGCAGTATTACGAGTTTATAGCAGGGAAAAACCCCAGCTCTACGACCCGCATGGATTCCAACCTCATCCGCACCTGGGACTACTTCTACAACTCTGGTGGCTGGGACGACTACCCACCACAGCACCACCTGCGCAAGCACCGGGAATTGTACGAAAACGTAACTCCCGTGGTAAGTACCGCCCATTGCATCCGCATAGCCAAAATACTACAGATGGCAGCTTCCCATTTGAAGTTGAAAAAAGATGTGAGGGAATACGAAACCGACATAGCGAGGATGGCCAATGCATTGCAAGCCCATTCCTGGGACGAACAATCAGGATACTATGGCTATGTGGTTCACGACAAAACAGGCCAAGCGGAGGACATTCTCAAATTTGAAGACAAAACCAATTATAATATGGGACTGGGGGGAGTTTCGCCGCTATTGGCGGGGATCAGTACCGATCAGCAAAAAGAAAAAATGCTGAAGCATTTGAAAACCAAAGGGGAGATATGGTCTGATGTGGGGCTGTCTGCGGTAGATCAAACCGCCCCCTACTACTCCAACGAGGGCTATTGGAATGGCACGGTATGGATGCCGCACCAGTGGTTTATGTGGAAAACCATGTTGGATTTGGGTGAAGCTGATTTTGCTTTCAAAATAGCCGATACAGCCCTGAACCTTTGGAAAAAAGAAGTGGAATCCACCTACAATTGCTCCGAGCATTTCGTGATAGAATCCGGAAGAGGGGCAGGCTGGCACCAGTTCAGCGGGCTGTCCACCCCGGTGCTTTCGTGGTTCAACGCCTACTACCAGCAGAGCACATTGACCACAGGGTTCAATGCCTGGGTGTTGGAAAAGAAATTTGACAGCTCCAATACTTCCCTCTCGGCCAAACTAAAAGTCTCCGGTGATAAAGGTGATGAAATGGCCATGGTCGTTTGCCTCAATCCGGAGTATGCCTATCAGGTATCCTGGAACAACCAGCCCGTACCACACAAAGAAATCAGCAAAGGCACTTTGAGCATTGTCGTACCCAACATCAAGGAAGTGGGCGTGTTGAAGGTAGAGAGGGTGGTGAGATAATATGAAGTGGTGGTTGATACTCTTTCCAAAAAGGGAAGATTTCCTTGTATGAAACACTGATCCCTGAAAGAATAATAACGGTGATTTCGTTTTATATCTTAAATTAGTGGGATAGTGTCGTTACACTAGGATAGACGTGATAAGCAATAAATTTCATCTATATGAATGATAAAACTCCTGAAAATGAAGGTAAGGAGAATGACCGACTTTCCTCAATCGAAGCTGAAGATATTCTTTCGTATGTGGATGGCATCCTATTACCACCAACTATCAAGAAAAACTTATGGAAATCCTTGGGTAGATTGATAGCTGGACTTGTGGATGTTCCAGTTGCGTATTTGGAGGCAAAAGTTCAAAAAATTAAGAGCGAAGCGGACGGTTTGAGTTTGGTGACCTCCGAAGCAGCTAGTGCAGCTTCAAAAGAATTTCGAGTGGATAAGGAGTTAGTAAACAGGTCAGTGAACTTCTTTGGAACAAAGCTTCTGAGAGAACAAGTAAATCGAGAAGCGGTTATGGAACTCGCAACTGAAGATTTGAAAAGTGACCCTCCAAAAGAAGATTCGAAAGAAGTAATAGACGAAGACTGGTTAGAAATGTTTGCTAGAATAGCTGAAACAAAATCGAACAAAGATGTTCAACTTTTTTTATCCAAAATATTAGCTGGTGAAATTCGACAGCCAGGAACATTTGGAGCTAAAACAATTCAGACACTGTCAACCCTTGACCAACGAACGGCTAAACAGTTCATGGACTTCTGTAACATCAGTTTTGAAATGTCGAAATTTGGAAATGGGATTACATGTGTTATTTGCGAGCCTTTTGGGTCACCCGGAAATAATGGGCTTGAAGATCTTGGATTGGGCTACAATGTCCTAACTCAGCTCCAAGATGCTGGACTGGTGAAGTATGACCTTACATCACGGAAAACAATGCCGGGAATAATATTCACAACACCTCATTTAATTGGTACAACTCTTCTTTGTTTTAAGAAAACTGAAGAAACCCCTAAAGATTTTATAAACGTGGCTGTTTTGAATTTCACAACTGTCGGGTTAGAACTTAGAAAAGTACTACATATTTCATCCCGTCAGGATTATATCGACAAATATGTGGATTGGGTAAAAAAGAAATTCAAATTAGAATAAAACGCGTGACTGTCGAGGAAAATATTTTAACAGTTTATTCCCTGTTGAAAGCAGCTCTCATAGCACCTGTTTAGCCATTTCTGCATAACCCGAGATTGAACTCCTAAGGACATGAATATGGTTAGTTCCTTGGATCGACTTTTCCTGTTGGAAGTGGTTTGGTACTGGAATGAGTCACGCATTGCGCCGAAATGGCTAAATGTGTGCCAGCGGACAGGTGTTACGTCTCAGTATGCCTCTATAACATATAAATTATATTTTTCGTAACTTTAAACCATGGAAGCGAACATGAACCTTTCTTTCTCGCAGATACTTGAACTGGTCAGGAACCTGCCAGATGAACAAAAAATCAAGATTTCCCAAGAACTTGAGAAGGAAACCGTTGGCTCCAAGCTCACCGAGCTTTTGACTACCTTCCGAACTGACAAACTTTCTATGACCGAAATAACATCGGAAGTTGAACAAGTCAGGCAAGACCTTTATGAAAAGCGAACAGCGAACTAAGGTCATATTTGATACCAATATCTGGATTAGCTATCTCATCGGCTATCAACTTGGTGGATTAACTGAACATCTTATTTCCCAGAAAATCGAACTTGTCCTATCCCAACAGCTCAGAGCAGAGTTGATTATGGTAACTGAAAGGAAGAAATTCCGAAAATATTTCAGCAAGGAAAAGGTAAACGAACTTCTGAAACTTATGGACTTTATTGGGACTGACTATGAAGTCATCGAGTATCCGAATACATGCAGGGATCCAAAGGACGACTTTCTCCTTGGTCTGATCCGACTTTCTGGTGCCAACTTTTTAGTAACTGGAGATCAAGACTTGCTTGTGTTAAACCCTTTTGAGGGAACTGAGATCATCGAGCCAAATCAACTGTTTGAAAAATTAAAAATGTAGTAAACATTGACTGCTTGAGAGGTTGTTACCCATTAAACCTCATAACACCTGATTAGCCATTTCTACATAACGCAAGATTAACTCCTAAGGACATGAATATGCTTAGTTCCTTGGATCGACTTTTCCTATTGGAAGTGGTTTGGTAGTGGAATGAGTCACGCATTGCGCCGAAATGGCTAAATGCGCGCCAGCGGGCCAAACAGGGTGCGTTTTTCAAATTTAAAGTAACACGGCGTTCTGATTCATTGGATAATGAAGAGCTAAAGCTGCCTCAAGATATCCCTTTAGCCCACCTGCTTTGTCATGCTGAGTGTAAGGAAGCATCTCAATTCGGGATGCTGTCGCGAGTGTCCCCACTCGTGTCTTTAGTTTGGTCTAGGTTGAATATGTCAGGCAATAATTCAAGGGCTTGTTTAAAGCAGTTCAGACTTTCAAGGTTTCAAAAACCTGGAAAGTCTTGTGGGAATCCATTGACAGGCTTGAAGATTACAAGTCCCTATTGTCCAGGTGGTTGGATAGCCAAACAGTGATATTGGGTTGAGACCCTTCCTTCGTCAGGGTGACAATGATGGCTTGATGCAACTCAGGTCTGCCATGTCTTTGAACCTGCTACATTTGAGCGGACAGAAAGTTAAACATGTAAGCTATAAATTTAGAACTGGTTCTCGCGATTAGGCTAAGGAAGGCAGAGTGCCCTTCCATCGCTACATTTTTTTATCAATATATAATGCCCGATTAATTGAAAAGCATCATAAATTTGAACCATTACGAATGAATGAATAATTCAAATTTTTTATCATATCAACATACAACCTTATGAGAACTAAACTACTTATTTGTCTTCTACTATATATGGCCCTTTCTACGTCGTACACATACGCACAGAGTGAAAACACATCTCGATCCTTTCGAGCGTTGATTGATTTTACTGCCGAATTTGGTGGGGATGCTATTGCGGAGGTGTACTTTACCAATGGTGATGATCAGTCGGTTAAAGCTGGTCAGGGCCTTTCTATAGGGGTTGGAGGTGAATTCACCGTTCCTAAATTGGAGAAGCTCAAATTTAGGGGTTGGGTCGGTTACAAGTATTTGACAACCCAGGCTAATAATGCGAACATCACTTTGACCCGGGTACCGATTCATCTAACCGCCAACTGGATGATCACCGATGACATTCGTATTGGCACAGGACTGGCCATGCAGACTGGCGTTAAGTTTAAAGCGGATGGGTTAGGAGATGACATCAATTTTAACAGTGCAAGTGGACCAATGTTTGAGTTGGCCTGGAGGTGGATTGGTTTACGCTATACACTTATGGAGTATAAAGATGATAGTGGTGAAATCTATAATGCAAATGCTATAGGTGTATCACTGAGTTTCGCATTTCCAAAATAGGTTAGCTTAACAATTGGGGCATTATTAGCAAAATATGGGACGGCCATTTAGATTTCGAAATGAAATGATAAAAATACCCTGCATAAACTGAATCGGTCAGAATAAAATCATGCTAGCGGTTAGTTATATCATGCGTAATGTATGACAGTTCAGTCAAATGTAGCAGATCCAATATTCAAAAACTGAAGCCAAAACACAAGAGATGAACAAATCCGATACACACCACCACCGCATGGCCACCATGACCTTTGCCTCGGTATATCCACATTATATTGCCAAGGTGGAGAAGAAAGGCAGAACGAAAGAGGAGCTGCTACAGGTAATCGAATGGCTAACAGGCTATGATGAAAAAAAGCTGCAGGAACTGATTGAGGAAAAAGTAACTTTTGAAGAATTTTTCCGGGGGGCTGCATTAAACCCCAATGCCCACCTGATCACAGGTGTAATCTGCGGCTATCGGATAGAAGAAATCGACAATCCGCTAACTCAAAAAGTAAGGTATTTGGACAAGTTGGTGGACGAGTTGGCCAAGGGCAGGAAGATGGACAAGATATTGCGCACTTCATAGTACAGGGTTTTGCTACAATTGCCTATGGCAATAGGTCATTTTTTTACTTCATAGGATTCCAGAACCTATCAAATTGTTTCCTTCTCCAGAGCACCACCAAATAATTTTTGTTAAAAAACGGGTCGAACCCCGGATTTTTAAATTTTTATCTTACATCCTTAAGGGTACCATGCTTTTTCTACGAATTACATATATATGGCCTGGCGGTTTAAAAAAGTCCGCTGGAAAATAAGTAAATTGTGATGAGGTGCTGAAATGGGTTTGATATGATATTTGATAAGCAAGACATCCTGATAGAAAAAATAAGGGCAGGAGATACCAAAGCCCTGCGTCAATTATACGATGCTTATTTTTTACGGGTGGTCAATTTTGCCTACAAACTATTGCACAACAAAGAGGATGCCTGCGAAGTGGCCCAGGATGTGTTTGTGAAAATATGGGACATACGCAAAGGGCTCGACGAACACAAGTCGGTCTCCGGGCTTATTTTCAGGATCACAAAGTTTAAATCCATCGACTTGCTGAGAAAAGCCGAAAACAGGGTGGGCATTTTGGGCATTGAACCCTCCAACAACTTTTTTGTGAATGAGCAAACGGCCGAACAGGGGCTGTTTGCCAAAGAGCTGGAAGAGGAATACGAAAGGGCTTTGGAAGGCTTGCCAGACAAGCGCCGGAGGATATTTAGGATGAGCAGGGAAGACAACCTTACCTACAAACAAATTGCAGACAAACTGGATATTTCGCCCAAAACTGTAGAGGCCCAAATCAGGCTCGCCCTACAGCAGATCAGGGAAGGGCTAGCGCACCACAGGGACGACATATTGTACATCCTCCTGGCGGTCACACCTGCATTATAATTTTTTTTTAAAAACTTTTTAAGGGTAAAGGGCAAATCTCCCGAATTAACTATAAACGCCAACAAACAATGGCACCTATTACTCATTTCAATGGATAAGGATAAGCGAAAGATATTAAAAAGCTATTTTGATGGGAGTGTTTCCCAGGGTATGGATAAGCAGGCAAAAACCTACATCATCGACCACAGAAATGACGATGCTTTGAATGACGTGCTGGCCGAAGAATGGAACCAAACCCCTGCCGACAACCAGTTTCAGATAAACAGGGAAGAAAGCTGGAGTGAAATCAAGCACCATCTGAAGGGCGAACCGAAACATCGCAGAATGTCGTTTTTTTCCAAAACAGGTATGACCGTGGCGGCTACTATAGCCCTGGCAATACTTACTTTTGTATGGCAAAATGATTTCCTCGGCGAGGAGCAGCTGGAGTATTCGGAAAAGGAAATCGGGTACACCATAAAGAAAACCAACAAAGGGGAAAAACTCAATGTTTCCCTGCCAGATGGAAGCACCATCCGGCTCAATTCTTCCACGGAATTGCGCATCCCTTCCAACTATGCCACCGCTAAAAACCGCATGGTAAAGCTGGATGGTGAAGCTTTTTTCAATATATCCAAATTTGAGGGCAAACCATTTCAGGTAGTCTCCAATGGGGTAACCACCGAAGTATTGGGCACCTCTTTCAATATAAATACCGATGAGAAAACCGGCAATACCTCAGTGGCGGTGGTGACGGGAAAAGTACAGGTGAATACCATGCGCTCAAGGATAGTACTCCACCCCAATGAGATAACTGCTGTGAGGCCAGAATCTATCAACCTGAAGAAATCGACCTTCTATTATGATGAGGTGATAGGTTGGAATGACAATTTGTTGGTGTTCAACGAATCCGGATTCCAAGAAGTAATCGATAACCTGGAAGAATGGTATGGAGTGGAATTTGTGATTACCGGGAATCCCACGCTCAATTCTACCTACAATGGGAGGTTTGAAAACAAATCATTGCAGTTGGTGCTGGAGGGCCTGGGCTTTTCATCCTCCTTCGACTACCAGATCAAGAACAAAACAGTATTTCTGAAATTTTAAATAGAAAACGATATGAAACAACTCCACAATACGAGCTAAATGCCAAGGGCATTTGATGAAAACAAAAAAAGTACCCCTTCAGGATCCACGTCCAAATGAATTCCTAAAAGGGTACAGATCGTTAATTAAAACATACAAATATATGAATGCAACTCTAACAAATCAATTAATACTTATGTCTAAGGCAGTTTTTTACGGAATAGTAATCCATTGCTGTTTGGCTGTATCGTTAATTGCAAGCGACCTGAAAGGGCAAAAACAAACCCTGGATCAGGTATTTCTTTCTATTCATGCCAGCGAGACCTCCTTGCAGGCAGTATTGGGGGAAATAGAACAAAAGACAGGTTTTCACTTTTCGTACTACAGCAACCACATAAAAAAGAAAAACATTACCATAGACGTAGCGGATCAGTCGCTAATGGCTGTATTGAAGGATATAGCAGATCAGACAAAATTGAGCTTCAAAAGGATCAATAAAAACATCAACGTTCTTGAGATTGATGCAGAAAGGAGTGTTCAGGATATGGCCACCGAATCGGAAGATATTGGTGTTTCGGGCAAAATCACCGATGAAAAAGGCGAAGGCTTGCCTGGGGCATCTGTGGTGGTGAAAGGCACTTCCACTGGCACGACCACCGATCTGGATGGAAAATACAAGATCAATGTACCTGAAGAATCTATAATTGTAATATCTTTTGTAGGCTACAAAACCAGCGAAATCCTCGTAGGGAACCAGACTGTAATTGATGTAAAGATGCAACTGGATGCCGAGCAGCTTGAAGAAGTAGTGGTGATTGGTTACGGTACCCAGAAGAAAAGTGACCTGACGGGAGCAGTGGGGCAAGTGTCGGCAGAAAAGCTTCAGGAGCGTCCGGTATCCTCACTTAACCAAGGGTTGTCAGGAAGAGTGGCAGGAGTTAGCGTTAGCCAAAATTCAGGAGAACCAGGAGGAAGAACAAAAGTCAGGATAAGAGGTCAGACTTCCATAAGCTTGAACAATACACCACTATATGTGGTAGATGGGATTATTATGCCACAAGAGAACTTGGGCAATGGAACCTCTCCCGTTGATTATATCAATTCAAACGATATACTATCTGTAGAAGTGTTGAAAGATGCTTCTGCTACTGCTATATATGGAGCACGAGGCGCCAATGGGGTTATTTTGGTTACGACCAGGCGAGGGAGTAAAACGGGTCCACAGGTTACTTATGATAACTTTTTCGGCGTTGGAAAACTTCGTAAAAAAATGGGTGTACTGACATCAGAGCAATTTTTGGAAATTGAGGAAATAGCATATCAAAATGCCGAAAAATTTGATCCTGTGGGATGGGCCAATAATAAATATGTTGATCCGGTTACAAAGAGAACGGATCCCAGGTTGTTTGACTCCAGTGGAAATCCAATATACAACACTGATTGGCAGGATGAGGTAACAGGCAATGCGTTTCAGCAAAACCATCAGCTAGGGTTGACAGGAGGAAATGAAAACGGATCGTTTGGTGCATACCTGGGCTATCAGGGAGAAGATGGCCTCATGAAGATTTCATTCTTAAAGCGCTATTCGGCAAGGTTGGTTTTCGATAGTAAGGTCAATGATTGGTTTTCGGCGGGTGGAAGCCTTAGTTATAACCTACAGAAAGAAAGGAAAATACATGGTAGTTGGATAGGTAGAAACATGCTGGAATACCTTCCTTTTCTGCCAGTAAAACATGAAGATGGGAGTTGGGCCAACAACGGAGATTATCCAGGTATGGAAGGTGGCCCGAATCCCGTAAGAGTGGGAGAAGAGTACCTGGATTTTTGGGATACACAAACTATGATTGGTGATTTGTTTGCCAATATACGGATAACGGATGATCTGGTATTGCGTACGCAAGTAGGGGTAAATACAATAGGTCAGAAAACTTCACTGTATGCGGGGAGAGACCTCAGGTTTATCTCCTCAAATCAAAATGGTTATGCCCAGCTAGGTCAAACACATAGCATGTCGTGGCAATTTGAGAATTATCTCACTTATAGCAAGACTTTTGATGAGATTCATAATATAAAGGCCATGTTTGGTTTGTCATGGCAGCATACTGATAATTCTTCTTTCAGCACTCGCACTGATAGTTATTCAGATGATTTTTTCCGGTTCAACAATCTTGCCGCTGGTGCCGTTGTTCAAACCCCAAGTTCAAGTGCTAGTGCATATGGGTTCAATTCCTATTTTGGCAGGCTGGAATATAGCTTGATGAACAAGTATTACGTAACGGTTACCGGACGTAGGGACGGTTCTTCAAAATTTGGAGCAGACCAGCGCTATGCATTCTTCCCTTCTGCCGCTGTAGCCTGGAAAATATCTGAGGAAGATTTTCTGGCTGGATCTTCTACAATATCTAATCTTAAATTGCGGGCAAGCTATGGTGAAACAGGAAACTCTGGAATTGCGGCATATCAGGCAAATGCCAACCTAAGTACCAATTCATATTTATTTGATGGAGCACTTGCGACTGGCATTGGAATAGGGTCATTGGCCAATCCACTGCTTGCATGGGAGGAGACGCACATGGTTGACATGGGGCTCGAATTAGGCCTCTTTAAAGGAAGGATTCAATTGAATGCGGATATTTACCGAAAGACGACAGTAGATATGCTTTTGAATCAGCCAGTTCCCAGAAGTAGTGGTTATGGAAGTGTGGCCAACAATATTGGCGATATGAGGAATGAAGGGTTTGAGTTGGCATTGAATACTGTAAATATTGAGAATGATGATTTTTCTTGGGAAACATTGTTTAACTGGTCCATAAATAAAAATGAGGTAACAAAACTTACTGGTGGTGCGGATATTATTCAAAATGGTGTTACAATCATTAGAGAAGGCGAACCCCTCAACTCCTTTTATGCCTGGATTAGCTTAGGGACTTATGGCACTGATGAGGAAGATTTGGCAGAACAATACAACAGGCTGCCAGGCGATATAAAAAGAGCAGATCTTAATGAGGATGGCGTACTCAATGGTGACGATAGGACAATTATAGGAAATGGCTTGCCCAAGGGTTATGGAACATTCTCAAACACCGTTAGGTACAAGGGTTTCGACATGACACTGGACTTACAATTCCAATATGGGCATGATATCATGTTCCTTACCACACGTCCGCAGGAAAATCGTCAAGGTATTGCCAACAGTTTGAGCACTGTTTTGGACGCATGGACACCTCAAAATCAGGATACTGAAATAGCTCAGTACCGCCCGATTGCGGCAGGTTATGACAACTTGAATACTTCTCATATGATTCAAGATGCCTCATTCATTAGAGGTAGGAACCTGACATTCGGCTATAATTTTTCACCTGATGTTTTAGACAAAATAAGTCTTTCGAGATTAAGGGTATATAGTTCAATACAAAATTTCTTTGTTATTGATGATTACCAAGGGTTCGACCCAGAAGCTCAAACTCAAGGCAATGAGTTTGGACAGGGGTTGGTGAATTTTCAGCATTATCCAAGACCTACAGTGTTTTTACTAGGACTAAATGCTACTTTCTAAATCAAAAAATACGACAATTATGAAAAGTAATATAAATATCAAAGTTCAATCGCTCATCATAGGGGTCATGGTCGTTGTGGTTACAGGTTGTTCTGATTTTCTTGAGGAAGTGAACCCAACAGATATTACATTAGATGCATATTTTAAGAATGCAGATCATGCCAGAACAGCCGTAAACTCTATTTACCCAAGTTTGAGAAGTGTGAGAGGTGGTGGCTATGGAGGTGGGGCATGGTTAATGACAGAAATGGCTTCCGGTTTGGCGGATACTGAATTGGGACAAGCAGAGAACAGCCTCATTATTCGGGATTTGGATAATACTGGTGCCAATGGATACAGTACTTCCCATTGGAACTCCAACTACCTGGGCATTCAAAATGCAAATTTGGCGATCGCCAAAATCCCTGAAATTGAAATGAATGAGAATTTGAAAAAGCAGTTGCTTGGAGAAGCTAAATTTTTGCGAGCACACTACTATTATCAGTTGGTGAGGCATTTTGGTGATGTTCCCCTGATCACAGGAATAGTTGACTTAGGTTCTGATGAACTTTATCCTGCCAGATCCTCTGTGGCAGATGTGTATGCACAAATCGTTCAGGACCTTACTGACGCAGAAGATTCGGGATTACCATTCAATGATGCTAGCGGAAGGGTGACATTGGGAGCAATAAAGACATTATTGTCAAGTGTGTACCTTACTATGGCAGGTTACCCGCTACAGATGGGCGCTTCCCACTATACTTTGGCTGCTGCAAAAGCAAAAGAAGTAATTGATTCGAATGAGTACGCTTTGTTTGATAGTTATGATGATTTACATGATCCAAGAACAAATAATTCTGGTGAATTCATTTTTCAGGTTCAATATCAAGCGGGCATTGCCCCTTCATCCTGGCAGCCATTAATTCTCCCCTTGGTTGGGAATATTTCTGAGATATCCGCAGAAACAGGTGCAATTTTTGCCGATCAAAATTTTATAGCTACTTATGAAGCAGGTGATGCAAGGGTTGAGGAAAAAGGGTTTTATTTTAGAGAGTTTACCGTAAGCGGAAATAGAGAGACTACCATAAACCTGGGTGCTTATCGATTGTGGAAGCATTTTGATGTTGAGGCCAACCTTACAACTGCAAGTCCTGGAATCAATTGGACATTATACCGTTATGCTGAGGTATTACTGATCCATGCCGAGGCTTTAAACGAGACTGGTACGCAAGATTATGCTGGAATAAATGCTATTAGGGTACGGGCTGACTTGGCGCCTCTTTCTGGCCTTAGCCAGGCAGAATTTAGAGAAGCTGTATGGAAAGAAAAGTTCCATGAATTGTCTTATGAAGATAAAGCATGGTTCGACATGGTACGACTGAGGAAAGCTTATAATTTGTCCACAAATGAGTTCGATGATTTTGTAGGTCATCAGTTCATTTACGGGCCAACCTTGACCGAAAGAGAGCTACTCTTTCCGATTCCACAAAGTGAATTAGATGAAAACCCAAGCCTCGGAGGCCAGAATACCGGTTACAACTAAGATTAAGTTGCTCCTGCTAATTGGAGGAACTATATGCACGACGAGGGTTTAGTGTTTTTGAAAATAGAGGCTGTCTCAAAAGTATTTCGTCATTGCGAACGGAGTGAAGTAATCTCATTATACAGAGTGCAATCTAAGGTTGAGGTCACTTCGCTACGCTACCGATGACGGGTTGTTGGACTTTTGAGACAGCCCCTTCCCACTAAAAGGAGTTTACCTAGCTGGCGATTTAGGGGTAGGGGAAAACAGTTTTATTATACTGAATTCACCGATAAGGCAATAGGACTGTCCTTGATTTGTAAGGTATCACCCAGTTTACTTACCAGACGGTAAGAATGATAGCACGTGAATTATTGTTTCCAATTCCTACAGCTGATATACAAAACAATACGAACCTGGTTCGGAACACTGGTTAGTGATTATGCTAACCATAGTTTACATCTAAATAATTTGAATGAGCTACTTAAGCCTTATATAGGCCATGCTGTTTTGTGTTTGCGTTCCCTGTGTTGTTGGTTTTTAAGTGTTCTTTATCACTGGCAACCAGGCTGTCTAAAAATTATAAAAACTAATGAATGAATAATCAAATGAAATCAATGATGCTAAACCTACATTCTTCGATGGAGAAAACTTTCGTGCTGATGTTGCTCTTTTGTAGCTCCATGCAGCTCCAAGCCCAAAATGCCAAGAAAGAAAAGCCGAACATAATCATAGTGATTACAGACGACCAGGGGTTGAATGACCTGGGCTCAATGGGCAATCCTTACATCAAAACACCAAACCTCGACAGCTTTCATAAAGATGCCGTGAGGTTCACTAATTACCATGTGTCCACCACATGTGCCCCAACACGCGGTGCGTTAATGTCTGGTAGGCATACCAACAGGCTCAATGTATTTCATACCATTACCGGTCGTTCTATTTTGTTCGAAGATGAAGTAATCCTGCCACAAATATTTGCCCGAAACGGATATACAAATGGTATGTTTGGCAAATGGCATCTGGGCGATAATTTCCCGTACCGCCCGGAAGACAGGGGGTTTCATGAAGTAGTACGGCATGGTGGGGGCGGCATTACCCAGGGACCGGACTATTGGCTGAATGATTATTTCGACGATACCTACTGGCACAACGGACAGACCGAAAAATATGAAGGTTACTGTACCGATGTATTCTTTTCCGAAGCGATGGATTTCATTGAGGAAAACAAGGAAAACCCTTTTTTCTGCTACATAGCCACCAATGCGCCCCATGGGCCATTGAATGTTCCCCAAAAGTATTACGATATGTACAAAGACCTGAATGAAGACGAATTGCCGGATCGTTTTAAAAGGTTTTATGGCATGATCACCAACATAGACGACAACTTTAAAGCCCTGCAAAACAAGCTTGATGACCTGAAGCTGACCGATAATACCATTCTCATTTTTACCACCGATAATGGTACTGCCGGAGGCAACAGGGTGTTTGATGCCGGGATGAAAGGCAGCAAGGGAAGCGAATATGAGGGAGGTCATAGGGTACCTCTTTTCATCAGATGGCCCGATGGAAAACTGACCGGGGGCAAAGACATAGATAAATTGGTGGCCCATTACGACCTGCTTCCTACGTTCGTTGACCTTTTGGGCCTGGATTTCAATCCGGTGAAACCCCTGGATGGCACGAGCCTCAAACCACTGCTCTATGGTAAGGAAGACAATTGGCCAAACAGGGTCTTGTATGTGGATACCCAGCGATTGCAAAACCTGGTTAAATATAAAAAGTACTCTGTGATGGACGACAATTGGAGGCTGGTGAATGGCGATGAACTTTACTACATGCCAGATGACAAAATCCAATCGAAAAATGTATATGACCAACACCCTGAAATAGTGGGAAAACTCAAGGTTGGTTACGAAAAATGGTGGCAATCCATTAAAGATGAAGGGGTAAATGAGCGGTATGCCTACATAAAAGTAGGGTCGCCCAAAGAAAACCCCAGCCGGATTTCTGCCCATGATATGCTCACAGGAAAGCACGGGCACATGTGGCATCAATACGGAGCTGCGTCTGCGTCTCAGGCTTCCGGTCGTTGGAAAATAGAATTTGTAGAAGATGGTGAGTACAAAATTAGTTTGTGCCGTTTCCCCAGAGAAAGTGGGTTGGCCATCAATGAGACCTTTCCTGAGCAGAAAAAAATACCGGAATTGGCGTCTGTGATGCCAGCCAGTGAAAAAAATGATTTTGAACAGGCCTTTATCTATGTGGCAAATTTGAGCGAATCCCAGAAAATTGCTGAAGGTGATAAGGAAGTTAGTTTTACCGCCAATATTCCTGCCGGCAGGTACGACATGGAAGCACAATTGATCGATAAAGACCAAAACATACACCCTGCATACTATGTGTATATAGAAAAGCTTTAGCCGGAATTTGGCATATCTGGAAAAGCTCAGCCTGAATCTGGTACAACGGTTAGTTCTGTTTACCCGGTTCAGGTTACCAGTTTTCAGTCCTTAATATTACCTCCAAAAGTAAGTTTGGCTTTTATATGCCCTGGCCTTTCAACCGCCTATGAAAGGCAAATCCATATTTTAGAAAGCCCTATATTTGCCAATCCCCTTTTCATTTGATTGAAGAGATTGCCACTATGGATTTGAACGACCTCTTTTCGGTAAAAAGCCCTTCGGATTTGGATAAGCTCAAGGGCAGTCTGTCAGATACACTTTCAGATATCGACCTTTGGAACTCGATCAGGACAGGCAATTCCGAAAGTATTGTCAAATTATACAAGAGGCACTACCATATCCTGTATTCCTATGGAATGAAAACATGCGCCGATAGTGAACTCACAAAAGATTGCATTCAGGAGCTCTTTGCTAAAATATGGGCGTCTCGCTCCAGCCTCAGCAAAGTAAAAAAAGTGAGGTCCTACCTCCTTCAATCTTTGTGGAACGCACTGATCAGGGAAAAGAAAAAGAGCGCACGCACCCAGGATGAATTCAATGAAGAGGCATTCCAATTTGACGTGGTATTTTCTTTCGAACAGACTTTAATAGATAACGAAGAGGAGAAAATACGGAACGAAAGGATAGAAAAGTCATTGTCTGTTTTGAGCAAAAATCAAAAGGAGGTGATCTACATGCTTTTTTATGAGGGGTTGTCCTACAAGGAAATTGCCCTGAAGAAATCAATCAACCCACAGTCGGCCAAGAACATCGTACACAGGGCCATCCAAAAGCTACGGTCCGCTATCGTGAGTATCACCACCCTGGTCTTTTTTTCGTTCCCCTCATAATCATCCTTGAATCCATAAAGTCATTACATGACCTAACATTTTTTCCAAAAACGCACGAATTGAAATGGTGGTAGGATGTGTCGATGCGCTGGCGTCAGCCCAATGTCGTTAAGTTTAGCCAAACCGTCTTCGCGAGGAATCGAAGCGATCTCATGAAGGTATTCCTACCATATTAAACAGAAAGACAGCCGCACTACGTTCGCTGTGACGACAAGCTAAACTTAACGACATTGGGCGTCAGCTTTTGGCTCGTGCCCATCAAACGAATCTGCCACATTTGACGGCCAATTTTGGTAATTGGATATACAAGAAATTCCAAGTACCATACCCTCCTTGTTTTACTTATTATAAAAAAAATATAAAAAAAGTGAGTACCCATCGGTACTTCTGGTATCATGGATATAGAAAAAGCCCCATTATGAAAAAAATACAAGAATATACACTGCAAGACCTGGTGTTGGACGAATCCTTTCAGCGATATGTCAGGGATGGATCGGACGTTGATAGGGCGTTTTGGGAGGAATATTTGCTACAAAACCCGGAAAAGAAAAGTTTGGTTAATGATTCGAAAAAGGTACTTGGCCAAATCTATGAGGTGCTGCCATCCGGGGAATTCGAAGAAGAACTGGAAAAATTTGTATCAATCGTAGAGGCCGACAAGCATACTTTCATAGCACCGAACAAAACCAGGCCATTTAGCTATTATGCCATTGCAGCTTCTTTAAGCGCGATTATTTTGGTTTCTCTTTTTTGGGTTTTCTCCAGTGAATTGACGTCAACTAAGACAATGCCTGAAGTAGTTTCCATCGTGGAGCGCAGTACTGAACGGGGGCAAAGATCCAACCTCGTGCTGAAAGATGGTACTAAAATCAAGCTCAATTCACAGAGTTTTTTGACCTATCCCAAATCCTTCCAAAAGGATTTGAGGGAGGTGCAAGTCACAGGCGAAGCATTCTTTGAGGTCAAAAGGGATGAAAACAGGCCATTTATGGTCCACATGGGAGAAGTTTCCCTAAAGGTGTTGGGTACATCCTTCAACATCAGGGCCTACCCTGACGAAAACAAACTAAAAATTTCGCTGGCCACAGGTAAAGTGGAAGTAATCAGAAATGGTGTGGTAGAAGCCACACTTACCCCAAACAGGGAAGCTGTTTATGACAGGTTCAGTGGCCAAATTACCACATCAGAATTTGATCCCAGGTTTACGCTGGCCTGGAAGGAGGATAAAATCAAATTTCAAAAAGCCTCTTTTACCGAGATCGTGAATGTGCTCGAAAAATGGTATGACGTCAGCTTCAGCTATGATGAGGCCATTAATGTGAAAGATTTTACAGGAGAATTTGAAAACATGACCTTGGAAGATATCCTCAAAGGCATGCAGCATTCCCTGAATTTTGAATATGAAATCAATGGTAAAAAAGTAAAACTGATCACTAAATAAGAAAATATGAAAAACTACAATACGAGCTAGGTCCGGAGAGGCCAAAAAAAGAAGCTCCCATCCCAAGCTTGCAACCAGAAGATGAGAGCTTCAACAATACTTAAGATATGTTATACCTTATAATCACAAAATTATGAAATATAAATTATTACGGAAAATTTATATAATGTCGAGATATACAATATGTGGGATAATACTACAGTCCGTTTTGGCCGGCATGTTGATAGCATCCGATGGAAACGCCCAAACGAACAAGGGCATAGGGGATGTTTTTCTGTCCCTGGAATTAAAAAATGAAACTTTAAGGCATGTATTTGAGCAGATTACCGAGCAAACGGACTTCAAATTTGCCTATGAGGAAGGCCGCCTGGGGATAAACAAGAAAATAAGCCTGGAGGCCAGCAATATGTCCCTGAAAAACATCCTGATGGGGATTTCAAAAAAGAACAAGCTGAGTTTCAGGCGTGTGGGCGATCAAATATTTGTGGTGAAACTTTCAGGCCCACCTGTGGTGGAAGAGTTGAGCCTGATTAGTGCAGACGTCAATGTATCCGGTAAAATCACCGATGAAAATGGTGAAGGGCTACCAGGGGCCAGCGTGGTGTTGAAAGGCACTGCCAACGGTACTACTACCAATATAGAAGGGGATTACAAAATCACAGTTCCCGACAATGCCACCTTGGTAGTATCATTTGTAGGCTACAAAACAACTGAAATAGAGCTCGCAGGCCGTTCGGTCATTGATGTAGAAATGCAGCTGGATGCAGAACAGTTGGAGGAGGTCGTTGTTATGGGGTATGGCGCCCAGACAAAAAATAAGGTAACGGGAGCCGTAAGTACTATATCCACAGAAGATATTTCAAAAGTGTCGTATGCCAATAGCACAGGTGTGATACAGGGTAGGGTTGCTGGGGTCCGTGTTGAGTCCAACGGAGGTCAACCCGGAGCAGGAATCAATGTGGTGATTAGAGGAACAGGTACATTCGGAAACGATCAACCGTTGTACATTGTTGACGGTAATATTGTTGGTTCGATTGACTATTTGAACCCTAACGACATTCAGGATTTTAGTGTCTTAAAGGATGCTTCTGCTGCGGCTATTTATGGTAGCCGAGCTGCGAATGGAGTGGTGCTGATTACAACCAAAAGCGGAAAGGTAGGGGACCTAAAAATAAATTTGGAGATAAAAAGAGGTGTACAAAGCCCAACAAATACGCTTGACTTTCTCAATGCACGGGAATATGCAGATTATCATAATATGGCAAGGGACAATGATGGTGATGCCAGGGCTGTCCCCAATGATACTGGATTTAACCCTAACATCGATACCGACTGGCAGGACCTGTCTATCAATCAGGCCCTTTATGAAGACTATAGCTTCAATGCTTCAGGAGGTAGCGAATCTGGGACCTACTATATTTCTGGACAATATGTCGGGCAGGAAGGGATCGTAGTTGACTCTGACTTCAAACGCTACAACATCACAGCCAATACCAGGTTTGCCAAAGGCAAATTTGCACTGAATGAAAACCTCAGCATATCCAGGCAAATCAGCAATCCCAATACATTTTATGGAAGGGAAAGAGGTGAGATTCCCACGATTGAAGTTTACGATGAAAACAATGAAGGAGGGTTTGCTGGCATTGAGCCCAATCTACATGGCTTGGCCAGAGGTATCAACTGGTATGGCAGGGCAATTCTCAACGACAACAAGATTACCACCGACCGGATTGTGGCTTCAATTGCCCCACAGTTTGAAATTATTGAGGGATTGACATATAAATTAAACCTGGGACTCAATTACTCCTTATTGCACAACTATAATTTTGAGCCTACATTTTTTCTGAGTACTTCACAGGAGGCTTCAAATGATTTAGCTCGTTTAGATGAAAGATACACAAGATCTGTAGGAACCCTGATTGAGAATACCCTGAACTACACAAAATCCATTAATGACAGTCATAATTTTGATGTATTGGTGGGTTTTACAAAGCAGGAAAATGAAGCCAGAATGGTTGGAGGTATAGGAACAGACTTCAATTTCAATACCTTCAGGGTGCTAGGGGCTGCCAACGATAATACAGATGTTGATGGTTCTCTAAATGAAAGTGCCCTTGTATCTTATTTGGGAAGGATCAATTATGACTTTGAATCAAAGTATCTGATCAGTGCCACAATCAGGAGGGATGGATCATCGAGGTTTATCGAAGAAAATCGTTGGGGGGTATTTCCGGCGTTTTCTTTGGGTTGGATTGCAAGCAAAGAAGGTTTCTTTGCATCCGAAACCATCAACCTACTTAAATTAAGGGCCAGCTATGGTGAATTAGGTTCTCAGAATATTGGTAATTACGAAACTTCGAGTGTCCTGAATATCAATAATTTTTACAATCTTGGAGGGCAAGTATTAGGCGGAGGTACCGTTCGTGCTCTGGCCAATCCGGGATTGATTTGGGAAACTTCTAAAACTTCAAATCTGGCGATAGATGCCCAGTTGTTTGATAGTAGAGTGTCTTTGACCCTGGAATACTTTGACAAAAAGTCTGAGAATATTTTGGCCAATGTTCCAATACCCACCTCTGGAGGTTTGGGAAGCTCGTTGAGAAACAATGCTGCTTCAATCCAAAACAAAGGATTTGAATTTTTAGGTACTTATACCAGTGCAGCCAAGCCCGATGGCTTGAATTACAACGTGAGTGTCAATTTCACATCTATAAAAAACGAGGTGTTGGCTTTGGGTGATGGGGTGAACCCAATATCTGGTGGAGGCTTTACCCAGCAAGGATTTCAGGCTACCAGGACAGATGTAGGCTATGCTGTAGGTAGCTTTTACGGGTATCTTGTAGAAGGGCTCTACCAAACCAATGAGCAGATTGCTGCTGATGGTCGAACAGGTACAGCCCAGCTTGGTGATATGAACTTTTTGGATTTGAATGGTGACGATGCTATCGATGATTTGGATAGGGATTATATGGGAAGCCCCATTCCAAGTTTTGAATTTGGGATAAACTTTGGTGCTACCTACAAAAAGTTTGATTTCAACCTATTCATACAAGGTGTACAAGGAAACGAGTTGTGGAATGCAAAAAAATTCCAGCATATACTCGATGGGGCAGGTGGAAATAAGATAAGGGAAGTACAGAATGCATGGACACCTAGCAATACGAACACCGATATTCCAAGGATGACCATCCGGGATGCCAATGGCAACAAAAGATCTTCAGACTTTTTTGTAGAGGACGGCTCATACATTCGGTTCAAAACCATACAAATCGGCTATACCCTTCCTCAGTCTATTGTGGAGAAAGCCAGTATGTCCAGTGTCAGGTTTTATTTCTCTGCCCAAAACCTGTTAACCTTTACCAGCTATACAGGGTATGACCCGGAAATTGGACGTTCATTAGATGGAGGCCTTTTTGGTGGTGGTGTTGATCGGAGAGCTTACCCGCAGGCTAAAAACCTGATTCTGGGGGTTCAAGTATCGTTTTAATCTAAAATTCAAAGGAGATGAAATACATAACTAGTAATATAAAAAGGGTTGTTGCTTTTTCAATGACTGTGTTGTTCTCGTTAATTTTCAATAGCTGTGAAAACAGTTTGGACCTGACCAACCCCAACCAGCCGACCCCTGATTCCTTCTGGAGGGATGGAACTGATGCTGAAAGCGGATTGATATCCGTCTATGCTTCACTCCCGACAGTACATTTGTTTGGAAGGCTCGGCACGGGTGTTTTTTTAATTCAGAGGTCAGATATAGCCAATACTTTTCCCCAGGACAATGTAAACAATGCCGGTACATTTTCAGCGCACCCGGATTACCCCAGGATGAGGGAAGTATGGCCGGAATTGTATAGGATAGTTGCAAGCGCAAACCAGGTAATAGGCAGGGTGCCAGATATAGATATGGATGGCACAAGAAAAACCGAAATACTTGGTGAAGCTCATTTTTTAAGAGGGTTTGCCTTCTTTTATTTACTCAATCTATGGGGGGCTGTCCCTATGCCTTTGGTAGAAGCCCAAAGCCTGGAAGACATATTTTTGCCGGCATCCAGCGAGGCAGAAATATGGGCGACAATCGAAAGCGACTTTAGCACAGCGCAGAAAAATTTACCCAGCGACAACTCACTGCCGAGGGGCGAGGTGGGCAGGCCTACTTGGGCCGCAGCAACAGGAATGTTAGGCAAAGCATTATTATTTCAGGATAAGTGGACTCAAGCAGCCGCGGAGTTCAAGAAAATTGTAGATGCAGATGACTATACGCTGGTGTCGGATTTCTCGCTCAATTCCAGTGAAGCTGGAAACAACAATGCAGAATCCTTATTTGAAATTCAGTTGGACGGTAATGCGTCAGGTGGTTGGGGTTCAGCGGGCAACAATGCATGGAGAGGGCAAGGCTGGGAAGCCGATATTGCCCCTCGTGGTTATACAAGTCAGCAGAGTATGGCTGTAAATCAATGGGTGTTAGATTTGTTTTTGGCACAAACTACCAATGCGAATGGTGAAGATCCCCGGGCTGCCGCCACAATTATTTGGGACTATCCTGGAGCCAAAGTTTATCAGGATGATTTTGCAGATGCTTTTCAGGGCGATGATCTAAACAGAGTGTGGGTAAGGAAATATTTAAACTTCGATCCTGACCATCTTGATGCACTTACACCAGGGTCATGGGCCGGCAGCACAAGTAACCTGAGAATGTTGCGTTATGCTGATGTGCTGCTGATGTATGCTGAAGCTGAAAATGAGGCCAATGGTGGTTCCGCAGCTGCCCATGATGCGATCAATGAAGTAAGAGGGCGTGCCGATATGCCTGATTATGTTGGTCTTGATCAAGCCAGTTTGAGGACCGCAATCCGCGACGAAAGGGTAAGAGAGCTTGCGATTGAAGGCCATAGATGGTTTGACCTTAAGAGATGGGGGATATTGGAAGAAAGGTTCTCGGACGGTACTTTTAAATCTAACAGCCGGGGTGTTTGGGAGGCAAAACATGAATATTTGCCTATTCCAAGACCTGATGTAGAGTCGAACCCTAATTTGGAACAAAATCCACTTTGGAAATAGTGAAATTCGATTAGAAACCGGAAAATTAAAACAACCCTTGGATTGAGAGATTCAAGGGTTGATTTTATTTAAAAGTAAACTCACTTATTGTTATTGTGGACCAATTTGAATTCTGGTTTTGAGTTGGGGAGACCTAATTTCTTTGTTGAAAGTAGTAGGAAGAGCCTTTTGCATTGTAAGGGCAGAGTCGATTGAGATACTGTATCGTAAGTGGGTGAAAATAACGGAATCACAACCAGTTAACATAGTAGGCCAGAAGTTGAATAAATATCCGTTCCAGGAAGTCGTTTAGAGTAATGAAGAAGATAAACTATACTTCAACCATCTTATATTGGAGTTTCATAATACTGATACTTATTGGGTGCCAGTGGCAAAAAGATCAACAAAGGCAGGGTTTTGTCGAGATCACTGCTGAGTATTCTGGTATAGCATTCAACAACGAAATAAGTGTTAGCGATGATTTCAACTACAATACTTTTCCTTATATCTACATGGGGGGAGGAGTGGCGATCGGTGATCTTAACAATGATGGCCTTTCAGACATTTATCTGGTTGGGAATATGGTAGCCAATAGACTGTATCTCAATGAAGGAAATCTGGTTTTTAAGGATGTAAGCAACGAATCCCTGACTGCTGGTGACAAAAGATGGTACACAGGAGTAACCATGGTAGATATTAATGCAGATGGCTGGTTAGATATCTATCTCAGTGTTTCTGGAATGGAAGGAAACACGAACAACCAACTTTTTGTAAACAATGGAGATTTAACGTTTACGGAAAGAGCCAAGGAATATGGTGTGGCAGATGCGGGCCACTCGATTCAGTCCGCCTTTTTTGACTATGACAATGATGGTGATCTGGATTTATTTGTAGGTAACTATCCAATTATCCCTTTGTCCCAAGACAACCTGTACTATTATGAAAGAATGAAAGCCCAAAACCCGGATGAATCCGGGCATCTGTATGAAAATATAGGAAACGGGAAATTTCGAGATGTGACTACTCAATCAGGTGTTTTGAATTTTGGGCTTACACTTGGTGTAGTAGTTAGCGATTTTAACAACGATGGCTGGCAGGATCTGTACGTTTCTAACGATTTTAACGTTCCCGATTACTTCTATATCAATAATGGTGACGGGACCTTCAGTGAGCAAGTGAAGGAAGCCACCAAACAAACTTCGATGTTTGGAATGGGGGTGGATGCAGCGGATTTCGATAATGATGGTTTGATAGATTTACTTCAGGTGGACATGACACCTGCCAATCACTATCGCGCCAAGACGAACATGGCCAGCATGGACCAAGCCTCTTTTTACAATGGGGTTTCAATGGGATTTCACTATCAATACATGCAAAACAGCTTACAGGTTAACAACGGCAACAATCCCCAGGGAATACCAATCATGAGCAATATAGCAAGGTTGACAGGTGTAGCCACAACAGATTGGAGTTGGGGAGCCCTGTTTGGAGACTTTGATAATGATGGTTTCAAAGACATATTTATTACCAATGGTATGCGCCTGGATGTAAATAACAATGATCTATTGAATTCACAGCAAGAAATGTCGATAGTAAACACTGGCATAAACATGCACAATGCCCCAGTAACACCCATTGAAAATTTCTTGTTCAAAAACAAAGGCAACTATGAATTTGAAGATGTTTCCAAAAAGTGGAGTGCCAATACCAAAGGATTTTCAAATGGAGTTGCCTATGGGGATTTGGACAATGATGGGGATTTGGACCTGGTCATCAACAATATTGATGCCCGTGCTTCTATACTTCAAAACCAAAGTGGGGAAGGCAATTATTTAAGGATAAAATTGACCGGACCGCCAGAAAACACGCTGGCTATCGGTGCTAAAATTAAAATTACTGTCAATGGCAAATCGCAATGGATCGAACAGCACTTGTCTCGTGGTTTTCAATCTAGTGTTGAGCCCATTTGCCATTTTGGGCTGGGTGATGAGGAAATAATTGATCAGATAGCGATCGTTTGGCCTGACGGAAAAATGGAATACCAAGAGGATATCATGCCAAATCAAACCATTGAGTTAAAGTATTCGGATGCAAAAAAAGAGCAACGCGAAGAGACAAAAAATACTTTAAAATTTCGGGACATTACTTCAGGGTTGAAAATTGATTTCATCCACGAAGAAGACATGTATAATGATTATTTGGTTGAGCCACTTTTACCACATAAAAACTCAGAGTTGGGGCCGGGTTTGGTCGTGGGGGATGTGAACAATGATGGACTGGAAGATTTTTATATTGGAAACGCCCGAAACAGAAAAGGTGGACTCTTTTTGCAAGCCCAAGACCGGACATTCAAAGAAGAACCAGGTATCTGGTCAACCGATTCAACCTATGAAGATACCGGGGCTGTGTTTTTCGATGCAGATGGAGACGGAGATTTAGACCTTTATGTTGTAAGTGGTGGCAATAGAATTGGTGTCAAGAAAAGCGAGTATCAAGACCGTATTTATATAAATACCCCTCAAGGGTTCGCCAAAGCAACTAATGTTTTACCAGAGGTCAATTCCAGTGGGCTCAAAGTGTTACCAATTGACTATAATGGTGACGGATTGCTTGATTTGTTTGTAGGGGGACGGATAGAGCCTGGCCGATACCTGCAAGCACCCGGAAGTTATATTTTGAGAAATGAAGGTGGGACTGATGCCAACCTCAGGTTTAAAGATGTAACTATGGAAGTAGCTCCGGGTCTAGCAAATGTAGGAATGGTCACCGATGCGCTGTGGCAAGATTTTAATAATGATGGCAACACTGATTTAATATTGGTAGGTGAATGGATGCCAATTACATTTTTTGAAAATGATGGGCATATTTTAAAAAATGTGACCTACGATTTAGGATTTGAAGACACGGTAGGGTGGTGGTACAGCCTGGCATCAACCGACATGGACAATGATGGTGATCTGGACTTGTTCGTTGGTAATTTAGGTCACAATAGTAAGTATAAAACAAGTGATGAAGCCCCATTTGAAGTTTTTGTCAATGATTTTGATGAGAATAATCGCTCAGACATTGTACTGAGTGTCACAAAAAATGGTAAAAAACTTCCTCTCCGAGGCAGGGAGTGCTCTTCCCAACAAATTCCAAAGATCAAAGCAAATTTCAAAACCTATGATGACTTTGCAAAAGCTAGTTTAGACGAGATATATGGAAGTGGTATGTTGAGCAATTCTTTACATTTCAAAGCCAATACCTTCGCCCATCTTTGGTTTGAAAACATTGGAAAGGGGCAGTTTGTAAGGCATAGTTTGCCTGTCAAAGCCCAGTTTTCCACAGTCAATGACATTGTCTTTTTTGACTATAATGATGATGAATATCCCGATGTGCTAATAGCTGGAAATTTGTACGACACAGAAGTGGAGACCCCAAGAGCTGATGCAGGTATCGGACTGGTACTGCAAAATATTGGTGGCAAAGCGTTTGAGGCGATACCCATGAATGAAAGTGGCTTGTTGATCGATTCAGAGGTAAAGGCGATTCACCTTATCCAGCTTGGTGAAAAAGATCAGCGGGCATTTCTTGTTGCTTCAAATAATGACCGTCTGGTAGTGTTTGCAAATTAGACTTTTTTACTGATTTTCAAAGCTAAAAAACAGGGCATAAAAAAAGGAATCATGCATGACCTCACATTCTTAGCTTAGAACCCCCTTGCCCCGAAAAACACCATCGTTGAGGGTAAATTGAAAGATGGTAAATTGATAGAATTGCAGGTATCCCCTGAAAGCCGAAGAGGTGATGTGAGTGTAATGGGTATAGGCTTTGAGAAGCCCTAAGTCAAATAAAATGGGAGTACGCCTATGAGGTGCACAGGCCTTAAGTGCCAACTGAAAAAAAACAGAATCTGGTCAAACAATTGATGATTGCTTTTAAAGAATACCCAATCATTTTCCATGACCATAGACTACCTGGGAACTCTATGGTCAGGAAGTAATCCTATCTTATTTACAGGAAAAAAACACCCCGCTACCCCGTTTGTTACCCCTATTGTTGCGCCTCAGTGGTATATCTTGCACAGACAATCGTTAAATTGAGCCTGGATAAATCTGGCCAAAAGTGATGGCCTGATATAGTGAAATGGCTCATAAGCTGAAATTTTGAATTCAAACTAAGCAGATATATACAATATGAAAACAAACTCTATGAACTTTAACTTTTTAAATCCAGGCCTTTTATTGGCCATGGTATTGCTGGCGGCTTCCTGTAGCCCGGGATCGAAAAAAGAAGCCAGTACCGGGACAAAAACGGAGGCACAAAGCAAGGAAGATTCCGAATGGATTTATCTGTTTGATGGCACAAGCACAGATGGCTGGCGGGCCTACAACGGTGACGCCCTACCTCCTGGCTGGGTAGCCAAGAATGGTGAGTTGACCTTCGATACCGAATTGGGATTGGAGCAGGATTACAAAGGGGGAAAAGACATCATATATGGAGCAGAGGAGTTTGACAATTTCGAACTTTACCTCGAATGGAAACTGCCTGAAGGTGGAAATAGTGGTATATTCTACCACCTCAAAGAAGGGCATAATTCACCACCACAAGTATCACCGGAGTATCAGCTGATAGATGATACAGGTTATGCCAGTATCCATGATTTAACGGAGTACAATCTGAGTCTTGGGTATAAAGACAAACCAGAGGAACTAAAACCGCTTCAAAGAACTGGCTCTGACTATGCCATGCACGCTGCAGATACGGTTGGCAAAGTACTTAATCCTATAGGCGAATGGAATTCATCCAAAATAGTCTTCACACCGGAAAAAGTAGAACACTGGCTAAACGGTAAAATGCTGTTGTCTTTTGTGCCCTGGTCGGAAGACTGGTACGAAAGGAAGAACTCAGACAAATGGAAGAATAGCAAGGACTATGGCAAGTACAAAACAGGCTACATAGGCTTGCAGGACCATTCCAGTCCGATTTGGTTTAGAAATATTAAAATCAAAAAATTGTAAAATTTAAGAATATGAAAAAAAGAGAATTTCTAAAAGCGGCAGCACTGCTTACGTCTTCCGTTACCTTATTGCCTTCGTCGGTATGGGCGCTTGCTAAGAATGGAAAATTGAGAACTGCCCATATAGGGGTTGGTGGTATGGGAGGTGAAGACCTCAAGGCCATTTCGTCGCATGAGTCGGTAGTGGTGACAGCCCTGTGCGATGTGGATTCCGACAGGCTGGCCGGGGCTCAAAAGTTACATCCTAAGGCAAAAACCTTCACCGACTATAGGGTGATGTTGAAAGAAATTGGGGATGCTATAGATGCAGTGATCGTATCTACGCCTGACCATACCCACGCACCAGCATCCATGATGGCCATGGAAATGGGCAAACCGGTGTATTGCCAAAAGCCACTTACCCACCATGTGACCGAAGCTCGGGCGATGCAAAAGCTGGCCGAAGAAAAGAACCTGGTAACGCAGATGGGTATTCAGGTGCATTCTTTTTATGATTATAAATTGGCTACTTTGTTGATCCAGTCAGGGATCATTGGTAAAGTACATACCGTGCGGGCCTGGTCTCCCAAAAACTGGGGTTATGATGGTGCTGCACCCGAAGGAAGCGATCCTGTACCTTCCAATGTGGATTGGAACCTTTGGTTGGGAACTGCTCCGCAAAGACCTTACAAAGAAGGTTATTACCATCCTGGCAATTGGAGAAAAGTAATGGATTATGGGTGTGGAACTTTAGGTGACATGGGTGTCCATATTTTTGATACCCCTTACAATGCCCTGGCACTGGATGTGCCACGAACCATCAAAAACAGCTGTAGAAAACCAACAGGATTTGGGTTTCCAGAGCAAAACTTTGTGACCTATGAATTCCCGGGAACCAAATTCACAACCAAGACACTGAAGTGGGTATGGTACGATGGCCCAGGTGCACCGGAGGCCCATGAAGATTTGAGATTGCCAGGTGAAGGAAAGTCAGCGAAAAAGTCAGGATCATCAAATAAAAAAGATGATAAGATGGAGGACAAAATTTCGCTTGACGCAAAAGTAGCTGGAGAAGGTAAATTGCCTGATCAGGGAGCTATGTTTATTGGAGAAAAAGGTCGTTTGCTATTGCCTCACTTTATGCAATTACCAAAGAAAATTGTTGATGGAAAGTATGTTGACATATCTTCTGAAATCGCCGCTGTGGAAAAAGCTAATAACATGGGGAAACCTATTCGCAACTACAACTCCGAAGGTCCAAAACACTACCACCAGTTTGTGGATGCCTGTCTGGGTAAAGGAGAAACTACGGCTCCATTTTCTTATGCATCAAGGCTGACAGAGACTATTCTGTTGGGAGTGATTGCCGGCCGTTTCCCGAACAAGACGCTACACTGGGATAGCAAGAATGCCAAGTTTTCTGAAGAAGAAGCCAACCAATACCTGGATTCAAACTACAGGAAATTTTAGGACTTTTTTTAGTGATTGAATACTATACAGCCGATAAGCCCTCCGCATGTCAGGAGGGTTTATCGGTTTTTTATTTATCGGCTAGCTTGGCTGATATACAATGCCAGGGTTCTGTCATTCCGTAGCGAAGCGTCCGCCTTCGGCGAGACAGGAAGGAATCTTTACCCATAGAGCTTACTTCACTAGTGTGTTAAAGCGGTTTCCTTAATTCGCCTGATTGAGGGTGTTTCATTACAACATGACCTTTCGATTTGTCTTTGGTATAAGTTCTGTTGACCGTGCTGTTTTCTAAAAGAGTGCCAGGAGGTCGTGCGCTTTTGGCATGTGAATTTTTAAATCTATGTGGGTCTATTTGGTCTAAACCTGCTTGCTACAACCATGTGGCCTTAAACCACTTTAGTCCCAGTTTAACTTGACTTTTCCTACAGATTACTTTACCTATGTGAAATTTTCTTAATCAAAACTATGCTGGAGCAGCCACTTTCAGGCAATGAAACGGATGGCGAACTTTGGAAAAAGTTCCGTGAGGGGGATCGTCATGCCTTTCAGGTGCTCTACCAAAAATACCTACAGCAGCTTTTTAATTACGGCTACAAAGTGACACCTGTGAGAACCCAGGTGACAGATGGAATACAGGATATGTTCATCGATCTGTGGAACAACCGTGGCAGCCTGTCGCATACCGACAGTGTAAAGTACTACCTGTTCAAAGCGCTACGAAGGAGGCTGGTGCGCAATCTTAAAAAAGAAAAAAAATACTGGCTGGGCTCTGATGATGTGTTGAAAGAGAGCGCAACCTTGGTGCTTCCACTCGAACATGTGATCATCGAAGGGCAGGAAAACGACGAGAAAATTGGTCAACTCAAGAAGGCCATATCCAAACTTTCCGATCGCCAAAAAGAAGTCATCACTCTGATCTTTTACGATGGGTTCTCTTACGAGGAATGTTCCAAGCTCATTGGCATTAACCTGAGGTCCACCTACACACTGGCCTGGAAAGCTCTGGCCAACCTTCGCAAGGAAATAGTAAAAGGCATCCTCATACCCTTGTTGCTTTTGTTTTGAGGCCGTAGCTGGGCGTTTAACATTTTTTGAAGGGATAAATTATAGGGTATGCAATCCTAAAAAGGCTACCAATGACACGGCCTTAAAACAAGCGAATAAAAAATATCAACTTTTTTTCTGTTTCGAAGGATAACTTTTGAATGTGGCTTTCCTTATAGGATGTAAAGCACATAAAAATGTCACATTCGTCATATACAACAGAAGATTTCGTTTTAGACAAGGAATTCAGGGATTGGGTACTGGAGCCCGATAATGAATCCAACAAGTACTGGCAGGAATGGATGGAAACCAATCCGGACAAGGTTGACACCATCAAGTCGGCCATCGCTTTGATCCAAAACCTACCTGTGGAACAACACCAACTCAGTGTAAAGGAGGTTGCCCAGATCACCAATAACATTGAAGCCGCCATCGACCTGGGTGAGGCAAACGGAAAGGAATTCAGGGAAGACAACATCATCCCCATCAGCCCATATACCCTCACCATGAAGAAAATCAAGCAGGGGAAAAACAGGATGTATATCAAGTGGATGAAGGTGGCAGCCGCTATTGTCATGTTAATGGCCATTTCGTTCGTGTTTTATGACAACTTTCATACCGATGAGCCCCTGACAACTTTCGAGGTGATCGACAAAGAAAACCCTAAGGGACAGAAATCTACAATCTATCTCAATGATGGATCAAAGATCATCTTGAATGCCAACAGCAGGATAAGTTACCGCAAACCTTTCCGAAAGGACAAAAGGGAAATCACGCTGGAAGGTGAAGCATTCTTCGAAGTAGCCAAAGACGAAAACAGGCCTTTTACCGTGAAATCCGGAAATATCGCTACCACAGCATTGGGCACTTCTTTCAACATCAAAGCTTATCCGGAGGGACAGCAGGTGAAAGTTTCCCTGGCTACCGGAAAGGTGAGGATAGACGAGGTATCAAATAATGCCAACAAGAATACGCATCTACTCGAACCAGGACAGGAACTGGCCTATAGTCCGATAAGCGGCTACACCAAAACGCCATTTGACAATGATGAAGTGCTGGCCTGGGTGCACGGCGTTATTCATTTTAAAAATGCTGATGCCGAAGCAGTAATCACCAAACTGGAAAGCTGGTATGGGGTGGATATAGATACTGCCAACGAGAGCACGCGGACCTGGAATATCACCGCACGGTTCGATAATGAATCCCTCGAAAACGTACTACAGTCGCTTAGTTATTCAGAGAAATTTGAATACACCATCAACGAAAAAAACATTCTCATCAAATACTAAAAAACTATACAATGACCTATAGCAACTCGACCTAAAAAAAACAGCAATGCCCAAGGGGCACTGCTGATCAATTTCTTTCCTGCTGAAATACAAAGTTTCGAAGCAAGGTATTTCCACCGGAAGGAAAACGTTCCAATGTATTTTTCTCCACATTAAAACATTTCAAAATTATGAAATTTAGACGATTACTCCTATTTAAAAAAGTTGTAATGTACTCATTTTACGGTTTGACCATCCAGTTTTTGCTCTGTGGCATGCTCCTGGCAGCTGGAAACACCAGTGCGCAAAAAGCTGCAAGTGTAAAAGAAGTGAATGTCAGCATTGACTTCACTGGTGATAATTTAATTACCGTATTCCAAAAAATAGAAAAGCTGTCCGACTACAACTTTGTCTTTGACAAGAAAGACCTTGACAAAAGGGTCAGGCTGGATGGAAACTATAAAAACGATGCTTTGTACAATGTTTTGCTGGATATTTCCAGAAAGTCCGGTTTGACTTTTAAGCAGGTCAATAAGAACATCAACGTGCAAAAAATGGCCGATCGCTTCAGCTTTGAGAAAGAAGACCAGCCCATAGAAATTCTGGCAGATGTAGATATCTCTGGGAAAGTGACCGATGAAAACGGACAGGGTTTGCCGGGAGCCTCTATCCTCATAAAAGGTACTACCAAAGGTACTACTACCGACCTGGAGGGCAACTACAAACTCACAGTTTCTGATCAGGCAATGATTGTAATTTCCTATATCGGCTATGTCCCACAGGAATTCAGTGTATATGGAAGGTCGGTGATTGATGCACAACTGGTTGCGGATGTCGATGTGCTGGAAGAAATAGTTGTGGTGGGTTACGGCGAACAAAAGAAAGTGAACCTGACAGGGTCGATTGTCACAGTAAGCGAAAAAGACTTTGAAAACAGAAACGTATCCAATGCCATGCAGGCCCTTCAAGGTAAAGTGGCAGGGCTGAGGGTTACGCAAAGCACAGGGGCACCCGGAAATGAAGACATTACTTTTCAAATCAGAGGTGTCAATTCTTTTTCTTCTGATCCATCTATTTCCACTGTGGACAAGAACAAGCCCTTGATCCTTATCAATGGTTTGGTAGGAAGTATGTCAGACCTTGATCCTGCATTCATAGAATCGGTAACAGTACTCAAAGATGCAGCCTCAGCATCGATATATGGAGCACGTGCAGCCAATGGTGTGATTCTGGTGACTACCAAAAAAGGGGCGAAAGAGGGATTGAATTTGTCATATACGGGCAGGGTGATGAAGCAGTCAATGATCAATCAACTGAAAAGGGATTGGAACTCTGTGAACTTTATGGAAAAGGTAAACACGCTCCTTGGGCCCTGGACAGGAAGGTATTACTCGCAAGAGGTGATTGATAATTTTAAAAACAACCCTTCAGATGAGTTTCCCAGCTTCAACCACGAAGATTATTACCTGCACGATGTAACCGTGCAAACACACAACCTGCAGATAGGAGGATCGTCAGGCAATACCCGATACAATGTGGGATTGGGTACGTGGAATCAGGACGGTATCGCCGATGGTTTTACCTTTCAAAAGATCAATGCATTGTTCAATGTAGAGTCGCAGGTAAATGATCATATCAAGATTGGAGCTTATGCAAATGGTACCGACGGCAGGAGAACTGAGCCATACAACGGGGAAAGGGATTACCTGATGGGGATATTGTCCCAGTCACCTACCTACAAGCCTTGGTTGCTCGACGGATCAGGCAGGTATACCGGTAGCAACAACGGCTCAGAGTCGGAATCATTAGGCTATGCAGATGTATCAAGTAAAAATGCTTTCGCAATAGCCAACAATCCTAACGCACTGACTTACGACAACTACTTTTCGTTGAACACCAATGCTTTCGTGGAAGCCAAGCTGCTGGAAGGATTGACCTGGTACACCAAGTTTGGGTTGGACATGAGGCAGTCGGATTATAAAAACAGACGCCCCATACTGAGGATGTATAGTTATAGATCAGGAGAGTTTCAAGGGAATTTGGACAACATAGGCAGTGAGCAGCTGATCCACAGGGTAGGCAATAGACAACATTATACCACATTTTCACACTTGAATTATACCAAAACCATCAACAACGACCACAACATTGGATTGATGCTGGGGGTGAGCCAGGAAGTAAACAAGTTTGAGACCATAGAAGGAGTAAGAAGAGGATTTGCTTCCAGCAACCTCGATGTGCTCTCCGGCGCACCCTCTTCGGGTCAAACGACAGGGGGTAACATTGAAGAGTTTGTACTGCAGTCCACTTTCGGTAGGTTGACTTACAACTACAAAAGCAAATATTTGTTTGAAGCCAATTTCAGAAGGGACGGTAGCTCAAGGTTTGCGGAAGACAATCGCTGGGGTTTTTTCCCCTCATTCTCTGCGGCCTGGAGAATATCTGAGGAAGACTTCATGCAAGGAACTTCCAACTGGTTGAGCAACCTGAAGCTGAGGTACTCTAACGGTAAAATGGGTAATGATTTAGTAGGATTATACCCTTATCAGTCGGTGATCTCATTGGGAAAGGATTATCCATTTGGCAGTACACTGGCAGGAGGGGGCCGAAGGGAATCCCTCGCCAATCCTGATATCCAGTGGGAAGAAACTAAAATCACCGATTTTGGTTTAGACTTCAATGTAAAAGGAAGCCTGTTCAGCATGACTTTTGATTACTACGATAAGACTACCTCTGGAATACTTCGTCTGGCACAACTGGCTACTTACTCCGGGCTGTTGCCTCCTTTTGTAAACGAAGGAGTGGTCAACAACAAGGGTTTTGAAGTATTGCTGGGCCACCAAAATACCGTAGGGGAGTTTACTTATGGTGCCAATTTCAACTTCTCAAAATACACCAACAAGCTGGTGACTTTTGGTACACGTACTTTCGATACCAATGCCATGATAGAAGGCAAAGAGATGAACCGCTTTTTTATGTATGAAGCAGATGGTATCTACCAGAGCCAGGCTGAAATTGATAACGGTCCAACTCCAAGGTGGCCTGCCAAACCGGGTGACATTAAATACAGAGATGTAGATAACGATGGAGAAATTACCCCTGACGATCGTGTGGATGTGGACGGAGTAAACCCTGATTTTTTCTATGGACTGGAATTGAGCGCCCAGTGGAAAGGGTTTGATGTTTCTATGTTTTTTCAGGGAGAAAAAGGCCGAAATGTGCTGATCAACAACGAATGGTCATTGGTAATGCCATTTTCTGTGCACGGAGCTAACCCCATCACGTGGTGGGATGATGCCTGGACATCAGAAAACCCATCAACAACTAAACCACGTGCTATTGCATACAGCGCACCAGAGGGTGAGTCAATAAAACAAGCAAGTACATTTTGGTTAAGAGACGCTTCGTACATGAGGCTGAAAAACCTGAACATAGGATATACACTTCCTACACAAATGTTAGACAATGTGTTTATCAGCAATGTGAGGGTGTTTTTCAATGCAGAAAACCTGTTAACTATCTCAGGGTTTGAGTTTGGTGACCCGGAAAGGCCATCCGACAACTTATACCCGATGTTTAGGACTCTTACGTTGGGAGCAACGGTTAAATTTTAATGATTGTTTAACAGAAAAAGAGAATCAAGATGAAAATACATAAAATATTTGGGTTGACATTAGCCGCAGTAGTGCTATCGACACTGTCTTGTAAAGACATGGAGTTGAACCCTCACAATGAATTAGCCGAAGGTACATTTTGGCAGACAGAGGCCGATGCAGAACTGGCACTGGCAGGCATGTACGATCAATTGAAGGCAGGAGAGCCATGGGGAGCCAATAGTTTCCTCAATTCATTTTCGCTACCTGCACTCGATGCATTTACCGACAATGCATATACGCAGCACAATAGGTTGGGTGCCAAAAATGCCATGATCACGCCCATTAACTCACAAACCTCCGGCTTGGTTACTGATTTTTACGGCATAGCTTTCAAGCAAATAGCGACATCCAACTACTTTTTGGAAAACATAGATAAAGTGCCTGCTGATGCGGGTAAGATTAATGAATGGAAAGGAGAAGCACGATTTTTCAGAGGGATGATGTTTTATTTTCTGAGCGAGTTTTACGGAGCTGTACCCATTACTACCGCCTCGTATGGATTAGACGATGAGCTACTGCCCAGATCGCCAAAGTCGGATGTGGTAGCACAGGCTATGTCTGATCTGGATTTTGCGATAGCTAACCTCGAAAACAAGGAGTACGATGGTAGAATAAACAAGGCTACAGCGCAAGCCATCAAGGTGAGGGTGCTTATGGCAAACGAACAATGGAGCCAGGCGGCAACACTGGCTAAAACCATTATAGATGACAGTCCTTTCGACCTGAGCCCGCAATTTAGCAGTTTGTTTACCGCACCAGAACAGGCCGGCAATCCGGAAATCATCTTTTCGGTAAGATACCTCAGGCCCAATGAGGAGCATATAGGTTCATTAAACTGGGGATGGTGGCTGAGTGTAACCCCACTGGCCAATTTTGTGGATGAATTTGAGATGGATAATGGACTGCCCATTACTGATCCTACCTCAGGGTACGATCCGAACAATCCCTACGCTAATCGCGACCCACGTTTGAGCGAAACAGTTGACCATGTAGGCTCGGTTTTCGGGTTTGCTGGTGAGTATAGTGGAGAGGATTATATCTGGGACGATACCCACAGGGGGTTGCCATCACCTTTAATGTACAACCTCAGAAAGTATGCGGACAGGACTTTTCAGCAGTCAGTAGATGCAGCAAACCACTGCGATACCGATTATGTAATCGTACGCCTCGCAGAGGTACTACTCAACTATGCCGAAGCACAAAATGAAGTAGCCGGGGCAGACGCATCTGTGTATGATGCCGTAAATCAAGTGCGAAACAGGGCCGGAATGCCTGATCTCCCTACGGGGTTGTCAAAAGATGACATGCGTACAGCTATCCGTCATGAGCGAAGAATAGAGTTGGCCTTTGAAGGGATCCGTTGGTTTGACCTGAAAAGATGGGGTAAGCTGGTAGAGCGGGTGAGCACGGTAGATGACACACAGGTGCCTGTGGCTTATACGATCAATGGGGACAATGTATTGTGGCCCATTCCACAATCAGAGATAGACTTCTACACAGCAAAAGGCCAGGAGCTTGGACAGAACGATGGGTATTGATAGCCTTAATAAATGAATACATGGTCGGTCGTCTTATTCCATAGTATGGAAAGGACGATCGGCCTTACTTCCCGGGGTTCCGTGTTAAAAATTCAATTGTGAATAATGCCAATCTTCTCCTCGAATGGAAAGGAGGTGAAGCCATTTTTTATCAAATGACTTTTCTCGAGAAGGGAAGTTTGTTTAAAAACGAATCCTAATCCTTATTACCTCTAACCCCCACTATATGGTAAATATCTACATGATTCAATTTACAAGTACCTCAAGGTACATCACAACTATTTTTTTATTGGGCTTGTCTTTTCTGTTGGCAGGATGTCATACAGAGGAGAAAAAGAAAGAAGTCAACAGCAAAATTACAACCGCAAAAACTTCATACACTCAAGGAAACCTTTCATTTAATGAAGTAACAGCCGAAAAAAAACTGGGCGGGTTTAGCTACGATAACGGTAGCTATGGGGAATATTTTCTGCCGGAAATAATGGGAGGAGGAGTAGCTTTTATCGATTACAATCAGGATCATTATCAGGATATCCTGTTGGTGAAAGGCGGGGGTATGAAAGAGGGTGAGGAAAAAAGCTGGGATGGACTGGCGCTCTACAAAAACGTATCGGGCAAATACTTTGAAGAAGTTACAGCAGAAGTAGGTCTTAGTAAAGTAAAAACGTATGGTTTTGGTTTTACCGTGGGGGATTACGACAATGACGGAGACGATGATTTTTTTCTGGCTACCCTTACCCACAACCGGCTTTTTAGAAATGACGATGGAAAATTTACCGATGTATCCGAATCATCGGGTATTTATACCAAAAATGCCTGGAGTGCCTGTGCCCTGTTTGTAGATGCCGACAGGGATGGCTTGCTCGATATTTTTGTAGGCAACTATGCCAAGTGGTCGAGACGAAAAGACAGAAGTCTTTTCTGCACCGAAAACGGCCGCACCGACGACTACTGCTCTCCGGATATGTACATTGGCGAACCCTGCTCTTTTTACCACAACAATGGGGATGGCACATTTACAGAAGAAGCACAAAAGAGAGGTTTTCATGTCAATGCGCCTACCAAAACACTTGGGGTAGTAGAGGTGGATTACAACAAAGACGGCTGGCCGGATATATTCACCGCCAATGATGCCGTGCCCGATTTGGTGTTTAAAAACAACGGAGATGGCACCTATACCGAAACCGGCATGGCTATGGGAGTTGGGTTTGGTGTAGATGGCGCGCCTACCGCAGGTATGGGGGCCGCCGTGGGAGATGTTAGAAACGATGGGTCGCATGCCATTTTTGTAGGCAATTTTTCTAAGAAAATGATGACTGTTTTGCACTGTACAGAAAAGGGTGTGTATGTAAATGATGCAGGCCCCTCTCAGATAGGAAGGCAAAGCCTTTTGACGCTCAATTTTGGACTTTCCCTGTTTGATGCCGATTTGGATGGTGATTTAGATCTTTTTGCAGCCAATGGGCATGTGTTTTTGTCAGTAGAAGAAAAAGCAAAAAACATTACGCTCAGACAAAGGCCTCATTTTTTCATAAACGACGGACAAGGAAAGTTTGAAGACGAAGTAGCCAAAAATCCCAGCTTTTTTCCCGATTCCATGTTGGCCAGATCTACCGCCTATGCCGATTTTGATTTGGATGGCGACCTGGATTTGATCATAACTGAAAACAGCGGTCCCTTGCACCTTATGGAAAACCGGTCAGCACAGGCAAACCTATTGCGATTGATTCTGAGTGACAAGGAAGGCAATACCAATGCAGTAGGGGCGAGGGTAGAAGTAACTTATGGAAATGGCCTGAAGCAAATCCGCTATGTACAATCGTCCGATAGTTATTTGTCACAGTCGGAGTACCCTATCACATTTGGTTTGGCAGATCACAAGCAGGTGAGCTCCATAGAAGTGGTATGGCCCGATGGCACTAAAACCCAACTGCCCGCAACGGAAGCAAACCGATTTCTGCGTATCCGGAAGGGTAAAGACACATACCAAGAGATCAAGCACTTTGGGAATGCTTCGGGTGCATAAGTCATAAGCCTACAGACCACAATGGCCAAAAGAAAATCGATCCACAACAAGTCATTTTATGTCATCAGCGGCATTACGGTATTGCTGTTGATCAGCAGTTTGTTGTTGTTTTATTACAGCCACTTTTCAGCACACAATGCCTACCTGGGTGTTACAGCATTTCATATCCTGGCGGGCCTGGCTGTACTTGTAGTGTTGTCGTATTATATTGTCTTGCACTTGCGCATCAAGCAGGTAGTGCAGCATAAAAAAGAAGCGATTACCGGTATCATTACATTGACAGTAGTGTGTGTATGCCTGCTGTCTGGGATGTCATTAGTTTTTTTCGACATAGATCAAAATCAGCAGTGGCTAAGGGTAGTCCATCCGGTTTCAGCATTGCTGAGTTTGTGCTCGTTTTACTGGCACAATTCGTTTCGAAACACTTTTTACAAATTGAGCAAACGTATAAAGGGGAATATGCTAAGACACCCGTTTTATACATCATTTGGATTGGGTTTGCTATTGTTGATATTCTTTTCATTTCCTTTTTTATCTACAGCCGACCAAAAACAAATATCTACTTTGAAAGAAGAAATGACTGCACCCGGCGAGGCTGTAATCAAAAGTCACGACTGGTTAGATTCTGCAATGCTGGCAGGCCCGCAAACGTGTGGAACAACAGGCTGCCATCCCGATATTTACGAGCAATGGAATGAATCCATGCACCACTTTTCATCATTTAACAATCCCTACTATAGTAAGTCTATAGAGGTATTGAGAAACTCGTCGAACCCAGCTGCAGTGCGGTGGTGTGCATCCTGCCACGATCCGCTACCATTGCTCACAGGCAAAATGCAGGGAAACCTCGAAGATTTTGATCCCAAACATCCGGCTTCTCAGGCTGGCATTACCTGCTTGTCGTGCCATGCAGTGCAGGAGCAACCTCACAGCAAAGGAAACGGGAGATATGCTATAGAGGAAGTAGCGGCATTCAATAAGCCAGGCAGCCTGATGGACACCCTACTACACCAGGAGTTGTTGAAGGCAAACCCCGGGCCGCATATCAAGTCGATGATTAACCCTATGATGAGTACATCAGCTTTTTGTTTGAGTTGTCACAAAGTATCCATACCCCCTGCTGTAAATCAATACCGGTGGAAACGGGGGCAGAACCAATTCGATAGCTGGCAAAGAAGCGGAGTGTCTGGCAACAACATTCGTGCTTTTTATTTTCCGGATCAGACTAAAAACTGCGTTTCCTGCCACATGCCTGAAGTCCCCTCTACAGACAAAGGAAATAGAAACGGTAAAGTGAAAAGCCATCGTTTTGCAGCAGCCAATACTGCTGTGCCTTTTTTAAACCAGCATCAGAACCAATTAGCAGCAGTGGAAAACTATCTGAAGGACAACATAGTAGAGCTGGACATTGTAAGGATGACGGTGAATGATGACACATTAAGCCCTGAGGCACCTCTACCTCAGCTGGTAGCACATGACCGTGTAGATATGACCGTAGTGATAAACAACAGAAAAGCGGGACATAGATTGCCGGCAGGCACGAACGATACCAACGAGTGGTGGGTGCAGGCGACAGCTGAAAATGAAAAAGGCGAAGTGGTATTGGTATCAGGGCAATTGGACGGTCTGGGAAGAGTAGATTCCACTGCACATTTTTTTCGTACACTCCTGATCGACCGTAGTGGTCATATCATTGACAAAAGAAATGTAAATGATGCATACGCTACTGTGTACAACAATACGATAAACCCCGGAACGGCCCGGTTGGTGCGTTTTCGTTTTAGTGTTCCCGCAGGGGCAAACATTCATGCGATAGAAGTATCGCTCAAGCAACGAAAGTTTAATTGGTACTACGACAATTTCACCTTCAGGGGCAAATTGGAAGACACTTTGTCATCGCAGGAAACCCGGGAGATAAAGAGGTGGATAATCGCCAATGCCCAAAAACCTGAAATACCCATTACAACCATAGCTACTACTACAAGAAAGCAGACGGTACATTATACCACATTATCACCGCTGTGGAAGCGGTGGAACGATTACGGCATAGGGCTATTAATGGAAGGCGATAGCAAAGGGGCTTACCAGGCTTTTGAGAGGGTGAAGGATCTAAATAAAGACAGGCCAGATGGTATAGTAAACATGGCACGGGTACTCGTTAGCGAAGGGGCGGTATTTGAGGCGATAGAGCTGTTGGAAAATGGCCTGGTTCTTTTTCCTGATAACAAAAGGATGTTTTTTTTCATGGGGAAAGCCCTGGAAGCTACAGGAGATTATGAGCAGGCAGTACACCATTGGACCAGGATATATTCCGATGAATGTAAAGATTTCGGCCTGTTGCTGGATATAGCCAAGTCATATTACCTGCTGAGAAAATACGACGAATCTAATGACTATATAGCCAGGGCGTTGCAGGTCGATGCTGAAGATTTTAGGGCTATTTACCAGCAAATGCTCAACTACCAGGCTCAGGGGAATGAAAAACTCGCTCTAGTCTGGAAGAAAAAATATGAATATTATAAAAACAATGAGAAAGAAGAATTTGCCATAGCGGACTTCTTACAGGAAAACCCTCAGATAAATCTGGAAAATCAGGACATACACTATCATGAGCTAAAACCTATGTCAAAGGAGCCAACTCATAAAGCAGAGAATATTTAATGAAAAGGATGAATCAGAGAATTGCCAGAAAACCATACCTTAAACTATTTTTCATCTTATGCTTTTCATGCTTTTGGTCATATAAGGGGTATTGTCAGGGAAGAAGGGAAGTGATAGATGTATCGGCCTTTGGAGCTGGTGTTGATGATGGTCGTGACGATACCAGGTCTTTGCGTGAGGCAGTGAAAAAAGCACGACAAACACCGGGAAGTACTCTGTATTTTCCTGTGGGTAGATACCTGATATCAGACCCTAAGGCAATACAGATTCAACAAGATGCACTGACAGGAAAACTAGGAGCTAACCCCCAAGATGAGCTGTATGTACATAACAAAGAATACGTAATTGGGCTGGATTTTGATGGAGCGAAAGATCTGAAGATCGAAGCAGATGGAGCAGAGCTACTTTGCGATGGTTGGATGGAGCCTGTATCATTTCGCAACGCTGAAAATATTACACTCAATGGACTGACTATCGACTACAAAAGACCGGCAAACAGTGCAGGCAAAATCATAAATATGGGTAAGGACTATGTAGATGTAAAGTTTGCTGCTGAAGACCCTGTAGATGATAAAATGATCATGATCAGAATAATGATCTATGACGAAAATAGGCAGTCGTTGGTCGGGCCGGCTGTATATCACAAAACTAAAGAGCTGATAGCACCACAAACGATGCGCTTTTATGGTACAACCATCCGCCAGCAGGCAGAGCTGGGACGGGTATTGATGGTATGGTCGGGGTTTCACTACCGTCCAGCCATTTTGATATACAAAACCCGCAATATCACACTAAATGATGTGACCATACATAGCCAGGCGGGTATGGGGATAGTCGGTCATCTGAGCGAAGACATTGCCTTAAACAGGCTCAAAGTAGTACCACGCAGGGGTAGGTATATTTCTTCCAATACAGATGCCACACATTTTGCTACCAATAGAGGGTACATCCGATTTGTTAATTGTGAATTTGAAGGGCAGGGAGACGATGCAACAAATGTGCACAACTACTATGCACATATCGTGAGCAGATCATCGGATAACGTTTGTGAGACTTTTTTAGGCGAGAAAAACCCCACACACTCATCCTATCAGGATGAGCCCATGGCTGGGGATATTTTAGCAGTAGTGAAAAAAAGCACATTGGAAGAAATAGGGTACATAAAAGTGAGAAGGTTTTGGGCAAACCCCGAAACAAGAAGGGTGAAAATAGAATTTGACGGATACTTGCCGGATAACACCGAAGACTATTATCTGGCCAACATGACGGCCTGTCCTCAGCTGGAGTTTTTGGATAGTAGGGTGAAATCCCACAGGGCCAGATCAGTGTTGGTAAAAACCAGAAGGGTGAGAATAGAAGGTAATTCGTTTGAAAATACTACAGGAACGGCCATCCATATTGGAGCAGAGGGAGATTGGGGAGAAGGTGTAGCTTCAGAAGACGTGGTAGTAAAGAACAACACGTTTACCAACTGTGGATTGGGAGGAGCAGATGACGGAACAATAGATGACGCATCCGCAATAGCAGCACATGTGAAAGCACCGAAGAGAGACCGCCCAGGACTACACAAAAGATTGTTGTTTGAAGGAAATGAAATATCAGGAGGAATTCACGCCATCACCATCAAAAATGCTGAAGATGTAATCATACGCAACAATGTTTTCACCGACATGAGCGAAGCTCCGGTGGTAGTGGGAGCATCACGGCGTGTACATGTGTACAATAACAAAGGTGCTGAAGACTTTAGGGTTGGAGAAGAGTAGCGAAGAAGTATCAGTAAGACAAGTATTATAATAAAAAATCAAAGAAAACTCAAAATGAAAAATAGCGTGAAGGCAAGCGGAAAAATGAAAATGATGGTATGGGTGGCCATATGTTTTGTTATGTGGAGTGGAGCTGTTTATGGTCAACAGGTGATAGACCTTAGGCATTATGGAGTGAAACCCGATTCGCACGAAAATGCTTCTCCTGCCATAGTCAGGGCTATAGCTACAGCAGCAAAATACGATGAAGTCATTATTCGTTTTCCGGGCGGTAGAATAGACCTCTGGCCGGAAGGCGCACAGCGCAGAGAATACTATGTGACCAACGCCACTGAAGACGACACCTTGAGCAAGGTAAAAACCATAGGTATACTGCTGGAAAACAGGTCTAACATAACCCTGGAGGGAAATGGAACGCTACTGGTAGCACATGGTAAAATGGTGCATCTGGCTATAGACCACTCCCGAAACATACGGGTTAAAGGCCTGCGTTTCGACTATGAGCGCCCTACCATGTCGGAAATGACTGTAACAGCAGTGAGCAAAGGAGCAGTGGAAGCCAGAGTTCACCGCGATTCTCGTTATGCTATTTCCGACGGACGTCTGGTGTGGTATGGAGAGGGGTGGAAAGCCAAAGATCATCATGCGATCCGGTACGTGCCAGAAAAAGATGCCATGTTTTACAGTTCATGGAAGCCCTTCAATGAAAGTATAGCCGAAGAGTTATCACCGAATCTTATCCGCTTTACAGGAGATTTTTCAGACCTGACACTGGCAGAAAAAGATGTGCTCACCATTAGAGACCCCTATAGAGATTGCCTTGGAGTACTCAACTACTACTCCCATCAGGTGACATTTGATGACATACGGTTGCACTACATGCACGGCATGGGTATCGTTAGTCAGTATGCAGAGGACATTACGCTCAACAACGTACAGGTAAAACCCCGCGAAAACTCAGGCAGGGTAATCGCAGCATTTGCCGACTGTTTTCATTTTTCGGGTTGTTATGGCAAAATAAAAATAGAAAACTGTCATACATCAGGATCTCACGATGATCCGGTGAATGTGCACGGTACTCATCTGCGGATAATGGAAAGCAAAGAAAACACACTCAAAGTACGTTTTATGCATCATCAGACGTGGAATTTTGAAGCTTTTCAGCCAGGCGATTCTATAGGGTATGTGGACAATGAAACACTGCTACTTTACGATTATGCGGTAGTGAAAGGAGTGGAGGCAATATCCGAAAGAGAAATAGCACTAGAGCTGGATAGACCGGTATCGAAAGGCATACGGGAAAAACACTGTGTAGAAAATATTTCCAAAACCCCTGAAATCATTATCCGAAACAACCGCTTCGAGCGCACCAATACAAGAGGAGTGCTATTGACCACACGAAAAAAAGCGCTAATAGAAAACAATACCTTTTATCGTACAGGGATGCACGCCATATTGATAGCCAACGATTGTAATTTCTGGTATGAATCCGGTCCGGTAAAAGATGTCACGATCAGAAATAACACATTTATAGAATGTGGTTACAATTCGGCCCCAAACAACTACGTGATTGCTATCATGCCTGAAACCCACACATTCGAAAAAGGCCGGTATGTGCATAGTAACATTAGTATATCTGAAAATGAGTTTAAGCTTTTTGATACACCGGTACTTTTTGCCCGATCTACTGAAAACCTGACGTTTGAGGGTAACAGGATAGGTTATTCCCGGTCAAAGTTTTTTCCGGAAAACCAACGTCCTATGTTTTACATGGAGCATTGCGATAGGGTGGTGCTGAATGAAAATCAAATCGAAGAAGGTGCACCCAATCAGAAAGTAATGCTAAAATACAGCGGCAAAAGAAATATTAAAGTGGAGGGAAAAGCCGGTTACCAGTTGGTTCTTGAATAATCTTCCAGCAAAAAATGTATGTGGTATCGGAAGGAGAAAAGACACACAAAACAATGACAGGGGAATTGGTTTTATAAAACTGAATTCCTGTCTCCCGGAGCAGAGTTTAATTTACCTAAATTGTTCCTTTTTCCATCAGGTACCCGTATCGTTCCAGTTCGTTGAACTCATAGATTTCTTTGAGGTTACTTTCATAAAGGATGTAGTATTTGTTGGCGGTGGACCAGACGGTCCGGTATTGGTGGTCGGTCAGGATGATGCCCTTCACTTTGGACTGGCGTTCGATGTGCGGGGCTATTTTTTCAACCAGAGCTGGGGATAAATGTGAAAATGGCTCGTCCAGCAGGGTAAACATCGAGTCGGCATAGAGCAGCGACATAATCTCGATCAACTTTTTCACCCCGCCAGAAAGTTCACCTATTTTCGTATTAAAGTTAATATGCAGTTCTTCTATTTCCATGAGTTGATCAAGCTTGTGCTCCAATCTAAAAATCTCGATCAATTGCTTAAATGTAAGGTAGTCCATAAACAGACCTTCCTGCGGCATAAAATGAATGGCTTTAGGGATTCGGTACAACTGTTTGTGATATACCCCATTGACCCTTACAGATTGGTTCTCACCCTGCAACGAGCCAAAAATGATTTTCATCAAACAAGACTTGCCAGATCCGTTTCTGCCAATTACACCCACCACATCACCGGTTTGACATTTCAGGTACACATTGGAGAGTATTTTTCTACCATCAAAAGTAAGGTGTACACTATCTGTTTCCAGCCTGTTCAATGAATCAGAAGTTTAATGGTTACCAGGATGAGCAAGGTCAGAAGGGCGTCTATTGATATAGAAGAAATGAGCAGTGTTCTTTTATTGATGCCGAGGTTGTGGAAGAAATAGAAGTATTTCCTTCTATACCAGTAATAGATGGTTGCCGTGAATGCATAACCGGCAACTTTCCCCCAAAAAATAAAGGAGTAACTCAATGAACTGTAGCTAAGGAGCAGGCCAATGCCGGATACCGTAAACAGCAGGTTATAAATAGTAAACTCCCTATAAAAATATTTCACCGAAATCATCCAGTTTCTCATAAACCGAGGGGTTGATTTATCAAACTACTGAACACATACATTGGATGGATTGTTTTGTTTACCATTGTTAGGATCAGGGTAAGGAATTTACACAACGCCTTGATGTAAAAAATGTTATGGGTTACAGTCATGAATCTCGGAATGGATGCTGAACCAACGAGAGAATGCCAATATTGGGCCATGGTGGTGTTGTCTTTGAAATTGTATATTAGCCTGTTTTCATTGCCCATCTCAATTGCGATGAACCAGATGTTGTACTAGATTTGCGACCATTGAAAATGGTACTAAGGGTGCCTTTGTGGATTGAGAATAATAAAACATGGAATACAGAAAATTAGGCAGTACGGATTTAGAACTTTCAGTGATCACTTTTGGCGCCTGGGCTGCAGGCGGATGGATGTGGGGAGGTACAGAGCAAAAAGATGCAGTAAAAGCGATACGTGCCTCCTATGATCAGGGGGTAACCTCCATAGACACTGCGCCGATCTACGGGATGGGTGTGAGTGAAGAAATTGTGGGGCAGGCCATCAGGGACATTCCCAGGGACAAGGTACAGATAATTACCAAGTATGGAATGAGATGGGACCTGACCAAAGGGGATTTTTACTTCAGCAGCAAAGACAATAGTGGGAAGGAGATAGATATTTACAAATATGCTTCGAAGGAAAGCATCGTTGAAGAATGCGAAAACAGCCTGCGCAGGTTGGGTACGGATTTTATCGACCTCTACCAAATTCACTGGGCCGACAAGACCACACCGATCCAGGAGACGATGGAAGCGGTGGAGCAACTGGTCAAAGAGGGCAAGGTAAGACACTCTGGTGTGTGCAACTACAACGTGGAGCAAATGAAGGAGGCGGACAAATATACCAACCTGGTGTCCAATCAGGTACCATACAGTATGGTGAAGAGGGGTATTGAATCCGATGTGGTACCTCATGCCCTGGAAAGCAACAAAGCCATTTTGGCCTACAGTCCGCTAGAGAGAGGGTTGCTCACGGGCAAAATAAAACCTGGTCATCAGTTTGCAGAAGGAGACCATAGGGCCGGACTGCCTTATTTTTCAGAAGAAAACATCAAACGCAGCAACGAGTTTCTGGACAAGATAAAACCATTGGCTGCTGATAAGGGAGCCACCCTGAGCCAGCTGGTACTGCGGTGGACAGTGGAGCAGCCGGGTATTACGATAGCCCTGGCGGGGGCAAGAAATGCAGAACAATCAATTCTGAATGCCCAGGCGATGGATGTAAAGTTGACTGGCGAAGAACTGACCTTCATTACAGCCGAACTCAACAAATTGAAACTGGATTTGTAAGAACCAGAAGCAATCATTTGCTTCAATAGCTATTTGGTTGCTTGGGAAAGAATGTGTTTTGCCGCTTCCAACAGGTTGGCAGCCACATGGTCGGCAATTTTATCATCATGCCCATCTACCTGAATGGTTTTCAGGCCCATTTTGATGGCCGGTTGCATATCGCGCAGTTTGTCGCCTACCATCCACGACCGGGACACATCCACATTGAATTTGGCTATGGCTTTTTCAAACATCAGGGTACCGGGCTTTCTGGTGAGGGATTCCGAAACGCTCGGATGCCATGGGCTGTAGTAAATATGGTCGATCAGATGGCCGGTTTGCTCCCGCAGGTAGTCGTGGCAGGTTTGCATGTCCTCACGGGTGTAAATGCCCTTGGCTATGCCTGATTGGTTGGTGATGATCACCAGCAGGTAACCCTCCTTTTTGAGTGCCGCAAGGGCTTCTGCCACACCGTCAATTATAAAAAACTTGTCCAGGCTATAGGCATAGTCCACAAAATCTTTGTTTAACACACCGTCCCGGTCTAAAAACACACACTTACTTTGCTCCAAGAGACCCCTTTTTTTAATGAAGGGGCAAAAGTATCATTATGCGCTAGGAATTGCATGCCTCACCAAATATTTTTCATTCAAGTAGCTGCTTTAAACACAATTAACAACGTTTGATGTGTTGGCTGAAGTTAAGGTATTTATCTTTTAGAAATGTATCTATCTTTAGTATCGGGTGGTTAGATTTTTCTTACTTTACCACCCCGCTCTTCGACATGTTCCGAAGGGCATGCCGAAGCAGTTGATAAGGTGGGATTTCTAATCCCCTTAAACTTTCTAGAAATGCCATTCGAATACAGAATAAAAGACCAGCACGCTCAGTACTTTGTCACATTCACAGTACACCAATGGGTAGATGTGTTTACCAGAAAGGAATATGTAGATATTGTGTTAGAAAGTCTAAGGTTCTGCCAAAAGAACAAAGGACTAAATATTTATGGCTGGGTTGTTATGACCAATCACCTTCACCTGATAGTGAGTAGCACCAGCGGCAAATTGAGCGACACAATTCGGGATTTCAAGAAATTTACTTCTACCCAACTTATACAGGCTATAGACCGAAACCCAAAAGAAAGTAGAAAGAGATGGCTGTTGTGGTTGCTGAAAAAGGATGATAAGCTTTGGTTTTGGGAACCGGGTTATCATGGGGAAGAAATTATTACCCAATCATTTTTTAACACCAAACTGGATTACATTCACCAAAATCCTGTCAAAGCCAACATAGTTGAAAAAGAAGAAGAGTATTTGTACAGCAGTTGTGGAGACTATTATGGGATAAGGAAAGGTTTGCTTGAACTGGCAGAAGCCTGATCTTCTAGGATTAAAAATCCTAATCATCTGTATGTTCGACATGCCCTTCGGAACATGTCAAACAGCGGGTTTTCCTTTCACATAAATTAATATATTTGTATAATGTTGACGGAATTTCCAATTGGCAATGATTATCAAAGCTATTCTTCTTGGTGGAATTGGGCTTTGATTAATTTAAAACTGCTACTGAACAATGCTACAATAAATTTAGAGAAGAGAACCAAAACTTCCAGTATTTTAGATTTGTTGAAGAGGGCAGAAGAATCTTACCGACTTGGTGATAAATCCGGAGTAGTTGACTTGGCTCAGCTAATCGACTTTATTAAAAACCTAGATTATTTGAAAGAAAATGATTTAGATCTATATGAATTATATAAAAATAAACTTACCTCTGGATTTAGAAACGACTTTAGCTATTTAACCGGCACATGGTTTGAGGTTCAGATATGTTGTATGTTGAAAAAATGTCAGCTGAAGTTTTCAATGCCTGATCCCCCAGATTTCAAGGTGGATTTAACTAGTCAAAATGTAAACATTGAATGTTATGCTCCTCGTACCAAAGAAGGGGATAAAATCTATCCGAAATTACTTAATACTATAAGAAGAAAAAAAATTGGAAAATATAAAGGCCAATCCTGGACTAAATCAAGACCAGTTCTTTTCATTGATGGAACATGGACTATAAGAGCCCAGGGAAGCCAAATAGTGCAAGGTCAGGAGATTATCTCGAAAGAATTGTTGCAAACACTAGAAGAGCTTTACCAAATTGGTTTTTATCAAATGATTATTTTTTTTTACTCTGGTTTTGTGACGGAATCTAATTTCAATGCAAGCACATGTTCATGTGTTTGGCTTCCAAGTTCAATTAAAGATGCCACTTTAATAAAATTTAAGAATTCTTTGCTGGAAAATTTCAAAGAAGAGAATGATCTGAAGATTATTATTCCAGATTTGCCAGAACGAAACTTTTAAAATATCGCTCTTCCGCTCTTCGACATGTTCCGAAGGGCATGTCGAAGGAGTTGATAAGGTGGGATTTGTAATCCCGGAATTTCCAGAAAATACCGTATAACAAAAGGCACACACTCACATAGCCAGTCCGGCTGTGGGTTGGCTATGGTGGATTTTGAGACGGTAGTTGTTACTTAAAAAGTCGGATGGCAATTTTCTGAAATTCACCAGCAAGGCGGCACCAAGGGCACTTCCCAGTCCAAATTCAGTGGAATAGATAGAATGCTCGGGTAGTTTTTTAGCCAGCATTTGGGTAAAAAGTTGGTTGGTGGCAAAGCCCCCATCTACATAGATGTCTTTAGCGCTAGTACTACCTATGGCCAGTCGCAACGAAGCAATTTGAAGTTCGGTCAGTTCATGCAACAGCTGGTGATAGGCTTCCTCAAAGTTTTCAAATTTATCAAATTGATTTTTTTTGGCTTCTGAGAAGCCAAATCGCCCGACATTGAGGTGACTGTAATGAAAAAGGAAGTTGTTGGGTGTTTTGTTCAGAGGAACAAAACCAGGATCGTATTGCAGGTCTTTGTAATACTGAGCATCGCATTGAAAGTGCTCGTTTAGTTGGTCAATCTGATCAGAAATTTCCTGGCCCAAAAACAACCTGGAGGCCTTCACAGAATGCCCCTTGATGCCCAGGAAATTGAGGCAATCGTTGTGCAACTCTTCTTTGGTCAGTTCCCGGTCGTTGAAGAAATTCATACATATACTCCAGGTGCCTGTAGAGATAAGTACAAATGGCTCCCGAGTGCTTTGAATATATGGCAGCAAGGCCGATGAGCTGTCGTGTATCCCAACTCCAATGCGAACTGTTTTGCCCTTTACAGAAATATCAAAACTCTGACTGCTGTCGCAAACTGGGGCCAGCAACGGTTCAAATCCTTCCTTTACCACCCATTCCCCATAAGTATTGTTTCTGAAATCCCAAAGGCCGGTGTGGCATCCCAGGCTGGTATAGTCTGTGACATGTTTTTTGGTCAACAGGTAGCTCATGTATTGGGGAAAATGCAGGCTCTGATGGATTTTTTTGAAAAGGTCAGGCTTGTGGTATTTCAGGTAAAAAAGCTGCAATCCTGAGTTGAGAAAACCCAACGAAGGACTGGCGGTGATAAGGGAGAAATTAGCTTCTCCATGATAACTCTCAAAAAAACGCTCTTTCAGGTCTTCGGGAAATGGTTTGAGATAATTGTAGAATGGGGCAATGACTTTACCATTTTCATCCAAATGCACCATAGAGGCACCATAGGTTGAAAAGTTAATGGCAGTTACATCGTATAAGTCATGGTTCAGGTATTTTGTGGTACTGTCAAGCACCCATTGCGATAGTGTGTCCAGGTCTTCGGCCGGAAAACCATCATCATCCACTATTTCATCAAAATGGGTGTATTCCCGATGAATTTCGTTCAATTGCCCGTCAAACAAAAAAAGCTTTTTGTTTGTTTTCCCAATGTCAAATATCAAAGTAACTGCCTGCTTCATTATAGTCCCGTCGTGATGGTTTTTGCCCCTCTTTCGTTGATCAATTCTTTCCTGATTTTTAAATAGCGATAGGCACTGATAGGGTGCAGGGCACCATTTTTCAATCGGCGTGCTTCTGCTACCAAAGGCCTTATGTCTGTGCGGAATGCCTCCTGCAATACTTCCTGTGCCAGGGTTACGTCGTTGCTTTGCTGTGCATCCGTGAGGGTTTCCCTATCAATGATCAGGGCTTGTGCATACGCTATCATAATGGCATCTACCGACTGCAGCAAGTCCTCCATCGGGTCTTTAAGGTTGTGGCTCGCATCTATCATCCAGGACAAGTCCGGGTTGGATGTGGTATTCATGCCATCCACAAGTTCGCTGAAAATGAGAAACAGCTGGTAGGGTTTGAGACACCCAACTGTCAGATCATCATCACCATATTTACTGTCGTTGAAGTGGAAGCCGCCCAATTTGTTTTCCATCATAAGAATGGAAACAATTTGTTCAATGTTGGTATTGGGCAGGTGGTGTCCCAGGTCAACCAAACAAAGGGCCTTCTCGCCCAGTTTGGAAGCCAGCATGTGTGAAGTGCCCCAATCGGGAATGGCCATGGAGTAAAAGTTGGGCTCATAAGGTTTGTATTCCACCAACACTTTCCACTTTTCGGGTAGGTGGTTATATATTTCCTGCAATGAACCCAGTGTGTTTTGAAAGGCCGTTCGGAAGTGGCTCTGGCCCGGAAAAGAAGAACCGTCTGCCAGCCACACTGTGAGGGCATCCGATCCTAGTGCCACACCATAGTCGATCACCTGTTTGTTGTGCTCAACGGCCTGGGCACGTACATCTGCATCCACATGGGAGAGTGAACCAAATTTGTAGGATTCCCTTTGGTCGTCCTGGTCTTGGAAAGTGTTGGAATTCACGGCATCAAACTTGATGTTGAGCGAATCGGCTAGCTGCCTCGTACCCTGTACATCTTCGGGAATATCCCATGGGATATGTAGGCTGATGGCGCCACTCGATTGGTTCAGTGCCTGCAATATGCCCACGTCCTCCACTTTTTCATTGAGCGTTCGGGGTTCGCCCCCGCCCGAAAACCGGCCAAACCTGGTGCCTCCGGTTCCGAGTGCCCAACTGGGAATGGCCACCTGAAAGGCTATCAATTGCTGTACAATCTTTTCCGAATCTATGCCCTTGTTTTCCAGGTGCTTTTTCAATCTTTCCAGGTCGTCCAAATGGCCGGAAAGCCTGCTTTTGTTTATTTCCTGTAGTTTCTCTTTTTCGATGATCATAATTGAAGATAATAAAAAAGGCCATCCCAAAAAAAGGACGGCCTTTACACAAACTAAACTTACCTTACGAAAGCTGCCGCTACGCCACCATCTACGTTGATGATGTTTCCAGTTGACTTACTTAAAGATCCGTCAACAAAAGCGAGGGCTGCTTTGGCTATATCTTCCCTTTCCAGTATGGCGTTGAGCAGGGTTCTTTTGGCATAGTGGGCTGGCAATTCATCCACCGTGATGCCATAGGCTTTGGCACGGCCTGCCGCCCATCCACCTTCCCAGATGTTGGAGCCTTTGATCACCGCATCTGGGTTTACGGTATTCACCCTGATGCCGTCTTTGCCCAGTTCGGCAGCCATCAGCCTGGTCATGTGTGCCTGGGCTGCTTTGGCAGCTCCATAGCCCAGGTTGTTGGGGCCGGAAACCAGGGCATTCTTGCTTACTATATTCACTATATCGCCACCCAGTCCTTGTTTTCTGAGTATGGCCGTTCCCGCCTTAGCCGCCAGGAATGAGCCTTTCACCATAATGTTTTGCAGGAGGTCCCAATCTTCCTCTGAGGTGTTCTCGATTGATTTTGAAATGGCAATACCGGCGTTGTTGACGATGATATCTACCCCACCAAAAGCAAGGGCTGCTTTTTCAAATGCCGCCACTACTGACTCCTGAGATGTAACATCCATCGTTACCCACTCAGCCACGTCACGGCCAAAAGTTGCGTGTGCAGTTTTCACCCTCTCCTCATCTATATCTGAGATGATCACACAAGCGCCATTTTCAGCAAACTTCTTGGCTATTTCCAGGCCAATGCCACCACCGGAACCTGTGATCAACGCAATCTTTCTGGACAGTGATTTTTCCTTGGGCATGCGCTGAAGTTTGGCTTCTTCGAGCAGCCAGTATTCGATATCAAACGCTTCCTGCAATGGGAGCGCCACGTATTCAGAAACGGCCTCTGCCCCTTTCATTACATTGATCGCATTGAGGTAAAACTCATTGGCCACCCTTGCTGTTTGTTTGTTTTTGGCAAATGAAAACATGCCAACTCCGGGCCAGATGATGATCACGGGGTTGTTGTCCCTAATGGCTGGAGAGTTGTCACGCTTGCATTGCTCATAGTAGTTGTTGTAGTTTTCCCTGTACTCCTCCCATTGGTGCTGGATTTTTTCTTTGATTGCTGCCGGATCGGATAAATCGGCATCTTTTTCCAGGTCGAGTACCAGTGGGCATATTTTGGTTCTGAGGAAGTGGTCGGGGCAGCTTGTGCCCAATGGGGCCAGCTTGTCAATATCCACGCTGTTGGCAAATTCCAGGATGCGTTCATCATCACTAAAGTGTCCTACCATCAGTTGGTTGGAAGAGCAAAGCCCTCTCAGAACCGGGGCAATGGCTGAAGCTTGTTGCTTTCTTCTTTCTGCCGGCAGGGATTCGGTTCTTTGTCCACCGAAAACCGGGCCTTTTTTACCAAAATTGTCATTGAGGTATGCCGAAGCTTTTTCAATGGCCTCCAGTGAATTAATATAGCATTCGTACGCAGTATCACCCCAGGTGAACAATCCATGCCCGCCCAGGTAGAGGCCTTTTAAGTTAGGGTTTTCTATTATGGCTGCTTCCAGTTTTAACGACAGGTCAAAACCGGGCTTTTGCCATGGAATCCAGGCAAAATCTTCACCATAAATTTCTTTCATTATTTTTTCACCTTCTTTGGAAGCCGCAATAGCAATAGCCGCATCAGGGTGTAGGTGGTCTATGTGCTTATAAGGCAAAAGTGCATGCAAAGGAGTGTCTATAGAGGGCGCCTTAGAGTCCAGGTCGTAGATGCAGTGGTTGAACAAAGCCACCATTTCATCTTCATGCTCCAAGCCACGGTAAACGTTTTTCAGCGCCCTGAGTTTGTCCACATATAAACCAGCAAGTCCATTGCGTTTTAGTGTCCCAATGTCACCACCAGACCCCTTTACATACATGATTTCAGTGTCTTCACCGGTCAGTGGGTCCTTTTCTATGGTTTTGCAACTGGTGTTGCCGCCTCCATAGTTGGTGATCCTCAGATCAGCCCCCAGGATATTCGATCTGTACAGTAGAAGTGCTACTTCATCGCCTTCCATGGAAGCTGCTTTCGCTTCGTCCCATAAATAGTCAACGTACTTAAATGTTTTTGTTAATTGTTCCATTTTTATGTTTTGAATATTTAAATTTCAATGATTGATGATACGAAAGTGGGCATTATTTTTTTTGATACTGTCCTGTACTTTACTGCCGTGTATCTTTTTTTTGTTTGGTAGTTTTGGAAATCGATAGACAAAACGCAGCATGGAGAATAAATCAATATCACTGGAGATCAATGAAGATTCCAGCTTGCCGAAATACAAGCAGGTAGTAAAGAGTATAGTAGAAAACATAGAGACTGGTGCGATTCAGTATGGCCAAAAGCTACCATCTATCAACCAATTGAGCTTTGACTATTACCTGTCCAGGGATACGGTAGAAAAGGCCTACAGGGACCTGAAAAAGAATGGGGTGATAGAATCCGTAAAAGGAAAAGGCTATTATGTGTCCAATTCTGCTCCGGAATCAAAACTGAAAGTATTGGTGGTATTCAATAAATTGAGTGCCTATAAAAAGGAAATTTATAATGCCCTGGCCGATTCTCTCAAAGACAAGGCCCAGATAGATTTTTTTATTTATCACTGTGATTTCAATTTGTTTGACAGGGTCATAGACGAGCACCGGTCTGGTTATAATTATTACATCATCATGCCCCATTTTATCGATTACGACAAGTCCGCATTCCTGAAAACTTTAAAAAAAATCAGCAGCAATAAGCTCATAGTTCTCGATCATCTGGTAGAAGGTTTGGACAAGTTTTTTGGTGCTGTTTACCAGGATTTTAAATTAGATATCTACGATGCTATGGAAATGGGACTAGATGTTTTGAAGAAATATCAAAAGTTGATTCTGTCTTTCCCTGTAAACACCTCCTATCCATACCCCAACGAAATAGTGATTGGGTTTAGGCGGTTTTGTGCATTTAACAATTTTCAATTCGAAGTGATTCCCGAAATTGTGGCTGACACGAAGATCGAAAAAAATGCAGCCTATGTGGTAATAGAAGAAAACGACCTGGTCAATTTTATTAGGAATATTCGGGCTGCCGGTCTGCAGCTTACCAAAGATGTAGGTGTGCTTTCATACAATGATACGGCCCTCAAAGAAGTATTGGCAGATGGTATATCTGTGATCACTACGGATTTTCAGAACATGGGGAAACTGGCCGCCGACATGATTTTGAACCAAAAGGGAGAAAGCGTAAAAAATGATTTTAAACTCATTTCGCGCAAATCCCTCTGATGGTGCTACTTGCTTGACAAAAAGCATATCATACAACCTCCCTAAATCAAGGTTATCCATGTCCTTCTTTTAGGATATTAACATATCAGTTCCCCTGTTTGAAGAAAAAAACAATAGATTTACTGTGAAGCACCAGCAAATGTTTAATTCTTGAAAGAAGTTTGGGATTCCATAAGGCAGGGAGACAAGAGGGCTTTTTTGACCCTGTATGAAACCTATTATCAGGATTTGTATGCCTATGGGTTCAAAATATCCGGTCAAAAGGACCTGGTGAAAGATTGTATCCAGCAGCTTTTTTTGGAAATATGGGACAATAGAAAAAACCTGAGTGAGGTCAATTTTATTAAATCCTACCTGCTTAAATATTTTAAGCGAAAGCTCTTTCGCGAAATGGAATCGGACAGCAAGCAAAGTGACCTGATAGACTCTCCGCTATTGATAGAGCTGTCCTATGAAGAACTGCTGATCAGAAACCAAAGATCGGAAGATTTACGTTTCAAAATTCATGAGGCATTGGAGCACCTTACCAACAAACAGAAGCAGGTCATCAGGATGAGGTTTTTCGAAGGATTGGACTATGATGAGATTGCAGAAATTACCTCCTCCAGTAATAGGACAGTGTACAATCAGGTTTATGAAGCACTGAAACTCCTAAAAAAATATATTTCAATAATCGCCCTTTGCTGGCTCTATTCCTGTATTTAGCCCGGTTTTTTCATTTGCCCCAAAAGAAATTTTAATTTTTTTCGGTAAAAAGCCTCTTCTTTTTACACTATTACCCAGATAGGTGGTGAAGTTCCCATCTATAGTCACAAAATTATTATTGATACGATGAAAATGGAGAGCCATCCGGTAGAAGCACTGGCGTCAGAGGAATCTTTTATTCGTTATTGTTTGAACGAATCCGAAAAAGATAAATCCTATTACGAAGAATTGCTCCAGCAGCACCCGGAAAAACAAGCGGAGCTGGATGCCGCCAAGGAGCTGGTGATACTTTTTTCACTCAGGTTGCCGGAAACCGAGTACGTAGAGGAGAAGAAAAAAATCATCAACGCCCTGGAAGATCGCGATGAAGTAGTACTGGCATCATCGTCTGGCAGGGAGCGGACGATATGGAGCTACGTAGGGAAAGTAGCGGCGATATTAATAGTAGGGGTAATGATTGGTATTTCCGTACCCTACTTTACCAATTTCTCACCGGAGTTGGAGGTGGCCAGTGTCTCCCAGACCATCATCAAGCAAAACCCCAGGGGGCAGAAGACAACAGTTTTTTTAAATGATGGCACCAAAGTAATCCTCAATGCGGAGAGCAGTATAGAATACAAGAGGAAATTTGAAAACGGCCTGAGGGAAGTAAAACTCATCGGTGAGGCATTTTTCGAGGTGGCCCATGATGAAAGCAGGCCTTTTGTTGTCAAAAGTGGATCGCTTGAAACTACGGCCCTCGGCACGTCCTTCAACATCAAGGCGCATGACGAAGAAGACATAAAAGTATCATTGCTGACAGGAAAGGTGAAGGTAGTAAACGCCTCAAGTCAGGGTGATGGAGGGGATGTTATTTTGTTGCCTGGCGAGCAGGTGGCTTTTCAGGGCAAGTCAGGGGAACTGGATAAGGGAAAATTTGACCTGTCGAAAGTGGCAGCCTGGAAAGATGGGTTTTTGATTTTTGATGACAGTTCCATGGGAGAGATAAAACAAATGCTGGAGCGCTGGTATGGAGTGGAAATCAGGCTGATCAATAAAAACACCAAAATGCATACACATTTCTCAGGGGAATTTGACAATCAAAGCCTGGAGACAGTCTTAAAAGCCATCGGGTTTAGTAAAAGTTTTGATTTCGACATAAAAGATAAAATTGTAACCATTGAATTTCAATAAAAGAAAATGCCTATGATCAGATGAATGCAGACAAAAAAATACCGGTCATTCTGGAGAACAACCGGTAACATTTTAGCAATTGCCCTTCACTCATACAACAATCATTGGGGAATGAATGCAAAGTGAACTGGCAATCGAAAGTTTTATGTAATACACAAAACCATACAAATTTATGTATAATACGATACAAATCATTAAGATAATGACTAAATACACCTTGTATATGTTCATTGTGAACCTCGTGTTTATGAGTGCTGTTGTGGCCTCTGAGGTCAATGCGCAGTACAAGAGTGTAAGGGAGGTGCAGATATCTATTTATGCCAAAAAAAGCAAAATAAAGGATGTCTTTGCCGAAATCGAAACCAAAACCAACTTCAAGTTTTCCTATCACAAGGAAGATCTGGCTGGTTTGAATCCCGTAAACCTGGAGATGGCCAACGTAACCGTGGCTGAAATACTTACTGAGATTTCCAGGGAAGCGCGGTTGCAATTCAGGCAGCACAACAACAACATCAGCATAAGCCCATTGTCTGAAGTTAGGTATGCAAGTACAGTTTCCCAGGTTGTAATTGAAGATATCGAAATTTCCGGCAAAATTACTGACGAGAATGGAGAGGGTTTGCCGGGGGCCTCTGTAGTGGTGAAAGGTTCCACTGTGGGAACCACCACGAATATTGAGGGGGATTATAAATTCAGTGCCCCTGCAGATGCAACCCTGGTTATTTCCTATGTTGGCTATGTTACACAGGAAGTACTGGCTGGCAGCAGAAATGTGGTGGATGTCCAGTTGGACCTGGATGCCTCACAACTGGAAGAAATCGTTGTAGTTGGGTACGGAACACAAAGCAAACGCAACCTCACGAGTGCCGTGTCTTCCATCAGCTCCAAGCAAATCGAAGAAATGCCAGTGGTAGGTGTTGACCAGGCAATCCAGGGAAGGGCAGCAGGAGTAGTGGTGACCAAACAGACCGGAGAGCCTGGTGGTGGCGTCACCATAAGAGTGCGTGGTACTACCTCTATTGGATCGGGCAATGACCCATTGTACGTGATCGACGGGGTGCCGATCAACAACACCCAGACTTCAAACGTCAACATTGGAGAAGGTAGGGTGAATGGGATGTCCCATCTTAACCCATCGGACATAGAGTCCATCGAAATACTGAAAGATGCAGCCGCTGCATCTATTTATGGAGCGAGGGCTGCCAATGGGGTGGTGTTGATTACCACGAAAAGGGGCAAATCGGGAAAAGGCGAACTTTCCCTGGATATGTACACAGGTGTATCCACCATTACCAACAGGTATGATGTGCTCAATGCTTCTCAATTCATGGAAATGACCAACGAAGGTCTGGCACAATTAGGAGAGAATCCATTTTATTCCACTGCGGATATTAGCAATCCCAACTACGATACCAACTGGCAGGATGAAATATTCCGGTCTGCCATGCTCAACAATGTAAACGTGTCGGCACGTGGAGGAAACGACAATTCGCAGTACATGATCAGTGGGGGCGTGATGTCACAGGAAGGTACCATTACAGATTCCAAATTTACACGCTATAGCTTTAGGGCCAATATAGACCACAAAGCATCCGACAGGATTAATATTGGTACCAACATCTACAGCTCGTTTATGGATCAGGATAGGGTGAAGAACGATGGTGGTCCATTCTCCGGTGATGCTTCAAATTTCAATCACATTTATGGCGAACCGGCACTTTCAACTGCGTTGGTAAAAAACCCGGCAATACCGGTTTTTACTGAAGAGGGTATATACTCTTGGGATCAAAACCAATTGTCTTTTGGAAATCCGGTAAGGCAGGCCAAAGAGGTAGATATAGTAAACAATGTGACACGGGTGATGGGGTCGGTTTTTGCTGATTTCAAATTATCTAATAACCTGTCCTTTAAATCAAGGTTTTCAGCAGATCTGAGGTTAGAAAACGAAGAATGGTTTGATCCTTCACAAATTATAGTTGAAAGCCTTGACAACCTAGCCAAGTCCTCCCGACGCACATTTGACCAGTCGCTTTGGACATTTGATAATTACCTGACCTACAATTTTGGTATCAACGACCACAACTTCACTGTCCTGGCCGGTTCCAGTGCACAGAAAACCAACTGGGAGAGCAGTTTTGTGCTGGCCACAGGTATTGAAGTGAACAATATACGTACCCTCAACGCTGGTGCAGAGTTTGATGTAGTCACTTCGACTGAAGAAAACTGGAGCCTGATGTCATATTTTTCAAGGTTCAATTATGATTACCAGGGCAAATACCTGGTAACGCTCAATGCCCGCTACGATGGCTCATCACGCTTCAACGATGGCAACAGGTGGGGCTTTTTCCCTTCGACTTCTGTAGGCTGGAGGATATCGGATGAGGCTTTTTTGGAGGCTTCTTCCGTTGTTAGCGATCTCAAGCTAAGGGCTAGTTATGGTCAAACCGGGAACCAGGAAGTAGGTAATTTTTCAAGATTGTCCTTGTTTTCTATAGGTGGGGGCACGAACCGCGGAAACAACTATTCCAACCAGACTGGGGCGACATTTTCCAGTCTGGCCGATCCAAAGCTGACATGGGAAACTACCACCCAGTTGGATGTTGGGGTTGACCTGTCTTTGTTTGACGAAAGGTTGAGCCTGGGGCTGGACTACTATGTAAAGAAAACAGATGACCTCCTTTTTAGGGCGCCTTTGCCATCTCAGGCAGGTTTTAGCGGGTTGGTGACCAACATCGGTGAAATGCAAAACAAGGGATGGGAAGTTCAGATTTCATCTGTGAACATCAATAAGGACGACTTCCGATGGGGTACTACATTGAACATTTCAGGGAATAGCAACAAAGTACTGTCCCTTCTCGACGATGAGGATGTAATTGTAAGCGCAGGAGGTGGCAATAGCATCGCCAGAGTAGGTGAGTCCATCGGGTTTTATCTTTATGAAAGGGAGCAATTCGTAGATCCTGAAAAAGGTACAGTAGTCATTGTCAACCAGGACGGCAATGTGGATAGTGAAGGAAATGACATCATCAATACAGACGACCTGGTGTGGGCTGGCAGTCCGTTTCCCGATTTTTTCGGAGGACTCACCAATGACATCAGCTACAAGAATTTTGATCTGTCCGTATTCCTGCAATTCAGCTCCGGCAACCAAATATTCAATTCGACAAGAAGGACGATGGAACTCCTGAATGTAGGGGGACAGAATGTATTTTCTGCCAACACTACCAGGGAGGCCTGGGAAAACAGGTGGCAGGCACCAGGAGATGTTACGGAGTACCCGAAATTGAACTGGGATCAGACAGGAAATACAAACAACCTTGCGCACAATGGGTTTCTGGAGGATGGATCTTACCTGAGGCTCAAGAATGTGACACTAGGCTACAATTTCAGTTCAGCATTTTTAGATAGATTAAAAATAAGCAGGGCGAGGATATACCTTACCGGAAACAACATGCTCACCTTTACCGGGTATAGTGGGTACGACCCTGAGGTTGATCACTTTACTGGCGTAAATACCGGAAACAATAGTGGTTTGCTTAGAGGCTATGACTATGGGTCATACCCTCAGGCCAAAAGTTATGTGTTGGGATTAAAGGTGACGTTGTAATGGAAAATCTAAAATTGAACAGTATGAAAATTCAATCTAAAATATATATATCGCTGGCGTGCACGGTTATGCTGTTGCTTGCCAGCTGCAACGATTTTTTGGAAGTAGAACCTTCTTCAGTACTTAACTCAGAGACGTTCTACAATGACCCAACCACCGCCGAGGTGGGACTTACAGGCTGCTACAACCGGTTTTTTCACGAATCGGCGTACTCTACTTTTATCATGTTTTTTCAGGCTAGTACCGATGACATCAAACAGGATGGCGGATTTGCCTCCCAATTTAAAAACAGAAGTGAGTTGCTGAACGCTACCAACTCTGCAAGCTGGGCCAAAATGTATGAGGCCATAGCCAATGTGAATTTCCTCATCGAGCAGGTAGAGGGTATTCCAGAGGATAGCTTTGGTGAAAACAAGGAAAGGAAAAACCAGATCATAGCCGAAGGCCACTTCCTGCGAGGAGTAGTTTATTATTATTTGTACAATGCCTTTGGCGATGTGCCTCTTATCACCGATTTCCCCAATGAAGACATCAATGATGTGATCATTGCTAAAACGAACAGGGAGCAGGTATTGGCACAGGTAAAATCAGATCTGACTAAGGCAGAAAATGACCTGCCGGATGTATTGGAAAACTATGCCGACGACCAATTGACCAACCAACGAAAAGGAAGGGCAAGCAAATGGGCAGCCAAGGCATTCCTCGCCAGGTTGGCACTACAGGAAAACGACTATACCACCGCGTTGACATTGTCTGAAGAGATCATAGACAGTGGACTTTACCCCTTCACTCCATTGTGGAGAAGTATTTTTCAGCATCCTGGAAATGCCTCCGAATCCATATTTGAGCAGCAAAACGACTATTCTCCGGGATTTTTTGGTAGCGGACTATATGCATGGTTTTTTGGGTTTGATTTTGAATGGTCCGAAACCGCCAAAAGTATTTTTGAAAAACCTGATGAGATAGGTACTACCCAGGGCAGGGACGTGCGTTTCGACCTGGCGTACACACCGCATCCGTGGGCTGGAACATTCAATCCCAACAAATACATTCCTGTAACCGGCTTTGCCGATGGGGGTGCAGAAAGGATGAACTTCAACATTATCCGGCTTTCAGAGCTTATGCTCAACAAAGCGGAGGCAATGAATGAATTGAACTACGCTGCAAACAGGGACGAAGTATTGGGCATACTGAACCAGATCAGGGGCAGGGCTCAGGACGACAGCTTTGTGCAGGAGTGGTTTTCAGGAGTGCCCGATGGTACTTTGGGTATAGCTCCCCTGGAAGTGAGCGATGTAGATACCCAGGAAAAAATGAGAGAGGCTATCAGGGAAGAAAAGCATCGGGAATTGATGTTTGAGGATATTATCCGATGGATTGACCTGCTGAGGTGGGACAAAGATTACCTGAAAACCATCACCAATTCCAACTCGGACGAAATGTTGTACTGGCCTATACCCTCGAGCGAATTGTTGAGAAATGATTTGCTGGAACAAAACCCGGCCTACAATTTTTAACTATAAAAAAATAGAAAACGGACTGTTTGAGGTGGTATTCCACCTCAGGCATCCTTTTTTGTTATGAAACCAATCCCAACATATTTGTGGAAAGGAGGCCTTTGTATTGGCCTGGTGATGCTTCTTTTTTCCTGCTCCAGGGAGCAGCATGAGGTGTGGCAGGCACCAATGCTCAACAGAGTACCTTCGGAGTATTCAGGTATTGATTTTAGCAATGTTATCACGGAAAACGAAAATTACAACCTCTACGATTACGAATATGTTTACAATGGGGGAGGTGTGGCAGTTCTGGATATCAACAACGATACTTTGCCAGATATTTTTTTTACAGGCAATATGGAGTCCAACAGGCTCTACCTGAACAAAGGTGATTTTAAATTTCAGGACATTACGGTATCTGCTGGTCTGGAATCCGGGAGGTGGTGCAGCGGCGTTACCATTGTGGACATCAACAACGACTCATTTCAGGATATTTATATTAGTGTAGCCGGGAACAGGAAAGTATCCGATACACGGAATATGCTGTACATCAACAATGGCGATGGTTCATTTACCGAAGAAGCAGAAAAATACGGAATCGATGACCCTTCGCTTACAACCCAGGCTGCATTTTTTGATTATGATAGAGATGGTGATATGGACTTGTACCTCTTAAATTTTGGAAACGAAAAATGGGAGAAAAATTTTATATATCCGAAAATAACCGATGGTTCCGGTTCAGGGGCGGATGCTTTCTACCGCAACAATGGTGATGGTACTTTTTCGGAGTTTACCATGGAGGCAGGCATCCTCACCGAAGGCTATGGCCTTGGCATCTCTATATTCGATATCAATGAAGACCACTACCCTGATGTGTATGTATCCAACGATTACCTGGATGATGATTTAATTTACCTGAACAACCAGAAAGGGGGATTTACAGAGTCTGCCGCCTCATACCTCAGGCATACCAGCAATTTTGCCATGGGCAATGACATAGCCGATATCAACAACGATGGACTAAGTGACATCATGGTGGTGGACATGCTGCCTGAATATAATGAAAGGGAAAAACTATTTGCAGGTGCCACCAACTACGACAAGTACAACCTCCGGATAAAGAATGGATATATCCCGGCCTATATGAGGAATACCCTGCAACTGAATCAGGGAAATGGCAAGTACAGTGAAATAGGACAGTTGGCAGGCTTGCACCAAACAGACTGGAGTTGGGCACCACTGTTGGCCGATTTTGACAATGATGGATATAGGGATGCCTTTGTGGCCAATGGCTATAAAAAGGAAATTACAAGTATGGATTTTACCATGTTTGTCAACGTGACCTTGTCGGAAAGTGATCAAAAACTAAAATTGAACTCAAGCGAGGAAGTTTACCGCAAAAAGTTTCTCGAGTTGTTGGAAGACCTTACGGAAAACAGGCTTGAAAATTACATTTTCAAAAACAATGGAGACCTGACATTCTCAAAAAAGAACAATGAATGGGGCACCAACACAAAAACGTTTAGCAATGGGGCCGCCTATGCCGACCTGGACAGGGACGGAGACCTGGATCTCATAGTAAGCAACATCAATGATGAAGCTTTTGTCTATAACAATTCGGGCACTACCGAGCTTCAAAATTACCTAAAAGTGCACCTGACAGGAGATTTGGGCAATGCACTTGCCTTTGGTACTGTAGTAAAACTCTATCAGGGGAAGGAAATACAGGTACATGAGTATTATCCAAACAGGGGGTTTCAATCGGCCATGGTCGGCCCCCTTCATTTTGGCTTGGGAGACCATATCATGGTGGACAGCCTTATGGTGATGTGGCCTGACGGAAAGTCAGAAACCCTTGGCCAAATCAAGGCCAACCAGGAGCTGGTACTGAATTATGCCAACGCCCGGGCTGTTGAGCAGGTGAAAGGGCAAAACACAACGATAATGATGTCAGTCAATGACAGTGCCCGCTTACATTACCATCACCAGGAAGACGAGTTTGTGGATTTCAAAGTGAGTCCCCTCATTCCCCATCGTTATTCGCAAAATGGCCCTGCACTCGCGGTAGGGGATATCAATAATGATGGGATGGAAGACTTTCTCGTGGGAGGCTCAAAGGGGAAAGGTGCCGGGGTGTTTATTCAAAATGAAGACGGCTCGTTCACGCAGGAAGAATTTCCTTACGACAAAAGCCGTGAAGATATGGGTTTGTTGTTGTTTGATGCAGATAACGATGGGGATCAGGACTTGTATGCAGTAAGTGGTGGCAGTGAGGAATTTGTAGGGGGCGTCTATTATCTCGACCGTTTTTACAGAAATGACGGTAAAGGTCGTTTTGAAAAAGAAGATGGTGCCATCCCCAGGATCAACAGCAGCGGTTCGTGTGTCACCGCTGCAGATTTTGATAAAGATGGCGATCTTGACTTGTTTGTAGGGGGAAGGGTGGTACCTGGAAACTACCCGCTACCGGCCAGAAGCTACCTGTTGTTGAATGAGGGGGGTAGGTTTACGGATGTCACCGAAGCGTACGCACCCGGGCTGGCTCAATGTGGGATGGTTACGGGGGCATTGTGGACCGATTTTGACAATGACAATTGGATAGACCTTGTACTGGTAGGGGAATGGATGCCTCTTACGTTTTACAGGAATATCAACGGCCAACTGGAAAATGTGACGGAGGAATCAGGTATGACGCATACCCACGGTTGGTGGAACAGTTTGGCCTCCGGGGATTTCGATGGTGATGGCGATATGGATTATGTAGCAGGCAATTTGGGTCTCAATACGCGCTACAAAGCCAGCGATATAGAACCGGTCACTGTTTTTGCCAACGATTTTGATGCAAATGGTACCCTGGATGCCATTCTGAATTATTTTGTAAATGGCACCAGCTATCCGGTGCATTCCCGGGATGAACTGGGAAGCCAATTGCCTTTTGTGAAAAAGAAGTTTCCTAAATACGCGGATTATGCGCAAGCCACCATCGAAACGATCATACCGGAAAAAGAGCTGAAAGAATCGTATGTGGCTAAAAGTTATTGGATGAAGAGTAGCTATATTGAAAACCTGGGCAATGGGAAGTTTGAGGTGACAGCATTGCCTGTTACCAGTCAGGCCTCACCGGTATTTGGTATTCGACCTGCGGATATCAATGGAGATGGTTGGCTGGATTTGTTGCTGGTGGGCAATTCGTATGCTCCGGAAGTGGAATTTGGTTCGTACGATTCTTTTTTGGGTCAGTGTCTTTTGGGGGATGGAAAGGGCAATTTCACAGAACTCGCCTCAGACAGGTCAGGTTTTGAAGTTGCAGGTGATGCGAAAGCGCTGACAACAATTGTGCGCGATGGTAAAACCAATTACCTGGCCAGTCAGAATCAGGGAGAATTGAAAATATTTGAACCCGTAAACCAACAAGGTAAAGTGATGAAATTGAAACCTGAAGATAAATGGTTGTATGTCCAGACTGCCAGTGGAGCTATAAAAAAGTATGAGTTCTATTATGGAGACTCCTATTTGTCTCAGTCATCCCGGACGGTCACCATTCCTTCAGACGGCATAAAATTGACCTTTGTTTCCGCAAAAGGAGAGGAAAGAACCATAAACATCCTGAAAGCCCTATGATGAGTTTGAGGACATTTAAATATTCGGGCATCCTCGTTGGAATGATACTCCTGCTTAATGGCTGCCTGGACAATGGCAGCAAAACAACCAGATCTGGTGTGGAATATAAGATAGTCCGTGGGGGTGGAAATTTACCTAAAAATGGGGATTATATCATCATCCATGCTGTCTTCAAAACTTCCCGGGATTCCCTGGTGTTTGATTACCGTAGCAATGGCCTGCCACTCCCTGTAATGTACGATTCGGTAAGGCACAATGCCAGACAACTCAATGACCTGGAAGAGGTGATATTTGGAATGGGAAAAGGGGATAGCAGCTCTCTAAGGATGTCACCGGAGCTTTTCTACCAGGCCATTTTTCACAGCAAAATCCCTGAGGGCTTGATGGAAGGTGATATGATCGTAGGTGGAATCAAAGTAGATACGATTGTGGACAAAAGAAACTATGCCTCATGGCAGCAGCATCAATTGGCACAACGGAGGGAGCAAGTGAAAAAACTGGAACAACAAAGGGAACAAAAAGCCCTACAGGCGATAGGTGAATACCTGGATGGAAAAGGCATAAAAACTGAGCGTACAAAAAACGGTGTGCAATATCACAAATCACATAATGGGTGGGGACACCTGGCTCAAATAAATGATTCCGTCTTTTTTAGCTATCAGGGCAGGCAACTCACAGGAGAGCTTTTTTCAACCTCCGGTAAGGCTCTACAAAGCATTGTAATCGGTCAGCCCAAAAACATCGACATGTGGGACGAGGTACTGCAATGTGTGCGCAAAGGGGACAAGCTATCTATCTATGCCTCCTATGCTACGGCATTCGAAGGAGGCAAGCCTCCTGATGTCGAGCCTGGAGTAGCGGTAATGTTTGATGTTGAGGTAGTGGATGTCAAGTAATTCCCGGATAGAAGGTTCTCCAAAAACAATGTTAAAGTAAAATTTAGTTGATTTTTCAAAAGATCAGGTGCTGGCATTTTGCCAGTATCAAATCACAGTAAGAGTATTATGGGATTAAAAAGGACAATGTGCAGGCAACTTGTAATGTTGCTATGGCTGACAATTTATGTTTTGGCAGCCAGGGGCCAGGCCACTAGCCCCTACCAAATAATACACTCAAAAGAAATATATAAGGTAGTGGATACCACCAGACTGGCTGTCGATGTTTTTTATACCCGGAAAACATTGGAATCCGATACAAACACAGCCATAGTCTTTTTCCACGGTGGAGGTTGGGCTTTCGGGGACGCTTCGGAGTTTTACTCTACCTGCGAAAGATATGCCAGGATGGGGTTGGTCACCTTTTCTGTCAGTTACAGGCTTTCGATCGAAAATGGCGTAACCCCACATAGCACAATTACACCTGTGGAGTGCCTGATGGATGCCAAGTCGGCCATGAGGTGGGTAAGGGAAAACGCAAACAAATACAAACTGGACAAAAACAAAATAGTGGCAGCCGGACAATCCGTTGGTGGTCATTTGGCCTTATCTACTTTCATGATAGACGGGCACAACGAAGTTTCTGACGACCTGGGCATAAGTGCAAAACCAAACGGATTGATGATGTTCTCCGCTTCGGTCAATAATGTTCAGGTTTGGTGCGATTATTTGTTGGGAGACAAAAGAGACCAGATTTGGAGTATCTCACCTGCCCACAATTTAAAAGCGGGATTGCCACCTGCCATACATTTTCATGGGACTGATGACGACATAGTGCCCTTATGGACGGTGAAATTCTTCATTCGGGATTTGGAAAAATTAGGCAACAAATATGAGTTGCGGGAATATGAAGGTCGAAAGCACTATCTGGGGGACGGGAATTCAAAATACGCACGATATTTCGATGATGATATTTTGGAAGAAGCGGATGATTTTTTAAGAAGGCACAGTTTTCTGTAGGGTTTAAAGCATGGAATTTTGAAAATAGAAAAAACATGAAGTATAGTATATTGATAGCCATATTCATTGGCATAAATGGCACCACTCTGGCCCAGGATTGTAATTGCAATCACGAGATTGCTGCAGGGGTTTCAGTTTATGATGGTAGCACTGTCAAACCAGGAGAAACCGTTTGCCTGCCGGCTGGAGAAAGAGGCAGGCTGAGAATAGACGGATTAAACGGGAGCAAAACGGAACCTGTTCTGCTGGTAAATTGTGGTGGACAGGTAGTGATCAATGGCGATGGAGGGTATGGCATCATGCTTTCTGGTAGCAGGTTTATCAAAATGTCCGGAAAGGGTTCAGACCAATATCAATATGGAATAAAGGTAAATGGAGGGACGATGGGAGTTACCCTGCTGGATTTTTCGTCCGATGTGGAAATAGAAAACTTTCATATTGAAAAGAGCGGATTTGCGGGTATTATGGCAAAAACAGATCCTTCATGTGCAAACACCGACCTAAGGGGTTTTGTGATGCGAAACATTTCATTTCATCACAACTACATCCACCATACTGGTGGCGAAGGATTTTATGTAGGATACTCCTGGCATCCTACCAGAGAGGTGGAATGCAATGGAAAAACCGTTATGTACTATTCTCATGCGATCTCCGGTATCAGGATTTTTTCCAATATCATTGAAAACACCCAATGGGACGGCCTGCAGGTAGGATGTGGTACCAGCAATGTCAAAATTTATGACAACAAAATACGTAATTACGGACTGGCAGACGAGTTGTACCAAAATCATGGGGTGCAAATAGGGGCAGGCACCACAGGTGAATTTTTTAACAATCTGGTAGATACAGGCACTGGCAGTGGTATTTCTTTTTTTGGAGCTGGCAACAACGACTTGTTCAACAATGTGATCCTCAATACCCATGGAAATGCCATTTATCACAACGACAAAGGGGCACGGGAGGGGACCAGGTACAGGATATACAACAATACCATAGTATCCGGCAATGGGCTGGGCATCAACCTGAATGCTGCCCATACCAGGGACAATCTTGTATTGAATAATTTGATTTGTGTACCAGCTACAGGTATAAGGGGCGGAAATGCCCGGTGGACAATCGACAAAAACATGATCAGTTCCAACCCCGATTATTTTGGGTTCACAGACCACCCGGCAAAAGACTTCCACCTTACCCAAACATCGGTGTGTGTGGATGCAGGTGCTGATTTGAAATACCTGGAATTCGATCATGATATGATGAAAAGATTTGCAGGTGGTGGGTTTGATGTAGGAGCTTATGAATTAGGGGCCGAACCATACGAGTATGTGGATGATGTGGTGACGGATATTGATGGCAAAGAAGGCCTGGGGCAAATTAAAGTCTATCCCAATCCCACTGGTGACGAGCTGTTTTTGAAACTTGACAAAAGATTTCCCGCAAAAAGCATTAGTTATCAGATTTATAGCCTGGATGGCAGGGTGATGTTGAATGGTGAAACATTCGATTTGAATACTCCGGTCATTAGTACAAGTAGTTTAGGGCAGGGATTACATTACTGTATGTTGTTTGAAGGCCACCACCTGTTGCAAACTTTTCGGTTCTTAAAAAACTAGAAACATTGACGTGCATCTGTCATATATCGTATTGTAGTATTTTGTACCTTGTATTGGCGGCAGTGTTGTACGGATGCTCTGGTCATTCAGCATTGCCGGAGGGAGCGCAAAGGCAGTGGACAGTAAAGTTGCCAGATTTGGGTTCATCATCATCCCCCAGGGCGCGCGACCTCAATGCAGACGGTATCCTCGACATAGTTTTCGGTACGGGAAAATCCGAATTCATGTATTGCGATACAGCCATAGTAGCTATGAATGGGGCAAACGGGAAGGTCTTGTGGACAGCCGCATCAAGAGACCAGATTTTTGGTTCGCCCAATTTCATGGACATCACCGGTGACGGTGTAGATGATGTCTTTATTGGGGGAAGGTCGGCCAGGTTTTTGGCTATTGACGGCCTTTCAGGAAAAACGATCTGGGAGTTTTTTCCGCAAGGCGACACAGTCGATTCTTTTCTTCACCAATTGTACAATTTTTATCAGCCCCAATTTATCAGAGATGTCACATCCGACGGTGTTAAGGATATCATTGTATCCAACGGAGGGTACATCAAAGCCGCTCCCGGGAATCCGGACAGGCCACCGGGCAAACTCATGATAATTGATGCCATGACCGGGCGGCTCATTGTGGAAGCCTATATGCCAGATGGCCGTGAAACGTACATGTCAGTGGTACTTTCAGATTTTGGTAGTGATACGGAGTATGTCATTTTTGGAACAGGCGGGGAAACAGTAGGGGGCAGTTTGTACAAAATACCTTTGAAGGAAGTGTTTGCCGGTACTTTGGAAGGAGCTGTGCTTTTGGTCAGTGGGCAGCAGAAGGGTTTCATAGCCCCGCCAGTCCTGGTTGACATATCGCAGGATGGTGTGGAAGACATTGTGGTCAATGCCGTGGATGGCAGGATAATAGCCATAGATGGCCAAAACAACGACATACTGTGGGAGACGACAATTGAAAATACGGAGGCTTACTGTTCGCTGGCAGTTGGGTACTTTACACCTGATTCTATCCCCGACTTCTTTACCAATTTTGGGATAGGGACCTTTCCCGATTTAATGCGCTCCTATCAACTGATGATAAACGGAAGCAATGGCAATATCGAAAGGAAAGATTCGCTGGGTAGTTTTCATTATGCCTCCCCGGTGGTTTATGATTTCACTGGGGATGGTAGGGATGATATCTTGTATCCAATCAACTACAACCAATACGGAACAGTAGCCAACCAACTAAAAGTATTTGATTTTCACAATGATACCATATTAAATGTGCACCCCCGGTTTTTCATAGGTGCCAATATAGGACCATCTCCATGGCTTGGGGATTTGGACAATGATAAGTTGCTGGATATCATTTATATCCATGAAAACAACCCTGTAGATTTTTTCTCACTGGAGAAAAAAGAAGGGATAGTGGTGCACAAAATGACCACAGGAATAGAGCTCACCTCACCTCTACTATGGGGAAGCTATATGGGTACTTCGTTCGACGGGATATATCATAAAAAATAAATACTGGACATGATAAAAAGAGTCTTCATCATTCATATAATACTGGTTTTCCATCAGGGGATTATGGCGCAATCAATATTTAATGTGGTTGATTTTGGAGCCAAAGGAGATGGCATTGCCATGAACACAACAGCCATCAATGCGGCAATCATCAGTTGTCACAGCAAAGGCGGGGGAACGGTCTATTTCCCTCCTGGTACCTTTCTGACCGGTTCGTTTGAGATATTGAGCAATGTAACCCTCAACCTGGAGGCGGGAGCCAAAATTCTAGCCAGCCCAAACCTCAAAGATTATGATGATTTGGGTATGTCATCTGAAAACCGCAACACATCATTTATCTGGGCAAAAAAAGCCAAAAACATAGGCATCACAGGAAGGGGAATTATTGATGGCAATGACATGGCATTTTTCGATCCCGATTCACTTGGTCCGGAATGGTCAGTGGATTACAGTCGTGTAAGACAGGGGAAAGACTTTAAGGTACGCCTTCCGGATGGTCCACTGATGGAACTGGAAAGGCCTGGGGTATTGATGACATTTATTAGCTGTGAAAACATGCTTTTCGATGGGGTTACCGTACAGAACTCCCCGAATTGGAGTATTCATCTGGGCTGCTGCAGATATGTCGATTTCAACAACATTAAGGTGTTCAACAGCTTGTTGGTTCCCAATGCCGATGCGATAGACATTAGTCAGTCCCAGCATGTGCATATTGCGGGGTGTGTGCTCATTGCTGGTGATGATGGCATTGCCATCAGCCCCTGTGCAGATGGCTTTTGCGATGGGGAAGCCACGGATATTACCGTTACCAATTGCACTATTGAGTCCAGATCGGCAGCCATACGCATTGGATGGGCTGAAAACAGTATAAGGAACTGTACCTTCCAAAACCTGGTTTTAAACAGCAACAGAGGGATTTTGATCAACGCTCGTGAGGGGGAAACTATCGAAAACCTGCTTTTTTCAGACCTAATCATAAATACCAGGCTACATTCCGGCTGGTGGGGGAAAGCCGAACCCATCCACATTTCTCAGATGCCAATTCGTGCCAACCAGAAAAAACAGCCATTGATCAGAAACATACGCTTCTCCAATATACTGATCAATTGTGAGGCGGGAATTCTACTCTATGCCCATCAGCCCAATACCATTCAGGATGTTTCATTCGATGGTATTTCGATGCGTATAAGCTCAGGAAAATTTGAAAAGTTTTCCGGGGGAAATTTTGACCTGAGGCCTGTGTTTGACAACCATTTCAGTGTATTCGCCCATGATATACCTGCTTTCTACTTTAAAGGGGTGAAAAACTTGCACATCAGCGGGTTTAGCCTTTCCTGGAAAGACAAAATGCCCGAATACTATACCAATGCCATCTACGGGGAAGATTTTGATGGGTTTAACCTCAGTGCTTCATCCCTTGAAATGCCGGAAGACCGGGATATTCCATTGGTATTTCTTCAGAATGGTTCGGATGTCAGTTTGCCAGAGAACAATGAGTCTATCACCATGAAGAATATAGACTAAATATGGAATCAACAGGCCAAAACATTCTAAAATAACCTTACAGAAAATGCAGAATAGTCTAAAATTTAAGCTTAAAAAAGTAGTGAAACTGGCGCTGTTATTTGGGCTGTTGGGTCTTTACACCCCATCCAAAGTATATGCGCAGCAAATATTTGAGCACAGCCATGATGGTTTTAAATTCACCTGGGACCAGACTACAGACCAGGCCATTGTTGAGAACATGGGCAAAGGTGCTGTGGTATGGCGGGGGAGTATGATGCCTTCTTTTTGGCTGGAAAACGACAAAGGCGAAAGGTTGTTCACAAAGGCAGAAGTAGCGCTGGTATCGGGAGGGGATCAAGTGAGGTTCGACCTGAGATTTGATGACCTGGCTACCGGTACATTTGAATTGGCTCGTACAGAATGGGGGACTTCTGTAGAGTCCTTTGACCTGGAATGGAACTCAGAAATTTGGCGTATAGTGGAAATGTACTTTGGGGCGAAAAAGGTTCCTCAATCTGATATGGCAGGTATGCCATCCGATGAGCGACCTTTTTGGTCTGGTTGGGAGTCTTTCGGACTTTGCGTTCCCGGGGCAAAAGAGGGGCCTGCGCAGAGCTTTTTTAGAATGTGGGATTTTGGCCAATCCTCCATAGCCCTTGGAAATTTCGGGCCATCAATGGGGACTCCTTATGGTGCAGCATTCCCCAGGCCTGTCTTGTTTTTCGGTATGGGTTCTGCAGATGGTTGGGTGGTATTTGGGCCCGGGGCTTTGCCGGATGCCCCCATGACACTTAAAACACAAACTACACTATCAAGTATCCAATACCTGTACCGGGAAGATCTGTGGGGGGGCGGGTCTAAAAAAAGGCACTGGGAAAACCCCCTACGCATAAGCTGGGCTAAAAACGCCTATGAGGGTTTCAGGAAATACTATGCCTCCTTCGAATCCCGGAAATCCAAAGCAGGCGGTAACCCTAGGGCAATTTGGAACACCTGGGGAAATTGGAAAGAAAAACGATATGACATAGCACCCATTGTTCAGTTCGCTGACCGTGTGCAATCGGAGCTTCTGGTGCTTGATGATCCCTGGGAAAAAACGCAAGGTGAAGGAAAACCCAACATGGAATTGTTTCCGGGGTTTTACCAGGAGCAATCCAAGGCTAGAGATAAAAATATTGGAGTGGGAATATGGGAAACACTCGCCTGGATCGAAGATCCCGAAGCATGTGGATTGACCCATGACGACCTGATATTAGACAGATACGGAAACCCCAGTAAAGTAAGTTGGTCATTTAATCCTTTTGCACCCGGAATTTACTGTTTGGACCTGAGCTCCGAAACGGCCAGGCAATTTCTCATAGACAGGACACAATGGGCCATGCGGCATTTGAAACCCGAATTAATAAAACTGGACTTTGGGTATGGACTGCCCAACCCCAATATGGGAGTACCAAGAGACCCGAAATTGAGAGGGGAAAGATACACTTCCGAACTCGTGAAAATTATATCTCAAACCGCCAAAGAGTTAGATCCGAATGTCAAAATCATGTACTATGGTATCAATCCAATGTATCTGGAGCATGTGGATATCATATCGCTGGACGATCAGGGAGACCTGTGGTACGAGGTGAAAAAAGGACATGACCAATGGAGTATATGGGCTTCATTGTTATCTCACTGGCCGATTGATATATCTGGCTCGTCGGGGTACGATTGGGCGCAGGATGATTATATAGTTTTAAACTCCCTGATTCTCGGAACCCCGGGGGCCGTACTGCCCACCACAATGCCGGACGGATCGGAAGTACCTTTGGGCTACTTAAACAGGCGTCTGGCTGTCAACAAATGGTTTCGAAAAACCAGTAAATGGAAACCACTTTGGTTCAATAGTGAAGTGGGGGGACTAGAAAAAAGTATGGAAATAAAATGCTGGGGCCGGTTGGAGTTTGCTTCAGGCCAGGAAACCCTGACAGCACTAATACTGGATGAAAGCCCCACCCGGAAAGGTCAATTCCCACAGCTGGACTTTTTTAATTGGAAAGGCCGATGGGCGTTGGTATCTCAGGACAACAATGGAATTTTAAAAACTGAAAAACTGGTGGTCATACCATTTGATCCGGGGTTTATTTCTATTGAGATGAACACCAAACCCTTGAAAGTATTCAGTGTTGGATTGGATAGGCCGGATCACCCCGTCGATTTCAGGTGGAACGATGGCAAACTGATGATAGAAGTGACCCTCTCAGATTTGGAAAAGGTGGCAGGATACGAAATCCTGAGAGCACCAGATGTGGTTTCAAAATAACTCTAAAATGATAGGAAAATGGGGGTTCTGAAAAACAACAGCGATATGAAAAACCTTGTGAGTATTGAATTTGGGAGAGATGATTTATTGAGGACGAGCATAGGTGTCATCTATTGTTGGTTTGGTGCCTTAAAGTTCTTCCCTGAACTGGGGCCTGCGGAAGAACTGGCAAAAACCACCCTATCCGTATTGACAGGAAATTTGCTGGGAGAGGCAGTGGGATACTTGTTGTTGGCTGTATTGGAATCGACCATTGGGATTTTTCTGATATTTAATTTGTGCCCAAGGGTGACCATTTCCGTGGCTTTGATGCATTTGATGGGCACTTTTATGCCGCTCTTGCTCATGCAGGATGTTGCATTTGGCGAGACTCCCCTGTCCCTTACTTTGACAGGACAGTATATCATGAAAAACATAATCATAATTTGTGCACTGGTGGCAGTTTACCCATCACCGGCACCCGGCCGCATTCGCTATAAATTGAAGGTTTCAGAACTACCTGTTGGGAAGAGAAGCTTTCAACGATTGGTTAAAATCAGACATGCAGTGGCCATTTTTATCACATCTATCCATACTTAAAATGTCCAAGATAAGAGTTTAGTACAATTACTTAATACATAATAATGAAGCATCGAAAAAACTTTCAAACCTGGGCCATCACATTTTTGATGGCAGTAGCCATTCAGGTAAGCGCCCAAAACAACGGGCCAGTGAGCAAGTGGGAAAAATCAATCGCCAGTTTTGAACAACATGACCAGAAAAACTCCATACAGAAAGGTGGTAATTTGTTCATAGGCAGCTCTTCTTTTACCATTTGGCGTGATGTTCAAGAGTATTTTCCAGGGAGAAAAATCACCAACAGGGGGTTTGGAGGCTCTCAAACCAGTGACCTGTGGCAATTCCGGGATAGGCTGATACTGCCCTACGAGCCTTCACAGGTCATTATCTATGTGGGAGAAAATGATATAGCCGCTGAAGAATCCCCCCGCCAGGTTGTCGGGGAAGGTATTGAGCTCATCGAATGGGTCATATCGAATTTTCCGGAGGCGAGGGTTGCATTTGTATCTATGAAGCCAAGTCTGAAGAGGTGGCATCTTAAAGATCAGATGCAGGAGGCCAATAAGAAGTATGAGAAATATGCCCGAAAAAATGACAATGTAAACTACATCAATGTGTGGGATGCTATGCTGGGAGACGATGGCACCCCCAGAAAAGACATATTTCTGGAAGACGGCCTGCACATGAACAAAAACGGCTATGCCATCTGGCAGTCAATTTTCGATCCATTCCTCAAATAGAAATGACCTTCAAACAGATACCTATGTCCAATTCACGCATGTCAACATTCCCGTTGTATTGCCTGCTGTGTATATTGATGTCCTGCAATGAACCGAGGGAAAGTAGAAAGACTGACGTGCTCATCGATCCTGTAGCTCAGGCCTACAGTGAAAACGCCCATCGGGACCGGCTTTTTGATGAAGATTGGAAATTTTATAGAGGAGACGAACCTGATGGTTACAACCCTGAAGTGGATGATTCCGGCTGGCGTCAGCTTACTGTGCCCCATGATTGGAGTATAGAAGACCTGCCTGGTCAGCAGACAGATGAGGTGGTGGGGCCTTTTACCCGAGAAAGCGTTGGGGGGCCTTCGACGGGCCATGTTGTGGGGGGCACTGCCTGGTACCGCAAAACTTTTCAAATGGGTGCCGAAGACAAAGACAAACTGGTCGGCATCCGTTTCGACGGGGTATATATGAACTCCGATGTATGGATCAATGGCCATCATTTGGGCAACTACCCAAACGGTTACACACCCTTTTCCTACGACCTGACGCCATACCTCAATCCTATAGGACAAGACAATGTCCTGTCCGTACGGGTTAGAAATGAAGGTGAAAACAGCCGTTGGTACACTGGTTCTGGAATCCACCGACATGTCTGGTTGACTGTTACCGACAAAATACACCTCGATAAAAACGAAATACATATTACCACAGTGGAGGCCACCGATACCCATGCCCTGGTGAAAGTGGGTGCTGGGCTGGTAAATGCGGGCCAGCAGAATGTCCGGGTATCATTAACAGGCAGTGTGCTACACCCGGAGGGAGCTGTGGTGGGTTTTCGGCCGAGGGATGTAGAAATAATGGCTGGAGGCACTTTTGATGCCACAAGCCAGATAGAAGTGCCACAACCTAAACTCTGGTCACCAGAAAGCCCGGAGCTTTATTTGTTGAGGCTGACTTTAAAAATGGAGGGGCGCACTGTGGATGAACTATCTATCCCTTTCGGCATCAGGACACTTTCTTTTAGTGCAGAAAACGGATTTTTGCTTAATGGTGAACCCTACCTGATGAAAGGCGGCTGTGTACACCACGACAATGGCCCCATGGGATCGGCCACCTTCGACAGGGCCGAATACCGAAAAATTGAGCTACTAAAATCAAATGGGTTCAATGCCGTAAGGACAAGCCACAACCCACCCTCTGCGCAGTTTCTGGATGCCTGCGACAAATTAGGGATGCTGGTGATAGATGAGGCTTTTGATGCCTGGGAAATCCCAAAAAAACCGCAGGATTACAGCCAGTATTTTGAAGATTGGTGGAAAACAGACATTCAGAATTTGGTAAAAAGAGACCGAAACCATCCTTCTATAGTGATGTGGAGCATAGGCAATGAAATTCCCGAACGGGGTGATTCTACCGGCCTTGTTTGGACAAAGCGCCTGTCCGATGCAGTAAAGGAAATAGACACCACAATACCCGTCAATGAAGCCATCTGTGCCTTTTGGAAAACCCCGGACAGGCCATGGAGCGATACGCAATATGCCTATGAGTTGCTGGACGTAGGAGGCTACAATTACCAATGGGAGCAATACGAGTCCGATCACCGGGATTTCCCCCAAAGGGTGATTGTGGGCACAGAATCATTTGCCAGGGAAGCCCTGCAAAACTGGAGGATGGTACAAAAACACCCTTATGTGGTGGGCGATTTTGTATGGACGGCCATGGATTATTTTGGGGAATCCGGTATTGGCAGTGCCTTGATAGGGGAAGCACCCAAACCGCCCCTGGCATGGCCATGGTTCAACGGCTACTGTGGTGATTTGGACATCTGTGGTGTAAAAAAACCACAGTCCTATTTCAGGGATATAGTGTGGGGAAATAGTGTTGTAGAAATGGCCGTGCACAGTCCCATTCCTGAAGGTGAGGAAGAATTTATGAGTCTGTGGGGCTGGCCTGATGAACAGCAAAGTTGGAATTGGAGCGTAGATGAAGGAAGGTTGATGCAGGTGAATGTGTACAGTTCGGCAGATCAGGTAGCTTTAAAATTGAACGATGAACTGGTTGGAGTAAAAAATGTCTCGGATAGCACCAACCTCACAGCTGCTTTTGAAGTGCCATATAGAAAAGGACAACTGAAAGCCCTGGCCATTTCTGATGGTCTAGTGGTGGATTCCATATTTTTTCAGACAGCAGACAAACCATACCAGATACGGCTAACCCCCGAGCGTCCTGAAATCACCAGCGATTTCAATGATTTGTCTTTCGTACGGGTGGAGGTTTTGGACCAATCCGGACTTCTTGTGCCAGATGCACAGTTGCCTGTGAGTTTTGAGATTGGGGGAGTGGGGCAACTGGTGGCTGTGGCCAATGGCAACCCCACAGACCTCAAGAGTTTTCAGCGGCCTTATGTATCTACCTTCAAAGGAAAGTGTATGGTAGTGTTGCGGTCAAATGGCCACCAGGGCGATATAAAGCTGACAGCCAGCAGTGGTCATCTTGTTAGTAGTTCAACCACCATTCAAGTGACACATAAATGACAATCAATATGTTAACCAAAGTATTATTCCTCGCCATGTCCGTATGCACACTTATGGTGCATGCCCAGGATCGGCCAAAATTGAGTTTGGAAAAAAAGAAGCATAAGTTTCGTGTGGTAGCCAGTGGCGAGTTTCCCCAGGAGGACACCCTGGTATGGGTGATCGAGCCAAAAGGATATGAATCCGTCACACGTTTGTCCGACAAATCCAAACATGCGCCGGTTGGGTTTAAGCACCGTCCTGCAGCTCAGGATAAGGAGGTGTGGTTTCCTGTTGTCAATTTTAAGACAGACAGCAGCTATAGCCTGGTGTTGTCCTTTACCGGCGTGGTTGACGGGGATTCCGCTTGCTGGAACGGCAATTTCTACGACGAATGTTTTAAACTGCAAAACAAGGTGGTGATCAAAGACCATCTCGAATATTGGGAAAACCAGATTTTTGTACAGTCTGCCAGTGCCAAACTGGAGCAGCAGCATTTTGAAAAGATAGTTCCCAATACATCTGTACCTGTTTTGGAATTTGAACCTCTTCAAAAGAACTGGCAGGGGTCAATCAGCCTGGCCAAAAAAGCAAAAGGGGAGTTGGTGAAAATTGAGACTGTCAGGATGTTGGAGGCAAATTTAGATCAGCGAAAAGAGCGACAAATTGATTTGTCTGATGCGTCTGTTGAAGATGCACTGACGCACGCCTGCACGTACCTTATCAATGCGCAAAACAAGAACCCACAGAGCCCGACTTATGGTGGTTTGTATTTGTTTTATGATATGGACAACCAAATGTACAGGCGTTCTGACTGGATGTGGTCCTATGGTCCATCGATCAGGATGCTCATAGATGCATCGAAAGTAGGCCGGGTAAGCAAAACCATTGGCAGGGGTAAATTGGAACACTCAGCCAGGGAAATAGCAGAAGCAAGCCTCCGGTTTCAAATGCTGGATAGGGACCACCCGGCTTATGGGCTCGAACTTTGCCGGTACGATCCCCGAACTGATACTGGTCAGGGAGCAGAAGGTTTTCTGAGCCCCGCCGATAGTTATTTCCTTGCAGGTTGGGGGTGGATGCCTTATTACAACCATTCGGGAGATCAGCGGTTTTTGGATGCCTCCGTCCTCATGACAGAGTCCATCGGGAAACTGCTCGAAACCGAGGAGCTAATCGAACAGGACTACCTGCTCAAAGAAGCGAAATGGAAAAACTGGACAATGGATGAATCCGGGTTTGGCATGATTGGGTTCCACGAAGTTTATGCCGCTACAGGAGACGTCAAGTTTAGGGGCATAGGAAAAAAATATATCGATGGTTTGCTGAAATACCTGGAACGCAGCGATGGTCTGTGGGACAGGACATATCATAGAAATGAAGCCGACAGGGCCGACAATGGATGGGCTGTTGGTAAAGAAAGGGGCACACCTGTGTTGATTGAAACGAAATACAGTACAAGGGGCCTGGGATGGGCCATGATAGGGCTGCTGTGGTCGCACAAGCTCTTACCGGGAGACAATAAGTATTTGCATAAGGCAGAAAAACTGGCCAAACATCTGATGGACAACCAGGCTGCTGATGGCCATTGGAATTTTCTTTTCAAAGACCCACAGTTTGAGGATGAAATCAGCGCAAAAGGCACTACATTGTGGAGCTTGTTGTTTTACACGCTTTACGAACATACCCGTAAGCCTGAGCACCTGACCACTGCCCGTAAGGCACTAAGGTGGTGTATGGACAACCAGTATCTGGGGACTGACCCGGAAGCTTTCGGAGGGATAGTGGAAAAAAACAGGGAATCAGGAGTGGTCTATAGACGTTGGGATCCGCTCATTTGCAGCTATGCCGTCAGTTGGTATGGATTGGCCTTGTTGAAAGAATTACAGATCAAAACCAATGACCATTTTTGATCAGAATGCTAGGGTTATTCAACAGATGTGTAAGAAATACCATCTTTGTGAAAGTGTGGACCTGATAAGACCCTGATAACCAATAGAAATGACACCAGAATATTACAAATATGAAAGAACGATTCAGATTTTTATTTGCCACTTGTATGGCATGTGCAATTTCATGTTGCGCCCAAAGCGAACCACCAATGCCCGCCAAAGATCATGACATAAGCCAATTTGAGGTGAAGGGTGGGCATCATCAACCTTTTCGCCTGGGTTCAACCGCTGCTCCCTATGGTTATTTTTTGTTTACCCCGGAAAGCTACCAAACCTCAAAAGACAAACTGCCACTTCTTATTTTTTTGCATGGCTATGGCGAGAGGGGCAACAGCCAGGAAGAGTCTTCGGACCTTGATAAAATACTGAAGCATGGTCCGCCCAAAATGATAGAGAACAGCATCTGGGCACCCACCAACAAGATGGTAGTGGCATCACCCCAATGCCATGGCAACTGGTGGAACCGCGAAAAACTCAAGGAGTTTATCGAATACCTGGTGAAGGAATACAATGTTGATCAAAAAAGGGTTTACCTCACCGGGCTGAGTATGGGAGGCTATGCCACATTCGACCTCCTGGGCACGTTTGGAGATGAACTCAATATAGCAGCGGCAGTTCCCATTTGCGGGAGTGGTGAATTGAATGAAGCCAACAACCTGAATATTTCGAAAACCCCTGTTTGGGTGTTTCATGGAAGCGCTGATACCACAGTGAAGCCCGAGTACTCCATGAAAATAGTTCCGGCGGTGAATGCGCTTGCTCCAAAGGTGCCGGCAAAGCTCACCATCTATCCGGGTGTGACCCACAACAGCTGGACCATGACCTATTCCGGTTCAGGCATGGGAAAAGAAGACTCAGCCTATGATGCATTTGATCAGAACATATACGATTGGATGTATCAGTTTACCAGATAGGGATTTGTACGCAATGTCGTTAAGTTAAGCTTTTCGTCTCTGCGAGCGTAGCGCGGCAGTCTTTCTTTTTAATGTTATCTGCCCATTTTGATGAGATCGTTTCGGTTCACCGTCTGACAATAGGCTGATTTGATATAGCTGGTTCCGGTGCTGCCAGGAGCGGTTTTTATTTTTTTAAATTAGAATTTGCCTCAGTTTACTTTATTTTAACAACCCAAAAATCACAAAATTGCCAACCAACTACAGATTCGATGAAAACTTTAAACATTAAATACACCACCTACTTTTTGTCAGTATTCCTTTTGTTCCAGCAATGTGGTGAAAAGGCTGCTACTTCTGATGCCAAAGAAGACAATACTAGTGGTGCATCTGGTAAACCCAATGTTGTCATCATATTCGCTGACGATCTTGGCTATGGCGACCTTGGGGTGTATGGCAACCCATCCATTGCCACACCAAACCTCGACAAGATGGCCTTCGAAGGTCAGAAATGGACCAACTTTTATGTGGCCTCCAGTGTGTGCACGCCCAGCCGTGCAGCCCTGATGACTGGTAGGCTCCCGATCCGCAATGGAATGACCAGCAACAAAAGGGGGGTGCTTTTTCCGGATTCAAAAGGTGGACTTCCTCAGTCGGAGATCACCCTTGCCCGCCAGCTAAAAAAGCAGGACTACAAAACGGCCTGCATTGGCAAATGGCACCTGGGCCACCTGCCCGAATACCTGCCAACCAGTCATGGGTTTGACTACTACTTTGGCATCCCGTATAGCAACGACATGGACAAAATCCAGGGCATCAACCACCATGAAGCCAATACCAAACCCAAAGTAGAGTACTTCAATGTGCCATTGATGCGCAACGACTCCATCATCGAACGACCAGCCGACCAACGAACGATTACGGCACGGTACACCGAAGAGGCAGTACAATTCATAAAAGAGAATAAGGAAAACCCGTTTTTTGTGTACCTGGCGCATAGTATGCCCCATATTCCCCTGTTTGCCTCCAGCCAGTTTCAGGGCACCAGCAGGAGGGGGCTGTACGGAGACGTGATTCAGGAAATCGACTGGAGTGTAGGCCAGGTGTTGGAGACATTGAAAGAAGAAGGGTTGGACAAAAATACCCTGGTGGTTTTTACTTCCGACAATGGCCCCTGGCTTGTCTTCAAAGAGCAGGGAGGCTCTGCAGGTTTGCTGAAAGAAGGCAAGGGAACTTCCTACGAAGGAGGCATGAGAGAGCCCGGTATTTTTTGGTGGCCTGGCAAAATCAAAACGGGGGTGGTGTCAGACATAGGTTCTACTTTGGATTTGTTTCCCACAGTGAGCAAGCTGGCGGGCATCCCTGTCCCAAGCGACCGCCCGTACGACGGGGACGATCTGAGCCCGGTGCTTTTTGGGCAGGGGCCAAGCCACAGGAAGGAGATCTTCTACTACGATGGTACAGACCTTTTTGCGGTGAGAAACGGAAAGTGGAAAATCCATTATTACACCCGCGAGGGAAAATACACCAAAGAAAACCGGGTGGAAAAACATGATCCTCCGCTGCTCTACGATTTGTATGCCGATCCTTCCGAAAAGTACAACCTGGCAGAAGAATACCCCGAAGTAATCCAGTCGTTTGATGCCATAGTTCAGCAGCATCTGGATGGTATAGAACCTGCCGAAGACCAGTTGGCCAGGAGGTGAGGAAAAGGCCTGTTTAGGAAATAGATGATGGGTTTTCCAGCAGCCCACCTGGGTTGTCATTTCGTAACGAAGTGGAGAAATCTTGCCAAATCCATCCTCTAAAATGAAAAGTGTACGACAAATACAGGAGTGTACTGCTTACAAGATGGTAAAGATTCCTTCGTGTCTCGCCGCAAGGCGGTCGCTCCTCACCGGAATGACCTTAAACCCGGGGGGCAGGAACGGGTGGGTTTTCCGGCAGCCACATTGAGCAGTCATTTCGCAACGAAGTGGAGAAATCTTTACCAAACCCATACTTTTTTAACGAAAAGTGTACGACAAATACAGGGGTGCACTGCTTACAAGATGGTAAAGATTCCTTCGTGTCTCGCCGCAAGGCGGTCGCTCCTCACCGGAATGACCTTAAACCCGGGGGGCAGGAACGGACGGTTTTTCCGGCAGCCACATTGAGCAGTCATTTCGCAACGGAGTGGAGAAATCTTTTCCAAACCTTCCGGTTAGTAGGTTTTTATTGTTTTTTTATGATCTTACATGGAGCTAACGTGATTTAGGCTAGGTTTGACTACACCTGTTGTCCTCCACTAATAAATACACGCATCTATGAAAAAACTACACCTTACCCTTTTGACCGCCTTCTGTGCATTGGCTTTGTATGGCCAACCGACGGAATACAATTTGCAGGAAAACGTACCCTACTACGACAAAGCCACCGCAGGTAAAGACACCTACATAGCTGAGCGTTGCGTGCTGGATATCTACTACCCGGCTAAGGAAAAGGGGTTTGCCACCATCGTATGGTTTCATGGCGGTGGGCTGACCGGAGGGCAAAAGTCTATTCCCGAGGCGCTAAAAGAAAAGGGGATGGCGGTGGTTGCCGTCAACTACCGGCTGTACCCCAGGGTAAAAGCCCCAGTGTATATAGAAGATGCCGCTGCGTCTATCGCCTGGGTATTCCGCAACATAGAAAAATACGGGGGCGACCCTTCCCTGGTTTTTCTTTCCGGGCACTCGGCGGGAGGCTATCTGGCAAGTATGGTGGGTTACGACAAAAAATACCTGGCGAAACACGACATAGAAGCCAATGACATAGCCGGACTGATCCCTTTCAGCGGCCATACCATTACGCACTTTACGGTAAGGGAAGAACGGGGCATAGACGGCAAGCAACCCATCATTGATGACCTGGCACCCCTCTACCATGTGCGGGGTGATGCACCGCCCACCTTGCTGATCACTGGTGACAGGGAACTGGAGTTGCTGGGCAGGTACGAGGAAAACGCCTACTTCTACCGCATGCTGAAAGTGGCCGGGCACCAGGACGTGAAACTATACGAGATGGACGGCTATGGGCACGGCATGACTTCCCCGGCATTTCCCCTGCTGGTGAAAGAAGTGAACAGGCAGGTGAAGATGAAAAAAGAATAACCTCTGCAAGACAGCATCCAGCAAAACAACCTGATTTTATGCTATATTTGAAAGGAGAATAACCTGGGTATGTTGCTTTAACCTCTAATTTCTTAGAAAATGAACATCCAAAAATCCTGAATCACATGCTAAAATATCTATTAGTGGCATCAGCCATGTTTATTGTTATCACTAATTCGAAGGCACAGAAGTTAATGGTAAGTCAAAATGGCAGATACCTGGTAACTGAGAATGGTGATCCTTTTTTTTGGATGGGCGATACGGCTTGGGAACTTCTGCACCGGTGTGATCGTGATGAAATTGATAACTACCTGGAAAAAAGGGCGTCTCAAGGTTTCAATGTAGTGCAGACGGTTGTGCTGGCTGAGTTAGATGGTCTCAATACCCCAAACCCTTATGGAAACATCCCTATAAAGGAGAATAATCCACTTTATCCAAATGAAGACTATTTTCAGCATGTGGACTATGCAATTGATAAAGCAAGCACACTTGGGTTATATGTCGCATTGCTACCGACATGGGGCGATAAACTCAACAAAAAAAGTTGGGGTCTTGGGCCAGAAATATTTAATGTTGGAAATGCTAGGATGTTTGGAGAATGGATTGGGGCCCGGTATGAGGATCGCGACAATGTGATTTGGATTATAGGTGGTGACAGAAATCCTCGGGAAAATTCTGATGATGTGGAAGTGTGGAATGCGATGGCCGAGGGTATTGTTGCCAAAGCAGGTGGATATGAGAATACGTTGATGAGCTACCATCCCCAACCGAAAGAAGACGGAGGCTCATCTACCTGGTTTCACAATGAAAAATGGCTGGATTTCAACATGCATCAAACAGGGCATTGTGCCAATCAAGGTACCTACAGCCATATTACTCATGACTACAACCTTCGTCCAATAAAACCTGTATTGGATGGGGAACCACTATATGAAGATCATCCCAATTGTTTTAATGCCCAAGAACTAGGCCACAGTATTCCGGAAGATATTAGGCGTATCATGTTTTGGAATGTATTTGCAGGTGCTTTTGGTCAAACTTATGGATGTCATGATGTTTGGCAAATGTACAAACCAGATAAAACCCCAATAAACCAACCCTTGCGTCCTTGGCCCAAGGCACTGGATTTACCAATGGCCAATCAGGTAAAACATTTAAAGAATTTAATGCTATCTCGCCCTGTTTTATCCCGGGTTCCTGATCAATCCATTATATTAAATCCACAACCCGATGATAACAATTATGTTGTTGCAACCCGAGATAGCGAGGGTACTTATGCAATGGTCTATTTTCCAACAGGTAAATCAACATTTCTCGATTTTTCCAAGCTTAAGGGATCGAAACTAAACAGTTGGTGGTTTGACCCACGAACAGGGAATGCCTTCAATGGGCCTGTTTTGGGTAAATTTGAAACAAATGAAATTGAACCACCGACTTCTGGAAAAGGTCATGACTGGGTGTTGGTTGTTGATAATTCATTGGAGTCATTTGACAAACCAGGAAAAACTGTTTACTATAAAGAATAAATACCGATTAAAAATCCATAAACCAACAATCTTAGGGGTAGGGCGATGGATCGAACCGCCTGTTAAACTTTTCTTTCGAAATGCGTATGGAAATCAGTCCGATCGTGGAAGCAGGCAGGACCAACCAGCCCTTTCCAGCAGCAGTCACTGTCTTTAGGCATTGCATAACCACATCGGAAAGACCATACCGCAAGCAATTGCCTCATTTCATAGTCATTTCCAGTTGTATGTTTTGGAAACCAAACTAGCTAGGTCTTGGAATGATGAATTACTTTTGAGACAGTCATTTATGAAAAAAAACGATTTATGCTCAAACTTTCCCTTTTGCTTTTTCTACTTACAGGGCTTACGGCCCTAAACAACAAAAAGCAGGACCTGGTGGTATATCAATCCGAAAACCTGATCATCAAAAAGCTATCAGCCCATACTTACCTGCACATCTCCTTTTTGGATACCGATGATTTTGGCCGGGTGGCCTGTAATGGTATGTTGGTGGTTAATGAAAATAAGGCAATAGTGTTTGACACACCTACCGACAACAAAGGCTCGATTGAGCTCATTGATTTCATAACCGGGAACCTCGAATCAGAAATAACAGCCGTCATCCCTACCCATTTCCATGGGGACTGTGTAGGCGGGTTGGAGGCGTTTGAACAGCAAAACATCCCCCTGTATGCCACCAGGCACACTGTAAAACTCTTAAAAAAGAATGGGCAAAAGTTCACCCAACCAGTAAATAAATTTGGCGCCAATATAACACTGGATTTGGGTGGTGAAAAGGTATATGCCCGGTACTTTGGAGAAGGGCACACCAAAGACAACATGGTGGGGTATTTCCCGGCTGACGAGGCACTTTTCGGTGGATGCCTGATCAAATCAGAGGGGGCGGGCAAAGGATATCTGGGTGATGCCAATACCCGCGCCTGGCCGGAAACTGTCCGTAAAGTGAAAATCCAATACCCGGAAGCCGAAACCGTCATCCCCGGACATGGAAAACCAGGCGGAAAAGAATTGCTGGACTATACCATCAAACTCTTCGAATAGACCACCTGCCCCGAACCAAGCTGGTCAACAAAATTGCAGGGATTGTACTGGCAATAGTGTTATATTTGAAAGGAAAATAACCAACATTTGTTGTTTTAACCTCCTGTGTGGAAATAAAGCGGCGTAGTGTTGTTTATACTAAGTTGTAAACCATATTGGAGATGAGAAAAAACATATTATTACTTGCAGTCCTCTTATTCTGTTGGACTTTCTCAAACGGACAAGATAAGTTCTGGAAACTACTATCTAAAGAGGAATATGCCGAGGCATCCAAAGAGGCCGAAAACTTAGCAAATGAAGAATTTGATTATTTGTACTTAGCCGCTGTTTGTAGTCATTTAAATTATGATTATGACCAATATTACCAATTTTCGGATTATTACTTGAGTCAGGCGCAAGGTGAGTCTAAGGGCTTAACGGAGATTTTGAAATCCAACTATGATGAATCAAGTTATGTCATTAATAATTATGTTGGAGTGGTCAAACAACTCAACCCCTCGGTTGAGTTAAATAGTCCGGATTACTATTTTACTCGTTCACTTGACTTAAAAAAAACAAATCCAATTGCTCACAATTATATGTCAATGATATCTATCCAAAATGGACAGTTCAAGAAGGGTATTGAACATGCAAAGAAGTCAATCAGTTTTGATGCAACATATCCTGAACCCTACAACAATTTGGCCTTTGGACTATTTAAGACTGGAGATAAGGAGGGTGCTGTTGATTGCCTGCTCCAATGCTTAAAGAAATGCCCTAAAAACACCAATAGCACTTACATGAATTATATTCAACTAGCTTGCGAAGAAGTGGTATTAATGGTTGATAACTTGATGTTTGGAGCACCAGGGTTTACTAAGAATGAAGATCGAGAAGTATTAATAGAAGCTCTAAAGATTTATCCAGATAATTATTTATCAATGGTAAATCAATTCCTTTCTTATAGCAGCTATACTGAGGCTGGTCTATTACTAGAAAAATTGACTCCTTCCCAAGAAACCAATTATCGCTATTTCTATTTGCTAGGCATTCTTGGAATTTATTCTAATTCTTCTAGTAAAGTCAATTTAGCAGTTGAAAGTCTGATCAAGAATGGTGGATTTGACAATGCATTGGAACTTGGAAACGAGTACTTTCAAAATCAACAGTTTGAAGAAGCATCCAAGATTTACCAGGAAATTGTGCCTATTGCAATAACCTCCGAACAAAAAATAAAAGTGCATGCAAATCACGGGACAGCACTACTTCAACTTGAGAAATATGATGAAGCAATTGAGGTATTTAAAAATGCTCTGGAATTTGCGCCTGAGGACGATATCACTTTGACGAACATTGGAATTGTGTACGCACTTAAAGAGAACAAAGCCAAAGCAAGAGAATACCTTGAATTAGCAAAAAATAAATGCCAAAGTGATCAGCAAATGGAGGCAATCGATTTATGGATGAAAAAAGTAAATGAATAATCGGTTTAGAACAGACACTAAAATGAATATGCGAACAGAGCCCTTTGACATGACAATGCGAAACAGACGTTTCAGTGCTTATAGCAACTGGGGGGTGCACTCATTTTAATTGGATATTACCCACGATTAAAATAGAAAACAAGAATGAAACATTTATTTCTTTTAGCGATTCTGACAGTTTTAGGATTTCAAAGCTGCAACGTAGGAACTACAAGCACCTGGCAAGACGACAATATTGAGCCGAGTTTAAAAAATGAAATTGAAATGTTGGACAAAAAAGTATTAGAAGCTGTTACAACCAACAATTCTGAACTCTTGAAGTCAATAATGTCTGACAAGCTTTTAGAAAAAAGTGGCGATAATATTAACCAATTGCTTGAACAAGCGGGAAACGTATTTACCACAACCGATTACAAAATCCTAAATCAATTTCAAGTAAAGAATTTAACGACAGGAATTGGTAATACTGTCTTATCAGGCATCAGCGGTCTAAATGACTACATAATTCACTATCAAGCCTTAAACGAAGAAATGTTCATCTCAATTCTAATTCCAAAAAGCGCGTACGAGGAATTTATTATTACCAATATTTATGGTAAATACCAAGACGGATGGAAATTGAACATACTTCAATTTGGTCAATACAAAATCGACGGACAAACTGCCCCTGAACTATATTCAAAAGCCAATAATAAATTTGATAAGGGCTATTTAGTTGATGCCGCAAACACAATGTTTTTATGCTCTCAGGTGGCCAATCCTGCAAATAAGTTTTGGCAGTATCAAAAGGAAGATGAAATGAAAGCTTTACAAGAAACGATTATGAAGTCAGTGAATGTAGAATATAGCTTTCCATTGACTCTTGAAAAAGTTGATTCCAAACCAAAATTTCTGACTATTTATCCAAAGGGAATACAAGAGGGATATTTCCCAATGGTAGAGTACTTGACAAATATTGATTTGAAAGATACCGCTGCAACGAAATTAGAGAATAATCAAATTCACGATTTGATTGGTCAAATATTTAATGGTATAGATAAGGACAAGAAATACATTTTTTACAAAGCATTAAGCGAAATGCCAGACGGAAAAATACCAGTTCCAACTTATGGATTTGTAAAAGAATTAAAATAAAAATCGCTGACTAGCAACACCTACACAATGTCCTGCAGGTCTGCGCATAGTCAAACCTTAAAACTAACACACTCAGCTCGCCCATTGAAGCCCCTCACAACCTCTCCGGATTAAACGGCGAATCAGGTACTTTTCCGCTCACATTGGCGTCCAGAAGTGTTTTGAGTTCCTTTACTACTGTTTCATATTCCAGCTGGTGGGCCAGGTTGTTGAATTCATTTGGGTCACTTTGATGGTCGTACAGTTCCATGCCCTCTTCCCCGGCGTTCCAGTCGGTAAAGCGCCATTTGTCTGTACGGATGCTGCGGCCCATCACAGGCTTGCCCGCTCCCGGCCTCAGTACCTGGGTGTAGGCCGTACCGTTCCATACCTGCTCAGGGTCGTTGAGCAGGGGCAGGAGGCTTTTCCCCGGCTGCCCATCCGGCAGTTCAAACCCACCAAGATGCGCTACGGTAGGGTATATGTCGATGAATTCCACGATTTCATTGCTTGTTGTACCATTACCCTTGGCTTTGGGGTGGTATATGTAGAGTGGTGCACTGGCCGATTCTTCAAAAAGGCACCTCTTTTGCCAAATGCCCTGGTGCTCCCCGAGGTGGTACCCATGGTCGCTCCATAGCACGATGATGGTGTTTTCTGACAGCCCATTATTTTCTACGGCATCCAGCAACCTGCCCAATTGTGCGTCTATAAAAGAAACAGTGGCATAGTATGCTTGCTTGGCCTCCAGGCAAACCGAATCAGGTAGCCCGTAATGCGGCACTTTGCAGTTGTGTGCCAGGGCGGCATAGGGTATGTCGTCCCGGTCGTTTTCAGGTGCATCGGGTATGGAGATGGATTCGATGGGGTAGGGGTCGAAATATTTCTTGGGGGCAACATACGGCGTATGCGGCCTGAAAAAACCAACACCAAGGAAAAAGGGTTCCTCCTTGTGCTTCTCTATTTGACGGATAGCCTCTGTGGCGATCATTCCATCGGTTTGTTCTTCATCTTTGCCATCGGCCCTGAGCCAACTGAGTGCGGCACTGATCTTTCGGTGTGGTTCGGCGTTGGTGATCAGGTGTTCATCGTCTTTGTCCCTGCCTTTGGGGTTGAATACCTTCTTCCAGGATGGGGGATCGTCATGGCCATTGGTGCCAATGGCTGCCGGCACATTGTAGTGGTACAGTTTGCCCACTCGCCCCACCCAGTAGCCATTGTTCTTAAACAGTTGTGGCAGTGTGGTCACGTTGGGTACTACATCCCGAAAGTGCGCATCCAGGTCATACACTTTTATATCATCAGGCCTCAGGCCGGTCATCACAGACGCCCTGGACGGATTGCACAAGGGTATCTGGCAGTAGGCATTGTTGAACTGCACACCCATTTTGGCCAACCGGTCAAAGTTGGGGGTATGGGCTATAGGGTCTCCATAGGAGGCGATGCTGGAGGTGAGGTCATCCACAGCTATAAACAGCACGTTGAATTGTTCCTTTTCTTTTTGTTGGCTGTAGGAAAAGCTGGTAGCCACAAGTGTGGCAAACACCAGCACCCTGAGTACTTGAAATGAACTAAGCATAAACGGTAGTTTGGTTTTGGCCAAAAATAAGGAAGAAAGCAAACTATTTCACCCTCCTGATCTGGTCAAAGCCAATACCCAGCGTTTTTTCGAAATATCGGAGTTGTTTCATTTCCCTGCTGGAAACCAGGCAGAGTGAAATCCCTTCCTTTCCGGCACGGGCAGTACGCCCGCTTCGGTGGGTATAATACTCCTCCTTGTCTGGCAATTGGTAGTGCACCACATAGGCCAGTGCCTCAATGTCCAGTCCACGGGCTGCCAGGTCTGTGGCCACAAGCACCCGGAGGGATTTGTTTTTAAACGCCCGCATCACCTTGTCCCTTTCCTTTTGCATCAGGTCTCCGTGTATGGCATCAGCGGCAATGTTTTTTGCTATTAATTGCTTGGCCAGTTTTTGAGTAGCGGCCTTGGTTTTGCAAAATACGACCCCCCGTTCTTCCTTTTCCAGCTTCAAAAATTGTGTCAGGGCCAGTATCTTTTCCTGTTCTTCGCAGACCAGGTACTGGTGCCTGATGTTTTTGTTTACCTGCTCTTTGCGCCCCACCTCTATCCTGTGTGCATCGGGCGACAGGTGTTGGTTGACAATTTGTTTTATGCCGTCGGGAATGGTGGCAGAAAAAAGCCATTTGCTCCTGACATGTTTGAGTGAATTCAGGATTTCGTCCAGGTCTTTTTTAAAGCCCATACTGAGCATTTCGTCCGCTTCATCCAATATTACCGTATTTACTTTGCGGATATCCACGGCTTTTCTCCTTATCAGGTCGAGCAACCTGCCTGGGGTGGCTACCACGATGTGGGTTGGCCTTCGCAATGCGCTGATCTGCTTCTCTATTTGTGCACCACCATATACCGCTTCGGTAAATATCTTATCGGTGTACTTAGTGAATTTAAACAACTGTTTGGCAATCTGCTGGCCTAGTTCCCTCGTAGGACATAGGATCAACCCCTGTACCTCATTTCGGGTCGGTTCTATCTTTTGCAGTAGCGGCAATCCGTATGCGGCTGTTTTGCCTGTGCCGGTTTGTGCCTGGCCCACCAGGTCAGTGTCCGCATCAAGGAGTAGTGGTATTACGGATGCCTGTATGTCAGAGGGGGTGACAATATTTAGCTCATTCAGGCCCTTTACTATATCCTTGCGAATTCCCAGTTGTTCAAAATTTTTCAAATCCCTTATGGTTAAAATGCAGGCAAAGGTAGGGATTAATAGCTGCTAACCGAAAAAGAATCTACCCCGATGAGGCAAACCCATTAGAACATTCGGATTCTAATTCAACAGGTTACTTCAAGTAACCTGTTGAATTCGACACAGGACCTAAAAACACCTTCCTTCCTCGCCGGCATTTTTAATTCTTTTTGAGGAAAGCAAAAACCCTCCAAGGGTTTCGCTGGCAAGTGGTGGAAGTAACTTTAACCCCTGCGGGTATATGGAAAATGCAACCCTTGGAGGGTTAATGTCCTTGCAATATTTTAAAAGCGTTTGCCCTCAAAAGCGTTGAAATAAATTCCCAACAGTGTGGTAATCTGAAGGCTTAACCCTGCTTTGTTAAATTGGGTTATGAAGGTCGAAACCTGACAGGTTTCTATCTCTTAACTGGCGTAAATTAGGCTTTTATGGTCATTAAACCTGTCAGGTCTTACGCTGTTCCCGAATGTGACAAAGTAGGCTGAAGATGTACTCAAAATGGCCTGAATTGCTTTTTTATAAAAAAGATTAATTTTTTTGAATAGATACCTGTGTGCACTCCCATTATTGAATATATGAAGATATTCAATACACAAAATGCCTTTGCGAGAAGTAAATCGACCTTGAAAGATGTAACCTGTTTAAAAAGGAAAATGAAACAATAGCAAATTGTAGCCAACAACCCGGACACACAGATGTCCGGTAAACACGAACGAAAAACTATCACTATGCCTATGAACAAACTGTACCTGCATTCATTTTTCTCCCTTTTGCTGCTTATTTTCCTTTTTTCCTGCTCGAAAAGGGAATCCGCACCGCTCAAATCAAATTCACCGAAAAGGAAACTTTTCGAATTGTTGCACTCTTCCCAAACGGGTGTGGGGTTCAACAACAAGCTTATCGAGAGTGATTCTGTCAATATCCTCAGGCAGGCCAACCTCTACAATGGTGGTGGTGTGGGTATTGGTGATTTCAATAATGATGGGTTGAAAGACATCTACTTTGCGGGCAATCAGGTTTCCAATAAGCTATACCTCAATAAGGGAAAGAATGATGACATGAAAGCCCAACTGAAGTATGAAGATGTGACAGAGGCGGCAGGGGTGGCAGGAGCCAACAGGTGGTGCACCGGAGTGGCCGTGGTGGACATCAACGCCGATGGCTGGCTGGACATATATGTATCGGCTTCTTTTTACGAAAATGCCGAACGACGTACCAATCTATTGTACATCAATCGGGGGGTAAACGATCGGGGTATCCCTACATTTGAAGAAAGGGCTGAAGCCTATGGCCTGGCAGATGATGGCTTCAGTACTCAGGGTGTGTTTTTTGACTATGACAAAGATGGTGATTTGGACATGTACCTGCTCACCAACCAAATAATAGACCCTAAAACACCAATCAAGTACAGACCCAAAGTAACCGATGGAACCGCCCTGAATACCGACAGGCTTTTTCGCAACAATGGCGATGAGACTTTCACCGATGTGTCCAAAGCAGCTGGTGTGACCATAGAAGGCTGGGGGCATGCCGTGGGTATCTCAGATTTCAACCTGGATGGCTGGCCGGATATCTATGTGTCCAATGATTTTGTGTCCAACGACCTGCTGTACATCAACAACAAAGATGGAACATTCTCTAACCGTGCAGGCGATTACATGAAACACTCGGCCTGGAATGCCATGGGTACAGAAATAGCGGACATCAACAACGATGGTTTCGTGGATTTGATATCGCTGGAGATGCTTCCGGAAAAAAACCTGAGAAAGAAAACTACCCTGGGAGGCAATGAATATTACAATTATTATAACAATACGAAGTATGCCTACGATCACCAGTACGTCCGCAATGTATTGCAGTTGAATTCGGGGAATGCTGCCGGAGAACACCCCATGTTCAGCGACATTGCTTTTATGGCGGAGGTATATCAGACAGACTGGAGCTGGGGGCCGTTGGTGGCTGATTTCGACAATGACGGCCTGCGTGACATCATCATTACTAATGGCCTTCCCCGGGACGTTACAGACCTGGACTATATTGTGTACGACAATGGCCAGGGCAACTACGGGGGCAAAACTGACGCCTCGCTGGAAATGGTCGAGAAGTACTTTCCAATAGTGAAGTCTTCCAATTATGCCTTCAAAAATTCCAACGGGCTCATGTTTGCAGACAGCACCAAATCCTGGGGACTGCACATTCCTTCCTTTTCCAACGGGGGCACCTATTCGGACCTGGACAATGACGGAGACCTGGACCTGGTAGTCAACAACATCAACGACCCGGCCTTTATTTATCAAAATACACTGAACGATGCAGCAGGTCAAACTCCTGTGAGTTACCTTTCGGTGCTGCTGGAGGGCAGTCTTCCGAATACCGGGGCAACAGGAGCAAAGGTAAGTGTCTATTATGCAGGTAGTCATCAGGTGTATGAGCACTATCCCATCAGGGGGTATTTGTCCACTACCGACAACAGGGCACATTTTGGACTGGGCGAAGTTCAGGTTATAGATTCTCTGCGCGTTGATTGGCCCGATGGAAGGAGCCAGCTACTGCAACAGGTAAAGGTGAACCAAACCATACAATTAGTACACCGGGACGCCAGCTCATCTGCTGTGCACCCACAGTATCCCAAAAGGGAATCTTATCTGGAGGATGTAGCTTCAAAATACGGCATCCAATACAGGCATGAAGAAAAAGATGCCATAGACTACAACATACAGCCCACACTTCCCCATAAACTTAGCCAATATGGCCCAGGCATAGCGGTGGGCGATGTGGACAACAATGGCTATGATGATTTTTATATTGGTGGCCCGGCAGGCCAGGCAGGCGTGTTTTTTATGCAAGATGCCAACGGCAGGTTTACCAAAGATTCCAGGCGCTTTCTGGGAGGGGAAAAGCCCTCTGAAGAAGATATAGGCATGTTGCTGTTTGATGCAGACAATGACAGTGACCTGGATTTGTATGTGGTAAGTGGCAGCTACGAATTGCCTCCTGGCCACCCTACCAGCCAGGACAGGCTGTACATCAACGATGGTCGGGGTAGATTTCGCAGAGATGCCAATGCACTCCCCAAAGAGCTGTCCAATGGTTCTTGCGTAAGGGCGGCAGATTTCGATTCGGATGGCGACCTTGACTTATTTGTAGGCGGACGCTCTGTCTCTGGCAAGTACCCGGTGGCCCCTGAAAGTTACCTCTTGGAAAATCAGGCGGGTACTTTTGTGGATGCTACACAGAAGTACTGTCCCGCACTCCAACGCCTTGGGATGATCACGGATGCCTTATGGTCCGATTACGATTTGGATGGAAAAGTGGACCTTGTTTTAGTAGGGGAGTGGATGCCCGTGACTTTTTTAAAGAACAATGGCCATGGGTTCACGATCGATAGAACAAACGGGATAGACGCCTACAGGGGATGGTGGAACAGCCTGGTTGCCGGAGATTTTGACAATGATGGCGACATAGATTTCGCAGCGGGCAATCTCGGGCTCAATTCCAGTTTCAAGGCAACAACTGAGGAGCCAATGACCATCCTGGCCAAAGACATAGACGGCAATGAGAAAATTGATGCGATGGTGTTTTGCTATATGAAGGCCGAAGACGATACCCGAAAGCCCTTTCCCATCCACACACGCGACGACCTCATTCGGCAGTCCATCTCCATTAGGAGGAAGTACCCTACCTATAAATCCTACGGTATGGCCACCATGAACGACATGTGGGGCCTGGAGGAAAGGAGGGATGCCATTATGATGACGGCCAATTACTTGAATTCTGCCTATATAGAAAACCTGGGTGGGGGCAAGTTTGATATCCGCTCTTTGCCGCTGGAGGCGCAGCTGGCACCCATCTACGGCATGATGAGCCTGGATGTGGATGGTGACGGGCATCTCGACCTGTTGATGGCCGGCAATGACTATGGCATAGAACCAATAGCAGGCCGGCATGACGCATTTATGGGGTTGTGTTTGAAAGGGGATGGAAAAGGAAATTTTACCAAAATGAAAACTGCAGAAAGTGGCTTCCTTGTGAAAGGGGACGCCAAAGCCATGGTAAGGCTCCAATCGGCATCAGGCCAACATTTGGTGCTTACCTCACAAAACCAGGACATCCTGAGGGTGCATGAGTTGAAAAGGGCTAAAAACACTGGAAAAACCCGACAGGTCAGCCTGAATGCGGGTGATTTTTATGCGGAGGTACTGTGCAAGGACAGGTCGAAACGCAGGATTGAATTTTACTATGGCTCTACCTTTTTGTCCCAGTCTGCCCGCACGTTGGCTATCGATGAAAATATGGCGGAGGTGACCATTGTAGATTTTAAGGGGGATAAAAGAAAAGTACTATGACCAGATATTGCCTGATACCGCAATTAAATGGGATAAATTGGACAAATGAAAGATGTAACTGCAATCTGCCTGGTTTTTAAAAAGATATAAAACAGAACCCCGACAAGACATGGCCATACTCCCTAAATTGCAAATTACGCTTCAAAAAACAACGAGCCAGTTGATGAAAGTATGTTGAATATCAGTCGTAAAATATCAGATGAAGGGGAAGGCCCGTTGTGGGATAAATTCAAATCCGGGGATATTGAAGCCTACGAATTTATATACCGCAGCAAAGTAAGAGACCTCTTCAATTACGGCATGAGCATATCACAGGATGATGCCATGGTCAAGGATTGTATCCAGGAATTGTTTCTGGAAATTTGGAAGTCCAGGGAAAATTTATCTGCCACCGACAACATCAAATATTACCTGTTCAAAGCCCTGCGGTATAAGCTGAACCATTCAAAAACATTGGCCCAAAAGACAAAGCCAATGGACGGACAGATGGCCATTTACAACAAACTCATCTCCTTTCCTTTTGAAGAGGAGATCATTCGCAAACAGCAAATCGTACTCAACAAACGAAAAATTGAGCAGGCAATCGCCAAACTCACTTCACGTCAAAGGGAAGTCATCACATTGTCTTTTTACGAGGGCTTGTCTTACGATGAGATAGCCAGCCTGATGTCCATGCGTGTGGATTCGGTTTACACCCTCGTTTGGAAGGCCATTTCACGCCTCAAAACCCTTGTTTAGCTACTTTGTTTATTGCTTTCAAAAAAAGAACAGATTTTTTGGATAGATAGGACCAGTAGGGTGCATACTAAAGTATAAAACAGAATTATCCATGAGTTATTCATCATATACAGCCAGCGACCTTATCCTCAACCCCGAGTTCAGGGATTGGGTAGCCAACCCCAACGAAAGCTCCAATAGCTATTGGGAAAGCTGGATAAGGCAAAATCCAGAGAAGATAGAAGAAGTGAAGGAAGCCAAGAAAAGGTTGAGGGATTTTCCCCTGGAATACAACCAATTGCACGACGATGAGGTGGATGCCCTGTGGTTGGCCCTGAAACAACACGCCAACAACGACCTGATGGAAAAAGACACCCCAACCATTCCGATAGGGACAACTACCAACCATTCTTCCGACAATGATGGTGATAAGCAATTCTGGAGCAATTCAAGGCGTTGGGCAGCAGCTGTTGCTTTACTTGTAGGCACACTTTTTGGCCTTGCGATTTTCAACATGCAGGAAGCCGGTCAGGCAGGTGACCCGGCGAAGGTGGCAATGGTGGATAAAATAAATACAAGGGGACAAAAATCTACAATCTACTTGAAGGACGGCTCCCGGGTAATTTTAAATTCCAACAGCAAGCTTACCTATCCCGAAAAATTTGCCGCAGGCAACAGGACTGTTTTTTTGGAGGGTGAAGCTTTTTTCGAAGTGGCCAAAGACCCTGACAACCCCTTCAAGGTAATTACAGGAAACCTCTCTACCATAGCCCTGGGCACTTCCTTCAACATCAATAGACAACAAGATGAAATCCATGTGGCCCTGGCTACTGGTAAAGTACTGGTGCTCAACAACGCCAGCGAGCAGGAATCCACATCTGTTTTGGTACCTGGGGAAGACCTGAGGTACAATAAAAAAAGCAGGAAAGTAACCAAGGGGAGGTTTGATCCTGACCTTACCCTTGGATGGAAGGAAAAAACCATTGTCTTCAAACGGGCCAATGAGCAAGAGGTGTTCAACTACCTGGAAAACTGGTACGATGTGGACATTGATGTGAAAAACAAATCATCCCTGGCCTGGGACTACTCAGGAGAGTTTGAGAACATGGACCTGAACAGTGTACTGCTGTCCATAGGGTTTACCATGAAATTCGATTATAAACTAAAAGGTAACGAAGTGAAAATATCTTACAAGTAAAAAAGGAGGTATCAATTTGGATAAAAACTGACATAAAAAAAGATAGTAACATTTGAGAAATGTTACTATCATGATTGGCTTGGCCCTTGGATATTTTTCTCAGGAATCCCCAAGAAACAAGCCCTAAACTATTTTAATTAAATAAATACAAAGATATGAAAAATAAAATTATACATCAATTGTATAACATTATGAAGTATACAATGCTTATAGTGGCTATTAATAGCATTTGCCTGAACCTGCTGCTGGCAAATGATACCAACGCACAGAAAGCTCAAAGTACTAAGGAGGTGGCCGTAGCTTTGGATTCGTATGAGGGCAAGTTGTCCAGTATCCTCAGGGATATTGAATCTAAAACCCACTACAAATTCGCCTTTAATGGCAAGGACATCAAAAAACTACGGAATGTAAAATTGTCCAACAACAATGGCTCTGTCTATGACATCCTCTATGAAGTGTCTAAGCAAACTGAATTGTATTTCAAGCAGGTCAACAATACCATTTCAGTGTCCTTCACACAGCCGGTTGATAGCAATTTTAGGGTAGATGAAGCCCTGGATGTGCCTATTTCCGGGCGGGTTGTGGACAAAGCAGGAGAATCACTTATTGGGGTGACAGTGGTAATAAAAAACACCACCATTGGCACCACCACAGACATAGATGGCTTTTACTCGCTCAATGTGAACAGCCCGACAGACACGCTCACATTTTCCTTTATCGGGCACACCACCCAGGAAATCCCCCTACAAAACAGAAGCGAACTGAATGTGACCCTATTGGAAGACATCCTGGCGCTGGAAGAAGTGATAGTGACGGCCTATGGTACCCAGAAGAAAGAGTCCATCACCGGGGCTATTTCTACCATCGACAATGAAGACTTTGGAAGGGTAAAAGGCGGAGGTACTTCCGTAAGTACCGGATTGGCCGGAAAATTACCTGGTGTGGCCTTTAGGCAAAGGGACGGGCGTCCGGGTGCCGGTGCGAGCATCCAGATTCGTAACATGGGAAACCCCCTGTATGTAATCGACGGTATCCAGCAGGATGAGAAGCAATTCAACAGGCTCGCTGCTGCAGACATAGAGAGTATTTCCATCCTGAAAGATGGTTCTGCTGCTATCTACGGGGTACGGGCAGCCAATGGTGTAGTGGTAGTGACCACCAAAAGGGGAAAAAAGGGAAGCCAGAATGTAGTGAACATCGACATCAACCGCGGCTTTCAGAGTTGGGTGGCTTTTCCAAAAGTAACCAACAGTTCCTATGAGTGGGCTTTGCAAAAAGTGCAGGCTGATGTGAACGGTTTTGGTTCTTCCAATATTACCCCCGAAGACCTGGCCAAGTACCAGGAAGGCACGGAAAGGGGTTTTCAAAGTTTCGACTGGACCGACTTCATACTCAACAAAAACTCACCAACCACCCAGATCAACATCAGTACATCAGGTGGTACGGACAAGATCAATTACTATTTTGCAGGAAACCGCAACTACAGCAACTCTGTTTTGGGAGACGAATTTGACTATGGCCGGTACAACATCATCAGTAATATAGATGCACAAATAAGCGACCGGCTGAAAGTAGGACTTGGCATTAACGGCTACTCGGAAACTACCGAAAACCCCGGGATTCCAGGTGGTGACGACTACTGGTTGCCGAAATATGCCATCTTGAGGAATTTGCCCTGGGAACGACCCTACGCCAACGACAACCCCAACTTTCTCAACGACATCAAACACAACGAAACCAACTGGGCATACAACAACTTTGGTTTGGGAGGATATTTAAGGGACAACAGGAAGTTTGCCCAGGCCAATGCCACAGCAGAATATGAAATCCCGGGAGTGGAAGGGCTGACCGCCAGGGGCCTTTATTCTTTGAGCAACGAAGAACGCCAACTGGACGTGCACGAATATACCTATGATGCCTATACCTACTTTGAAGCTACCGATACACAGGATGAAGAATACCGGGTAACAGGAGGAAGCTCCAACCCCTGGAGACAAAGGAATGTAGATAAAATACAGAAGATAAATACCCAAATCGGTTTGAACTATTCCAATGTATTTGGTGAACACGAGGTGGGCGCCCTGTTTTTGGCTGAAAGGTTTGAGGAGCGGTTCCGGGGTACCTTCGTCAGGTCCGTACCCAAAACGAACATCCTGCCATTGATATACTTCAACGATGTGGTGGACTACAACGATCAGGACAATGAAATAGCACGTCTAGGCTATATCCTGAGGCTCAATTACAGCTACGCCAACAAATACTACCTTGAATTTTCCGGCAGAAGGGATGCATCCTGGAAATTTGCCCCGGGCAAAAGGGTGGGATATTTCCCATCTACATCTGTGGGATGGCGGATTACCGAAGAGGAATTTATGAAGTCATTCCTCGAGGGGTCGAATATACTGACCAACATGAAAATACGTGCATCTTTCGGTGTACTGGGAGACGATGATATTGGTATTGGGCCTTATGACTACCTTGCCGGGTACAATTACAACAGGGGTACGGCCATTCTCAATGGCGACCCGGTAGTAGGCACCCAGGACAAAGGAAACCCGATAGATAACCTCACATGGTTTAAGAGTAAGATTTTCAACATTGGGGCTGATTTTGCCTTGTTCAACGATAGATTGACTGGTAGCATCGACTATTTCAACAGGACCAGGACAGGCCTGAGGGGGCGCAAGTTTGATATAGTGGTACCAAGCGAACTTGGCTACTCATTGCCCGATGAAAACGTGGAAAGTGACAAGCAGTTTGGAGGTGAATTTTCATTGGCCTACAGTGGCAAGATCAACGAAATCACATTTGAAGTTGGCGGCAACCTATCCTACGCCAGAAGCAAATTCCTTTCTTCCTACAATCCCATATTCTTCAATTCCTGGGATGAGTACAGAAGTTCGAGGGAAAACAGGCTGCAGAATATTCAGTGGGGATATCAGGTGATAGGCCAGTTTGCCGATCAGGACCAAATCAACAATTACCCGGTGGATGTAGATGGCCAGGGCAACAAAACATTGCTGCCAGGGGATTTGATCTATCAGGATGTCAATGGTGACAATCAGATCAATGGATTTGACGAACGACCGATCGGTCATGGCACCAATTTGCCCATCATCAACGGAGGTTTGAGCTTCACGCTGGGATGGAAAGGTTTCGATTTTGCCATGGATTTCTCCTTATCGTCTGGATATTCATTTACTGCAGAAAACGAATTGAGCCGTGCTTTCAGGGCCAATGGGGGCAACATAGCACTTCATCTGATGGATGCATGGCACAGGGAAGACCCATACGACCTGGACAGCCGTTGGATACCGGGATATTTCCCTCCCAACAGGTTCAATCAGGGCGGATTGAGCTCAGTAAACAAGCGTTCGGATTTTTGGTTGACGAATGTAACGGCCCTCAGGGCCAGGACATTGCAGATTGGCTATACCATCCCTGCTGAAATATCCGAAAGGGTGAAAATCAGGCAGGCGAGGATTTATTTCAACGGTTACAACCTGTTTTCGCTCCACAATGTGAAGCGATATAACATTGACCCGGAGGTAGGAGATACCAATGGATTGCAATATCCGCAGCATAGGGTACTGAGTATGGGTGTTAGCCTGACGTTGTAAAACATTAAACTAGAATAGTTATGAAAAATATTAATATAATTTTCCTCACAATCCTGATCAGTTTCATCAGTTCCTGTGAATCGGATACCGACTTTCTGGACAGGCCTCCTGTAGAGGTAATCAGCACCGAACAGGCATTTACAGACCAGAATCAGGTATTGTCTATACTGGCCAACCTGTACGACCGGCAGTTTTCTGTCTATCGGCTGAACGATTGGCAGAGCTTTTCAGATTTCAATGAAGTATTCGTGTCGTCCAACGACAACCTCACAGCCAGGTGGCACACCAACAACACATGGCCGTTTGGTGGGATCAACAACTACTGGACCACCTGGGACTATACCTACATCAGGGAGCTCAACTTGTTTTTGGAGCGCATTGTGGATTCTCCTATTCCGGACAATGTAAAAAGCACTTTTACTGCGGAAGCCCGGTTCTTGAGGGCATTGTACTATTTGGAGATGGCCAAATTGTATGGTGGGGTTCCTATCATTTTGGAGTCCCAAACCTATGATTTCAGCGGCGATCCTTCTTACCTACAGGTGCCGCGTTCTACGGAAGAGGAGATATATGATTTTGTGATTTCGGAAGCCGAAGATTTAAAATCATTGCTTCCGGCAAATCCTGAGAGCAAATCCAGGGCGTCTATGGGAGCGGCGTTGGCCATGCAGGCACAGGCGGCTGTTTACGCAGGTTCACTGGCCAAATATGGGGCCAATACCCCATCGGTATCCCTGCCAGCGGGTGAAATAGGAATACCGGCATCCAGGGCAGATGCGTATTATACAACAGCACTCAATGCAGCCACTGAAGTAATCAACGGCTCTGCCGGTACTTATGCACTGTATAAGAAAAACCCCGGAAACTTGCAGGAAAATTTTGCAGCACTGTTCTACGACAGTGATGCCAATCCTGAAATTATTTTCATGGAAGAATACAAACTCAAATTCCGGACACATGGTTTTACCATTGTAAACCAGCCCCGCTTTGGTGCAGAGGAAGAAGAAGGAGGGGCATTGGTGCCTTCCCTCAACCTGGTGCAGTCATTTGAGTTGCTCGACAATACTTTTGCCCCGCTGGCCACAGTAGATGGCAGTGGCGATCCCATCTATTACGACAATCAGGAAGACATTTTTGCCAATAGGGACGCCCGTCTGGGAGGAACAGTTATCCTGCCTGGTTCTTCATTCAAATCCCGACCAGTGGACATCTTTGCAGGCTTGCAGCTATCCGATGGATCAGTTATAGCAGGAGATGAGCGTGGACAGCTGAGGGATGACGTGCCCGGGGCTACTGAGGCGCAGCAGGTTGTGGGTTTTGATGGCCCGATTGGCAGCAGGATTCAAAATGCAGTGACGGGTTTCTATACCAGAAAGTACCTCGATCCGGCACCAGGTTCAGGCCGACGAGGAACCCAAAGCGAAGTATCAAGGATTCAATTCCGTTATGCTGAAATTTTGTTGATAGCAGCGGAAGCCTCGTTCGAACTCGGAGACCCGGCAGCAGCGGCAGGTTTTATGAACCAGGTAAGGGAACGTGCCGGTTTCACCATTCCGTTGGTGGCCGGAGACATCACTTTCGATCGCATCGTGCATGAGCGCAGGGTCGAGTTTGCCCTGGAAGGACAGTATTTTATGGACCTGAAGCGCTTCAGGATTGCGCATCAGATATTTGATGGTACGCCTGTTACGCTCAATGGGCTGAAGTCTGACATTGGGCTGGCCACAAAAAGGAGTACACAACCCTGGGGTTTATGGCCGTACAAGATTTTCGACCCTGCTTCCCCAAACCATGGCAAATGGATTTATAAAGAAGTATTGTCTAACAGGGTGACGGGCGCAGACAACTGGCAGCTGGGCAATTACTACAGTATCATCAACAACGATATACTGAACAACAACCCCAAGTTGACCAGGCAACCGAATCAATAAATGTGTAAGTATTAAACATAGAAATTATGAAACCCATATTTCAATATATAATATTATTCGTTCTGGGTACCACGCTGGTATCATGCGAGCTGGACAATGTGGAGCCACCCAAGTCTCTTTTGACTGGTCAGATAGTTTATCAGGGAACACCCCTGCACCTGGAGCCAAACCGGGTAAGTTTTGACCTTTATCAGGATGGATTTGGTAAAACAGGAGCCCTGGGCAGCAATTTCGATAAGGACGGGGCATTTTCACACCTGCTGTTTGATGGTGAGTACAAAATGGTGATCCCAAGCGGACAAGGGCCTTTTGTGAGCCTGGAAACAGGGGGCAGTGAAACTTCCCCGATCAACATCAACCTGAGGGGTAGTGCTTCCCTCAACATTGAGGTAGTGCCTTACTGGGTTATCAAAAATGCTAGCTTGTCTATCAGCAGCGGTACGGTATCCAGTGATTTTGCATTGGAACAAATAGCCGCCGGCTCAGATGCCAAAAACATAGAAAGGGTGACCTTGTACATCAGCAAAACGCAGTTTGCCAATTCGCAAACCAATGTGGCTACATCAACCATCCAGATGGGGGATATTACCGACATCAATGCCGTAAGCCTGAGTGCCCAGGTACCTGATTTGGTGCCCGCCCAGGATTATGTGTTTGCGAGCGTTGGGGTGAAGATAGCAGGGGTGGATGACATGATTTTTTCACCTACTGAAAAGATGAACCTTTAAACGGACTTGACAAGAACCACCCCGGAAAATTTCCCGGGGTGGTTTTCTTACGTTTCATTCAAATTTCCAATTGTACTCCTGGAAAGGAGCTGTACAGGTGTTAGCCTATAATCAGGCTGGAAGCGAATTACTACTATTTTAGGAACTAAACCTACAACGTAAATGCTGGGGTTCATTAAAAAATATAGGGTAGGCAGGCATACGTTTGTGCGTATTAGCATCGGGGTAGTTTATTTATGGTTTGGCCTACTGAAATTTTTCCCTGACCTGGGGCCTGCCGAAGAACTGGCAAAAGACACCATTTCACTACTAACAGGTGGGGTTTTATCAAATGCCACGGCCTATGGAATGCTGGCATTTTGGGAAACCTTAATTGGAGCCTTCTTGATTTTTGGAATTTGCCCACGCTATACTATTGCCGCAGCACTCATTCATATGGCAGGCACCTTCATGCCTTTCATTGTAGTGTCGGAGGCTACTTTCAACCAGGTACCCTTGTCACTTACACTAACGGGTCAGTATATCATAAAAAATCTGGTGATTGTCAGTGCACTGATCTCCCTGTACCCAGATAAAAGAACGGAAACTGCGTTGAATGGTGGAAGCTTTACTTATCAGAAGGTTGGGAAAATAAGGATCAACGAAGAGTATTTGAGGTAATCAGACTGTATAATAACCATGTCCCGGCTAGTATAAGATGCCAGCGGCACATCTTTTTTTAACTCAATCAAACAAAAAATTAATTACAATATTATGAAAACGAGATTATTTTGCTCCATGCTTGCCATGTCAGCTGCACTGGTGCTTTTTACCAATTTTATACAAAAGGAGAAGGCCGGAGATCAGGCAAAAGGTCATGAAGAGAAGAAAAAAGAACTTAGGGGGCCATGGTCAGCGAAAAAAGCCAATCAATGGTATAAGCAATGGGGTTGGTTAAGAGGTGGGAATTTCAACCCCAGTTCGGCGATCAACCAGTTGGAGACCTGGCAGGCTGAGTCCTTTGATGTGGAAACGATAGATCGCGAGCTCGGATGGGCCGGGGAAATCGGGCTGAATTCCATGAGGGTGTACCTGCACCATCTGGCCTGGGAGCAAGACCCGAAAGGCTTTAAAAACCGGGTGGAAGAATACCTCAAAATAGCGGACAGTCACGGGATCGCTACCATGTTTGTGTTTTTTGACGACTGCTGGAACTCCACCTACGAGGCGGGCACACAGCCAGCACCAAAAACAGGAGTGCATAATTCCGGATGGGTACAAGACCCTGGACAGTTGATTTACGACCAGCCATCTGTCGTAGCAGGTTTGGAAAAATATGTGAAGGATGTCATGGGGCATTTTGCAAAAGACAAGCGCATTGTGCTTTGGGACTTGTACAACGAGCCGGGAAACTCAGGGTATGGCAACAAGTCTATGCCATTGCTGGAAAAAGTATTCCAGTGGGGGCGTGAAGTCAACCCCAGCCAGCCTTTGTCTGTTGGTGTTTGGAACAGCAAACTCAAAGACCTGAACAAATACCAGTTGGCCAATTCGGACGTGATCACATACCACAACTATGAGTCGAAGGAAAAACATGCCCACATGATAGATACACTAAAAGCTTATGGCAAACCCATGCTTTGTACCGAGTACATGGCCAGGACACGCAACAGCACTTTTCAGGACATCATGCCCATACTCAAAGAAAACAATGTGGCGGCCTACAATTGGGGGTTGGTAGCCGGCAAGTCCAATACCATTTATGCCTGGGATACACCAATGCCGGGTGGAGAAGAGCCCAAGGTTTGGTTCCATGACATTTTTCGCAAAGACGGATCGGTTTTCAGCGAAGAAGAAGTGGATGTCATCAAAACTTTGACAGGAAAAAAATAGGTTGAAACTTGGAAACTATGACCTTTAGAAAGTTATTACTGCTCATTGTCATTTCTGGGTGCCAGGTAGATGCATTTCCTCAGGAAACGTTCACCAACCCTTTGCTCCCATCCGGGCCAGACCCCTGGAGTATCTATGTAGATGGCTACTACTACTATACCCATAGTATGCAAAACAGAATCGTGATTTGGAAAACGAACAACCTGGCCAATTTGAAGGAAGCGGAGGAAAAAACGATTTTCCAACCACCTTCTGGTAAGGAATATTCGAAAGAACTGTGGGCTCCTGAAATTCACTATATAGATGGTGTATGGTATGCCTATTTTGCCGCAGATGATGGCAACAACGACAACCACAGGATGTATGTGCTTCGCAACAAGAGGAACCCGATAGTAGATGAATGGGAATTTTTGGGACAAATAAAGGGTATGACAGACAATTGGGCGATTGATGGCTCGGTATTCAAACATCAAAAGCAATTGTACATGGTTTGGTCGGGTTGGGAAGGTGAAAAGAATGGGAGGCAGGATATTTTCATTGCCAAAATGAAAAACCCCTGGACGGTGCAAGGCGATAGAGTGAAGCTGTCGAGCCCTGAGTACGACTGGGAACGCAACGGAACCCTGTACAACGATGGAAAACCATACTATGTGTATGTAAACGAAGGCCCCCAGATTTTAGAACATGGAGAAAACTTGTTTCTGATATACTCGGCCAGTGGATGCTGGACGGACAACTATTCGTTGGGAATGCTCGCCATTTCAAAAGATGCCGATTTGTTGAGTCCAGGCAATTGGACTAAGTCTAAAACCCCTGTCTTTTCACAATCCCCCGAAAATGGGGTATATGCACCCGGGCACAACTCATTTTTTAAGTCCCCGGATGGCACAGAAGACTGGATACTCTACCATGCCAACGATGAGGCAGGGTTTGGATGTGGCCCCAGAAGGTCGCCAAGGGCGCAAAAGTTTACATGGGGAGATGACGGCAGGCCGGTGTTTGGCAAACCGGTAGGCAAAGGTGTGCCACTAAACATTCCATCCAGATAAAACCACAGGTAAAGAATTGAGATCAATGATGAATTGTAAAAAAATGCTCCGATTATCGGCAGTGATACTTATTAACCTGTTTTTTATGAACCAAGTATCGGCTGGAGGTAATGGCCTTAGTGTATCAAAAACTGGTTTTGGACAACTATCAGACGGTAGTGCCGTGGAGCTTTTCTCCCTTACCAACCAGAATGGAATGGTGGTGAAAATCACCAATTATGGAGGGATTATTACTTCCATATTGGTGCCGGACAAGCAGGGCAATTTGATAGATGTAGTACTGGGCTTTGACAATTTGGAGGATTACACCAAAGAACATCCTTATTTTGGAGCTATCATAGGCCGATATGGCAACAGGATCAGAAAAGGTAAGTTTGCCCTGGATGGCCGGGAGTTTACTTTGGCCGTTAACAATGGCCCCAACCACCTGCATGGAGGCCTGCAAGGTTTTGACAAGGTGCTATGGACAGCAGAAACCAAACCAGACAAGGCTGCTTTAAGCTTATCCTACATCAGTAAGGATATGGAAGAGGGATATCCGGGAAACCTTGAAGTGACTGTCGAATATGCCCTCAACAACAACAATGAGTTGAGCATCGCTTACAAAGCTACCACAGACAAGCGTACTATTGTCAACCTCACCAATCATACCTACTTCAACCTCAGGGGTGCCGGAAACGGTAGTATCCTTGATCACGAGCTGATGATCAATGCCAGCAATTTTACCCCTGTAGATGATACACTGATCCCTACCGGGGAAATCAGACCGGTGAAAAACACTCCATTTGATTTTGGGGCACTAAAAGCTATTGGCAGCAGGATTAATCAGGAGACCGAACAGTTGAAATTTGGTGGGGGATACGATCACAATTTTGTTTTGAATAAAAAAGGTCAACCTTTGGAATTGGCTGCCAAAGTTTTGGAACCAGATTCGGGTAGGAAAATGGAGGTATATACTACAGAGCCTGGTCTTCAGTTCTATTCGGGGAATTTTCTGGATGGAACTTTAATGGGAAAAAATGGCAGTATTTATAAATTCAGATACGGTTTTTGCCTGGAAACCCAACATTTCCCCGACTCGCCCAATCAAGGCCATTTCCCTTCGGTGGTTTTAAATCCGGGTGAAACGTACGGCTCAGCAACAACGTACCGGTTTTCTTTTTAATTGGATAAATTGGGGTTTGCCTTTAAAGTATTTCAGACCTGATACCAAAACACACACTATGAAAAAGCACATCACAATTTTCCTGGCGCTGGTTTCATTTTCCCAGGTGTTTGCGCAGCAGGTGCCGGTTGACCTGGCCAGCTACGATCCTTCCAATGGAATCTTGGTAGCCGTTGACGAAAACATCTTGAGAGTGGAATGGCCTGCTGCGGGCGAGTCTGCGTTTATGGAATTTAGGATACAGCCCACCAAAGAAAAAAAATCCATGCGGCCACAGGCAGCTATGATCCAGGCCATTGGCATATCCGAAAATGGAAATGAGGTGCCAATTTTCAAAGACCTGACACCAGAATATGCAATATTTCTGGGAGAAAGAGACCTTGAAAAACGCCATGGCTGGCAGGTGTTTTTTGACTACCCCTACCAGAAACCCTATCAGGTTCAGAAGGCCGTGATAAACATGTCTGCGGTAACAGTGTCAAGCGTTGGCCAGCGTACCACCCTGTCGTTCTCGGGCCTGGAAGCGGGCGAGTTTAAAGGCTCATTGGATTTTACTTTTTACAGTGGCAGTGCACTTGCCCACATGGAGGCAGCCTTGGCCACTGATCAGGAGGCAAGAGCGTATTTGTACCATGCCGGACTTTCTACCTTGTCTGATCAACCGTCAACCATTTGTTGGCAAAATGGCAAGGATGAATTCGTGCAACAAACGGCCAATCACGAATTTGCCACTCCCAAAACCACTCGTTTCCGGGCCATAATCGCGGAATCAGAAACGGGATCGGTGGCCACCTTTGCTGCCCCGCACCGTTTCCTGCCTCCTTTGGATGGGGTTGGCAACTATGGCTACAATTGGTCCGGGCAGAACTACCTCGATATGTTCAATGGCTATGGCTGGGGAGTAAGGCAGCCGATATTTGGCGACCGCCGACAGGTACCCTGGCTCAATGCTCCTCCCGTAACAGTCCAGAAGATGGGGATGTTTCTGTATGTCAATAATTCCAGCGCTGAAAACACACTGGAGGCCATCAAAAAATTCACACATGGGGACCGCTTTGTGGATATACCGGGGTACAAGAAGTTTACCAGCCACTACCATGTGGAGCATAGTTTGGATTTTATCAGAAAGCAAAAGGAGCAAAACACTACGGGGATCCCTACAGGGCTTGAAAACCCGGAATTTGTCCAATTCTTCAAAAAGATTGGTATTGATATAGTGCACCTGGGAGAATTTCATAACGGACGAACCCCTGGTTTGGAAACCACAGAAAGACTTGCCCAGCTCCAAACCATGCATGAAGAATGCGAGAGGTTATCAACAAAGGAGTTTTTGCTATTGCCTGGTGAGGAGCCCAATGTGCACCTGGGTGGCCATTGGATGAGCTTTTTCCCAAAGCCTGTTTACTGGGTTTTGAATAAGCCTGATAGCAAGCCATTTGTGGAAAAATCTAAGGAATTTGGAAAAGTATATCACGTAGGTAGCCAGGAAGATGTATTGGAGCTGTTCGAAAAAGAAAACGGGCTAATGTGGGTGGCACATGCCCGCATAAAGGGGTCAACAGGCTACCCGGATGCCTACAAAGAGATGCCATTTTTCAAATCGAGCCACTACCTTGGGGCTGCCTGGAAGCACATGCCTGCTGATCTGTCTGAGGAAAACATGGGGTCGAGGGTGCTGGGCCTTCTGGATGACATGTCCAACTGGGGGGCGGGCAAGCAGGTAATAGGAGAAGTGGATGTGTTTGACATTCAGAATGACTATGAACTGTATGGTGCCATGAATGTCAACTACATCAAATTGGAAGAACTACCGAAATTTGAAGAAGGCTGGCAGCCTGTGTCGGATGCGTTGCGAAATGGAGAGTTTTTTGTCAGCACGGGAGAAGTCTATTTTTCCTCCTTTGCGATCAACGGGGTAGAAAGTGGGGGCACACTGAAGCGGAAAAAGGGACTATCCGCACAACTCGAAGCACAGGTGGATTGGACTTTTCCGCTGAATTATATGGAGGTGGTGTCGGGTGACGGCAGCAAAGTTTACAGAAAGAGGATAGACTTGAAAGACACGAAAGCTTTTGGTAGTAAAAAATTCACCATTGGCCTGGACCTGAAGGACAAGGATTGGGTTCGTTTCGAAGTTTGGGATGTGGCTGCAAACGGTGCTTTCACCCAGCCAGTTTGGGTTCGCGATTGATTCCTATAGCTTTACTAAATTTTTAAAGTTTGGTAAAGCTCCAGATAGGTGATAAATGGCTTCACAAGTATTGAACAGCTCTATACCCATTAGCGCATACGAAAGTTATATCTGTTTCACATCAAATACTTAATTTCAAAGGATCCTGATTGAGCATTTGGCACATGCATCCATAAAGTTTGGCATTATGGGATTTAAACTCCTTAGGTTGCTCGAAAAAACATTCCATGGCCACAGCAAAAAACTCATGGTCGTTTGTGGTGGCGTATTCCCTGAAAAAATTTGACTGACCTTGGCGCATACGGTGCATTTCCCAACGCCCTTCCCCGATAAAATTCATTAAGGCACTGTGGTTTAAAAAACCGTATTCTTTGTTTCTGATAGAGTTTTCTATTTTAAGTGCATGGGCCATTTCGTGTAGGCCAAGGTTGCGGCCATCTGTTTCATCGTGCAACCCGAAAACGAAATTTTTCCAGGACAAAACTATGCTTCCGTGATGGTTTACCTCACCATAGTGATAATGTCCTGTATGCCGGGATTGATAAGCATCGTAAAACATATAAATAATCTTAAAGTGCTTGAGATATATTCTTGGAAAACCGAAAGTAACTTGAACAGCTGTAGCACTCACGAGGGCAATCATATCGGTATGTAGTTCGTCCAGGTCATGACCCGTTTTAAACATCTTGCTATCTATGAAGCGTTGGACTTTCCTTTCGAACAAATCCTTCTTGTCTGGTTTTAGTCGATTGTAGTAATTAAAATTCTCTGCTATCGCTGATTTGTATTTTGGTTCCAGTGGTTTTCTTAGGAAGTATAAATGAATGACATCACCATAAAAAAAGTCAACGATTTCGAAGATCAGGTCATAAATTCCTTTGCAGAAAACATAAATAAAAAGTAGTGCCAGTAGGACCAGAATAAAAATTCCAAAGATTGACATATCCCGATTTTGCCAGTAGTTTTAGCTGATAAAGCTAACCTGTTTTTCCCGGCTCAATGGCCAACTTACAGGATAAATGCAACTAATAGGGATTACTCCTTAAGAAATGTTGAGAGCTTTACTAAACTTTACAAGTTTGGTAAAGCTCCAGATAAGTAATAAATATCTTCGTAAGCATTGATCAGCTCTACACTAAATCCTTAAATTTGGTGAAATTGTCAGCGCATGCGAAAACCCAAAAAGCCCAAGCACTTTCTAAAAACTCCACAATACCCTGGTGGAAATGCAGCTTTAACCAGGTATGTAGATGAAAACCTACGATACCCAAAGGAGGCTCTGGAAAATCGTGTAGAAGGTACGGTGGAGGTGGAATATTTCGTAAACGGGTTGGGGGATGTCACGAAGGTGAATATCCTAAAAGGCCTGGGGTATGGATGTGATGAGGAGGTAGAGCGGTTGGTTCGGTCGTTGGTGTTCGAAAAGGCCATCAACCGGGGGATGAAAACCAGCACCCGGAAAACACTCAAGGTGCATTTCAAACTACCCTCACCAAAACAAACCTCTGTAAAGTACAACCTGGTAAAGGAGGCCCCAAAAAAAGAAGTACCAGCCAAAAAGAGTGGCAGTTACAACATTACTATTACCTACAAAAAGCGATAACTCCGTTCGAAAACAGAAACTACTTTTATCTCCCAACTTCCCACTCCCAACTTCCCACTCCCAACTTCTCGCTCCCAACTTCCCACTCCAAACTCCCCACTTCCCTCTTCACCCCCTACCAAAGCGCATGCACATCAGCTTTTATGTATTGGTCATAGACCTTTCGCACGGCTTCCATTTGTTGGCTGGTGAGGGCGGGTAATTCGGAAACTTCCAGGTTGGATTTTAATTGGTCCGGGTTGGATGCACCAGGTATTACCGTACTTACTTCATCAAACATGAGTACCCATTTCAGGGCAGATTGTGCCAGAGATTGTCCGGCAAAGACCTCTTTAAGTTCGTCCACAGCTTGCAGGCCGGTCGCGTAATCCACACCGGAAAAAGTCTCGCCTTTGTCAAACATCTCTCCATTGCGGTTGAAATGACGGTGGTCATCGGCTAAAAAGGAGGAATTAGCAGTCATTTTCCCAGACAGCAACCCGCTGGCCAATGGCACCCTCACAATTACCCCAATGTTTTTCTTTTTTGCTTGTTCGAAAAATAATTCCGAAGGCCTGAACCGAAACATATTGAAGATGATTTGAACCGTAGTTACGTTATCAAATTCAATGGCTTTCAGCGCTTCTTCCACTTTTTCCACACTTACCCCGAGGTGCGCAATTTTCCCTTCCTGCTTTAACTTGTCAAACAGCTCAAAAATTTCCGGTCGGTAGAACACTTCAGTTGGGGGACAGTGCAATTGGATGAGGTCCAGTCTTTCCATGCCCAGGCGGCTCAGGCTGTCTTCTACAAATGCGCGCAATACCGCTGGCTGATAAGCCTCGTTGGTGTGTGGTTTGAGTTGTCGTCCGCATTTGGAGGCTACATATACCGTTTCATTGCTCGATTTCAGCACTTTTCCAATGGCTTTTTCGCTCATTCCGGCATTGTACACATCGGCAGTATCAATGAAGTTTACACCTCCATCTATGGCTTCTTTCAGGATGCTTTCTGCGGTTTTGTCGCTAAATGGTTCACCCCATCGCCCTCCGAGCTGCCAGGTGCCCAGGCTTACTTCTGATACCTCAATCCCTGTTTTTCCTAGTAATCTGTATTTCATTTTGATGTTTTTTTAAAAAAATTTCTTAAAAGTAAACACTTCTTCACTTTCACCATTGGCTCGCAAATATTCCAGTTTGGATTTCGCTTCTTCAACATCCGGCTCATGACCTGGGGCAACCCACCAAAGGGCCATGGTGGCTTGGGTAGCGGGCTCAAACCACTTACCTCTTTGGCGCATGATTTCCACATGCCCGGATTTGTACACAAAGTCCATCAAATCTTTGGCCGATTCCCATACCGACATGTTGATGATCCAGAGAGGATTCCCAAAGGCGTTGATACTGGTGGCATTGTCGTTTTCATCCTTCAACCGCCATACAAAACCTTTGCTGCGCTCGGCCAGCGCATTGATGCGGTCAAGATTGTTGACAAATTCTGCAATCCGGGGGTCATCGATGGGATGTAGCAACTTGGCGATGTTGATTTGGGCTAAATGTTGCATTCAACTTACTTCTATGAAATTGATTATTAGTTTAGTCTAAATGTAAAAGGTAGTATGAATTGCGTTTGTACAGGTTTCCCGTTCAATTTAGCGGATATCCAAGGAGCTTCAGATTTGAGAATTTCAATAACTTGATCTTCAAAACCTAAACCAAGATTAGATTTTGCTTCGAAATCCGTTAGTTTACCATTTTTGGCAACTATAAATTGAATATATACATGGCCTTCTATTCCGGATTTCCTTGCATGTCTTGGGTACTTTATCTTAGGGCTAATTTTTTTGTAAAAACTTTCGAACCCTGATACGGGTTCTCCAAATGAATCAGGCAAATTGATTATTGTGTCCTTTTTGGCTAGTCTCACATCGAAATCAGAGGTGAGTAAAGAATCTTGAAAAATCAGGGTTTGCTCAATATTTTCATCCCTTTTTTGAATTGTAAGATTCCCTGAACCGTTTTTCAAAATATTACGCCCATTCTGATTCCAAGCCCTAACATACTTAACACTATCATTTTTTAAAATAGTATAAAGTTCGTCCTTACCATTATCATATTTGTGAAGTACTTCAGCCGAAGAAGATGGGAAGTTGTTTTCAGTTTTGAATTGAGGAAACTTTAAAAATTTATAATATGTGATAAACTCGTCGATCTGTTCTGAAGAAGAAAATCCATAAAATTTGCCCACGGAAGTTTGGATATCGTTTTCAAAATCCATGACAATAAAGACGGAATCCAAGCGGTCGTATTCCCTTACATATTCAGTTTTAACTGAAGCCCTGCTCTGAAAGTAAGGCGTGAAATATTGAGATTCCTGGCAGTAACTATTGGCATAGATTATGACGAATAGAAACATTAAAGATGCTTTCATAATTGTATTTTGCTCGATTCAGAAACAGACAAAACTATTCTATTTTCTTAAGGTATTCATTTTCGAGAATGGAATAAACCCTTAACGACCTATAGCCCGTACCGGTTTTTATATTTTCCCTGAGCAATCCTTCCTGTACAAACCCTTCAGACTCATACAGTTTTATTGCCCGCTTATTGTCATCGAAAACATCAAGCCATAAACGATGAAACCGGAGTTGTTCGAAGCAGAGCTTTTTGACCAAAGCCACAGCCTCCCGTCCAAAACCCTTGCCTTTTTCAGATATCGCTATTCGTTTAAACTCCAGGACTTTGTTGGTGTTTTCCACGCCAAATAAAAGGATATGCCCCACCAACCTGTCGTCTTCCACAGTCTTGATGCATAAATGGAGGCAATTGCCATCTGTGAGCAGTGCGTTGTGGTGGGCATGGTCATTTTGCCCAATGTAGGCACTATTGGCCTTTTCGATCTGCACGATAGCATCCACATCATTTTGTTGGGTGTTTGTAATCCTGATCGTCTTTCCTGAAATATTTATTTTCATAAAAAGGGATTCGTGATGCCAGCAGCTATTATTCGTGTGGTGAGATGGTGAAATAAATTGTGGTTTGAGTTTCACCGAAACTGCGTTCTCTTCCAATTTCATAATTCTTAATATGCAGCTTTTGCCCCGAATACAAGGCTCTAATAATGCGGAAATCTGCATTAAAAGTGCCAATTAAATCTCCTTCTTCAAAAAGGTTGACTGCTATCAGCTTTCGGTCTGATATGTATTTCTCTTTTGCTAAAAGTCCAATGGTTAGGGACTTTAGTTTCCTTACTCTTTTAAGCTTAGTACTTGATCCAAGATAAAGTTCCTGATCAACCTCATTTTTTAGTTCGTATGGCCTTTTCAGTTGTTCTGCTCGCTGAGCTTTTAGCCTGATTTCAGACTTTTCAGATTCGATTTTCAGAATCCTTCTTTCCTCTAGGATTTCTTTCATTGGCCGGTAATTCAAATTGATTCTGAGCAATCTTGTTGACTTATTAAATCGAGCACTATAAGAAACAGTCTCATCATCTCTATTCAAATAAGGCATAACAGTACTCTTAAATCGTATTGGAATTACGCCAATGGGTTTAGTGCTTTGACTCCCATTCCTTGCGCCATAAACGCATATTTCATCGCGTTGAGAAGCATACCAAAGTGTCGCTCGAAAGTCATCCTTGTATTGGCTTCTTAGTCTTCTTCCATCGAGAGAGTTGAGCGAAATATTCAAGGATTTATTGCCAATTTCGGAAGCGGTTCTTACAGGTTCAGGTGAAGAAGAGGAAAAAATAGAAAATAGTTTGGAAATGAAACTCATATCTAGGTAGGTCTAATGTCTATTAACAAATATATAACAAGCCGCTTTGCATATCCAGTCTGTTTAAACCAGGCAAGGTAGAAAGATTTAATTTTTATGTAACTACGATATTTGTAATTACGTATATTTAAGCCTATGAAACTTGAAGACGAAATAAAACAATACCATTTTCAGGATGACTGGCAGAAAGCGTTGTTGAATATCCTCTACACCGGCAACTGGTTGACAGACAATTTTATGTCGATATCCAAGAAGTATGGCATCAACGACCAGCATTACAACATCCTGAGGATACTCAGGGGGCGGCATCCCAAATGTGCATGCCCGGGAGAAATACGACAGGTACTGGTGAACAAAAGGGGTGATCTCACCAGGTTGCTGGACAAGCTGGACAAGATGGGGTTGGTGAGCAGGAATGTCAATGCTGAAAACAGGCGGATGGTGGATATCCTCATCACGCAACAAGGGCTTGACTTACTGAAAAAAATGGATCCCATAGTGGATCACGTAGAAAATTTCAAAGAAAGGATCACCCATAAAGAAGCACTGACCCTGAACCAGATATTGGATAAAATAAGGGGCAATCCTTCAGGACAAGGGAAAGAAAAGGAATAGTAATACAAATACATATAATCGTTTAAGGATAGGTGCCATATAACACACTGGGGCAAAACCTGTGGTACCATCCATCACCATCAATTTTATAAGACATGAACATTGCAATAATAGTAGGATCAGTTCGTAGGGGCAGGCAAACACCAAAAGCAGCCAGGTACCTTTTCAATGAATTGACGAAGAATGACAAAGTATCCCATGTGGAATACCTCGACCTGGCCGATTACAATTTTCCGGTAATGGAAGAACGCATCGCCTACCTGGATGAAAAGCCAGAAGGCCTGGAAGAGTTTTCTGAAAAACTGAAAAAAGCCGACGCTTTGGTTATCGTATCACCGGAGTACAATGGAAGCATGCCGGGTGCGCTGAAAAACACGCTTGATTATTTCTATACAGAGTTGAGCAAGAAGCCCATTGGCCTGCTCACCGTATCGGGTGGTAACCTGGGAGGTATCAACGTACACCACGATTTGCAGAAATTCATCCTGCACATCAAGGCCTATGCCATTCCTATGAAGTATCTACTGACAAAGGTGAATTCTGCTTTTGATGAAGATGGACAACCCAACGACGAGCATTTTATAAAATCAACCGCAACTTTTATAGACGAGCTTACCTGGCTGACTGAAGCCATTTCCAACCAGAAAAAATCATCAAATAAATAAACAATCATGGACAAAGTACAATTAGTAGTAAGGCTGCTCTTCGGGTTGATGTTGGTAGTCTTTGGATCAAACTATTTTCTGCATTTCATCCCCCAGCCGGAAATGACCCCCGAATCGGGTGCATTCATGGGGGCGCTGGTCAGCACCAAGTTTTACTTTCCGCTGATCAAATCAATTGAAATTTTGGTGGGTATCGCTTTGCTTACCAATAAAAAGGTGGCACTGGCATCTGTCGTAGTTTTTCCGGTAATGGTGGCCGCCTTTCTTTATCACCTTGGCCTGGATGTAGGAGGTATCGGTGGGGCTGCAGTAGCCGTATTGTTCAACATCTTCCTGTTGTATGCCAATAGGAAAAAGTACCAGCCAATGCTGGCTTGAACAAATAACTAAATGTGGGAAAATGCAAAGGAGCTACGTTGGTATTGACTGGCGTAGCTTTTTTATTCCTTCACCCGCTTGTTGAGCTTTAATTTGTTGGCTGCCTTTCTTACCCGCATGTTCAGCATTTCTACCACCAGCGAAAAGAACACTGCGAAGTAAATGTAGCCCTTTGGTACGTGGTGGCCAAGTGCCTCGACCATCAGCATAAAACCAATCAGTATCAAAAACGAAAGGGCCAGGATTTCCAACGATGGATGCTTGGCTATGAAATCACTTATTTTTCCGGCAAACGCCATCATGATGGCAAGGGAAATTACCACGGCAATGATCATCAAAATGACCTGATCTGTAAGTCCTACGGCTGTCAGAATAGAATCGAATGAGAAGATAATGTCCAGGACAATAATCTGAAGGATGACCGAAGAGATAGATGCTTTTGCTGGTTTACTTTCTTTCTCTTCATGCACCTCCATTTTGTGGTTGATTTCCATGGTACTTTTTCCCATCAGAAAAAGCCCGCCAATGGCCAGGATAAGGTCTCTGCCACTCACCTCATGGCCAAATACCGAAAACAGGGGTTGTGTGAAGCCAATGATCCAGGTGATCCCGAGCAGCAGTCCCACTCTGAAAGCCAATGCCAATATTAGGCCAATATTACGGGCTTTAGCCTGTTGTTGTACTGGCAGCTTGTTGGAGACGATCGATATGAAGATAATGTTGTCCACCCCTAACACTATTTCGAGAAAAGTAAGGGTGAGGAGGGCTACCCAGGTTTCGGGCTGCAAAAATAATTCCATTGGCTATGTTTTTAACTGGCGTGAAGATAGAAATTATTTGGAAAAGAAAGTCGGGTAAATGCTGTACCACCAAAACCTTGGAAGTGTGTTGTTCATTTGACCTGGGCACAATTGCCAAAGTAATAACTTCCTTTTGAAATTTTTGGAGTAGAATTGATAATCAGAAAAGCCCTTATTTCCACTGAAAGGCCATATACATACAATCTTCAGTGCCGGTATTTTTGATGGCATGTGGTACGTTTGAACCCATGAAATAAATATCACCTGCAGTTCCGGGATAAACCGAATCACCAATTTCCATTTCAGTGGTGCCTTCCATCATGATGATGATTTCACCTGGTACATGGGTGTGTGGTTCGTGGCTTTTGATCCCTGGGTTTAGGGTGGTTACATGCATTTCTATTCTTTCGGACATAGCAGATTTCCTGTTGAAGTATGGCCTCACACCGCCCTTGTCGTGTGGTTTGAATTCCAGTTCGTCCCAGCTTATGAGTTGTGAGCCACCGGAATTCTTTCCCCTTACATTGTCCGGCGGCATGTGGGATTTGTATTTTATGAGAAAGTAATTCGCCGTGCTACTTTCATTATTTTCCAGTTCCACCTTGTCACCGGGTAGTACCACTGCCACACTGCCCGGCCCCATCGCTTTAGTTCTGTTTTCGAATGAGATGTTCAGGTTGCCATTTCTGACCACTACTAAATGTTCATGACCTTTAAAACCTTGTCCAATAAGCGCCTTTTTTCCTGATTCCAGGGGCAATGCAACAATTTCAAAGTTTTTACAGTGTCGGGTAGACCCTTTCAATACCTGACGTTTTTTCTCATCATTCTTATTGTCTGCTGACCCACCAGAAAGGGCATACACCCTGGATTCCACATTTTTGTCACCATCATCAAATCCCAGGAGTACAAAACATGCCAATATCAGAGTAAATGCTTTCATATTGTTCAATGGCGCGAGCCTTTTTCTTTTATATTTCCTTTGTTTTAACTTCAAGGTATTCCTTTATAATATTAAGGGTTTCATTGGAGAGATGCAAATACTTCCCAGTTTCTGATTTGAAGAGAATTAAGTGAATGCAATTGAGGAGCCAGGGTTTAGAACATTTGCCAGTTGACTTTGTAGGGTACATGCAATGGGTTTGGGGTCTTGAAATGCAGTTGATCCCAAGGAGACAAAGCCAATTGCCGGGAAGTGTGGAACATACTTGAAATAATTATAACTTCGCCAAAATTTAATTGAATGGTACGAAGGCCAAAAGCCGCCCTGGGCTTTATATTTATCACCCTTGTTTTTGACGTCATTGGTTTTGGGATCATCATTCCGATAGTTCCCGAACTCATTATGGAGTTGATCGAGGGGGAGGTAAGCAATGCATCTGTTTATGGCGGACTGCTGACTTTTTCCTATGCCATCATGCAATTTTTGTTTGCTCCCATCCTGGGAGGCCTCAGCGATCAATACGGACGAAGGCCTGTACTCCTGATTTCCCTCTTTGGGTTTGCCATCGACTACTTGCTGGTGGTATGGGCACCTACCATTGGCTGGCTGTTTCTTGCCCGCGCCATCTCGGGAATTTCCGGGGCTAGTATGACCACTGCGTCTGCCTATATCGCTGATATAAGCGAACCCGAAAAGCGTGCACAGAATTTTGGATTGATTGGTGTGGCCTTTGGCCTTGGGTTTATCATAGGGCCGGTAATTGGAGGGTTTTTGGGTGAATATGGCACCAGGGTGCCCTTTCTGGCAGCTGCGGGGCTTACATTTGTCAATTTCTTATACGGCTACTTTATTTTGCCAGAGTCGCTGGATGCTGAAAACCGAAGGCCGTTTAGCTGGAAAAGGGCAAACCCCCTGGGATCATTGTTTCAATTGAGGAAATATCCAATCATCCTTGGTTTGATTGCAGCTTTGTTTTTTGTGCATTTCGCTTCCCATTCCACGCAAAGCATCTGGACTTTTTATACCATCCTTAAATTTGACTGGAACCCAAGGATGATAGGCCTCTCGCTCGGTTTCGTGGGGCTGATGGTGGCCTTGGTGCAGGGTGTTTTGATCCGGAGGATTATTCCAAAAATTGGTGAACAAAAATCTATTTATACCGGATTGAGTTTGTATCTGATAGGTTTTATATTGTTTGCTTTTGCTTCGGAAGGCTGGATGATGTTTGTGTTCACTATTCCCTACGCCCTGAGTGGATTGTCGGGCCCTTCCATGCAATCCATCATGACCAGGCAGGTGCCGGCCAATTCGCAAGGAGAACTGCAAGGTGCCATCACCAGTGTGATCAGCCTCACTGCTGCTTTTGCCCCACCCGTAATGACCGGATTATTTTATCAATTCACACAAGAAAGTGCAGCGGTTTTTTTTCCTGGCGCACCATTTCTGTTGGGGTTTTTACTCACTATCGTAAGTATTATACTGGCACACCGATCCCTCTCTAGGCATAGTTTTTAATGCTCTGTGCATAAGTGCTTGCACCAGCGTAATCTGTTTGCAATCATTGATTTCGTAAAACAAGCCATCGTCAGACTGGAAATCGAAGTGATTTCATCAATATATGGGATCAAGCGGAATTTCTGTGGGGTATCCAGAAAAAGTCTAATTTAGCTTTTAAAAAAAAGTTTGAAGGTTTGCACAAGTTTCGTGAAAGTCATTCCGTAGCAAAGCGGAGGAATCTTTACCAATTGGGCAGTTCTTTGTTCCGGCAAAGATGTCTCCATTGCATTGCGACATGACGCTTTGAGTGGCCGTTGGTAGAGTCTGAATAGACATCCTTCTTTCTAAAAAGTGGTTCCTAGAGGTTTGTGACTGTTCTGGACGCGTGTGATTGCGTAGCAAAGCACCTGCCGATGGGGCAGGAACAATCCGGATTACAAACAAAAATTATTAAGTTCTGCTAAATTTAGCTTTCTTAGAAAGATACAATTACCCCACAGGTTTTCTCCTTGATCCAATATATGCCAATGGCTAATGGCCAAAGCCCTAAATCCTCTGACTAATGATTGTGACAGTAGCTGGAAGTGAAGTTGTACGTTTTTGGAGATTTTGAGTGCATTTTGTTGCACTTGGCAGGAATTGTAAACCCTTTGGCAGGAAAAATAAGAGAATATTCAGCTTTTTTGTATCAGATAACTTGTTAAAAGTTTTCCATAGCTGGTTGAAATTGGCCCGCCCCTTACAGGGCGGGTCTAATTTATTTACAGCGTTTAGAAACTATCGCATTCCTGATAGGCTTTGATCAGGGCCAGTTCCCCTTCTTTTCCTTTGATGGAATTGCCATGCTCCATACCCATGATGCCTTTGAAACCTTTGTCATGGATGTGTTTGAAAACATTCTTATAGTTGATCTCTCCGGTAGTAGGTTCTTTTCTTCCCGGGTTGTCACCTATTTGAAAATAATCGATCTCATCCCACGTAAGGTCTATATTGCGAATTAAATGGCCTTCGGTCTTCTGCATGTGATAAATATCGTACAATATCTTGCATGCAGGACTGTCCACAGCCTTGCAGATCATATAGGTTTGATCAGAGGTTTGCAGGTATAAATCCGGTGAATCGGACAAGGGCTCCAACACCATGACCAGACCATGCGGCTCCAGTATCTCGGCCCCCCTGCGCAATGCTTCTATCACATTGGCATCCTGTATGCCGATGGGCAACTTTCTCTGAAATCCCCCCGGAACGACTGTCATCCATTTGGCATTGACGCGCTTGGCTACTTCTACAGCCCTTCTGCACCCGTCCAGAAATATGTCAACATAGTCCGGGTTGCCGGCAGCCAGCGTATTGGCCATATTGCCCCCTTTATCGATTACAAATACACCCATCGTCATGTTCCTTTTGGCGAGGGTTTCGCCGATTTTGGTTTGGGTAGCAACATCGCGTTTCATCATGCCATTGTCTTCCAATGCCGTAAATCCCTGGTCGGCCATAAAATTCAATTGGTCTATGATGTCATCTCCGGCGTGGCTTTTGAACATCCCGAAATGAGGGGCATATTTCAGTTTGAAATCACTTTTTTTCAATGCCCCTTTACCGAAAGCAGGTGAAACCCCAGCTGAGGTAGCAATCCCCGCTCCAGCCAACAGACTGTTTCTTACAAATTTTCTTCTTTCCATAATAAGAGTTTGTGTTTAAACAGTCCGAATTATATCACCTTTGTTACACCTGGCACAGGTATAGCATATTTGCCATCTGAGTCTGGCATTGATGGAGGATTAGCATCCCACGAGTAACGCTCAGGCATAATGCTCTTGGTGGAAGCCAATGCCTCGTCCCAATTTACCACCTGTCCGGAATAAGAAGCATTACGTCCTAAAATGGCTGCCATGGTAGTATTTGCACCATATTCAGCATTGTTTATTGGTGTTTCCCCATTTTTTACGGCAGCAAACAACCTGTCATGCTCTACCTGATAGGGGTTAGGGTCACTCAGGCCTCTGTGGTTATAAATAGTATTGCCAGCCCAGTCTGTTAACTTGGCTTTGTTTCCACCACCCTGGATTTCAATTTGACCTTTGGTGGTCTGGAACTGCTCCCTTACACGTGAATCTGTCCCCGGCTGATGACGGCACTGACTGGCCACTACCTGGCCTCCGGCATAGGTAAATTCTATGGCGTGGTGATCAAATATTTCACCATGATCGATTCCAGTCCTGACTTCTCGTCCCCCAAAACCCTGGGCACTTACTGGATAAGACCCGATGAACCAGTTGGCAACATCTATATTGTGGATGTGCTGCTCAAGGATATGGTCACCACACAGCCAGTTGAAGTAGTACCAGTTGCGCATCTGATATTCCATCTCAGTCTGACCGGCTTCTCTTGGTCGTACCCATACCCCGGCGCTGTTCCAATATACTTGTCCGGAAACGATATCGCCAATCGCACCTTCCTGTATTTTCTTATAAGTTTCCAGGTAGTTGTTCTGGTACCTTCTCTGAAGTCCTACTACTACATTTAGTTTTTTCTGTTTGGCTACTTTGGCCATTTCCAAAACCTTTCTTACCCCATTTGCATCCGTAGCGACAGGTTTTTCCATGAAAACATGCTTTCCTGCATTTATCGCGTATTCGAAGTGCATCGGACGAAAGCCGGGAGGTGTGGTCAATATCACAACATCGGCTTTGTCAATGGCCTTTTGATAAGCATCGAAACCAGTAAATTTGTTTTTCTCTGATACTTTTATCCTCTTGTCATCAGGAAATTTTTCGATTAATTTTTCATAGCTGTTGTCCAGGCGGTCCCTGAATGCATCGGCCATGGCTACTAGCTGAACGCTGGGGTCGGCTGTGAGTGCTTGCCCTGCAGCTCCTGTACCTCTACCACCACACCCAATGAGGGCTACTTTGATGGTGTCGTCTCCTTTTACATAAGCACTGGCACCAACCGGAAGCTGGCTGGCCAGGATTCCGCCCATTACCACAGCAGAGTTTTTTACAAATTTTCTACGGGATGGGCTCCCATCAAATAGTTTGTTTTCGTTTGTCATTTGTTTAGTAGTTTGTTTATAAAAAATGTTTCTTTTCTAATTGTCTTCAATGGCTTTCAACCAATACTTTTCAATCTCCTCTTTTGAAGGGGTACTGGCTGGCCTTACGATTCGGAAGCCGATAAATGGGGCGCTGGTGTGCCACCACAGGCTTTTTGGGAGCTGTGGGTCTATCATTTTCCATTCCTTTTTGGAGGCTATTCTGGATGCACTACGCAGCATTGGGGGATCGTCGTACCACGAGCCGCCACGCGCCACTCTGGGATACAGCTGATCGGCCACAGTCCAGGGGTTGTTGCTTGTCGTATTAGCATAACTCTGGTAGCCATCCGCTTCATAGCCATCAAGGGTCCATTCGGCTACATTGCCATGCATGTCATGCAGTCCCCAGGGGTTGGCTTTTTTCTGGCCAACTTTTTGGTACTTGCCATCGCTGTTGTCATAGTACCAGCCATAGTCATTGAGCTTACTGGCATCATTGCCAAAAGAATAGGCGCCAGAAGTGCCGGCACGGCAGGCATATTCCCATTCCGCCTCTGTGGGCAGCCGGTAAAAGTTACCCGTTTTGGCAGATAGCCACTTGCAAAAAGTGGCTGCAGCGTACTGGGTAATGTTGATGGCTGGATACTCAACTTTTCCCATACCAAAACTCATGTCTATATAAGGGGCAGTGGCTGCAGATACGGCATCCACACCAAAATCTATTTCATTGCCACGTGTGTAGCCGTCATTGAGGTCATCGATTTTCCTCTCTCTGAAAAGTTCATATTGTTGCCAGGTGATTTCGTATTTGCCCATCCAAAAAGCCGAGATGTTGACTTCATGCTGCGGGCCTTCGTCCTGGTTTCTGCCGGCCTCTGATGACGGGCTGCCCATTTTGAAAGTCCCCGATGGAACCGGTACCATATCTATTGCAAATTCCGACCCTGCAATTTCCTGTGTGTAGGGACTGAAATTGGTGGTATCGGAGGCAGTCCTCGTAGGGGTGAAGCCTAATAGTAAAAGAACAGGTGCAAGCACCATGCAGGTAGTCTTAATAGTTCGTGTTGGCATTTTAATGATCGCATGTTTAGTAAGTAGAAAGAATACTTTATCATCAATGGGGAAACGCTGGCAAGTAAATTCTACAGCCGTGCAATATAATAAAATTACACTACGCAGGTTCCCGGGTCATGGGAAATGTTGGCTATTGAGGCCAAAGCAGTAATTATGCCAGTTTGGACACATCCGTAAAAAATACGTTTATATTTTTACCACACCTTTGCCTGGCTCACCTTTTTTGCAAAACCATCAGATCAAATAAGAGTATTCTTTGCTACCATGGAAAGTTTTTCCGAAAGCTTTTATAAAGTTAGGCCATATTGTTGCCAATCCGAATGCAGCGATACGGATTCTATTCACATTGGTCATTTTTCGCCTAAAATCTGATAGCTATGGTATTTAGCGACAAGGTAATAGTCTTTTAAAAAGGCAAACTCCTTTATCCACAACACTGACGCTCGCCGTGTGCGTGGGGTGCTAGGAAGATTTAAATGTGCATGCTTTGTATTCGATGACCTTTTTATTTCAGAATTTGGGGATTGGTATATCTTTGCGGCTATGGCGAAAAATGACGATCCTAATTTGTTGAAAAAGATCATAGCTCATACAAAGGAGTATGGTTTTGTGTTTCCATCGAGTGAAATTTATGATGGACTGAGTGCGGCCTATGATTATGGCCAGTATGGTGTAGAGTTGAAGAACAACATCCGCAACTATTGGTGGAAAGCCATGGTGCAGATGAATGAAAATATAGTGGGGCTGGATGCTTCTATTTTTATGCATCCTACCACATGGAAGGCTTCCGGCCATGTGGATGCTTTTAACGATCCTTTGATAGACAACAAAGATTCTAAAAAGCGCTACCGTGCAGACGTGCTCATCGAAGATCATATAGCCAAGATAGAAGCCAAAATCGAGAAGGAGGTAGGCAAGGCTGCCAAACGCTTTGGAGATGATTTTGACGAGCAGCAATTCAGAGAGACCAACCCCAGGGTATTGGACAATGTGAAGAAAATTGATGCAATCAATGAGCGCTTCAAGAAGGATATCGAAGAGGAAGATTTTACTGACCTGAAAGCCCTCATAGAAGAATTGGGTATTGCCGATCCGGTGAGCGGGTCCAAAAACTGGACTGAGGTAAGGCAATTCAACCTGATGTTTTCCACAGAACTTGGTTCTCTGGCGGAGGGTGCCAACAAGATTTACCTGAGACCCGAAACGGCCCAGGGTATATTTGTCAATTACCTCAATGTACAAAAAACCGGACGGATGAAATTGCCTTTTGGTATAGCCCAGACAGGTAAGGCCTTCAGGAATGAAATCATTGCCCGTCAGTTTATTTTCCGTATGAGGGAGTTTGAGCAGATGGAGATGCAGTTTTTTGTGAAGCCGGGTACCGAAATGGAGTGGTACGAGCATTGGAAAGCCAAGCGCCTGGCATGGCACAAATCCCTGGGTCTAGGGGAGGAAAACTATCGCTACCATGATCACCTGAACCTGGCGCATTATGCCAATGCTGCCAGCGATATCGAATTCGCCTTCCCTATGGGATTCAAAGAGTTAGAGGGGATTCACTCCCGTACCGATTTTGATTTGAAAGCGCACGAAGAGTATTCAGGGAAAAAGCTCCAATTTTTTGATGCTGAAGAAGAAAAATCGTATGTGCCGTATGTAGTGGAGACGTCTATCGGCCTGGACAGGATGTTTTTGGCCGTACTTACCTCCGCCTATGAAGAAGAAACGCTGGAAGACGGAAGTAGCAGGACTGTCCTAAAGATACCCCCGGTGCTCGCACCAGTGAAGGCAGCCGTGCTGCCGCTGGTAAACAAAGATGGGCTGCCAGAAAAGGCACGTGAGATCATGGATGAACTAAAAATGTCTGTGAATGTGCAATACGATGGTAAAGATGCCATAGGCAGACGCTACAGAAGACAGGATGCCATTGGTACCCCTTATTGTATCACCATAGACCATCAGACACTGGAAGACCAAACGGTGACCATCCGCGAAAGGGACAGCATGGGCCAAAGAAGGGTGTCTGTGCAAGAAGTGGTAAGTGAAATCGAAGATGCCGTTTCTATCAAGAACCTTTTGAAGGACTTGTAAGCGCGTCGATTGCCCGAAGGGTTTTCCCGACTTCCCAATATTTAGAATTATCTATAGAGGAGTTTAGGATTTTGTTTAATTTGAAGCGGAATTCTAAACTTCTAGCCAATGGGGCTTTTTACTGTACTCATTTTTGTTGCGATCACCATTTTGCTGGCTTTTCTGCTGGCAACAATCTGGCCCATATTCAGGGCTCAACTGAAAGCCAGGCGCTATGGAGTGGGTGTTAGCTTAAAAGAGGCGCATGCCCTGTCGAGTATTCCGGACCTGCCCAATGAGTTTCTTAATACTGCCGCTGACTTGCGCAAGATCGATAGAAGTGTTTACATTGGCGCATTGGTAGATTATCATATTGCTGGAGGTGATCTTTCAAGATTGAAGGAAGGGCTGGAGCAAATAAAATCAAGCGGGAAAGACGTGTCTTTCAATACCCTGCTGCTCCTCAACCTGGCGAAGAAGGATGTACAGGAGGCCCTTGAAAATATCGATAAAGTGTATCAGGTAAAAGTGCAGGGAATAGAAGAAAACAATATAAGTGTGAGCTACACTTGTGAATTCAAAATTGATTTTCAGGATTCGTTTTGGGTAAACCCCAATCTGAAAGAAATAGAAGAAAATGTAACAAAGAAAATAGAACTGGCTTTGCTTAGTACTGATTCCAAAGACAAGGACCTGGGTGAGTTTATAAAAAAAGAATACCTGAACAAAGCTTTTTGGAGAGAACAAGCGCATGCAGTAATATTGAACCAACATATAGAAATCGCTAATTGACAAAATATGCCAGTATTGAAATTTGATGAAGCACCCGGAACGGTGGTGCGGGAAGGCCTGCAACGTAAGATTATTCACACAGGAGATCTGATGACAGTTTTACTCGATTTTTCCGATGGCCCCTGGGCTGAAAAAGAACCGCCACATTCCCATCCACATGTCCAGACTTCCTATATAGCCGAAGGGGAAATCATCTTCTATTGTGAAGGAGAGCCCGATGAGCACCTCAAAGCTGGCGACATGTTTGTGGTGCCTACAGGTAAAAAACATACGATCAAACTACTGAGTAAAACTGCGCGCCTTGTGGATAGTTTCTCTCCAATCAGGGAGGATTTTTTGTAGAAGAAGGCGTATTAAGGATAAGTTCGTTTGAATGATCAGCAAAAGCCATCAAATGAAAGCCTACTGTATCAGCGGCATTGGGGCAAATGAAAAGGTCTTCCATCAGTTAAAGTTGGAATTTGAGTATGTTCCGATTAAATGGGTGCCAACAAATGCTTCAGAAACTTTGCAGGATTATGCCAGAAAACTTTGCGAACAGGTAGATACATCGGAAGATTTTGTGCTCATTGGGGTATCTTATGGTGGCATGCTGGCTACCGAAATGAACAAATTCATCAAGCCCAGAAAAACCATTTTGGTGTCGTCTTTGGCCAGGCACAAGGAATTGCCAGGGATATTGAGGTTTTTGGGTAAAACAAAAATTATCAACCTTGTCCCATCTTTTTTGTTTACTGTCCCACCTTTTTTGATTTTTTGGTTTTTTGGGATCACTACTATAGAAGGGAAGAAGCTGATAACAGAGATAATCGAAGGAACAGATAAGAAATTCACAAAATTGTCTGTAAAGAAAATACTTGAGTGGAAAAACGCTGAAGAAGCTCCAAACACGCTGAGGATTCATGGCAGCAAAGACCTGTTGCTTCCTGTGCCTTTGGGTGTAGAATATATTGAACTGAAGAATGCGGGGCATTTTATGATTGGCAACCGGGTGAGTGAGATAAGCGAAATTTTGAACCGGGAATTTAAATTGCCCTGACACGTATCTATTTGAATCGTATTTGATATAAGTTTACCTGATGGGTGCTTTTTATTTATTCGTACTGGCCTGTTTTATCATCTTCATGTTTTCGCTTACCGGAAAAGTGGGCATGGGGTTTCAGGTGCCCGGAGTATCAAGGCCCCTGGCGAGGAAATACAAGTTGGTATTAAAAGAGCATTTTCCTTATTATGGTAAATTAGCTTTAAGGGAACAGAAACTTTTTGAAAGAAAAGTTCAGTATTTCATCTACATGAAAGAATTCATTCCCAGGCAGATCGATCATGTGACGGATGAAATGAAAGTTTTGATTTCGGCGTGCGCTGTACAATTGACCTTTGGGTATCCCAAAGTTTTCCTCTCTCATTTCCACAGAATTCTGATTTATCCTGACAATTACTATTCCACCATAAATCAGGTGTACCACAAGGGGGAGGTCAACCCCCGGCTTCAGGCCATAGTGTTGTCATGGAAGAATTTTGTGCAAGGCTACCTCGAGCACGACAGTGGTATCAATCTGGGCCTTCATGAAATGGCACATGCACTGCGATTGGAAAACATTATTTTCAACGATGAATACGACTTCTTCGAGCCCAGGCTACTCCAGCACTGGCACCACCTGGCAGATGGGGAGATCAAAAGAATAAATTCTGGTGACAGCAGTATGTTTAGAAAATATGCTGCCTCGGACCATGACGAGTTTTTTGCCATTGCTATTGAAAATTTCTTCGAAAAGCCCGAAGAATTCAGGAGCCTGAAGCCTGAGCTTTATGATGTTTTGTCAAAACTATTGAAACAGGATCCTTACCGACTTACCCATTCCGGAATATAATTTCATCTGTTGCCTACAGATAAGCCACTTTAAGGACAAGTGCCGAAGTTTGTTATTGAAACAAATCCTTTCCTGATGAGATAATATAATGAGTAAGGTGCAAACTCTCCCTGCAACTGGTTAACTTTGGGCTTCTTTCCACCATGGCGGTGGGGCAAAAACTGATATCAGGTCAATGAAAAGAAAATTACACCCCGCAGGTATTAGAAACTCGTCAACAGTGACACTGAAGGACGCAGTGGGTGCAATGCTGAGGTCATATAATATAGATATTAAGTTCGATGAGGCAAGCCTGGTATCCGCATGGGAAAAAATAATGGGAAAGGCAATCGCCAATCGCACATCGAAGATATACATTAGGGACAATGTGATGGTGGTGACGCTCAATTCTGCTCCGCTGAAGCACGAAATGAACAACTCCAAACTAAAAGTAATGGATTTGATAGAAAAGCACTATGGACGACCAGTGGTCAAGGATGTGCTTTTTATATAAAGAGTTTATTTGCCGTTTGAAGCGGCTGTTTTTATGGCTAGCAAGCTGCGGATACCATGATTTGGTATTCCAAATGGATCACCCTTGTTAAAATCAAGGAAGAGTTTTTTAATTCAAATTATATGCCTAAATTTGCGGACTTTATTCAAAGCAATGAGTAAAAAAGGCGAGAGAGCTTATAATATTGACATCTATGGGTTGAGGCTTGGTACTCACGAGTTTCAGTTCGATTTTGATGCTGATCTGTTCGAAAGCGAGGATGAGCAAATAGTAGATATAGGCTCTGGCACCTGCAATGTTTCCCTTACGAAATCGGAGACATTGATTACTTTGTTGTTTAGAATAAAAGGGGAAGTGGAGTTGGTTTGTGACAGGAGCATGGAGGTATTTATGCATTCATTGGAGTTGGACGAAAGGTTGATCCTGAAATATGGGGAGGAATTCGACGACAGCAATGATGATGTGTGGATCATTCCACCGGTGCTCCAGTCATTTAATATTAAAAGGAATATCCTTGAATTTATAAATGTGGCCATTCCAATGAAAAGGTTGCATCCAAAGTTTGGGGATGACGATGCAGAGGGCATGGAGTTGATTTATTCTTCGGAAAATGAAGAAGGGAGCAACGAAAGTCAGGAAAAAATAGACCCGCGCTGGGCTGCATTGCAACAATTAAAGAATTCGAAAAATTAAAATAGTACAAAAATGGCGCATCCAAAACGCAAAACGTCGAAACAAAGAAGGGATAAGAGAAGAACCCACTACAAATCGGAAGCTAAAAACTACATAGTATGCCCTACTACTGGTGAGGCACACCTTCCGCACCGTGCTTATTGGTACGAAGGAAACTTATATTACAAAGGAAAAGTTGTGATAGAAAAAGCAGCTGTAGCTTAATGCTGCCCCGATTTTGATAAAATATTTTGAGTCCCGTTTTGCGGGACTTTCTTTGTTTGATCAAAGCGGACTTTTCTTACCGGACATCCCCGATCGCTATAACGAAATAATTTAGTTAATTTGCTTCAAATTTCGAATGCGAGGTATTCCGGTTGTTTCTTCGAACTAAATAAAATACTACCCACACCAGATGAGTAAAATCAGAGCAGCTATAACAGGAATTCAGGGTTACGTCCCGGAATATATATTGACCAATGCCGAATTGGAAACCATGGTCGATACCAATGATGAATGGATAACCACACGTACCGGCATCAAAGAAAGAAGGATACTGAAAGGGGAAAAGCAGGGTACGTCTGTGATTGCAGCGGAAGCTGTGAAAGGATTGCTTGAGAAAACAAACACTGACCCCAAAGATATTGACATGATTCTGTGTGCTACAGTAACACCTGACAGGTTGTTTCCGGCCACAGCCAACATCATCGCAGACAAGGTAGGCGCTATCAATTCATTTAGTTTCGACATGGCAGCTGCCTGCTCGGGTTTTTTATACGCCCTGGCCACTGGATCACAATTTATAGAAACAGGTAAGTACAAGAAAGTGATTGTAATAGGGGCGGATAAAATGTCGTCTATTGTGGATTATCAGGACAGATCTACCTGTATTATTTTTGGCGATGGGGGAGGAGCAGTATTGCTTGAGCCAAATGAAGAAGGAAACGGGGTAATGGATTCTATCATGAAATCTGATGGTTCGGGGGTGAAACACCTTTATATGAATGCCGGAGGAAGTATGATGCCAGCATCGGTGGAGACTGTGAACAACAGGGACCACTATGTAGTGCAGGAGGGTTCGGCTGTATTCAAGTTTGCCGTGACCAATATGGCCGACATTGCTGCCGAAATCATGGAAAAGAACAACCTGAAGGGAGAAGATATTGCTTACCTGGTGCCACATCAGGCAAACAAGAGGATAATTGACGCCACCGCCAGGCGTATGGGGGTAGAGGACGACAAAGTAATGATGAACATCGAGCGTTATGGCAATACCACCAGTGGTACCCTTCCACTCTGCCTTTGGGACTATGAAAGCAAATTGAAAAAAGGAGATAACCTGGTATTGGCCGCATTTGGAGGAGGATTTACCTGGGGGTCTTTGTACTTGAAATGGGCATACGACCCAAAATAAACAAAAGTGGCTAAGGCCTCACCAATTTATTTTTTCTGTTAATTGATTTATTGAGAACATGGCATCTACAGCAGATTTTAAAAACGGAATGTGCATAGAATACAACAACGGTTTGTATTCTATAGTGGAATTTCAACACGTAAAGCCGGGGAAAGGCCCGGCCTTCGTAAGGACGAAATTAAAAAACATAAAATCCGGCAAGGTAATAGACAATACATTTACAGCCGGGGTGAAAGTAACCACTGCAAGGATTGAGCGAAGGGAATACCAGTTTATATATAAGGATGACCTTGGGTATCACTTTATGGACAGCAATACTTTCGAACAAGTGAATATTGATGAAACATTGATCAATGCACCCCAGTTTTTGAAAGATGGTCAGGAAGTAGAAGTCATCTATCATGCAGAAGAAGAAGTGATCCTGGGATGTGAGTTGCCCCAGTTTGTGGAGATGACAGTAACCTACACCGAGCCCGGCCTCAAAGGCGATACAGCTACTAACACCCTGAAACCAGCGACAGTAGATACCGGTGCATCAGTGCAGGTACCATTGTTTATCAATACTGACGAGAAAATCAAAATTGATACCAGAACAGGACAATATTCTGAAAGGGTAAAATAAGGACAAGTTAAAAGTCATTGTGTTTGATCTTGAAATAATACCGACTCAATACCTGTCACAACCCAATTATACCTAAATTAGACCTTAAATAATCAACAATAATTAGCTATACCTATGAAGATAAAGGAAATCAAAGATTTAATTGACTTTCTGTCGGCTTCCGGGCTGGAAGAAGTGAATATCGAAACGGAAGAACTAAAAATAAAAATTAAAAGGAGCAACGAAACCCAGGTGATTGAAAAAAGCGTGCCTAGTGCTCCAATGGTACAACCTGCCCCAGCCCCGGCTGCCCCAGTAGCCCCGGCTCCTGCCCCAGCGGCAGAAAAGACCCCAACAGTTGGAAACTATATTGAGATAAAATCACCAATGATTGGTACTTTTTACAGGTCTGCGAGCCCCGAATCTGACGTATTTGTGTCCGTAGGTGATGAAGTAAGTCAGGGCAAAACAGTCTGTATAATAGAGGCTATGAAGTTGTTCAACGAAATAGAATCAGAAGTATCAGGAAAAATCGTAAAGGTACTGGTGGAAAATGCCCAGCCAGTAGAATTCGATCAGCCATTGTTCCTGGTAGATCCTTCCTAAAAACAATTATACAGTTCAATTGTTTGATTTTATCACTTAACCTTCTGAAAAGTGTTTAAAAAAATATTAATAGCCAATAGGGGTGAAATAGCCCTTAGAATTATACGAACTTGTAAGGAAATGGGCATCAAGACTGTGGCGGTGTACTCCACAGCAGATGCAGAAAGCCTTCATGTGAAATTTGCCGATGAAGCAGTGTGTATCGGCCCGCCTCCTGGAAATTTGTCTTATTTGAATATTCCAAACCTTATCTCTGCTGCTGAGATCACCAATGCGGATGCTATTCACCCGGGTTATGGCTTCTTGTCAGAAAATGCAGAATTTTCCCGGGTATGTGAGGAGTACGGCATCAAGTTTATTGGGGCAAGTGCTGATATGATCAACCAAATGGGGGACAAGGCTACTGCCAAAGACACGATGAAAAAGGCTGGCGTACCTACCATTCCCGGATCCGACGGACTGCTTGAGTCTGTGAAAGAAGGGATTGCTATTGCCAACAAAATCAAGTACCCTGTGATCCTTAAGGCCACAGCTGGTGGTGGTGGGCGTGGGATGCGTATTGTCCACAATGAGCAAGGTTTTCAGAAAGCCTGGGATGACGCCAGGATGGAGTCAGGGGCTGCTTTCGGAAATGATGCACTTTATCTTGAAAAATTTATAGAAGAGCCAAGGCACATTGAAATCCAAATAGTAGGCGACAAGAGGGGCAAAGCGTGCCACCTGTCGGAAAGGGATTGTTCCATTCAGAGGCGCCACCAAAAGCTTACTGAAGAAACCCCATCACCTATAGTTTCCCAGGAGTTAAGGGAGCGAATGGGCGCAGCTGCTATTTTGGGTGCTGAAGCCATAAAATATGAAGGTGCCGGTACTGTAGAATTTCTCGTTGATAAGCATGGGGATTTTTACTTCATGGAAATGAACACAAGGATTCAGGTAGAACACCCCATCACCGAGGAAGTAACTGACTTTGACCTCATCAAAGAGCAAATTAAGGTTGCGGCCGGCGTGGAAATTTCGGGCAAGAATTACTTTCCCCAACTCCACTCCATGGAATGTAGGATAAATGCCGAAGATCCCGCAAAAGGATTCAGGCCAAGCCCCGGGAAAATAACCAACCTGCACCTGCCGGGCGGGCATGGTGTAAGGGTAGATAGCCATGTGTATGCGGGCTATACCATTCCACCAAATTACGACTCTATGATTGCCAAGCTGATAGTGACTGCCCAAACCCGGGAAGAGGCTATAGTGAGGATGAAAAGGGCGCTGGAGGAGTTTGTGATTGAAGGCATCAAAACTACCATTCCGTTTCACATCAAATTGATGCAGGACGAAAAGTTCAAATCTGGTAAGTTTACCACTGCTTTCATGGATGATTTTGACCTTTCTGACCTTTAATGAGTTAATTGTCAAATTCTTCAGGGATTTGGTATAGGAAAAAATAGAAATTATTTATTTTTGCCGTCCATTTGATAGGTCTCATAGTTCAACGGATAGAATAGAAGTTTCCTAAACTTTAGATCCAGGTTCGATTCCTGGTGAGACCACTTCCAACAATACCAAACAAAAGCCAACTTTACATAAAGTTGGCTTTTTTACTGGATTAAACCCACTTTTTTAAAGTTTTACTTTATGTTCTGTTTCGTTTGTTTTTGGTAATTGTTTCCCTATTTGTTTACACATTTTTATTGTGTAGGTTTGGAAAACCATGGGGCATTCAGTTACACCGGTAATCAATCGAAACAACATAAAAACCAAGTCAGGCCTGTACAGTATTGATATCAGGGTGATCGTGAATAGAAAACCCAAATACTTTCCTATAGACCAAAAGGTAGCCTTGAAATTCTGGTCTGGCAAACCGGATAAATGGATCAGGGAATCCCATCCACATAATTTTGAACTCAATAAAATCATTCGTGATAAAGTAAATACGATCAATGGGTTTATCTACCGGCTTACGGCAATGGGGCATGTTGTGGACCTAAAGGCAATTGCAGATTTCATGAATAAAAGGAATTTTTCCAACACCTTAAATGCGTACGTTGAAAACTACTTCAGAGACCCCAAAGTCAAATTCAAAAGCCTCAATACCGTAAAGAAGTACAAGACATTTCAAATGCACCTGAATAACTACAATTCAAGTATCCCACTCAGGGCAATAAACGAAACAATGCTTCAGGACTTTGGAAGATATCTTACAGGCCTGGGGTTAAGCGGATCTACAATAATGAAATATTTCGATCCATTTAAAAAAATTGTAAAGAATGCAGTTAAGAATGGCTATTTGGAGAAAGATCCGTTTTATGAGGTGAAATTAGAAGTGAAGCGGTCTGAACCAAACCGTGACCACCTTGAAATAGAGGAAATTTTGGCCTTAAAGAATGTGCAGCTCCCAGATGATAGGATGGACCTGGAAGATACCAGGAAGCATTGGCTGATGTGCTTCTATGCCGGGTTTTATTACTCCGACCTGAAAAAACTGAAGTGGGACGAAATCAAATCCAGTGATCAGGGGTATGTTATAGTAGGAAAAAGATTTAAAAATGAAGAGGATTATATAGTGCCTGTACACAAGTTCAAACATGCTGTAGCCATTATAGAAGGACAAAAGGATTTAGATCCGGAATATGTTTTCCCCGGATTGATCAGTGTCCAGAAACACAATTACAAACTTAAAGTACTCGCTAAATTAGCTGGGATTGAAAGAAACCTAGTCAACAAAATGGCTCGGCACTCCAGCATACAATTTTGGGAAAGTCGGGCTCTAGAAACTCAATTTGTAGCCAAGATGGCAGGGCACAAGGACGAAAGGACCACTAAGCACTACTACAAACTTTCAACCAGGGATATCAATGCCAGGGTAGAACGGTTTGACTTTAGTGAGCTGGGGCTATAATAATTTACCACCTCCAAAATGATAGGTGCAGCCATTTTATTTTGTGGCACATCTGCTACGATATTCAGGAAACGGATCTACTGTGTTTGATACCATACAAATAGGAAAATCAAAACAATCAAACATAACTGGTTCAATATCCAATGGAATTGTAATTTTGTACAATATTATTGTAGATTAATTCTGTAAAATTGATTCTACTAAAATGAGTTTTTAGAATGGCACGAGCAAAGAAAATTACGGTTAAACATATACAGAAATCCAATGCTAAAGAACAACTGTCTTCACTGAATACGTATTCGTCTCTTTATCCGAACCTCGGTTTGCCTGCTATGTATTTAAGGCTTAGATATGACAACATTCAGGCAGATATTAAAAGCTTCTATGCAGAATTTGCGGCCTCTTTTCTTACGAAAGAAAAACAAGAAATGCTTCATTTTTCAGGCTCTTATGACACTGAAAAATTTGAACTAGAAAGAACGTTGGTTAGCGAAGAGGTTCAAAATGAGGCTCGAAAATTGGAAATAGAAGCTGTGAAAACTATTGTTAGATCGTATTTGGACAAAGGAATCAATATTATAAATAACAAACCCTCCAAGTACATTGAATACAATATTTACAAATTGGAAGATGTAGTTGACAACATTGTAAAGCAGAAACTTTTGGTTGACCTAAATAAAAAATCCAACAACCTGTTTCTGCGATTATTATTCGATTCTTCACCGGTAAGATTTTCAGAGCTTTTCACTTTTTTGAAAGACGTATCAACTTCAGCGGATGCGGTAACTGACTTTTATCAGGAAACGCTGCAACCCTATGAGTGCTTTTTTACATTTACTACAGGTAGAGATGACATTAGCCAGATGAGAGTGTTTGAGTGGAAGAATACAGACCTGTCATCTATAAAAAAGGGCCTTTCAGATAATTACGGAACAACGGATTCGCAACGAATTATAGGCGAGATTGAATATGCCATAAATGAAAATGAAGAAATCCTGAAAATACAGTAGAAGAACATTGTTCATTATTTCATGTAAAAAATATAATGAAAACATGAAATAATGAATATTTCCACTATCTTTGTTCCATATAGAACTTAACGGAAATCATATGGACAGCTCTAATTCAAGTATTAAACAGGTAGTTGAACTTCCTTTCGATCAGGTACAATCATTATTTCTAGATCAAAAAAAGATTCTTTCCGCACTGGAAAACATGAAGGTTCTTGAGCCTTCAGAATATTTGACAGCAAAGGACTTTATGTCTCGCACATCTATGGGCCGCTGGAAATTCAACAAACTCAGAGAAGATAATAAAATTCAAGTCGTACAGAGAGGCTTGAAATTGTATGTTAAAGCAACTGAGGTTACTCGTTTCTTTAACGGAGAAATGGAAAATTAAAAAAGCCGATGCAGTGGGGATTGCATCGGCTTTTTTGATTCTGACAAAAATATTTTTTTATCATAAAACCATAAGACCATGAACAAATGTAATAAAACCGCGTTTCCCATCAAAATTGATGGAATAAACTCGATACAGGATCGAGAATATTTTCACAACCAACTTCTCAAAGCTATCGACATACTCACGGATGGCATGAAAAATGACCATCGCCCTGAGTACCTCGAGGCTATTTACTATCTCAACTATCTACAGATAGCCATTAGTCCACATAACGAAGATGTAACTGAAATTGTGATCGATGATGTGAAATGCGAATGGGATTTCCAATTGTATAACCTGGGGCTCACGACAGCAATCAGTCTAATTATTGAGAATAATGACGGGCAGGATGATATCTTTAATATCGTTTGGTGCCTGTCCAAGCTGAACAAAGCCCTCACCTTCACCTGGGGCCATGTGAGAAATCAGCGAAAAATGGGTGTGGCATAGCACTAATTGTACCTGCCCCTGGCTGCTCCGGCTGGGGGCATTTTCTAATAAAAATTTTTAACAATGAAAGCGAAAAAAGTATCTCCGGTATTTGAGACTAACGACTATTCCAGTTTCAAAAAAATCAAAGGGAATAGGGGCATAGACCCTCAACATGTAAATCGATTGGAGCATAGCTTCAAGAAAAAGCATTTGAAAACCCCCATTTTGTTAAATGAGAAAATGGAAATTGTAGATGGGCAGCATCGTGTAGAAGCGGCTAAGAATTTAAACCTGCCGGTATATTATATAATAAAAGAAAATTACGGATTGGATGAGGCCCGTGCACTCAATTCATAAAAGTAAGCCTTCAGCCCCTAGCCACTCCGGTCGGGGGCATTTTAATATCATTAACAATGTCCAATAAAATAACCATATCCCAGGTAGGGAAATCGGCTAAAACTTACTGTGATGAGAGATTGGAAGCCCTGGGCATCACCCCCGAAATAAATTCATTCGAACTAGTCCGGCCTTCACGGACTAAGCCAGGGGAGGAAATCAGGAAAGTTGTGAAGTTTTTCGAGCCAGATAAATATAACAACATATCAATCCATTATTTCAAACTTGATCATACCAGGGTACGGTTTCCCAGGCCAGACGCAAAGGGGAGCAATGATTTTATACGCAAGAGATTGTTTAAACCAAGTGACAATAGAAAGTACTCTCAGCCTAAAGGAAGTGCACATCATCCTTTCTTCCCTCCTGGTATCCTGAACAAATTTAGGTTAGCACAGAAAATAGAAGCACTATATGTAATAGAAGGGGAGTTTAAGGCTTTTAAAGGTTGTATGTATGGACTGGACATTGTAGGCATACCATCCATCCATGGTTTTTATAGTGGAAAATTTAACCAGGAAATGCACCCCAAGGAGCTGCATTCGCAATTGGCCGAATTGATTCTTGTTTGCCAGGTTAAAAAGCTGGTTTATCTAACGGATGCGGATACTCTAAGTGTGAATTGGAAGGAAGGAAAGGATTTGAGCAAGCGCCCCACAATTTTTTACAATGCAATTGTCAGCTTCCGGCAAAGCCTGGAACCGCTTCTTGACAATCAAGACTGTCAATTAAAAAAGATATATTTCATGCACTTGGATAGTCGGTTTATTGATGATGCAAAAGGATTGGATGACCTGCTTTCAAAATATACCGGACTAAATCCACAGAGGGAGATTAGAGAGGATCTGGAAAAATTCGCTTTTGCAAATCAATATTTTAGAGGCCATGATATTACCAATGGTAAACTTACTGGTCTTGATAGATATTTTGGGCTAACCAATGTCACGGATTTTTACAATAAGTACGAAAAATTCATAGGTGATAATGAATTTGTGTTTAAAAGGATAAAATACCAATATATAGCTAGTGAAGGAAGGGTAAAACGATTGAGACATGAAGATGCTGACCTTTTTATGCGAATAGGTGCCGATTGGTACAAAATCATTAAAAAAAATGACAAGTATGGAGAACCCCAGTTGGTTCTAATTCCATTTAGGGTTGGAGAAATCGCCCGTGACTATAAAAAACATCCTGACTTCCTAGAATCAATTCCAAAATACGATTCATTCTGCAATGAGCCAGACTGTAGCGAAAATTACAAGCAAGTCCATTTGAACAACTACAATATATTTTCTCAATTAAAACATGAAATTAATGCCGGAGAATTCCCGCATATATCGAAGTTCCTAAAGCATATTTTCCAGGGAAGTGCTGACATTAATAACAACATAGAATCGGATCAATTTACGGTAGCGCTCGATTATTTGACCTTAATGTACCAAATGCCTAAGCAAATGCTTCCGGTCCTTATTTTGGTGAGCCCTGAGAATGGAACCGGCAAGAGTACTTTTCTCAAATGGTTGAAGGCCATATATACCACCAATATGGTGATTCTGGGTAATGAGCAATTCAACACCAAATTCAACGCCCATTTCATTTCAAAATTTATCATTGCCATAGATGAAGGCTTTTTGGAACTTGAAAAGAAGGCTGAAAAGGAGCGAATCAAAATGCTCGCAACGGCCGATACAGTCCACCTGGAGAATAAAGGTGTGGATCAGAAAGAAATACCTTACTACGGTAAATTAATGATCTGTAGCAATGATGCCGATAGGGTATTGAAAGTTGACGAAGGGGAAACCAGGTGGTTTGTTGTCCGGGTGCCGGTCATTCCCAAGGAAAACAGGGATCCGGATCTGGAGCATAGAATGAAAAAGGAAATACCGGCGTGGCTTCACTTCCTCAAGCACCGCAAGGTCTTTCATAAGAAAAAAGACCGGCTTTGGTTCAGCCCTGAGCAATTTGAAACCGATCAACTCCGGAAAATCCAGGAAACAACTAAGAATAGGTTGGATAGGGTGTTTGAATACTGGCTCAAAGAACAATTTTTACTTTTTAAACTACCTGTACTCAAATATCATATGACTCACCTTGTGGAAACGCTTAATAACTCAAAAACATCCAAATACAAAATAGATGAGATTGACCTAAAAGCTTACTTAAAAGAAAAAAAAGGAATTTTTCCTGATAAATTAAACAAAATCAATATTCCATTATGCTATCAAAACATTGAGGGGGTTTTACCAGGAGAGAGCCCACAAATAACATTTCTTAAAACCACACAACGGGCATACATTTTTAGATACCAAGACTGGCTTACTGAAGAAGAGATATTGGAATTCAACGAACCTTTTGACTGGTCGGATACTGAAGTACAGGATATGATAAAAGCTCCTTTTTAGAACGACTTTTAAATGAACTATAAAATGCTGTTACTATTGTTACTTCTGTTACCAAATATAATAAAACCCTATTCAAAGAACCTATTAAGGGATTTCAGGCAAAAAAATTTGGTAACATTTTTAATTGTAGATGTTACTTATGTTACCAAAACTTATTTGACTCCAAAAAGAGTAACAAAAGGTAACAGTAGCTGTTACCAAAAATAAAGTATATATATCATTGATTGTCAGTTGTTTATACTATAAAAATATAGAGGTAACAAAAGTAACAGAAAAAAATAAATTCGCACGCAACGATACGATTATGATAAAGTACTTAAACAAAATACTCTGGGGCCTGGATGGTAAACGGCTCATTCTGGAAAACCTGGTCAAAATGCATGGCCATCCCGTGCATAGTGCAAAAGCATCGAGGCAAGCAAATGAGGAGCTGAACACCCTGAAAATTATCATAGCGGATCTGTGTTTACTACACAGTGAGGTTTCTGAACTAGTTCACATCCTCAGTATGGTAAAGGCCGACTGTGTGGCTGAACTAAATGGTACCTACTACCAGGATCGTGCTGCACCATATATTAAACCGTGGATGGTCTATGAACCTGAAAAGGATAGCCCGTATATCAAGATACTTTGGAGGAAAAAGCGTGGTTATTTCGATATGTCGATCCATCTCAGGAGCTATCTTGAAAAATTCCCATCTCTTGATATGGTACCTGAAGGTATTTCTGTACAGCGACCTGATAAACCGTTATCCGGCAGCTGCTGTGCACACCACCAAAAATATGCAGGCCCCAGGCTCCCACACGTGTCAATGTTGGAGTTGTACGATTTAACCATTGAAATGCTCGTGCACCTGGGCAAAAGAAAAGGTAGTTTGGCTGAAATTATTAGGTTGGTTGAATAAACTGAAATATGTCAGAGGATTATAAAATATCGCTAAAGAAAAAGGCTACTCACACCCAAACAGAGATTGCCGATATACTTGGTATATCTCGAAGAACCCTTCACTCTTATTTGAAGAAAATGGGATGTACTCCCAATGGATCAAGGCTTTCGGTAGGAACTGTTATGCGTTTACTCAACCATATAGATATACCCTACACATTTGAAGATTAAAGGAGAATTTGCATTGTTGGTTTTGGGAAAAAGTGAGAAATTATGGGTAAACCTGTATCCTTCTGAATCAAATTGATAATGTAGTTTTTTCATTCATTCTTTATTTGAAGTAAAATAAATTAATGTAGAAATGAAAAAGATATCATTAAAAGAATTAGCGAGAGAATTATTCGATCAAGGTAAAAGCCCAATAGAGATTTATCAAGAACTGGGCGGAGAGAAATCTCAAGCCACCATCTATAGATGGGTAAATGCATTTAAGGTAGATGATTTGCAAGAGAATCAAATATCAGAAGAGAATGTGGAGGTGGTCAATGAAAAACCTGTCGAAAACGGGAATGAGTTTCAAAATGAAATCATTGAACATTCAAATGTGACCATGGATGCTGAAAAAATAATCAATGATTCTCAAAATGACTCAGTTCAAAACGAAGATACCCTCATTGCGAAGCAAACGAGAGCTTTTGAGTTGCAAAAACTTCAAACGGAGTTGAGAAAGAAAAAGAGGACCGTGATCAGGTTGTTCAGGCGTTTGCTTAGAAGGATGCTTGAATTGTCGGAGACTAGAAAATGGTCTATTGAAGAGATTGATGCATATATCAATTCATTGGAAGAAATTCAAAATTCAATAGAAGATGCATTGAACTATGACCCTGATCAATACACAGAAAACCTGCTGTGGTTGGAGGTCTCAAACTATATTGAGAAATTAGAAAAGCTTAAAAGAAATCGCAACCGAAATCAAAAAACCACAGAGTTTACCCTTTTTAATCTACAGGAACAATTCCGTATCGAACAGGTTATGGAAATTGACGACTTTGACGAATCTGAATTCGATGGGATAGATTTTATAAGTATGTTCAAAGCACTGATGATAGAGAGGATATTTGCAAATAATGACGAAGATTTAGGAACCGAAGAGCTTGAGGGGGTAATTTCAGAAATTGAAAATGTGTTGTCATTTGCAAGTCAAAATGAGCTAGACCAGCAATTTACTGAACAAATGAAGGTGCTGCATACTCTCAAGAAAGAATTTAAAAAACTGCACAAGGAAGCTTCAGCCGCCTGGCTGTTCAAAACAGAAGTATTCCATATGAACGAGACTCTCAAATCTCAGATTGAAGGAATGTTCGAACTATCAGCGTTTACCAAGGATGTGGAAATTGAGGACGAAGAAATTTAAAAGTCATGAAGAAATTCATAATATCAGCAGTTGTGCAGGTAGGATTGTATTACCTACTGCACTATATCCAGAAAAGTGAAGATAAACGATCAAAAAAGACCAAAACCAGAAAGCTATGAAAAATATAGCGTTAAGCCAGGACAAAAATGGTTCTTTCCATATTTCAGGGAGCCAGTATGAAACCTTTTTAGGTGAGGGTTTTTTCAATACTCTTGATGACATAAGCAGTATAGCTAGTACCGTCGGATCTGTAAAAAATAGTCTGTCCGGAGGGAGTAAAACCAAAGCTCCGAACCCATCTGTAAAAACTCCCCCCGTTGTAAGTGTATCACCTTCACCAGATTCTTTAGAGCTTGAGAAACTGAAACTCCAACTCCAGGCGCAGGCGTTGCAAAACCAACGTTTGCTGAGTGGAAACCAGGCCAGGAATACTACTCCGAAAAAGGACAATACGCTTTTATATGTAGGGCTGGGTGTCGGAGGTCTGGTACTAGTTGCAGTATTGGTCATGGCTTTGAAATGAATTGATATGAAAAACCCGGTCGAATCTAATCTGTCCAATGGTATCAAATTAATTCATACGCCCTATCCTGGCGGCCGTGTTTCCCATATCTGCCTGGGCTTGGGGATCGGCAGTGTCAATGATCCTGAGGGCAAAGAAGGGCTGGCACATTTTTTTGAGCATGCATGTTTTAAAGGTACTGGTAATCGCACTCCAAATAAGATTTTTAGTGCCATTGAATCTAATGGAGGTGAGATAAATGCTTACACACAAAAGGATAAAATTACCTTCGAAATTTCCATACCAGATGAGCACCTGGAAAAAGCTTTGGATGTACTTGCCGACATGGTTTTCAATTCTACCTTCCCTGATGATAAACTCGAAAAGGAAAAGCAGGTGATACTCCAGGAGCTCCAAGAACAACAAGGGTCAGAAGATGATTATATCGAGGTATTTCATTCCTGTTTCTTCAAGGGGCACCCGTTAGGCCGGCCAATTATCGGAACCGAAAGCAGTGTCAGGTCTATTTGTAGAGCTGATATTTCGCACTACGTCGAGAACAATCTTGATGCACAAAAAGTAGTCCTGTCAGTGGTGAGCAACGTTCCTGCCGGTTTAGTAGAAAACCTGGCTACAAAGTATTTTTCAACTGTTCCTATTCTGAATAGTTTTCTGACTAGTTCGAAAAGAATCCCCATGTTTGACAAATATGTACCTTTCAGCCAAAGAGAGGTTTCGGAAGGTGACAACAATGCATTTGTTATGATTGGCTTTCCAGTGGCCAGCAGTCGTTCGGTCTCTCATTGGGCATGCTCCCTTTTATTGGATGAACTAGCAGGGGATTTCAACGGATCACGGATAAACCGCAGTTTACGAGAGAAATACGCACTTGTTTATGACTGTGGGTTAGGTTACTATTCCTATGGTTTTAATGGTGTTACCACACTATCGTTTTCCATCGATCCCCAAAATATTGATACAGCGTTGGAACTCATAAATAATGAGGTTGACCAACTTTCTAAAGGTATTTCCAACAGAAAATTGGCTATGTGCAAAAAACGAATGAAAGGGCAGCTCCTATTATCGAATGATGATAAACAGTCTGTATCCGTACAAATAGCTGAAGGCTATCTTGATACCGGGGCTTTTCTTCCAATAGAAGATAAATTTTGTAGAATTGATATGGTGAACCAATATGAAATTAAACGAGCCCTGGGGTACTTCAAACCTGAAAAAGTCAGTAAACTGATATACGCCTGAGTAAAATTTGCATATTTGTTTCTGCTTTTTTGAAGTAGCCCCATTGTCGGGGCTATTTTTGTGTATAAAGGCGGTATCGCTCTCAAAAAGGCTCCAAATGGAACTCTTTTAGAAGACTAATCTAAGTGGCTTACTGATGATGACATTACGAATTTTAGAGGGCCAAACGGAATGTACTTTCATAGAGTTTTGGCCTTGAAGTTGGCTATAATGCAAATGCAGGGTTTACCAGGTCAAAATAGAATAGGGAAAATTGAAAAGTTCACCGTTTTGAAGAAATCCGATAGAAGAACCAGGTGAAAAAAGCCACTTTCCGTACAGAACCAGGTCCTACGGTTTTGACCTGATACCCCTCTCATGTGCATCAGGTCACAAGAGCTGCATTGTAAACACTCAATGCAGTCCCTTGTACTACAACGTATGAAAGTAAAATTGAGACCTGCTTGTGCTTTATAGCACTTACAGGTTAATCAAATAATTATTCTGTATTCTCAAGTTCTTCATCCTGAATTGATTCAAGAAGTACACGACAAAACACCTTTATGTCTTTCAGAAGTTGGCGAACTTCATCGTCTGACAAATGGGCGAAGTTGGGATCGGCACGCATACATTCAAAAGTGCATACTTTTTCCTCCATGGATTTTATAGTAAAAAGGTTTGCAGGGTCAAATTAGCTTATTATGCTCTAAATCTCAATAGCTACCAGTGTCTTATACGACCCTGGTTGACCCTAAACAGCAATCAACGGGAGGGTGTTTTAAGCCGGTTTTACCACTTGTCTGCATTGTCTAAACAGACAATTTAGTTCCTGCTATGGGATTTCTGTTTAGAAGTGATTAAATCTTGCTCAGATTCTTTACCTAAAAAAGGAGAATTCTCCTTTTTTAGGTACTCTAGTATGAATGCTTTTGTGTCATCGTTCTTAAGAAATTCTTTTGGCAGTTTTGAGAATATTCTACCCATTTCAGTAGCGTTGACCATCATTTTTTACCTGTGATCAACTTGAATTCAATTGGTGATAATCAAGAATATCCTCTCACATCTGGGGGGATATTTATTAGAATCCCCTCTCTATAGTGGAAAAACTTTGTCGATATATGTGTTTTAATGGAAATTATTTTAGCCCTCACCCCTAAGGAGATAGGTTTTTGCAAAGAGTATTTAGTAAATATGAATACGGCAAAACCTCAAAAGCACTTGCTTTGTGGAACTAAGCACTTTGATCGACCAAACCTGCCAGAAATTTTGAAAATGGACCGATGTTTTGGTTTACACTGGCTTGCTCCAGGGCATTCATATAGGTATCTCTTGATTCTACAGGGATAATAGTCCAGGGATACCCTCCGGAGGCGAGCATTACGTTCAATAGAAACCTGCCCATTCTCCCATTGCCGTCCATGTACGGGTGAATATAAACGAAGATGAAATGACCTAATACGGCCCTTACCGCCGGTTCAGACTCTTGAGACAGTAGTTCGAATAGTACCGGCATGCAGTCCCTGACGGCATCCCTATTCATGGGGACATGCATAGATTGACGAATGTGAACCGGGGCGTTTCTATACCCGGCCAGATCCGAAGGCTGCAAAAGACCAGCTGTAACACTTGGCCCGAAAAGTTCGCGGTACCAGGTGGAATGATCCTGGTCAACTATGTTCCCTGAGTTTTGGTTGTCGAGTACTTTTTCAATGCTTTGCTTTACCACTTGAAACGCTTGCCAATACCCTCTTGCTGCCATG
>JAVKDJ010000028.1:0-123198 GCA_040222275.1 Cyclobacteriaceae bacterium
CATCCCTGTGGCCAGCACTATGTGCCCTTGAGGTAGCAATCAATGTTTTTTGGTCATCTTCACTCAATATCAACTTTCGTCCCTTTCTTGCCATAGGACAAAAATAATATTAATTCGGTTATTAACAAATCTCTACACTAGCGGTAAATTAGTACTCGAAAAAGCGACGGTACATTAACCAACAACCATGCACGGGTTCCCGCAAGCGAACGTTTCGGTGAAAGTTGCTTTGTTGGTCAGGTATCTTCGCCCCCATAAAAACTTACCTGGGCGTCCTGGTTTTCCATTTTAACGAGGTTGGAAGTGTCGCCCAATACTTCATCCACAAATCCATAGTCCCTGGCTTCCAGGGCATTCATAAACCTGTCCCTACGAAAAAGCGCTTCAATATCCCTCCATGAATGTCCACTGTTTTGGCCCATGATATGAAACAATTGGGTCTGCAGCCTTTCTTGTTCGCGGGTAGCTATCCTGACATCTTCCGTGTAACCCTTTGCCCCTCCGCTAGTAGGATGTTGATGTATGGTCGCCTGCGCCAGGGCGTACCGTTTGCCCTTCGATCCTGAGGTAAGCAAAGCCGTTCCCATGCTGCCCGAAAAACCAACGGCCACAGTTGAAACAGGTGCCGAGATCATTTGCATGGCATCATAAATAGCCAGCCCTCCATATACCGAACCTCCCGGCGACTGTATGTACATATCGATTTGAGCGGTTGGGCTTTGACTGTTCAGGTAAAGCAACTGGGCCACCACCACATTGGCCACCTGATCGTCTATAGCCGACCCCAAAAAGATAATGCGTTCCTTTAGTAAAAGGCTAAAGATATCATAAGCGCGTTCTCCCCTGCTGTTTTGGTCTATGACCATGGGGATAAGATTTGCCTGTATGTTCATTTTTTATCGTTTGAAGATTGACCGTACCCGGTCCTGAAATGATTTATATTTTGAAGTATGAAAAAGCTGGTACTCTATGGCGTTTATTTCCTCAAGCAATTTCTCCCGTCCATATAGGTGGACAAGATGGTAGGCCTTTTCCTGCCAGCGGGCATTCTCTTTAAATTCCGGATTGGAAAGCAACCTGGCCTCCGTGACCAGCCGATCCTGTAGGTCACCCCGTTTTAAGAGCCAGTTTTCTATCTTTTTTATCTCAATCAATGAAGTCCTCATAACTCAGCGATTTGCGTTTAACCTGATTGCGTATTTTCTCAAGACATTTGTACTTCTGTACCGTGGCAGACCGCTCACTCGTATAGCTAAAGCGATGCGCAATCTGCTTCATCGTTTGTTTTTCATAATAAAAGGCCTGCAACATATTCATGCATTTCTCCCCGGTTTGCCTCAGTTGATGCAATAGCCTCTGAACAATGGGTTTTGGTTCCCTTTCTTCCGACATTTCCACATGCTTCAGGCTTTCATGGTCTTGGCGTTTAGAGCAATGCTTTAACCATCTTTTTTTCGCAATACCCAAAAGATAAGCCTCATCATTCTCTTCTGGTCGAAAACCCGAGTGGACAAGTTTTTCATAATAAAGCACTACTGCCTCCTGAAAGACTTCCCTGGCACCCTCCAGGTCTCCCCCTTTTCTTTGGACGTAGGCTGCCACAAGTGGAAAGACCTGAACATACCAGGCGGTAATGGTTTCGGTGCGGGATTGCACACGTACTTCTTCTATAACGGACATAACCTTGATCTTTAATTGATATACTATCTAATTTGGAAACCATGTTAATTGTTGTAGCTGCTCTGAGCAAGTGTTGCTTTGGTGCCATTATCTCATGGATTCCATATAGATGTTCCGATTCCCACACCAATATCACCTAAATTTTTACTTTTTGGTAGCCTTTTCAATGGAATTAGCCCTGATTGTCCAATACAGTAACATAATTGCCCACGGGTCAACTTGTATGGATGGCTTAATGGCTGATGGTATAAATGATTTGGAGCGAAAGTTAAGGGCACTCCAGACAAGAAATCGCTTCAATGTAGCAAAACAATCCCAAACGTTATAGGACTAATCAAGCCCTTTCCTTATTGCATATCAGGTTTAAATCTTCACAAAGATTTTATTGCGGAACAGGAAATAGAGCAATAGCCATACAAGCACCCATGCTCCAAGTGCTTCAAACACCTCATGCCATTCTTCAGGTAATGGCGCATAGAGGCCTGCAAATAGTTTGTGCGAAGCTTCACGGAAGTTGATAAAGCGGTAAGCAAAGTAAACGGCCAATGAATTGACTCCAATTACTTTGAAAAAGAAAGCCCATTTTTGATAGCCCTTCACATCTATCAACCAATAGAACAGGGCCGTAATCAAAAATCCCAATCCGCTGGTGAGCATGATGAAGGAGCTGCTCCAAAGTTTTTTGTTGATGGGAAAATGGAACCCCCAAACCAATCCAAGGACAACTGCTACAGCCCCGGCGATGACAAGGGTGATGGTAATCCTGTTGCCACTTGCATTTTGTCTAAGCAAATCCCCAGCTATGGTACCGAAAACTGCGATACACAGTGCAGGAAACTGGGTGAGAATGCCCAGCTCGTCGTAGGTGCCATTGTGTAGCCTGCCGGGCAGCAGCATACGGTCAACCCAGCCTACGATGTTGCCTTCAAAAGACAGGTCACCGGCACCATAGCCCGGCACTGGCACAAGAAAAAGTATGGCATAGTAGGACAATAAAATACCTCCAATCCAATACAACCTGCCCCTGACTGAAAAATTGAGGTAAAGGAGGCATGCTATGAAACAGGCAAAACCAATCCGTCCCAGGACACTTACCACCCGGATGTTGGAGGGTTCGAAAAAGCTAATCGGGGCATTTTTATAAATAATCCCCAACCCAATAAGCAACAGCATGCGCACAAAGACTTTCTTGTACAGATCGGTTTTGGCGAACCCCTTTTCCGTGCCTTTGGTAAGGGAAAAAGAGAGGGAAACCCCGGAAATAAACAGAAAAAGAGGAAATATGAAATCATAAAAAACAAAACCATTCCAGGGAACATGCTTCAGTTGTGTGGCCAGGCCATCTACCCAGGACCATCCCGTTTTACCATTGAGTAGTACCAGAAAAGTACCACCACCCGAAATAAAAAGCATGTCAAACCCTCGCAGTGCATCAATAGAAAGCAGGCGTTTGTTGGTAGAATTTTCGCTCATAGTTTTTTCTTTTAATGAATAATTCGAAAGAGAGTTAAGTGAGTATCACTACAAAAAACCTCTCAACTTCATCCTGAATTTTAATCTGAGTTCGATATAAAAAACGATAAAAACCGTCCTTCAGAGCCTTTGGCCATGATTGTGCCAGGCTAAAGGCGTAGGAATCTCATCCTTTGGGACTCCTACGCCCTTTTCTCACGCATATCCCCATAAAAAGGGCTCTGAGTGACGCTTGAGTAGGTTTTTATTGTTTTTTAAAATGATCTTACATCTAACTCAAGTTAAATTTTAATTACGGGCTGTAATACGCCAGCTGTAGTAAACGGCTAATACCAGGCAGAAACTCTTAAATACTAAACTCAATCAGTGTCATCTCTTATTTCAGCATCTCCAGAGTTCTCTTTTCTTTCCACTTGCCACGGGTAAAGTCCGGAAACCTAACCGGGATACTGCCCAGCTCCACAGAGGTGGCACTGAGAGGTGTCACTACAGACCAATCCACCCCATCATAAACATCCATGTCCAATGGTATGCCTTTGTTAAAGCCATCCACCAGGCGGTACATCATCACAAAGTCCATTCCCCCATGATCGTTGTTGCTGGCAATTTCTTTTTTCAATTTGTCCCAAATCGAGTGTTTGAACCGCTCCCTCATATCAGTGTATTCAGCCTCTGACATCCAGTCGTGCCCGTCATCAATGTCACTCAAAGCCAATCGGCTGGGGTAGCCTTCATGGTATCCTTTAGTTCCTGCCAGGGCATTGATCCTGCTGTACGGTCGGGGTGTCACCACGTCATGTTGCAAGAGTATGGATCGGCCCTTGTTGGTTTTGATCAGGGAGTTGTTCATATCCCCATGGGCAAAATCCGGTCGGTTGTAGTATTCATTGCCAGGATCAACATTTTTGGAAAGTGAGGTGAGGCTCACCTGAAGTGAGCTCATGGATACCAGATGGTCAAAGCGGTCGCCACGACCAATCCCCATGTATTGGGCCACCGGTCCCAGCCCATGCGTGGGGTACAGGTTTCCATCCGTTGACAGGTGATGTGACATGCGCCACTTTTGATAATATTTGTCGTTAAACAATCCTTCTTTGAGGTTGTGTATATAGGCGGCCTCAGCATAGGTGAGGGTGCCAAATATCCCTTCGTTCACCATATTCAATACCCAGAGTTCTTCATCCCCATAGCACACGTTTTCCAACATCATGCAGTTCTTTTGGGTAGCTTCCGCAGTATCTACCAGTTTCCAGCAATCTTCCAGTGTGGTTGCCACCGGCACTTCTACAGCCACATGTTTTCCCTGTTGCATGCAATAAATGGCCATCGGGGCATGGTCTTTCCAGGGTGTGGCAATGACCACCAGATCGATATCGTCCCTTTGTACCATTTCTTTCCAGGCTTCTTCCTTATCCGAATATACCACCACCTGCTGGCCACTCTTGCGGAGAAACTCGGCCGACTCCTGTGCTTTTGAATGCCTGATATCACAAATAGCGGTGACCCTGGCCTTGGGAAATAGGGCCTGCATCCTTTTCACATGTCCCCTGCCCCTGTTGCCTACTCCGATGAATGCCACTTTCAATTGTTTGATGGGATCAACCGCCAATCCCATAACAGACTTGCCTTGTGCCCTGCCTGGTCTGGACATGCTTTCCAGCTTCTTCTCAACCTGTGTTTTATCACTGGATTGCGAATGCCCAGCCAATCCCAGAAATATTCCTGTCAACGCAGAGGCTTTTAAAAAGCGTCTTCTTCCTATATTTTGGTCATTTTCCATGGCTAACCCTGAATGGTTTGTTGATTGATTTTCGATGCTGAGCCTTCATCCAGAAACAACCTTGTTTCGGGGTGCTGTCTTAAAATACTGCCGGGACACTTCGTACTAATTTCCCCAAACAGGGAATTGAAAACAGCCTCAGCTTTCCGGGCATCAGGCACGACACAGCTGATGGCTTTACAGCTCATAATCGCGGTAATGGTGAGTGTAAGGGCTTCCTTTGGTACATCCTCAAATGTGGGAAACCATCCTTCGCCCAGTTGTTGGTTGCGACAGGCTTCATCCAGTTCCACCACCTTCACTAGTTTCGGATCGTTGAAATCCGCCACCGGGGGGTCATTAAACGCCAGATGGCCGTTTTCCCCAATACCAATGCAGGCCACATCTATTGGGTGTTTTTCCAGCTCCTGTGCATAGCGGTCCACTTCCTGCTGCGTATCGGCGGCATCTCCGTTGAGGTAAAAAACCCGTGCTGGAGCCACATCTTCCAATATCCTTTCCCGGAGATATTTTCTGAAACTGGCCGGGTGGGAATCTGATATCCCTTTGTACTCGTCGAGGTGGAAGACCGTGATTTTTTTCCAGTTTATTGCTTTGTTTTTCAATGCTTCCAAAAAGGGAAACTGGGAAGCTCCTGTGGCCAGAATTAGGTTAGCCTTTCCCCTCTTTTCTATGGCATCATTAAGTTTGTCTGCAACAAAACCGGCTGCAGCTTCCCCCATATCTACTGTTTTGTCAAAAACTGATACCTGTAAATTGTCAACTTCAAAGTTTTTTTTCATCCTATCATAAATTATAAAAAATCAGCAATGGCAAACCAGGTTGTGACCAGCGAAAACAAAATCACCGCCATAATGCCTATGTTTAAAAATGTCCCTGCCCGGTGTTCTTTCATCAGCTTTTCGTTGTTGATTAAAATGAAAACTGGAATGGCCACAGCAGGAAGTATGCATGCCTGAAAAGCCTGGGAAAAAACCATGAGTGCAGGTGGCCGCTCTTCTAAAAAAACCGTCCCAAATGCGAAAATCATGGCAGTAAAAATGAGTACCCGGGAAGTAGTTGATCGAATATCCCGTGGTGTGCCCCTGTAATCGGATACCAACCACGGGGCAATCAGCACTATTGGAAAAATGGTGGACAAACCAGCTCCGGCTATACCCAAAATGAGTATGAAGGCGGCAGCTTTGCCACCAATAGGTTCAAACAAGTGGATCATATCCACTGTGTTTTCCAGTTTAAGGCCCATGACATGAAGCGTGCCTGCCGCTACAGCCATGATCACCCCACTTAAAAAAAGCATCATCGATGCTGAAACAAAGGAATCCCTTTTTTCAGTTTTCAGGTCTTTAACAGTCCATCCTTTTTCGGCCACTACAGTACTGCGCATGATAAATACAGCAGCAGAACAGGTGGTGCCTGTGATCGCAGCAATCAAACCCAAAGCCCCCGGTGTATTGGGAATGCCTGGAACCATGCCTTCCAACAGGGAAGACACACTTGGTTTGACCATTACAAATACTACAATGAACGACAAGCCCATAAGGACCACCAGTACCGTCAGCACTTTTTCAAAAACCTGATAGCGACCATACCAAAGCAAAGCATAGAGAATGCTGCTAAAAAAAAGTATGATCCAGAAAGTATTTACGTTCGCACCATCAAACGCCAGCCTGATCCCTTCCTGGATAAGGTCGGCCACAATGCCCATCACTCCCATAAGCGCCAATAGTTCACCAATGATCAACGCTATGATGATGTACAGGGACAGAACCCAACCGCCTTTGAACCAGTTTTTAAAGTTGAAAAGGGCGGTGTTGCCAGATACCAGGGTCATTTTGCCATAGGCAAGCATCAGCACGAAAGTAAAAACGCAGGAAAGCACCAGGGCCCAAAACAACCCCATGCCGTGCTCAGCACCGGTTTTTGCCATGGTGGTGACGCTTCCCGTACCAATATTGTAGCCTATCAGAAACAGTCCGGGACCAACAGCTCCCAGGGCTATAGCAATTTTCTTGAGTAAGGTATTTTTCAATTTGATCTCATTTTATTTCCTTGAATAAACCAGCTGTCCTGCCACATAGGTTTTTTGAACGACCATTTCCCCGGACTCCAAGGTAAAAAGCACCAAATCTGCTCGTTGGTTGTAGGCAATAGTGCCAAGGCCAGTCAATGACATCATGGCCGCAGGATTGGTGCTGGCCATACGGATAGCATCTGCAAGACTGCATTGGGTATAATCCATCACCACTCCCACGCATTTGCTGATAGGGGATGCTGCCCCCGCCAGTACATTTTCTTTGGGTAGTTTCACCACATTGGGCGTAAGCAAAAGCGTGCGCCCTCCCCGCTCGTATTCCCCCGGTGGTAAACCTGCCAAATCGAGGGCATCAGAGACGAGGATGGTTTTTTCCGCTCCTTTTGCTTTGTAAAAGCTCCTCACCTCTTCCCTGGTGAGGTGGAAGCCATCTGCAATAATGCTTGGAATGATTTCATCATTGGACAATTGAGGCCAGATGGGGTTGTGGTGCCGGTTGATCTCATTGGCACATCCGTTACCCAGATGTGTAGCCATTTTAGCGCCTGCATCAACGGCCTTCTGTACATCAGATGCTGAGCCATTGTGGTGGCCCAGTGCCACCACCACTCCGCTGTTTACACAATTGCGGATGAAAGGAATAGCTCCTTCCAACTCAGGTGCCAGGGTGATCAGTTTGATGCCATTGTTGGCAGCCTTCTGTATTTCCTGAAACTCTTCCCAGTCGGGTGCTTTGATGTATCTTTCCAGATGAGCTCCCCTAAACCCCTTTACCGGTGAAATGTAAGGACCTTCCAAATGAAACCCTAATATGGATGGACCAATTTCCGGGTCTTGCTTTGCCCTGGCCAGTATGGCAAAGTTCTTTTTGATCAGGGCTATGTCACTGGTAATCACAGTGGGTAGGTAACTGGTTACCCCTGCCTTCCACAATGCCTTTGTGGCCTTTTTTACTCCTTCTACCGTGAGATCCGGCCCTGAGAAGTCCACTCCCATGTAGCCATTGATCTGGATGTCTATAAGCCCCGGGGCTATAAACATCGGGTTGTTTTTGCTATCAGACTCCACATGGTCAATCTGGGCAATCCTGCCCTGGTCCAGACGGATGGCTACATTGGCACCATCTGTATAAAGTACCCCTTCCACTGTGTTTGATTCCTTCATGTCTGATGCAATAAAGAGTGCCGAAATGATGATGGCCGCAAATGTGTATTTCATATATTTTTACTTTATAAACCTTTAAATAAGGATAACTTCTACCTGATCTCCCGTATTTTGATATTCCTGAACCAAGCATCGTCTTTGTGGTTCTGTAAAACAATATGTCCATTTCTTTTGTGGTGAAAGCCTTGTGTATCCCTGTATTTACTCAATTGGAAAAGGGAATCTAACATGGCCGAACCAAATTCAAATTCCACTACCTTTTTGCCATTGAGCCAGTGTTCCACATGATTGTCATTTACCAAAATCCTACTGCTGTTGAACTGCCCTAATGGTTTGACCTCTGCACCCTCCGGAGCAATCATGTCGTACAAACAACCCGTGAACTGGGAGGGCTTGATTTTACCAACATACATACTGTCATTATCATCCAGCAACTGGTACTCAAACCCCAACGCAGAATATTGTGAGCCACTGGCCATGGACATTTCTTCCGATACATTGTACTTCAACCCTGTGTTTCCGGCTTTGGTGAGCTTCCATTCGAAATAAAGTTCGTAATTATTGAAAGTGTCAATGGTCATCAGGTCACCACCTTCCACCGGTTGTCCGTCTGGTAGTGAAGGCACCAAACCGCTATTCAGCTTTCTGATGCAGCCGTCTTCAATTTTCCAGTGTTCTTTCGGCACGTTATCCCTTCCCAGTCCCCGCCAGCCATTGAAGGTCTTTCCGTCAAACAACAACTTCCATCCCTCTTTTTGATCTTCCGGGCTGAGGGCATTATGTCTTTCATAGCCCGAACCGGTATTACCTGTTTTTCCACATCCGATAATCAAAATGGCTGTCATCCAAAGCATTGCCAGGGTTCCATTCAGGTACTTTAAGGTAAGGTTGATCATAATACCTTTTCCCATTGTTCGCTTGCTACAGACCTCTCAAGTGCTTCCAATACAGCTACACAGTGAAGAATACTTTCATGGCTTCTTGGCTCCTTGCCTGTTCGAAACATCTCCACCATATCTACATAATTTTTGTCCGGGCCTTCCACTTTGTTCCGTGCTTCTAGCTTTACTATGCCTTTTTCTGTTTCGGCATAAGTCTCCCAACCTCTTATTTTATTGATAAAAATGAGTGTAGCATTCAAGCCATTGGCAAACACGAGTGTGGCTGTGCTATTCTCTCCATTCTCGTTTACCCTCACCTTTTCTACCGTATCCCCGAAAATGTACAATAGCGGTTGAACGGTGTGTACACCGTAAAAGAAAATACCTCCGTATTCTGACTTGATATCAACAGGCCCATAGCTTACTACCTGCTTGATGTCCCCCATTTCCTGCACTTGCTCCCGGATATCGAAAGTTTTGTAGCTGTGGGCTATGGAACTGAATGAGGTCACGGGTGTGCCGGTCTCACGTGCCAGCCTCAGAAACTCCTGCCCTTCTTGTTTCCTATAGCAAAACGGCTTATCCACGAATGTAGGAATCCCGGCCTTGACAAATGGGGTTGCGGCCTGTAAATGATACTTGGCATGCCTGTGATCCACAATGAGTGCATCGATATTTCCCATCATCTCTTCAGGATCTTTCACAATATTGGGAATACTCCCTTTTTGCGAGGCTGTTTTGGCAAATTCATCCGTTTCACCCCAAATGTACCGAACCTCAAACCCCGAGAACTTTTTATCTACATTGAACATGCGGCCAAAGCCTGCTGCGTGGGAGTTTTCAGCTCCTATGATCCCGATAATTTTTGTTTTTTCCTTTGCCATGGTGATTGTATTGGCAAGTAAACCTGAGGGTGCTGCCATCGCAATGGTGGACAAAGCTGCCCCTTTGGATACTTTTTCTATAAATGATCTTCTCGAATTCATTGATTTTCAGTTGATAATTACAATTTCATTTCCCAACCCTTTTCGTAGGTACGTCCCCAGTATTCCAGAGCCGCCTTATCCTGTAGTATGTGGCCATTGCTAGGATCTATGTTTAAAGACCTACCCACCCGTTGGGCAATATTTCCCAGTTGTACAAGCAAGGTACTTTTGTGTCCGGAGTCCACATCTGCATTCAATTCCTTTCCATCCAGAATACCTTCAAACATGTTTTGGATGTGAAGGGCATCCAATTGTTCGGCAGGGTTAGTGGCATTTCTTGGGTCTATTTCCACATTGTCCTTCACCTCTTTGACCACATTTCCTTTCAAATCAAACACCGTATAGCTATTGCCTCCGGGAATCAATAGGCTACCATTTTCCCCATAGAAAACCACCCCAACAGCACTGCCTTCTACAGGCTTGCCATTGCAGCTTCTTCCTTCCCAAGACATGGACACCCCCTTGTCAAAATCGAGGTTGATGACCTGTGTATCGGGTGTTTCCCAGTCGTCCTGGTAGCGATAGCGCCCTCCATTGGAACTTACCCTGGTAGGAAAATCCACTTCCATTCCCCAGCGCAACAAGTCTATCATGTGTGTGCCATTGTTAAGGGCCTCACCCGTACCCCAGTGCCAAAGCCAATGCCAGTTGTAATGGATCAGGTTGTCTCTAAAATCTTTTCTTGGTGCCGGGCCCTGCCACAATTCCCAATCCAGCCAATCCGGAATGGATACGTTTTTTCCAACACCTATGGACTGTCTGTTGTTAGAATACCAACCTTTGCCATAATATACCCTGCCGATTTCACCGTTTTTCAAGGCATTGATGCCTTCCATGACATTGGGCCAGGACCGACGCTGGTTGCCCATTTGTACCACCTTGCCATATTTTTTTGATGCCTCAACCAGAATCTCCCCTTCTTGCGGATTGTGGCTACATGGTTTTTCCACATACACATGTTTGCCAGCCTGCATAGCGAGTAAACTTGCCGGGGCATGCCAATGGTCCGGCGCTGCTATTACCAGCGCATCTACATCTTTGCTTTCCAGCGACTGTCTGAAATCCCGGTATCCTTTGGCCTTCGTCTTTTGACGGTCTTTTATGGCTGACATACATGAATCAATTGCCCTACTGTCCACATCACATACATGCAATACTTCGCAATTGTGCTGTTGAGCGAAGTTTTGGGAAAGGGCTTTTCCCCTACCGTTTACCCCCATCATAGAGACTTTCAACTGCCTGTTGGCGCCTACGATCCTCGCGTAACTACTGGCAGAAAAACCGGGCAAAATGCCCCCAGCCAGCAAAACCGACCCTGCGGCGGTTTTCTTTAAAAAATTTCTTCTTGCTTTAGTTTTGGTGTTCATGGTATAAAAATCTTAATATCTGAATAGGACTATTGTGCATTGATATATAGGACTATTGTGCATTGATATAATAGTCCACGTTTTCTTTCATAATCACATCTATGGGCACGTACTGTACCAGAGATGGCTCTTTTCTGTAAACAAAGAAATCAAACAGGGTTTGTATAGCACGCTTTCCCTGGAAAACCGGGCTTTGGGAAATCAAAAATTCAATTCCCCCGTTTTTCAGCTCTTCCACATTACTCTCCACCAAATCAAATCCAACCAATTTGATGTCCAACTCATGTGTCCTGTGAAATTTGGAAACTGCTGACGCCATAGAGTTCGTGACAAATACCCCTTTAATGTCAGGGTTTTTGATGTAAAACTTGGTGAGCTCACGTGCGATATCTGATTCTTCCGAAGATGGTATGGTTAGGGTAAAAACCTTGCGGTCAGGTGATTGTTGGTGCTCTTTAAAGAAATTTCTAAACCCATTTTCCACTACTCCAATATGGGCACTGTTGTCCACCCCCTTGGCCATATTCACCACCAGTATGTTATCAGCAGGTGCCAGCAATGTATTCAGTAGCCTGGCTCCTATAAAACCGCTGGTACCTGATTCTGGCCCAATGTAAGTCAGGGCATTTTGACTGGGAATATTGGCGTCAATGAAGACATACGGAATCTTTTTGTCATCAAGCAACTGTGCAAATTGAATGCTCTCTTTTTCAAACAAAGGAGCCAGAACAACTCCATCCGGATTCTTTTCGGCAATTACCCGGGCTTGCTCCATGAAGCTATCTTCCTCAAACAAGCTGTACTCATGGGCTTCTATTTCAATGCCAAAATCTTTGTAATTGCTGGCAAACTGCTCAACTCCCCTGAGTGGAAGCGACCAATAGTTTTGTGAAGTTTTGGCTTCAGGAATAAGGGTGCAAATAAAAAACTGCTTTCCCAATGCCAATGTGCGTGCCAAAAGATTGGGGTTGAAGTTCAAATGCTCAATGGCCTCTTCAATTTTCTTCTTTTTGATGGGAGAAACTTTTCCCCTGTTATGTATTACCCTATCAATGGTACCAACAGATACCTGGGCGTAGTTGGCTATGTCTTGTATGGTTGTTTTTTTAGGCTTACTCATACCCTTAATTGGTGATTTCTCTAAATGTGTGCGCACACAAATATAGATAATGAATGTTTATATCCAAGCAATACATTTTTTATATTGACCATTATTCAACATATAACAGCTAAAACATAAACAAATGTGTGCCCACACATTTTGTGCAAAATCATCTCTATTTATTCTTAATAATTTATCTATCAAGTATTTAAATGATATATGGAAACTGACGATTAAAGCATGCAATGAAGTCATTGAGTGTAAAAAGATGTACAAGCCAGAAAGCGTATAAGATGGTATCTGGTCAAAATGAATGAACCCTCAATATAAGGGCTAATTAAGAATCCCTGATTTGAACACCAGTTTGCCCCTTCCCTGATGACTAGAAAAGAATAGGTACGGCATTTGGAGGTACTATAAGAGGAGGTACTATAAGAGGAGGGGTTATAAGAGGTATGTTATCACCTCATATACCTATCAAGTACAATCCAATGGTTCACACCAGCGCATAGTCACATCCTATCGTCATTTATGCTCTGTGCTATAGAAACCGTTTGGTCTAAGAAGAATGATGGACTGGTTACCATCCAGCTATTGTAGATTGAAATTGGCAGACTAAACTGACTTTGTCATTATGCCACAGAATGTTATGTCCGCTTATTGGGAGACACTACGTATTTCTACTTCGCTTGATTTCAGACAGTTAATGTACAAAACTGCCATTTCACAGGTATTATAGTGTGGTAAAAGACTATTTCCTCCTGTCTCCATCCATAGAATGCTTTAAACTACGTACCTATGTTTGCATCATTAATACGTAATTATACTTAATTATTATTCAGTATTACGTAGAAAAAGGAGTTAAACAAAACAAAACAGACATGAGAAGATTTTTTTACTTAGGTGCACTATTGATGGTTTCGGGAGTAAAATCCAGCTATGCACAATTTAGTATTTCTGGTGAAATCCGGCCAAGGACCGAATTCAGAAATGGCTTTAAGAAATTAACAGCAGATGGCACAGATGCTGCCCTGTTTACAGAGCAGCGTTCGCGGCTGTACTTTGATTACACCACTGAAAAATACAAACTAAAGATTGCCTTGCAGGATGTAAGGATTTGGGGCGAAAATGGCCAGATCCACAAAGCGGACAATGGCATGAATACAGTGAGTGAGGCCTGGGGACAGGTCTTTGTATCAGACAAATCCTCTTTTAAGTTTGGGAGGCAGATTATTTCTTACGACAACCAAAGGTTTTTGGGAGGCCTGGAATGGGCACTTCAGGGAAGAAGGCATGATGCTCTGCTCTACATTTACAACAACAGTGAATCCAGCAGTCAGTTGCATATCGGTGCTGCATTCAACCAAAATGTGAACGAACCTGTGGCTTTGTCCGGCACTACTTATCCCCTTCAAAACCCTGGGGTGGATGTTTACCATGCCACCAACAACTATAAAACCATGCAGTATGCCTGGTACCACAAGGATTTTGATAACGGAAAACTGTCCTTGCTGGCTTTCAATGAAGGTAGGCAAAATGAGGTAGGCGAAATGGCTTTCAGGCAGACCCTGGGCTTCAATGGAAGCAAAAAAATGGGAGGACTAACCCTGGGTTCGGAAGTCTTTTATCAACTTGGAAAGGTAGCCCCTGCTGCAGGCGTTAAGAAGGACGTGTCGGCCTATTTGGTAGCACTCAACGCCACCTTCAAAACGAGTGTAACGCCAATTACTATAGGTGTGGATTACCTCTCTGGCAATGACATGGGCAATACCAGTGAACAAAATGGTTTTGCGCCTGCTTTTGGCACCAACCACGCCTTCTATGGTTTTATGGACTACTTCTATGTAGGCAATGGCTTTGGCAATGTAGGCCTCACAGACATTTATGTAAAGACCAAGTTTAAAACCGGTGAAAAATCCAACCTGATGCTACACCTGCATGACTTTATGTCCTCTGCCAAGATCCTCGAAGGAGATGGCACTACAGAAGCCAGCAAACAGCTCGGGGCTGAGATAGACCTGGTTTACACCAAGGTAATTTCCCCGGAGGTAACCTTCAACCTGGGCTATTCACAGCTTTTTGCATCGTCGAGTATGGAGTTGCTCAAAGGTGGTGACAAAGGGCATATCCAAAACTGGGCGTTTGCTATGATTGCGGTCAAGCCTACCTTTTTTACCAGCAAATAATTCTAACCAATTTGATCCATAAAATTAATATAAGAAATATGTTAGTAATAGAAAGAAAAGTACGTCTTGCATTGGCTGTTGTGGCCCTGGCTGGGCTCACCCAATGTGGAGACACCAAGGAGACAAGTTCGGTCGAAACCCCCGAAATAGAAGAAAACAGCAAAACCATTCCCCTGGATATAGAAAAGCCACAGCTCACATTTGGTTTTATCAAACTCACCGACATGGCACCATTGGCCATAGCCAAGGAGTTGGGCTATTTCGAAGATGAAGGATTGTTTGTGACCATAGAAGCCCAGTCCAACTGGAAAAACGTGTTGGACCGGGTAATTGACGGGCAGTTGGACGGTTCGCACATGTTGGCCGGCCAGCCAATAGCCGCAGGTGCCGGATTTGGCAGGCAGGCAGAATTGGTAACACCTTTTTCCATGGACCTGAATGGAAATGGCATCACCGTTTCCAATGCGGTGTGGAGCAAAATGCAACCCAACGTACCAAAAGGTGCCGATGGAAAGCCAGCCCATCCTATCAAGGCGGATGCACTGGCGCCAGTGATCGATGAATACAAGAAAGATGGGAAAGCTTTCAAAATGGGGATGGTTTTTCCGGTATCTACCCACAACTATGAAATCAGGTACTGGCTGGCAGCTGCCGGTATCAACCCCGGGTTTTATACCAAAGACAACATACAGGGACAGGTAGATGCAGATGTGCTCTTGTCCGTAACACCTCCCCCACAGATGCCGGCAACTCTGGAAGCTGGTACCATCTATGGTTACTGCGTAGGCGAACCCTGGAACCAACAGGCGGTGTTTAAAGGAATAGGTGTGCCGGTGACCACCAATTATGACATCTGGAAAAACAACCCTGAGAAGGTGTTTGTAATGACGAAAAAATTCGTGGAACAATACCCCAATACAGCTATTGCTGTTACCAAAGCATTGATCAGGGCCGGGAAATGGTTGGACACACCCGGCAACAGACCTAAAGCAGTAGGCATCCTGTCCATGCCCGCTTATGTTGGTGCTGATTCTGTGGTGATTGCCAATTCCATGACCGGTACCTTCGAATTTGAGAAAGGCGACAAAAGGTCTATGCCGGATTTTAACGTTTTCTACAGATATGATGCCACCTACCCATTTTATTCGGATGGTATTTGGTTTCTCACCCAGATGCGGCGTTGGGGGCAAATCCCTGAGTCAAAACCGGCAAACTGGTACCATGAGACCATCAAAAACATTTACCGCCCGGATATATGGGGCAATGCTGCCCAACTTCTGGTAGAAGAAGGCTACCTCACAGCCGACGAACTACCTGATACAGATGGGTACAAGCCTGCCACTACTGACTTTATTGATGGTAAAAAGTATGATGGCAAAGACCCTATGGCTTATGTCAATAGCTTCAAAATTGGCAACAAGGACAATTAAGCCCAAGTGGGCACATACTAAGAGATTAAAAAGATCAGGTGTAAAATTTAGTTTTGATTATTGAGGGAGGGGGCTTCCCCCTCTTTCTTTAATGTGAGTTCAATGAATTGTAAACACTAAAACCCTCTCAACGTCACTCTGAGTCCTTTTTGTGTGGGCATAGGGAAGAAAAAGGACGTGAGAGTCTCATGTTTAAGAAGATTCCTACGCCCGTCTGCCGACGAGGCAGGGCTTTCAACCCTGGAATCACCCCTAAAGCCTCTGAATGACGGGTTTTGGTGAGATGTGTGCCGAACTCACATTTTTTCAAAACAAATCACCCCAACCGACTAAAACACTGATCCATAGATATTTAAATAGAACTAATAAATGTAAAAATCTAACAACAATGAAAGACAAAATAATCAAAACTATCCGTTTCATTGGTCTTGGCTTTTTCGAACCCCTTGTAAGGCTTGCAGCCGGGGAAGACCAAAAAAAGAACCTGTCAGATGTGTTCAAAAAAATAGTATTTCCTATCCTGTCCATTTTTTTGTTCCTTGCTTTGTGGGAAGGTGGCGCGTCTTACCTCTACAACACAGAAGCCCAAAGGAAGATTGAAAAAGAAAGGACAGATCGGGGTGATGAAGCTGCTGCGGCAATGATAGCCTGCATCGAATCAGGCGACATCAGTTGCCAGCCCAACACCCTCCCTTCCCCTACCCAGGTATATGGTGCCTATAAGGCCCTGCTCAAAGACCACAACATCATCAGCAAAAAAAAGGAAGACTTTGAATCTAAAACAGCTAAAATCAACGAAAAACGTAAGGCCAAAGGGCAAGACCCCATTACCTATACCGGTCGGCCATCGTTTGTGGACCAGATTGGAACCAGTATCAAGACCGTCTTTGCGGGTTTTTTACTGGCCGCTATCATTGCCATACCCATTGGCATCATCATGGGCCTGAGCCCTACCCTGCGCACTTCATTCAACTGGCTCATACAGATATTCAAACCGGTATCTCCAGTAGTGTGGTTGCTACTGGTGTTTATGATAGTAAAAACACTCATTTCCAACCCCGATTTGGACAAATCCTTCATTATATCCTTTATCAGTGTGGGCTTATGCTCGATGTGGGCTACCCTGGTAAACACGAGCATGGGGGTATCTACCGTTGACAAGGATTTTATCAACGTATCAAAAGTATTGAAACTTAACATCGGCCAAAACATATTCAAAGTGGTGTTGCCGGCATCTTTTCCACTCATTTTCACTGGGCTTAGGATCACGCTTTCTGTGGCCTGGATGGTACTTATTGCCATCGAATTGCTGGCTCAAAGCCCGGGATTGGGATCATTTGTGTGGGAAGAATTTCAGAACGGGGCAAACGACTCCAATGCCAAAATCATAGTGGCCATGTTTGTCATCGGTGGTATTGGTTTTCTGCTTGAGCGCATCATGCTGGTCATACAAAAATTGGTGACTTTCAACAAAGCCGACCTGGCATAAACCTTTCAAATTTGACAGAAATGGCATTTTTAGAATTAAGAAACGTACACAAATCATATAAAACAGGAAATGAGGTGACTGAAGTGCTTTCGGACATCAACCTGGAGATAGAAGAAGGCGAATTTGTGGCCATCGTGGGATTTACCGGAAGCGGTAAAACCACGCTCATCAACCTGATCAATGGGCTGCATTTCCCCGACAAAGGAGAAGTACTCTTAAAAGGCAAAACCATTATGGGCCCTGGCCCTGACCGGGGGGTAGTTTTTCAAAACTACTCATTGCTACCCTGGCTTACAGTGTATCAAAACATCATGCTTGCTGTGAATGAAATATTTTCCGATCTCAGCAAAAAAGAAAAAGACGCACATGTGAGAAAGTACATAGAAATGGTAAACCTCAGCCACGCCACAGACAAAAGGCCATCGGAACTTTCCGGAGGCATGCGCCAGCGTGTGTCTGTAGCCAGGGCGCTCGCCATGAACCCCGAAGTGTTGCTGATGGACGAACCGCTGAGTGCGCTGGATGCGCTCACCCGGGGCACGTTGCAGGAAGAAATCATCAATATATGGAGCCAGGATAAAAAAACCGCCCTGTTGATCACCAATGATGTGGATGAAGGAATCATCATGGCGGATCGGATTATCCCCTTAAAACCAGGGCCAAAGGCAACCCTGGGCCCTGAATTCAAAATCAACCTGGAGCGGCCCAGGGATGTGACGGCCATCAATAAAAACCCGGAATTTAAAAGGCTCAGAAATGACATTTTGGAATACCTGATTGAGGTGGGTGCCGACAGAAGGCAAGCATCCAACCAGAAATACGAATTGCCGCGGCTCAACCCCGTCATGCCTGGAAGGGTAAGGTTTGGCATCAAAAAGGAAACCGAGAAGACCAAGTATTTTTAAACACCTGAGATATGATAGCAGAACTTGAACTAAAAGAACTAAAACCACCAAAGCCAACGGTTGATTCACGGCCAGATATGCTGGTGTGTGAAAACCTGGCCAAAATATATCCCACCCCGAAAGGGGACTATGTGGTGCTGAATGATTTGCAACTCAGCATTAAAGAGGGGGAATTTATATCCATCATCGGGCATTCTGGCTGTGGCAAATCTACCCTGCTCACGATGATTGCCGGACTCAACGACATCAGCGCAGGACACATAAAAGTAGCAGGCGAACCCATCAGGGATGCTGGCCCGGACAGGGCGGTTGTATTTCAATCCCCCAGCCTCCTTCCCTGGTTAACAGCCCTGCAAAACGTACTGATTGGGGTGAAACAGGTTTTTCCGCATGCCAGCAAATCTGAGAAACTGGAAATTTGCAAATACTATCTGGACAAAGTAGGCCTGGGAAATGACTTTAACAAAAAGGCCACCGAACTGTCTCAGGGAATGCAACAACGCGTAGGAATAGCCCGTGCTTTTGCCCTCAAGCCCAAGGTACTCCTACTTGACGAACCATTCGGTATGCTGGACTCACTGACCAGAGGAGAACTGCAGGATGTGCTGTTGGAGGTATGGCAAAAGGAGAAGATCACGGCTGTGATGGTAACCCATGATGTGGATGAATCCATATTTTTAGCTGACAGGGTGATCATGATGACCAGTGGGCCTTATGCCAAAATAGGTGACGAACTGTCCATACCATACGAAAGACCGAGACAAAGAAAGGATGTCCTGGAGCACCCTGACTACTATGAGTACAGGGGCTATTTAATGAATTTTTTGAACCATTAGGATATAGAAACATTAATGCCGGTGGCCACCTTCAGTGCTAGTGTCATCGGTACCCACATTTTAAAATATATGAAAAAAATAGCTTCACAATATTTGGTTGTCTTGGCCGTACTGACTTTGGTCATTCTTGGCATGCAGGTCACCATAAAAAGGGCTTTGTACCTCATCAAACGTTCCAAGGGTTCCTTCGTCATAGATATCCGGTCCTCCGGATTTTAGCGGCCACTTTATGGAGACAACCCTTGGAGCGTTGTTTCTGGCTGGCAGCAAAAAGCCTGAAGCCATCAAAAGTGCGTTGGACAGTCTGGTAGAATCAGGTATATTTGAAAGGTAGATAAGCGACATAGGGTTGCTTACGTTATTGTTGTGCTTCATGCTCTTCATAGCCGAAGGAACTATCGACCAAAAATAAAATGTTACTATGATACCAAATTTTGGTTTTGTAAATTTGACCCATGAACCCGACTAGAACTTTCAGTCCAAACCAATTGCGAGATTATTCTTCCTTGTTCTCTAGGAGCGCTGTTAAAGAATGGATGAACGGCAACTTATCATCCATTGATTTCAAGATTAAGAGATATGATGAGAACTGGTATTCAAAGACCAAAAGAACTTACATTGATTACCTAAAGTTTGTTTACTCTGTTTTAGAGAATCAATATCAAAACGAATATATCCTCAAGAACTCATTTCTGAATGACTGGCTAATTAAGGAGTTGGGGGAAAGTAACTCAGAACTCTATAGTGAATTTAGGATTGGTAGTGCAATTGCAGACTTGGTAATGTTTAATGGTATTTCCAGAGCTTTTGAAATAAAAACTGAGCTTGATTCTGATAAACGTCTGAATTCACAATTGGATCAATATCGAAAAGTATTCAATGAGATTTTTTTGATTGTCCCAGCTTCGAAGATTGAAGAGTATGAAACTTACGATAGTAGTATAGGGATCATTTGTTTTGATATTTTAAGTCCCAAAAGGTTTCAGATAATTAGATCAGCAGCCAGAAACACCCATATTGATGCCGATGCACTTATGCATATTTTTCACACCAGTGAATACAAAGAAATTGTGACCCATCATTATGGTCGGTTACCAGAGATCACCAGTTTTAACCAGTTTGAGGTATGTAAAGATTTAATAGCGAAAATTCCTCAGACTGAACTCAATCAACTTTTCATAAATAAAATGAAGATTCGTGCAGGTAATTATGGTCTATCAGCACGTTATTACAAGGAGTTCAATCAGCTTAGCTTAGCGTTACGCATGAATATGAAAAATAGAAAGCATTTATTTTCTATTTTAAAAGCTCCTCTTAATGTTTAAATTATAATCATGTATTACCCACTGCTTAGAGCTCGTCAATTTGAATTAATTACAATTCGCGAATTGGTAGCTGAGAATGCAATTCAAGACGTTGTTACCCCAATTTTTGAACCAGTAAAGGAAACACATAATAACCTTGATATAGCATTTGACATATTTCAGCAAGGAGCCCAATCTGCCTATTTGATTTTGAATCCAGGTTACGGAGAAATGGCTGGAGATGGAACGCACTATCTCGATTACTTATTTACAAAACAGCAAGGCACCTATTTACCAGCTTTTCGTTACAGGTCTAACGGGAACTACATTCGACAAGCAATCCAAAATTACAATTTGACTGGCTGTCTCATCATATGTCAAAATGATGTAAACCCTAATAATACCGATTTTACCGAGTTAGCCGAATTGGAAGAAGTAGTGGCGTTTAATATTGAGGATCCAGATAGAAATAGATCATTAAGGAGATATGTAAGAGACTTAAATAAATTATTTATACGGCTTGATGATCCATTTGAAAAACAATTAAGAAATAGCGATTTTTTATCGATAGCGGAGCATCAGTTTACCGAAGAACACCTCCATTTTCAGGATGAGAGATACACTGGTTTTTCAGACTACACAGTGTTGCCTAGTGAATTTATTGAAGGGGGAAGTACACCTCGTGCTGTGGTCATTCATTTAACATATTTAAATGAACAAGGTCAAATTTGGATTAGGCACTTCACTTCTGACACGAATGACTCTATTGCCAACGTTCAAGGAAAATTTGCAGAAGCAGCTGCTAAAGCTGTTAATTATTGTCGTGCTAACGGGCTTTCAAATTCAGCTCTTGCAGAACTGTTTTACCATTTTGATGAACAACATTACCCAGGCCTTGGTACAGTCAAGAAAATCTCGATGAAAAATCACATCCTTGTCGTAGCAGGATATTTAAGAAATAGATAAAATGCTCGTTTGTAAAAACTGTTTCTCAGATAAGGAGTTAAGAGCATTCATTGAATCTTTAGGTAAATCAGGTGATTGTGATGTTTGTAATTCAAAGAATATTGTCGTTACCGAACTTACAGAACTTCTTGATTTCTTTCAAGAATTCCTTGAAAATTTCCGTAGAAGTGAAACTGGAGTTCCATTGAAATCTAAAATACAAGAGAGCTGGAGTTTCTTTTCAACTCTTGATTCTGCCTCAAAAATTCTTAACGCTGTAATTGGAAAAATTAACACTGAGATTGAAAGTTCAAATGATCTTGTTGATTATAAAGGTGAGATAGTTTCAAATTATTCTTACTGGAATGAACTCAAAGAGATATTAAAAACTGAAAGAAGATTCATCCCTGACATTGAAACAATCAAGGAATTGGGGTGGGATGGGTTTTTTAATACGCAATATGAATTGATTCCAGATGTGAAGCTTTATCGAGCACGTGTTCATCACCAAAGTGGCAATAAGGCCTACAATTCTTTAGAAATGATGTGCCCCCCGCCTACATTGACTAAAGGAGGAAGAGCAAATCCTACAGGAATACCTTTCTTGTATTTGAGCGATAATCCAGACACTGTGCTTTATGAAGTCAGAGCTTCTTACTTAGATGAATTAAGCATAGGAGAATTCCACCTTATGGATGAGAAAAACGCTATACGAATTGTGGACTTCACAGAGGACACCCCACTTTTTCGGCCAGACCAAAAAATTGAAACTACAATTAAATCAAGGTTATTGAGAGATCTAATTAGCAGAGACCTCTCGAAACCTATGAGAAGGTATGATACAGAAGTGGACTATATTCCTACTCAGTTTATATGCGAATTCATAAAGATTTTTACAGGTGCAAGTGGAATTAAATTTAGTAGCTCATTGCACCCAGAAGGGAACAACGTTGTGATTTTTGACCAAGACATAATGGAATGCACTAAGGTGACATTAAAAAAGGTAAGTCTAGTGAACCTGGGATCAACCGAGCTTAAATAAAAACACGAAAGCACAATCGACTAGACGGCCAGTAAGCTATTCACGCACAGGTGCACCTCTTCCACCTACGGCAGACAGGCTCACCGAATCCTTCCTTTGTCAGGACAGGCCAATCAGTTCTCGTAACAAGCGGTTCATCGAATCGGAGGTTGCGTTTTCCTACTAGGCTTTTCCCGCTACGTTTTTTTTATATCCCAATAGGCTTTGAAAGATTTTGAATCCTATCAAACGCTCCAAGGGTTCCTTCGCCTATAGATATCCGATCCACCGGATTTTTTTTGCTGCCACTTCAGGGAGACAACCCTTGGAGCGTTGCTTCTCACTGACAACAAAAAGCTTGACGCCATAACAAAGTCCGTTGGACAGTCTGGTAGATTCGGGTATATTTGAAAGGTAGATAAGCTATTTTATCGAATTTAACAGAGCCCAGAAGCACAGCGACGTATCTGGGCGTCAGCAGCAACCGACGTGAGAAGATGAAGAAATCACTTGGCATAATTTTAATCACCTTATTCAACCCATTAAATACTTATTCACAGAAGTTTTACGATTCACTAATAAATGAGTTGAATGTCGAGACGCTCGAAGGAAGTGTGCCTACATTTTATACACCTGGAAATAAGAAAGTAGCACTCGAATTTCAAAGGACAATTTCAGATGCAATCAAATTCTATGAAAAAGACAGTCCAGAGGAATTTGACATAAAGTTGGCTGTATTGGATTCAACTCAGTGGCCAAGTGAACGGGTACCATATGGATTTGTTTTTTATAGTGGCGGGTGGATTTTTATGAATACTGGAATGACCTATAAGCAGTTCAAAAAAGTTTATGGGCTCGGGACTATTCATAAGCAAGTGGATTCAGCACTAAAGGAATCTGGAATCTCTGCACCTGAAATGATAACAGCATTTTATACCGTTTATTCCATCCATGAACTAGGCCACTATTACATATCACGAATTTCCAATGCCAAATCACCAGATCGATGGACAAACGAATTCATTGCAACCTACTTCTCCTACAATTTCTTCAAAACTTACAGTGAATCCTCCTTAATGGAGTTTGAATTGTTTCATCGTGTGCACAAAGACTTTTATAAACCCACATATTCATCAATTGAAGATTTCAATAATGTTTATATGAGAATGGGAGTTGAAAATTATGTATGGTATCACAGTAATTTCTGCTTTCTGGTTGAATCCCTTTACAACTGTTATGGGCCCGGGTTCATTAGACTTTATGAAGAACTATTCCCAAAAACCGGGCAACAAGCATACGATACTTCAGAAATTATCAAATTACTTGATAAGAACTGCAACAGAGTAGTAGAGAACTGGGTGGATGCATTGGAAGCTATATCTAAAAAGTAGTACTTGGGTAAGCTGCTAGTCGTGTTTTTGTACCTCATCAAACGCTCCAAGGGTTCCTTTGTCCATAGATATCCTATCCACCGAATTTTTTACGGCCACTTAATGGAGACAACCCTTGGAGCGTTGTTTCTCACGGACAGCAAAAAGCTTGACGCTATCAAAAGTTCGTTGGGCAGTCTGGTAGATTCAGGTATATTTGAAAGGTAGATAAGCGGCATAATGTTGTTATAGCTATGTTCCAGTTCAGCTATTCACTAACACTAATTCATTTACTTTCTCCTGTTATGAAACTGACCTGTTACTATCTTTAGGGAAACATTCTATAAAACACTATATTGTTAGCCCCAATACTTATGAACCGATACTTTCCGCTGTTCATCTTGCCGGTACTTTGCTCCCATAACAACAAAGATTGTTTGGAATAACTGAACAAGGAACTTGGGACTGGGTATGCTGAACATTAGAAAAATACATCAACAAAACATTTCTTGAATCGTCTCAAAACAAAAAAACATGACTGAAAAAAAATTACAAATAATAGGTGGGATTTGTTCAATTTTTGAAGGAATTATTTACATCATTGCCTTCATTGTTTATGGAGCTGTACTAGATTATCCCAATGTAGATGCAAGCGTAGATGAGAGACTCGGCTTCTTAGCCTCGAATCACCATATTCTTTCAATATTGACTTTTACCAGCTATATTTTATTTGGAATACTATTAGCGGTATTAGTTCTGGCCATCCATCATCGATTAAAAACCTACTCCCCCATTCTTTCACAAATAACAGCTGTTTTTGGAATAATTTGGGTTGGGTTGGTTATTGCAAGTGGAATGATAAACAATATAAGTCTCAACTCTGTAATTGAAATGGGAAGCAAAGAGCCTGAAAATGCGATGATAGTTTTTTCTACCGTAAATATTATTACAGAAGGACTAGGCGGAGGAAATGAAATCCTCGGAGGAATTTGGGTGTTACTCCTAAGTGTGACCGCCTCAAAAGGTCATTTGCTTTCAAAACCACTAAATTTTTGGGGAATTCTGGTTGGAGTAGCAGGAATATTTACAATTTATCCCTTAGAAATTTTTACCGAGATTTTTGGAATTGGTCAATTAGTTTGGTTTTTATGGATTGGAATATCAATAATACGTAAGCCACAGATTGAAACGACTAGTTAAAGTGTTTGCTATCACTCTATATGCCATACCCTTCTGAGTACTTCACCAATAACAGAAACTCCTTATATTACTATTGAGTATGAATATTCAAACATCTAAATTTGAATTTACGAAGCTGATTTTAAACCTCGACAATCCTGCAACTCTCTGGAAAATTGAGGAATTGAAATTCTAACCATACCTCCTGGGCGAGGAAATAGAGTGAAGAGGATTCTTGGTCTATGAATTGAGAAAGGTGGGTTCATTCCACAGGATCCGGCTCTCAGGATTTTTCTCTTTCTGAACGCAGTGCATCCTAAAAACTTTGGAAGCATCGGCAGATAAACTACTTTAGTACCCTCCAAAAAAATGAGAACACATGCCACATTTATAAAATGTCAACTGTAATGTCGAAAAAACAAACAGAACATTTCAAAGTCAAAAGCCTAACTAACTTTTAAACAAAGTAAAAACGACTTTTTAACAAAGTTGTTTTTTTGATTTCTCAAGATCTTTGTTTCACATAAATCGAAACAAGACAGAGATGAACGACAACAATCAATTTGGAAAACAGGGATGGACTCCCGATAGAATAGGCGATCTGACAGGAAAAACATACGTGATCACTGGTACTACCAGCGGTACAGGGTTTGAAGCTTCGCGCATATTGTTGTCCAAGGGCGCCAAAGTGGTGATGCTCAACCGTAACGCCAAGAAATCTGAAGAGGTTATTTCAACTTTGAAAGAAGAACTAGGCCATCACATAGATGTATCCCATATTTTGATAGATTTGGCAGAACAGGCTTCTGTAAAAAAAGCTGCACAAGAGGTGCTGGAGCATGTGACTCGCATTGATGCATTGATGTGCAATGGTGCTATAGCCCAGGTACCCCATAGGAAACTCACAGTAGATGGCTTTGAGAGCCAGCTTGGGGTAAACTACTACGGTCATTTCACACTTCAAGCGCTGCTTTTTCCGCTGATTGAAAAATCCAAAGGGCGTATCGTGACGGTGGGTAGTATGGGGTATAATATGGGGCTGAAAACCATCAAGTTTGATGACATGAATTGGGACAAAGACTATACTGGAAATGATGCTTATAGCCAAAGCAAATTGGCTCAGATCATGACTGTATATGAACTACAGGATAGGTTGAAAAAGGCCGGCAAGTCGGATGTAAAGGTGTATGCTTGCCACCCCGGTGCTTCCAGGACATCCCTGATCAAAACCAGTGGAAGTTTAATGATGAGAGTTATATTTAACTTGATGAAACCACTAACACAATCTGCTGAAAAAGGTGCCTATCCCGAACTTATGTGTGCCACTGAAGAAGACTTGGATCAAAAGGGATTTTATGGCCCAACAGGAAGAAGCAACTGGGTTGGTCCGGTTGGAGAACATAAAATAGAGCCACATGCAAAAGATAAAGCTGTAGCAGAAAGGTTGTGGAAAGTGTCTGAGCAGGTTACAGAACAAGAATTTGAATTTTAATTGAAAAGTACAAAAGCCTGCCATGGCCGGTCTATTCTTTATAAAGGTTGAAATTCGTTATATTCAAAAATTATGGAACTACCCAATGCTACCGATAAAGGCAAGGTGTTTATGACCTGTACCATAGACCAGCAATACACCTGGGAAAATGTATATCCCCAACATATACTGGCCTACATCTATTCCGGTGAACTGACGATCACGTATGGTCAGCTTGGCCGCACCTTTGTGAAGGGCGACACCCTTTTAGTACCAAAAAACCAGCTGTCCAGAAGTGTAAAAACTCCGGTGGGTGGTCGGCCTTTCAAGTGTCTATCGATGGTGCTTCCTGAGGAGCAACTACGGAAATTTTATCAAAACCGCCCGATCTTGGAAACCTGGGCTGAAAGTGCTTTGAAAGAACGCCCCATCCAGGCGCATACGTTGTTGGAAAGTTTTTTTGGATCATTGCTTTCTTATTTTGAAATGCAGGATGACCTTCCCGGTGCACTTGTGTCTGTGAAAATTCAGGAGGTATTAACCATAATTGATACTGTGGATAAAAGGGCCAGCTCAGTTTTAGGCACTTTTAGTGAGATTGGAAAAATAGACCTTGAAAAATATATGGAAGAGCATTATATGTACAATCTACCATTGGAAAAATTCGCCTATTTAACCGGTAGAAGCCTGACCACATTTAAAGCAGATTTCAAAAAGATATTTAAGCAAACACCCGGAAAATGGCTGACAGGGAAAAGGCTGAACCTGGCATACCTTAAACTCACAGCTGAAAAACAAAAGGCCACTGATGTATATCTTTCAGCAGGTTTTGAGAACCTCTCGCATTTTTCGTTTGCTTTTAAAAAGGCCTTTGGTTACAATCCCAGTTCGATAAGTAAACAACATCCCTCAACATAATTTAAACCCATAAACATCAAAACATGGAAATTTTAAAAGCAGCTACTGAGTGGGCAAGAGCAGAAGTTTTCTCCACACGGTTCTTCATCCTTTTTGCCATTTTGTTTTTAACTGCCAGTGTTGGGTTTTGGCAGCTCGGCAAAACCGAATTGGCCAGAGCTTATATCATCCCCATGATAGTGGCAGGTGCTTTGCTCATGACTATCGGGCTGGGCTTATTTTTCACCAACAAATCAAGAATTACCCAATTTGAAAGAGCCTACAATAGTGATGCCCCGGCATTTGCAGCATCAGAAATTGCACGTGCCGAAAGAACCTTAAACGAATACAAAATCGTTTTCAAGGTTGTTCCGATTATAGTCATTGTAGCTGCCTTGCTGCTTGTTTTCATCAACACCCCAACCTGGCGGGCTATTGGCATCACAACTATTGCCATGATGATCGTTATCTTATTGGTTGACGGTACGGCCCATGCCAGAATTGAAGCTTATCACAAACAATTACTATTGGCAAGCAAACAAAAAGGAAATTAACCGTTGGATTTGCAATCAAACAAAAACTGGAAGCAATCAGAATTGCGTTAAATCCAATCGAATAGATAACCACGAGCCAAAGGGCCACCGCCTGCCTTGTGGATCTCGAAACAGGCAATTCATTGAAGCTTCGACAGGGATTACGGTAACGGTAATGCTCCGATTGCCCCCACTCCTTCTAAACCTTAACACAGTGCAAACCGGATACTTTGTAGGGATCGGTAGATTCACTACATTGCTGCTAATTAGCCAGTAGGGAGTACACAGCGCCATATATGGGCGTTATGGACGAGCTCTACGAAAATATTACCTATGAACTATGAAACCTTTAAGCCTCACCCAAACTTAGATGCCATCGTAAAGTGTCATTGGATTTTGGAGGTGCCAAGTGACAAGGAAACCCCAAAACAGAGAGTGATACCCGATGGCTGTATCGAAATGTGTTTTATCCTGGGGGACGATGTGAAAAGATTTGTATCAGATACCGAATATATAATTCAACCCCGGACAATGGTCTTTGGCCAGATTACCAAACCCTATTATGTGCAACCAACGGGCAATGTGGACACTTTCGCTGTTCGGTTTTATCCTTACGGCTTTGCCAATTTCATAAAAAAACCAATTCATGAATTGGCTGATAAGGAAACTCCTTTGACATCTTTGTTTGAAGAGGAATGGGTAAGAGAGCTGGAACAAAAAATAATCGGAGCACCATCCACCAGGTTCAGAATAGAAGCAGTAGAAAATTTCTTGCTAGGCAAGCTCACTGACCAATCGATTGTTGACAACATTGTCAAATCTACAATTGATGCTTTATCCAAAACCAAAGGCAGTGAGCCCATCAACTCAATACTCAAAGATGATCTGTCCAAAAGAAGGAGTCTCGAACGGAAATTTTCAAGGCAAATTGGGATCAGCCCCAAACAACTTGGCAGAATCCTGAGGTTGCAAGCTGCCCTCAAACTGATGCTGAATAGCGAAGGAGAGAATTTGACTCAAATCGCCTATGAGAGCGAATACTACGATCAGGCTCATTTTATCAAAGACTTTAAGGAGTTTACAGGCACCAATCCTAAGGATTATTTGAGCGATGACCAAATGATCCTTTCATCCCTTATTTACTCAAAAGAATAACCTGTCGCATTTTTACAATTTTTATTTTTTGCAGCTACGTATCTATGCACCAGCTAGAAAGATAAAAAAATGAAAAATGATTTTTACAAGATGGCGCTCGTGATCACATTGGGCTGCATGGTATGCGCCAACCCGAGCAAAGTAAATGCCCAATCAGAAGATGCATCAAACTACCAAAACAGAAATACAATGAACAGTTTTATATCCATATTTGAAATTCCTGCAACAGATATATCAAGAGCAATCAATTTCTATCAAAATGTTCTGAACGTAAGCATAGAGCGTATGGAATTTCCTGGTATGGAAATGGGGTTATTTCCTTATGAAAAGCAAATGGTAACAGGGGTAATTATGAAAGGGGAAGGTTACGAACCTTCTACCAGCGGAATCACCATTTACCTGAATGGTGGAGACAATTTGCAACCTATTCTCGATAAAGTAGAAAACAATGGTGGAAAAATCGTAGTTCCTAAGACACCTCACGCTGATGAAAGTGGCTATTTTGCTATTTTCCACGACTCAGAAGGAAACAAAATCGGACTTCATTCGCCAAATTAAAAAGAGCGAGTGCACTACATAGAGCAGGAGCAATAGTGGTTCCGATATCTTCTGAACCTTTAATACTTTTGGTGAAATGTTGCACCAACGCTAGTATTCATGGGATGACAAGCTGAAGCTGATCAATATAACAGGAAACGGATCAAGCGGAATTTCTGTGGGCTATCCAGAAAAAGTCTAATTTAGCTTTCAAAAAAGATGTTTGAAGGTTTGCACCAGTTTCGGGAAAGTCATTCCGCAGCAAAGCGGAGGAATCTTTACCATTTGGACATTCGGCAAAGATGTCTCCATTGCATTGCGGCATGACGCTTTGAGTGGTCGTTGGTAGAGTCCTAATGGGCATCCTACTTTCTAAAAAGTGGTTCCTAAAGGTTTTGTGCCTGTTCTGGACGTGTCATTGCGTAGCAAAGCACCTATGTCGTTCAACGAAAATACAATTGGTACTGCGCTACAAATTGTGCTGTTACTCAAAATGATAGCGCGGTAAATGGTTATCTTTATCTCTCAACGCAAAGAGGTCGCTAATGGCTTTGAAATATGGCAGCACAACACACCTATAACCCAACCCTGATTTTTATGGTTTTTTTTCTCCTTTGTTCCTGTGCAGGTGAGGATGAATGCGCACTTTCAGGTTTCAGCACAGTAAGTTATGGAACCAGTTTTGGGAATTGCGAAGGCTATTGCATCAAAGAAATCCATATTCAGGAGAATATGGTAAACTTTCAAAAAACTGCCCATAACGATAAATCCACCTACCCGGACTTTACTTGTGATGATGTCTTTCCAGGGTTTGAAGGTTTAAAATCAGAAATTTTGCTCAACGACTTTTGTAAAATGGCAGGAACCATTGGATGCCCGGATTGCACAGATCAGGGGGCAGAATGGGTTGAAATTAGTAATGGTACACATGCCCTCCGGGTGACATTTGAACACAACAATGCCCCGGGTGAGTTCATTAATTTTATTGAAAACCTCAGGTTCTACCTACAGCGCATGGAAGCCAGTTGCTGAGCGCGAGATGGCGAGCTGTCATTATTCGGAATACAAGTGCCTGTTTTTCCGCAGGCCATATTGCATTTTTAGCTGATCATTGTTCAGTCTCAGCCTGTTGCCCCAAAACCAGGCATCCCATATAGTACTATCCCTTTCAAAGATGATTTTTTTGTGCCTTGTGTTCACTACATAGTTGCCTTGCTCCAACAGGCCGTTGGGGTCACCAATAGAATAATGTCCATTATCATGGATATTGAACCACGTATTGGATAGTTTTTGGATTTTGCCCTCTTTACGGATTTCATACAGTTCCCATTTTCCCATAATGCCATCGGCAAATTCCTGAAAGTCGGGGATTCGTTTGATTTTTTTAAAAGTCAATTTGATTTTTCTTACGCCGGGAGCATTCAGTACCAGATGGTTTCCATACCGGACCACCTCCCAGGTCCGGTTAAACCACTGTTTGTCCCGGCTCTGTAGAGTGATTTTTTCAGACCTAATATCATAGATACCAGAAAGGTCGCCGGTTGTCCTGGACACGGCGAAACAATTATTGGGATTGATCTCCAGAAAAGTGGAAACGCTTACCCGGGGCATTCCATCCACATTCACTTCTTCCAATTGCCAAAGCCCTTCTATTTTGTCGATAGTGATAGAATGACAACCGGCACAAAAACAAAAAACGATGAATACGCAGTACCTCAATTTCCTGGCTTTTTGGTTTTTTCAATGAAAATTGCCAGCAAATATTAATCCACACCCCTTTTTTCGAAGAAAATAACCCCTATAACACTTGTGGTCAACAATAAATTTGGATCAGTTTTTGTATCCAATGGATTCATAAAATGAGTAAATTTGATCTAATCCAAATTACTCAAACGCTACCAGATTGCATTTTAAATTACAATTAGTTGGCAATACAACCTAAGAACCAAAACCAGTGTTAAGAAGAATTCTGATCGTTTTGTCCCTATTGGCCATTTGTCTGCACACCCAGGCCGATGAACTGGAAAACTATATCGGTAACATAGAACCCATCCTCAAGGCCAACTGCTACGAATGCCATAAAACAGGAAAAGCAAAAGGAGGAGTAAATTTAGAAAGGTTTAAAAATGCAGATGAAATCATCCAGAAAGGGCAATTATGGCTCAAAGCAATCCATCAGATAAAGAGCCGGCAGATGCCACCAGACACAAAACCACAGCTGTCTGAAGATGAATACAATACCCTTGTAGAAGGGCTGGATAAAATCCTTCAAAGTGCATTGAAAAGTAAAAACCCAAACAGGGTGGTTGTCCGTCGATTGAGCCATTCGGAATACCAATACACCATAGAAGACCTACTCGGAGTATTTTTTGAAGCTGCCAAACATTTCCCATCGGATGGATCGGGAGGTGGTGGTTTTGACAACCAGGCCAGGGCGTTGTTTATGACACCCCTCAAGCTTGAAAGGTACTATGAGGCTGCAGAAACGATCGTTGGTCGTCTCCAGGGTGACAACCAGTTGTGGCAAAAAATAGTACCATTCGAGTATAAACTTACATGGTGGCAAAAGCTTGTCAATTGGATGAAATCACTTTTTTCAGATGATTATAAACCAGTGAACCCACCGGAAAAGGCTGCCACAAAAATCATTGTGCCTATAGCATCAAAGGCCTATCGTCGGTTTCTGAAAAAAGAAGAAGAGGACAAGTTAACCAACCTCTTTCTTTCTATTTACAACCACAGTGCAGAGGTGGCCAACCCAGACAGGTTCAATAATAGCCTGGCCCAATCATTGAAAGCCATTCTTATTTCCCCCAATTTTCTTTACCGGGTAGAAGAGGAAAATGAAATCGACCAGCCCTATTTGTTGAGCGACTTTGAACTGGCCTCCAGATTGTCTTACTTTTTGTGGTCGAGCGTGCCAGATATTGAGCTTCTGGAATTGGCCAACCAGGAAAAATTACAGGATTCAGTGGTTTTAGCAGCGCAGGTGAAAAGGATGCTAAACGACCCAAAATCCAACCGTTTTGCCAATAACTTTTCCAGCCAATGGTTTGGGATCAATAAATTGGTAGAGAACAAACCCCTGGCTGATCCGGAAAAATTCCCGGAATTTACTCCGGCAATCAGAAAAGCCATGTACGACGAAGCAACAACCTACTTCTACCATATACTGACGGAGAGCAAAAACTTTCTGGAGCTGATTGACAGTGATTACACTTTCCTCAATGAAGAATTGGCCAACTTCTATGGCTTTCAGGGAAGTAGCGGCACTGATATGCAAAAAACCATACTAGCAGACCGCAACAGAGGAGGTATATTGGGCATGGGTGCCATACTTACCGCCAGTTCCCTGCCCACCAGGACAAGCCCTGTTTTGAGGGGAAAATGGATACTGGAACAAATCCTTGGTACCCCACCTCCCCCACCACCGCCAGAAGCAGGGGAACTCACAGAAGATGAAGGCAGTCATAAAGATGTAGGACTCAGGCGGCTCCTCGAAATCCACCGATCAAAGCCCGGGTGCCAATCCTGCCATCAGAAAATGGATCCGTTGGGGTTAGGTCTGGAAAACTTTGATGCCATAGGCAGATGGAGGGACAGCTATGGGCAAGTGGAAATCGATCCATCTGGTGTGATGGCTACCGGAGAAACGTTTAACAATCCTGCCGAACTCAGGGCAATGTTGAGCAATAAGAAGGAACTTTTTGCCAGGAACCTCACGGAGAAAATGCTGTCCTATGCACTAGGTCGATCTGTATTATTCAGTGATGAATCGGCCATTCGACAATTGGAAGAAGTCCTGTTGGAAAACAAATTCAATACCGAGAAATTCCTTATTACCCTGGTAAATACTTATCCCTTCAGGTATAAAATCAATGATTCACGACCAAAGAGTAATGAAATATGAAAAAGAAATGGCAAATATCCCGTAGAAAAATGCTCAAAGGAATGGGTGCATGTATTGCCCTTCCTTATCTGGAAGCTATGTCTATCCCCAGAATACCTTATGGTCAAAAAGGGCCATTCCCTACCAGGTCAGCATTTTTGTTTATGCCAAATGGTGTACATCCCGATAGGTGGACACCTACTCAATTTGGAAGTGATTTTGACCTTTCTCCATTGCTTCAACCTTTGGAGCCCCACAAAAAAGATTTGCTTGTGCTTGGCCAGTTGATGAACAAAAATTCCACAGTAGAAGATGCAGATGGACACTATGCCAGGACGGCCAACCTGCTGACCTGCATGCCAATCCAAAAAACTATCGGGGACAATATTCACAGCGGTGGAATATCTATCGATCAGTTCATAGCAGAAAAAATAGGACATGAAACACTTTTTCCTTCGCTCGAATACGGCTTGGACAGGATCAAAACCGGTGTGGACACCAATGTAGGATATACCCTGTTGTACGCATCGAGCATTGCCTGGAAAACCCCTACCCAACCGCTTTCGAAAGAAATCGATCCAAGGTTGGCTTTTGAGAGGCTGTTCAAAAACTATATCCCCGGTAAGGAAGCCAAAGAAGATCCATGGAAAAAAAGCATTTTGGACATGGTAATGGATGATGCAAAAAACCTGAAAAACAACCTGGGGAGGTCCGATCAGGACAAACTGGAAGAGTATTTGGAATCTATCCGGTCGATCGAAAAGAGGATCGTCAACGAAGAAAACAAAGAGAAATTTGAAGCCAACATCACGGATGATATCAAAAAAGAGCTCATCAGGGTCGATCAACGCATCGATGAATATGCCGAAATGTACGAAGGTGTGGATGTAACAGAAAAAACCAGGCTAATGCTGGACATAATGGCCCTGGCATTTTGGAGCGATGCTACCAGGGTGTCCACCTTTATGTTTGGAAATTCTGTGAGCAACCGTAATTTCTCCTTCCTCAATGGGGTTAGCGGCAATCACCATTCCATTTCACACCACATGGACCATGATGAGAAAATGGAAGAGTACGCACGGATCAACCTGTGGCATGTGGATCAGTATGCCTATTTTTTGAACAAACTAAAATCAATTAAAGAAGGTGACGGAAACTTACTGGACAACTCCATGATCATGTTTGCATCGGGGCTGAGGGATGGCAATCGGCATTCCCCATACAACCTGCCAGTGCTCATGGCTGGAAAAGGTGGTGGTACTTTGAAGACAGGCCAAAATCTTGAGTTCGATAAAAACACGCCTTTGGCAAACCTATACCTGACTATGCTCCAAAATATGAATTTTGAGGTAGATCGATTCGCCGATAGTAGTGGTATCCTTTCTCCAATTTCAGTATGATTTGGCATTAAGTAAATTCACTTACCCCTAAACCCTCCCTGGCAACTGGTTTATATATGATTGCAATAAACTATTTTTCTACTTCAACAATCAGCTATTTTGAAGCCCAAAATCACTCCGAATAAACTAAAATTGGCTGCAATTTCAGTCTCAGTATTCCTGGCAATTGTGTTGTTGTTTTTACCGGTACTGCCCCAAAAGGAGATGGCCACTCCCCTTCTTTTTGTTGGGCGGTTTCATCCATTGGTGCTCCACTTTCCAATTGTGCTGATCATTCTGGCACTTGTATTGGAATTGTTGGATCGGTTCAAACTTATCCAAAAGCACAATACTACTGTTACTTTGATACTCATAGCTGCCTCTTCGTCTTGCGTTTTTGTTGTGGCGGCAGGATATTTTCTCTACGCCTCCGGTGAATACTCTGGGAATTTGATCAGTCAGCATTTTCAGGCTGGTGTATTGGCCGGGGCAGGTATATTGCTGACCACAGCCAGCTATTTTGCCCATCAACTATTTGCCGGTATATTTTATAAATTATACCTGGGCTTGCTTATCGTCACCAATGGTTTCGTAGGCTATACAAGCCACATTGGTGGGTCTATTACCCATGGGCAAGATTATCTCACCGAATACATGCCATCATTTTCCGATATGGATGACCGGGCTCAAAAACCGCTGGATAGTATGCTGGTGTATGAGGATATCGTACGCCCCTTCCTAACGACTAAATGTATGAGCTGCCACAATGAGCATAAAAAGAAGGGGGATTATTTGATGACATCTCACCTGGCAATGGTGAATGGCGGTGAAAGCGGTAAACCTGCAATAGTTAAAAACAAAGCCGACCAGAGTGAGTTATATGTGCGGGTAACCCTACCGGCCGAACATGAAGACAAAATGCCCCCGGAAGGCAAAAGGCAACTGAGTAACCAGGAGGTTGAAATCTTAAAATTGTGGATAAATGCCGGTGCTTCTACCGACCTCAAAGTAGTACATACCAAAAACAATCCTGAACTCAGCAAGATCCTCAATGATTATGCTCCTGAAGCTATTAAAATGGGACGGCAAATCCTTCGCAGCAAAGAGGAAAGGGAAAAGCTTCAAGGCGAACTTCAGACCCTGGCCAATAAACTTCAGGTAAAGATTGCAAAAGATACCAGTACAGATGGTGATTTTTATGGCTTGTCTATGACCTTTCCGCCGGCAACATTTTCCACTCTACAGCTACAAGAGCTCCAACCCTACTTTCCGTATTTTTCGAAAATGTCATTGGTAGCCAGCGATATTGGAGATGATGACCTGTTCCTGATCGGGAAAATGGAAAACCTGCGAGAGTTGTATTTACAAAAAACTGACATCACCGGTCAGGGACTTATATATTTACAAGGGCTGGAACATCTAGAAACCCTCAACTTGTCGTTTACCAAAATCGACAATGCTGCCATACTCAGTTTAATAAAATTTTCTTCAATTAAAAAAGTATATCTATTTGGCAACCAATTAGATAAAGAAGTTGTAAACGCCCTACGCCAATCAATGAATGGTGGACAAGTACTAATGGAAGAAGGTCCCTATAACTAAGCTACTTCTTCTGCATGAAGGTAAACGTACTTTATACCAGGGTCGGGTTTAGCAATGTAGCCAACCTAGGCCTCCCCTTTTATTTTCGTGATTTCTTGTTTTAGTTCCATCACGATATTGGTCAACTGGTCTATCGTCATATTTGGATCTACTTTTTGATCGGGAAAGTTCACACTGATGTAAGCTTTTGATTCCCATATCTCCAATACATCTTCTCCCTTTATTTCATAAGGAGAGTACGATTTGTTGTCAGAAACCAGGAAAAGCTTACCATTTTCTTCCATGTAATTAAAGACCCGCTTATACACCACACCTTCATCTTTGGATATCAACACATAGGTCTTGCCATTCTTAATGTATTCGGGCTTCTCTACATACTCACCTATGATTACTGTGCCCGGCAGAAGAGGTAGCATAGAATCCCCGGATATTTCAAAGGCCCTGTATGTAGCATTACCAGGCAACATGGGCAAGCGAAACTTTGGCATGGATTCCAAATACTGGGGATCTGCATAGCCATTGAGGTATCCGGCGGATGCCTTTTGGGGAATCAATTCAATGTTTTCATTGTCCTCCTTGTCCACAGTAATGGAAAGTACCTTGAGTCCACTCCCACCCTTTTCATACAATTCTTCATCAGACAATGTACTGACATCCTTGCTGATGATGGTATCTACAGAAACCCCAAAAACTTCGGACATTTTGAGTAAGTTGTTGAGCCTTGGATCGGCACGGCCTTCCTCATAGGCCCCTACCAGAGATCGCTTGATGCCAATGACGTCAGCAAACGTTTCCTGCGTATAACCCTCTTTCTTCCTCAGAAACTTTATATTTTCATTTACTTGTGCCTTTTCCATAAAACAGAATGCTTAGTGATGAGCGTTTGTACCTAAACCAAACAAATTTAAAGGTAAAATCCTTTGATGACTCAGTCCGTTTCTTTCTTTTTTTCGAATGACCCTAAAGTATTTATCAGCTATCAAACAGGATAAAGTTGGTGTCGTTTTGATCCCGCTTTCCGATTGAGTACAAATTGATGTGATGAAAACTGTCCCTCGATTTGACCATGTTCAGTCTGTTGATGATTTTCACCACTACATCTTTGAGGGATTCTCCAGCATCGGCCAGGATATATCCATAGAGGTCTCTCTTTTTCTCCAATGCAGCATAAAATTTTACCTGGCATTTCCCTGAACTGAGTTTTTTGGATGTAAGTTTCAATTTGTAATCCCCACCTATTGTCATACTAGTCATTTGTAATAATTATTTAAAAGTTCTACATACTTGATATAAATACTATATTAATTAGTAATTATGAGTCAATGTCGTTAAGTTAAGTTGAACCGTCATCGCGAGCCTGCCTGTCGTCAGACAGGGAATCGAAGCGATCTCATCAAAATGGACAGATAACATTAAACCGAAAGACTGCCGCGCTACGCTCGCAGAGACGAAAAGCTTAACTTAACGACATTGAATTATGAGTATAAAATTAGCAAACACTGAAATTATTAGCAAATAAATACTAAAATATTTAGCTTTAATTTTAAATTGCTCCCAAAACACCGGATCAGACTATAACATAGAAGACGCCATTATGTATATGCTACCCAGCCGAAGCTGTATTATTAAATGGTTAACTGTAATTTATTTTTGGCAGGCCAGAGCAGATTTAGCTACAACAATCGTAGGTATCCATACGTATTATTTTTAGTTTTATAATTCACAAATCCCTCACGCTATCGACCCACAAACCATACCCACATCGACCTCAAATGATCTGTGCCATTATTTTAAACAGAAATTTAGTAAAGTAAGAAACCAGACTACAGAGCTTTGTATTCCTCTCAAAATAGAAGATTATGTAGTGCAACCTGTGGTAGATGTAAGCCCTCCCAAATGGCACCTTGGACATACTACCTGGTTCTTTGAAACTTTTATCCTCACCCCCAACAAGAGCGGTTATTGTGTATTCGACCCGAGCTATGGATACGTTTTCAATAGCTACTATGAAACTGTAGGAAACAGGGTGCTAAGGACTGACCGGGGCAATTTGACCCGTCCGGGTGTGGAAGAGATAGCCACATACCGCAAGTATGTGGATGAACATATACTGGAATTGCTCGATCAACCCTTATTGCTTACACCAGAGCTTGTCCACCTTTTAGAATTGGGCCTGCAGCATGAACAGCAGCACCAGGAGCTCTTGCTTTATGACATCAAATACATATTGGGACACAATCCGTTGTTTCCGGCCTATCTCACAGAAAGCATCGAGCCAGTAGGTTCTGCTGTTCAAAAATTGGACTTTCTGGAAGTTTCGGCCAATAATTACCAAATTGGTTACAATGCCAACGAATTCCATTTCGACAATGAAGAAGGTGTGCACCAGGTGTACCTACATGATTTTGAAATTGGCAACCGATTGGTCAGCAACGGTGAGTATCTGGAGTTTGTTGAAAGTGGTGGTTACCAATCATTCCAATACTGGCTCTCGGAGGGTTGGGCCTGGGTGAACGAACACAACAAAAAATCACCTCTATATTGGCACAAAATTGATGGAAAATGGAACTATTATACTTTAAATGGACTTAAAGAATTGCAACTGGACAAACCAGTGGCACATGTAAGTTTTTTTGAAGCGGATGCCTATGCCAAATGGAAAGGAATGAGGTTGCCGACGGAGTTCGAATGGGAAACCGCTTGTAAGACACATCAACCGAAAATATTGGAACAATCAAATTTTGTTGAAAACAGGCTGCCAGGGCCAACTTATGCTGATGGCAATCTACAGTTTTACGGAGACCTTTGGGAGTGGACCAACTCGGCCTACCTGCCCTACCCCTATTACAAAGCCAGTCCGGGAGCTATCGGCGAATACAACGGCAAATTCATGATCAACCAGATGGTGCTAAGGGGCGGCTCGTATGCTACCCCAAGGGATCACATTCGACCAACTTACAGGAATTTTTTTCACCCACACTTACAATGGCACTTTGCCGGTTTGAGGCTCGCCAGGTACAAATAGAGAATATAGATCAATGACTGATAACAACAGCCAATTTTTAAAGGATGTGATTTCGGGTTTGAATTCAGAACCAAAAAGGCTTTCCTCCAAGTACTTTTATGATAAAAAGGGGGATGAGCTCTTTCAGCAAATTATGGAACTGGATGAGTACTACCTGACCAATGCCGAATATGAGATTTTTGAAAGCAACAAGGAAAAAATCCTTGATGTTTTTCAGTCCGATGCTCAGGAGTTCAGGCTAATAGAATTTGGGGCCGGGGATGGTTATAAAACCAAAGTCCTGCTGGAATATTTCATTTCAACACAAGCCAAATTTGAATACAAGCCCATTGATATATCTCAAAATGCCCTGGACAAGCTGAAATCAGATTTGAACGGCAACATTCCCAAACTCAACATTACGGCCGAGCAAGGTGATTATTTCCAGGTGCTCAAGCGACTGCCAAAGATCAACCATAAAAAGAACATCATACTATTTCTGGGTTCTAATATCGGAAACTTCAGTTTGCAGGAAGCAGAAACCTTTCTTTCTGCCATTAGGGATAAATTATTTACCGACGATTTGCTTTTCCTGGGATTGGACTTAAAAAAAGACCCGGATAAAATATTGAGTGCATACAATGATAGCCAGGGTGTAACCAGAAATTTCAACCTAAACCTGCTCCAAAGAATCAATCGCGAGCTGGAAGCCAATTTCGACATCAGCTCATTTGACCACTATCCCAGTTACAACCCTGTGAACGGTGAATGCATAAGCACACTTGTTTCCACAAAAAAACAGGAAGTGACCATAGGAGGTGATACTATTGGCTTTGAGCAATGGGAGCCCATTCATACGGAAATTTCGAGAAAATATTCGCTGAAGCAGGTGAAAAAACTGGCTACAGCATGCGGGTTTGAAATAAAGGAAAATTTCCTGGACAGCAACCGGTATTTCGTTGATTCTGTATGGAAGGCTGTATAAGCAATACTTCCCTACAGGCTACTTTTTCAGCACTGAGACTAGCGAATCTAGCATATCATCAGTAAAATCAAGGTGGGTCACCAGCCTAATATCATCTTTGCCAAATGGCACAGCCAATATCCCTCTGGATTTCAATTCCCCAAGCAACCTCTCCGAACCATAAGCCGGGTCGATAGACAGGATAACAATATTGGTATCGACCGGCATAATATTGGTCACATAGCTTTTTTCTGAAAACATATTAGCGATCACCTTTGCCCTGACATGGTCTTCTTTCAACCTGTCGATGTGGTGGTCCAGGGCGAAAATTGCAGCCGCAGCAAGGTAACCGGATTGCCTCATAGCCCCACCAAAAACCTTACGGACCCTCCTGGCCTGTCTGATAGCTTCCGAAGTACCCAGAATCGCTGAACCTACGGGAGCACCTAGTCCTTTTGAAAAACAAACCGAAATGGTATCAAAATACTTCCCATATTCCCTTGGGTTTTCTCCTGTTTCTACCAAAGCATTGAATACCCTGGCGCCATCCAAATGCAGGCCCAGTCCGTTGCTTTTTGTAGTTTCATGGATGGATTTGATTGCCTCAAGGTCATAATAGCACCCACCACCCTTGTTCACGGTATTTTCCAATACCACCAATTTAGTTTGGGGGAAATGAATGTCATCTGGGTTGATGTTTTCCATTACCTGGGAGGCCGACAGTCGTCCCCTGTTTCCTTCTACCATGCGCAGGGATACCATCGAATTGTAGGCAGCCCCCCCCCCTTCATAATTGTAAATGTGGGAAAACCGATGGCAGATCACTTCATCCTGGGGTTGGGTGTTTATTCTCAGGGCGATTTGGTTGGTCATAGTTCCCGACGGGCAAAACAAGGCCGCTTCTTTGCCAAACATTTGCGCAACCTTACGCTCCAGCATAGCTACCGATGGATCTTCGCCAAAAACATCGTCACCAATGTCTGCATCAAACATATATGCCTTCATAGCGGCAGTGGGCCGGGTAACAGTATCACTCCTTAAATCAATAGTCATGATTTACTGAACTTGCTATCCAAGCCCTTTTGGATAATGTTGAAAACATCTTCTTTAAATTCATTCAGCGTTTCCAACGAATAGTGTACCGGGTCGATGGGCTCATGAAAAACAATCCTGCATTTTCTCCTGTTGATGAAATAACTCCCATCGGCTGGAAAGATATGCCAATTGTCGGCAAAGGAAATGGGTACCAAAGACACCCCCGTTTCTACAGCCATACGAAAAGGACCTTCCTTGAAGCTGGCCATTTTGGGTGGTTCTGATGCCCTGATGCCCCCTTCGGGAAATATCGCCAGGGAAAATCCATCGACGAGGGCGTTGATGCTTTTCTTGTAGGTCTCATATTTGCTCCTTACTTTGTCCCTATCCACCGTAATGTGAAACCTTTTGAACATATAGCCAAAAAATGGGATTTTAGAAATGGAAATCTTGCCCACATACTTGAAAGGGACTGGCACAAATGGCATAATGGCAACATCCAAAAAGGAAAAATGATTGGCACAAAGGATGTAATTTTTGTTTTTGTCAAAATCAAATTTTCTTTCGATTTCAATAGGCATCCCCAAAAGGAAAAAGTACATTTTAGCCCAATAATGATTGATAATAAGTCCCAACCTCGGCTTGTCGAACCAATCGGCGTATAAGTAAACAGGCAATACAATCAGAAAAGTGGACACAAAAACCAATACGGCATAGGCTGAATACAACCGTCTGAGGATGGTCATGAAAATGCCCGTTTTATTACTTGTAAGTTTACTCAAACCTGTTTTCTGTTTATCGTTTATTGAAGCATTGCAAAGGTAAATTTTTCACTGTTACAAATCAATGAGGTGGGTAAAGTGATTGATAAAAAACATATTCGTATTTAGAACTACATTGGCATGCGACGGTTAAAGATGCAACTCCAATGGCCATTTATGAAAAAGCAGTACCGTGGTTTGCATCCTCAAACTATCATTTCGGCAGAGATGACACAGCCCTCTGCTAACAAACAATTGAAGGCAGCCATACATTTCACTGTCCCATTTGTAGAAATATTTCAATATTGGTTAAATTGCTATCACCTAAATTTCAAAAGATGCAAAAAAGGTTGCTGATATTGCTCATGTTTGGTTTCATGGTAGAAACACCCGCGACTGTCCTGGCACAAGGCTGTAGCGATGCTGGGTTTTGCACCATGGGTGCAATGAAGCCAGACCAGGGTTATCATAAAAAGCTACTTGTACAGATCAGGTCCGTTGAACTCAGTCAGTATATTGGTGTTACCCGGTTCAAAGACATTGTGTACAACTATACCGCTGACATAAATGTGGGGATTGGAACAAAGACGACCGTGCAGGTAAAAATTCCTTATGTATATGTGGAAGGTGTTTTAAAAAACACAAACGGTATAGGAGACCTCTCCCTTGGGTTATCCCGAAACCTCGTCAATAAAGAAAAGTACCAGCTCAATATAACAGTAGGGACTAAAATACCTACCGGAAACTCCAACCTGGACCTGGAAGGCCGTCCCCTTCCTATGTACTACCAGTCAGGCTTGGGCACCTATGATGTAGTGGCAGGAATTTCCCTGATATCCAGGGGTTGGTTGATTGCCACCGGGTACCAGCAGTCGATGAACCGCACTGAGAATGATTTTTGGTGGACAGACTGGGAAGGCCATCCACAGGAAAGCACTGCCCTGAAATATAAACAGTCAAGGCATTTGGACAGAGGCAAGGACATCATGTTTCGGGTGGAACGAAATTTCAGGTTTTCAAATTTCAATTTTAATATCGGACTATTGCCCATCTACAGGCTAAACAAGGACACCAACATAAGTCGTGGTGGAGTAAAAGGTGAAGTTGATGGATCAGATGGCCTGGCGCTTACCTTATTGGTAGGTGGTGGCTACCAGTTTTCGGTAAAATCGGGCATCAAAATAATGAATGGGTTCAGGTTGGAAAGAAGACCTGTAAACCCTGATGGCCTATCACGTGAATTCGTTTCAAACATTGGCTATGTCTATAAGTTCTAGTTTGCATAAATATTTCCTGGCAGCTGTTTTTCAATCGGTCACACTCTTAGGCCTGGCCCAGGCCGTTGACCAAAACGAGCCTTTTCAATTGGGTAATCAATTGTTTGATGAAGGAAAGTATGCCGAAGCGATTGCCAAATATGAGCAGGCTTCTGAATGGTATCAAAGCAAGAATTTACCTGATGGTTATGTGCTATCCAATCTCAAAATCGCAGAAGCCCAGATTCGTTTGGGCAAACTCAATGAAGGGCTGGAACTCGGACAGAATACACTCAACTACCTGGAGTCCAACAAACTTGAGGACAACTACATTTTAGCGGAAGCCTATAGCGTAATTGGGGATGCTTACCTCAATATGGGCCGCAACGACCAGGCACTGGAATTTCTGCAAAAATCCCTGGAACAGTACCAGCTGACCGGAAAAAAACGGACACCAGAACTGGCAGCCTGCTACAACGACCTGGGGGTGGTGTATTGGAACAATGGCAACAACAACCTCGCCTTGCAATATCACAAAAATGCCCTGGACATACGAAAAAGCTTGTCTGACAAACCAAACTCCGAGATTGCAGATTCATACAATAATATAGGGCTGGCACACTCAGACACTGACTTCCAGGAGGCTACTACCCATTTCGAGTTAGCGCTCGGTATATACCAAAAACTACTGGGAAGTACCCATCCTAAAGTGGCGTTATGTTATAACAACCTGGCCCTTGTGAGCGATCGTGAGGGGGATTTTGACCAGGCCCTTGTTTACCTCGTCAATGTGTTGCAAATATGGAATGCCACATTTGATGGTGAACACCCCAACAAGTCTTTTACATACGCCAGCATTGGCAGGGTAAACTACCACCAAAAAGAATACGGGCAGGCCATCCTCAATCTTGAAAAAGCCTTGAAATCTTACCACCTACTGTATGGCGACAAACACCCTGAAGTAGCCAATACTTTCAATCAAATTGGGGGAGTGCACCTGGCCATGGGCAATTTTGAAGAATCCATTGAGTATTTTCAATATGGGATATATGCCAATCTGTACGATCAGGAAAAGGCAGATATTTATAGCAATCCTGAGCTGAAGAATTATTACAATGCGGATATTCTTTTATATTCCTTGCAACAGAAATCCAAGGCATTTGAAACTTTGCATTATAATAAAACGCTGAAGCTACGTGACCTCAAAGCGTCTCTAAGCTGCCTTGAACTGGCCGATCAGCTGGTTTCAAGGATTAGGAAAATCAGGTTGAATGAAAAAGACAAACTAACCCTAAGCGCAAAAGCAGCTGAGATTTATGATGCTGGTGTCCAACTGGCCTTTGCCATGAGCGAGTTGACGATAAAGCCAAATGTATATAGGGAGAAAGCCTTTGACTTTGCGGAGAGAAGCAGGTCATCAACCCTGCTTTCGGCCATTCAGGATACCAATGCCAAGCAGTTTTCCGGCATCCCTTCCGGTCTGTTGGAAAAAGAGACCCAGTTGAAAAACGATATTGCCTTTTTTGAGCGAAAGCTTGCAGAAAATAGTGGGGAAGATCAGGAAAAGATAATCAGGGCGAGATTGCTACAGTTGAACAACGACTACAACGCCTTCATCAAAGACCTTGAAAACCAGTACCCTAAGTACTACAACCTAAAATTTAATGAGGGACAAATCAAACTGGCAGATTTGCAACAATCGTTGGATGATGAAACGGCGTTTATTACACATTTTATTACCGACGAAAGGGTGTATTGCTTTTACATTACAAATGGGAGGTTTAGGGTATTTAATGTGCCCAAGGTTGAGAAATTTGACAACTATGTTTCCGGGCTGAGAAATTCCATAAAGTACGACAGCAAAGAGCATTTCCTGAAAGCAACCACAGAATTGTATGCACAACTTTTTCCTATGCGTTTACCTGGAGGCATCAAAAACCTGATCATTGTGCCGGAAGGGGTATTGGCCACCATACCCTTTGAAGTGTTGGTGCCACCATTGCCAAAAAATGCACCTTCAGATTATGAACAGCTCCCCTATCTGATCAAAGACTACAGCATCAGTTATGACAATTCTGCCACATTGTTTGCTCAACGCAAAAAAGAAATAGACAACTACAAGGGGGAAACGGAAGATATTCTGTTGGTAGCCCCGGTAAACTTTCGCGATGAGTACTATGCCAATATGACCTCCAACCTGAGTGACCTGCCCGGCTCTGAAAATGAGATCAACGAAATCAAATACCTCTTTAAATCAAAAGAGCATGACACCATGGTACTGACAGATGCACAGGCTACAGAAATCAATCTAAAAAGCCAGGAATTGCATAAATACAAATACCTGCACTTTGCCACGCACGGAGTGGTGGACGAATCCAGACCGGAATTGTCCCGTATATTTCTGCGCCCTACCTACAATGACATTGAAGACGGAAGCCTTTATTCGGGAGAAATCTACAACATCAACATCCACGCAGACCTGGTGTGCCTCAGTGCATGCCAGACAGGTCTGGGTAAGTTATCTCGCGGGGAAGGCATCATTGGCCTGTCCCGGGCATTGCTTTATGCTGGCGCAGAAAATCTGGTGGTATCCCTCTGGACTGTATCAGACAACTCCACGTCCAAGCTGATGATCGATTTTTACAACAACCACCTCTATAGTAGTTCATTCAATACGTTTAGCGGAGCACTGCGCAAAGCGAAACTAAAACTGATAGCGGAACCTGAATTCAGCCGACCCTATTACTGGGCTCCTTTTATTTTGATTGGGGAGTAAGAAGTATAGACCATGGAAAGTTTAAAAGTATAAAGACCAGAGAGAGTTAAAGGTTAAAGTTAAGGGTTAAGGTTACTGCTTATATCCAAACCTTTTCAATTGTCTTTCGCTTTTCCTCCAGTTTTCTTCTACTTTCACGAAAGTTTCTAAAAACACTTTTTTCCCAAAAAAAGACTCCATAGCCAACCGGGCCTCCGTTCCCATTTTTTTTATGGCCTCCCCTTTCTTGCCTATTATGATGCCTTTTTGTGTCTTCCTTTCCACGAATATTTCCGCTCTCATGCGTATAATGTCTTCATCCTCTTTGAATGATTCTATCTCCACCTCGGTGCTGTAGGGCACTTCCTGTTTGTAATTCTCAAAAATTTTTTCCCGGATAATTTCAGCAGCAAAAAACTTTTCCGGCTTATCCGTGAGCGTATCTTCTGGGAAGTATGGTGGATGTACAGGGATATGGTTCATGATTTTAGCCAACAGCGCATCTATATTGTCTTTATGAAGGGCCGATACCGCTACTATTTCCTTATCCGGCAGTATGAGCTCCCAATAATCCGTTTTGTCTTTTAGGCGGCTTCCTTCGTTGAGGTCGGCTTTGTTGATCACCAAAATGACCGGGGTATCAATTTCATTGAGCACATCTATTATTTCTTCATTTTCATATTTGTCCATGAGGTCAACCACAAAAAGTATGACATCCGCATCTTCCAACGATTCGTTTACAAACTTCATCATGGACTTGTGCAGTTCGTATTCCGGTTTCAGAATGCCCGGGGTATCAGAATAGACAATCTGAAAATCATCCCCTGTCAGCATACCCATAATCCTGTGCCGGGTGGTCTGTGCTTTGGAGGTAATGATGGATAGGTTTTCACCAACCATGGCATTCATCAAAGTGGATTTTCCAACGTTGGGTTTGCCGATAATGCTCACGAAACCCGATTTAAAATTTTCTTTTCCCATATATCGAAATTAATATCCAAAGGTACTTGTTTTTTAATACTAGGCCTTCTAGTTTTGCATCGCAATTGAGACAAAAAGATGTCAAAATTGACCATATCGCGGGATGGAGCAGTTGGTAGCTCGTCGGGCTCATAACCCGAAGGTCGCTGGTTCGAGTCCAGCTCCCGCTACAAAGAAACCCTCTGAATTTCAGAGGGTTTTGTCGTTTTATAAGGCTGAGATTGAACTTGTGTGCGGGGCTGTAAAAACGGATTCCTCTGACGCAAGTCTTTTTAACATGTACCCATATTGCATTTCAATTATCTAATATCTCTTATCACTATGTACAAGTCTTTCCTTCACACCATCCTGGCTGGAAGACTTGCACAATGAGGGGAGGCTTTGTATCCTTTCTAAATCTATCTACAGTGTGTAGTCACGGATTACAAATCTGCGCCAGCGGGTTTTTTTAAGTATGATCTCAGCGGGGTTAACTCTAAATTGGTTTCATGGCCGCATTTTAGTAATTTTACCAGTATTCTTCTTCTCAGAAGTAATTTATCCTAACCTACCATGAAAAAGGTAGCTTCATTATTTATACTTTCATTGGCTTGCTTCGGTTGTTCCAAGCAAGATCCCGAACCAATCATACTGGATGTTATAAGAATCTATATCATGGACAAGGATACAGGTGAAAACCTACTGGGGTATGATGGACAACCAATCCAACCCATGGATGTCAAGATCTTCGCAAGTAATGATGGTGTCAATAGAATTAGTGTTCAGGGTAATTTTAGTTCAATAGTAGATACTGACCAGGAATATCACATCTTAATATCTCACTACAACTTCTATACCTACATAGACTACATCATTGATACAGGTATGGGCGAAGAAGATACAGTTACTATAACTAATGAAAACAAAAAAAGCATTTTTCAGTTCTTGGTTAATGGAACACTCAAAAGCACTCTGACGCTTGAGGAATGGGATTTCCCAACCCTGATCATTGAAAAATAATCATCCTAATCATGAAAAAACTCTGGTCGTACTTAATACTGGGTTTGTGTATTGGCTGTCAGTCGCCAAAGAAGACCGCTGATGGCCTGAACCGGGATAAGAATTGGCTGCCGGTTGACTCCATTGATATAAAGGCTTTTAACAAAGAACTTGTTTCAGGAAAACCAACCATGGATATTGGGATTTACTTTCCCAACAATTTTGACCCTAAATTTGAAAAAGTCAGCTTAAAGGGAATGATAGAGGGCTTAAAAGCAGCCAAAGAAATTTTCAAGCCGACTGGTGTGCAAATCAATTTGCTATGGGTAAAAACTGGCTACTTAGACCCAAAATTCTTTTCGATACAGGCCAATGAAATCCCTCAAATACCGGCTACTGAATATACCAATATGTACGAACATGCAGCCAGGCATCCAGCCACATTAACTCAAGCTGCACTAAATGCCTTTGAAGCTATCATTGAACCAGATAGCCATAACCACCGAACTATCTATTTAATTGCCTTGCAGGAAGTATTCTTTCCATTTTTGGAAGTATCAGAAGGTCGAAACTGGTTGATCAAATCAGTGCGTACAGGCGGCCTTTCTTTTCCTACTTATTCATACACCAATACCATCCCTAGGCCGTTCAGGGGAGCTATTACCATTACCAATCTTTCCAGAAGCGACAGGCTTAGGCGCACCATTGCCCATGAACTAGGGCATAAAGTGATGAATGTAAGCCATGAATATAAAAACACAAACCCGGGACATGAAGTTTATGCTGACGGTGGGTTGATGTTGTATGGAAGCGGCGAAGATATACCTTCGGGAGAAGAAGGCAGGTGGCACCTTGAAAGGTTGAAAGCCTCTCCATTTTTATACACTATGGACGAAAAGGGACAGAAAGAATGGAACAAGGATTTTCAGGAAGGCGGGCATTATTATGACCCTATTTATGGTAATCATGTAGTCCATTTCGAAGGGGCACCCCCTATTGACGAGAATTGGTAATCCTCACCTTAACAAAAAAATACTTTAATTGTCTGATTTTAAATACATTAAAGGTGTATAAAAATGGCTTTCTAAAGCCCTTTCATCAAATAATATTCCAATGCATCAATACACAATAGATCAAACGTTTGACCGAATTAAGACCCGGCATTACCTAATCGTTGTTGGGCTGCCGGGACAAGTTGTGAGTGAAGTGGAGCAATATAAATCGCAATTTTTTGAGCGTTTCGGATATGCTGAATATGTTGATTCTCTAGCCCATATTTCAATTGCCCGAATTGTAATAAATGAAAAATATGAAACCCAACTCATCCATAACCTGACTGAGGCGCTACTGTCTGTTGAACAATTTGAGTTGGAGGTATCCAAGTTTAGGGTGTTTATTAATGGTCCATTCAAGTTACTTTTTCTGGATGTTAACCAAAGACCAGTAGCGAATCTTCATAAAGTGGTCAATCAAAAAATAGTATTGAGCTTTCCTGTTATAGAAAACTATCTAAAAAGAATGGGGCATGCGCACATGACCATTGCAAAAATCCGAGACGATCAACAGTTTGAACAAAGTTGGGAGTATTTTAAAAACATTGATTATAATAGACAGTTTAAGGTCCATAAAATAAAAATATTGGCAAAAGATTCGCCACTCCTGAAATGGAGCTTGCTGGCGAATATTCCTCTGGCCATGGCTGTTTAGCGATCCACTGTGTGTCTTTCTCACTACCGCCATCCTCCTATATTGGTACAGCTACAAGTCTAAGCCTGTCCTTAATCAATACCCTGTCGAATCAGGTTTTTACTCTTCCTTTCAGGCTTTTTCCTGCTACCCTTTTTATAATATCCCAATAGGCTTTGATAGATTTTGAATCCTATCAAACGCTCCAAGGGTTCCTTCGTCTATAGATATCCGATCCACCGGATTTTTTTGCGGCCACTTCATGGAGACAACCCTTGGAGCGTTGTTTCTCACGGACAGCAAAAATCTTGAAGCCATCAAAAGTCCACAGAACAGTCTCGTTGAGAAAGATGCGTAAGTGATATGAAGTTGCTTACGTTATTGTTATATCCAATCAGAAAAAGAACTCAACTGATAATCTCACCAATAATATGAAGGATCAGAGTCTGATCGTTTTTTAGTTTTTCCCTCTAACATCACTTTTTCGCAGCAATCTATGTATCTAAAATATTTTGTAATAAAAAAAACCGCCCGGTTGCCCGGAGCGGTCTTTTTGTATCAAACTGGTGTTATAATAAATACTATTCTCCTCCGGGATACCCGCTGTTTTGAGGGTAACCACCCAGGGTGTTGTCGATTTGCACCTGGGGAATAGGTCTTCTTACATGGAAGTCCTGGATGTTTGGTGCGGCCTGTGGATTGTGCAGCCTCACCCTTTCCACAAGCTTGCCCGTGCGTACCAAATCCCACCATCTTTGTCCTTCACCGTCGAGCTCTCGCGCCCTTTCATCCAATAAGAAATCGAGCGTCACATCACCAGCGGTGATTTCCATGGCAGCTTCCATGCCCGGTACTGCAGCCCTTCTACGGATCACATTGATGTCCTCAGCGGCTCCTGTGGTATTGCCTTGCTGCAACCTGGCCTCAGCCCTTAGCAGGTAGGCTTCTCCCAACCTCATCAGGTAAAAATCCCTTTGTCCCTGGGTTTTCTGTCTGTCCGGGCGGGTGTCGTCTATGAATTTGTTCAAAGCAGGAAAAAGCTTCTCTGTATATTCATCGTTGGTAATGACCATGTACCTGGTCGCATCCTGACGTGATTGTGGCCATTCGGCATCCTTGCCCGGCCCGGGTATGTAGATAGCAGTATCCCCCAAAGTAAATTTAGGTTCACCGGCCACACCATAGCCCATACCCGCTTCTTCGGCAGACCATACAGGTATATTACCTTCGGAATTGGCATAAAATACATGCTTGTAGCTGTCGTCATAACGTGCATCTATGGAGCGGTCCCACATGCCCAGACTAAAGTCCGTTGGCCTGAAGCGCTTCCATGGGCGTCCATTGTTGATGTCCCTGGTCATTCCGGGTAGTTTATCATACTCCGGCAGGAAGTACAAATGCCCCCTGTGCCCATCTCCATCTATGCCTTCATCCACCTGGCTTTTGCTATTCTGAACAGTAAAGATGTGTTCAGGAAGGTCCTCTGCGGTAGCAATGAATTCTGCCTCGCCCCTTTCGTTCAAACCAAACAACTCGGCGTGGTTGGCGGCCAACTCAAAGCCATATCCTCCACCGGAAATCACAGTTGTCAACAGTGATTCGGCAGTAGAGGCGTCTGTAGAGGCGGCAAAAGATGAGTAACTCCTGGTCAGTAAGGCTTTGGCCAACAGGAACTCTGCGGCAGGTTTGGTTGCCCTTCCTTTGTCGTCCTGGGTGGGAGGTAAATTGGCAATGGCAAACTCAAGGTCCGGGATAATCGCATCGCTGTAAATGACAGACTTCTCCGTCTTATTGGCCTCTATCTCTACTCCTTCGGTTTCTTCCAGCGACAGGTGGATATTGCCGTAGGTTTCCGTGAGGAAGAAATAATACAGTGCCCTTAAAAAACGTACTTCGGCTATTCTGGTATTTTTCAACGCTGCGGGCATGTCCACACTTTCAGATCGATTGATCACGGCATTGGCCTGGTTGATCCCTTTGTAAAAATCCCGCCATGTATCGCGGATGTAGCTCTCTGTAGAGCTCAAGCCCCCATCGTACCTGTTGATTGCCTTATGACCTCCATCGGCACCATTGGTATGTACATCGGTACCGAATACTGTCATGGTGAAGCCCCTTTCTGTTCCAAAAAAAGGTTTCATAAATGAATAAGTAGCCTCTACGGCATCTTCCAGGCCGGAAGGCGTGGTGTAGTAAGAGGCCGCTGCTACGTCCGACACCAGTTCTTCTTTCAGATAGTCGTTGCATGAATAGCTGGTAAACCCGGCTATCATCACAGAAAATATTTTTATATATCTTTTCATTTTCTTCAAGTTTTGAGATTAGAACCTAAGGTTTACACCAAACAAAAACACTTTGGAGCTGGGTATGTCACCACCGCTAATGTCTCCATTGTTCTCAGGATCGAAAGTGTCGTACTTGGCAGAAAACCAGGGGTTTTGCGCACTGGCATACACCCTCAAACTCGACATTTTCAATTTTTCGGCTACTGAGGTAGGGAAATTGTACCCAAGGGTAACGTTTCTCAACTTCACATACGACCCATCAAAAAACCTCATGGTATCGTCATTTCTTGGCCGCTCCTGGTTCTCATTTGGCCGTGGAAAAGCGTTGGTAGGGTTGTCAATGGTCCAGTAGTCCACGTTCAGGTTGTTGTACCTGGCAAACAAAGAGTTGTTACTATCATGGAACCGGCTATCGATCATGTGCCCTACCCTGTAGTAGAAAAAGAAGCTTAGATCGAAACCTCTATAATTGAAACGATTGGTGATACCTCCAAAGAAATCCGGCACATCGTCTCCCAGGATTTGCCTGTCGTCCGGGGTAATCACTCCATCACCATCCAGGTCTTCCAGTTTGATTTCTCCAGGTGATTTGTTTTCCGTAGAACTGGCAAGTGCTTCTTCATTGGCCTGCCAGATGCCTATTTTTCTATAATCATAAAAGGTACGGATGGGGCTCCCTATAAACCACTTGTTGCCCACATCATCAATCGGGTTGCCACTTTCATCCTTTAAGGCCAACTCAGTGATCTCTTCCTTGTATGAAGTAATGTTGAAATCCACATTCCATTTCAACCCATCTGCCTTGTCCATAATGATGGCATTCAATCCCAGTTCAATACCCGTAGTTCGTGTGGAACCAATGTTTTGCAGTACTTCTGTATATCCTGAAGTGGATGGCAGGGTCCTGTTGAGCAGGGCATCTTTGGTATTGGTACGGTACCAATCTATGCTACCTGACAAACGGCTATCGAAAAGCCCGAAATCAAAACCAATATCCACTGTAGAAGACACCTCCCAGGTAAGCTGGGCATTTGGAATCTCATCCAATGCAAAACCCAATGCTGGTGTCTCATCCCAGGCGTAGGTACTTGGCTCCAATCGTCCGAATGTCTTATAAGGATCAATGGAAGTGTTGCCCACCTGGCCATAAGAGGCCCTTAGTTTCAATTCATTGAGCACTTTCACATCCGACATGAAACCCTCATCTATCACCCGCCAGCCGGCTGAGAAACCAGGGTACACTTTCCATTTTTCACCATCTGCCAATCTGGAAGACCCATCGGCACGCATAGAAGCCTGAAACAGGTATTTTCCACCGATATCATAGTTTACACGGCCCATAAAGGAGGCCAACTGCCATTCTTCCAGGTCGCTGGACAGGTTGCCCTTTACTTCAGCCCTACCTATGTTGTAAAACTGGGCGGTTTCGAAAGGAAGGTTGGCCACTTCAGATTTGTGCATTTCTGACCTTGATCCCTGCAAACTCTGCAGCAGAGTTACCTTCAGGGAATTGTCACCAAAACTTTTGTTGTAGTTCACTACGTTTTCCAAAGTATAACCCAGATCAAAGTTGTTTTCTATCTCAGCGTCTGCAGGCCCTCCCCTGTTGTCATTGGTCAGGCTGCCACGAAATTCGCCCCGTCTCCTGTAGCGGATGTCTGGTCCAAAATTCACCCTGTAAGACAGTCCTTCGGCAATATTGGCTTCAATATAAAACGGTAGGAAAATCCTTGTAAACCTCCTTTCATCTATGTAAGCCCCATCTTCCACTTCGTTCAGGGGATTGGTCCTGATGCCATCATTGGTTGGCAGGAAACGCAGGTTGCCATCTTCATCGTAAGGCACCCCCAGTGGGTTGTTGGCCAAAGACTCTCCCATAGTGGCACTGGAGCCCCAGTTTTGAACGGCGTGTGACATGGTGGCCGATATACCGGCTTTGAATACTTTACTTACCTTATGGTCTATGTTGATGCGAGAGGTAATCCTTTGGTAATCCATGTTTTTGATTATTCCCTCGTCGTTGTAATATCCCAGCGAAATGTTGAATTGGGTTTTGTCATTACCTCCACTCAGGGACATTTGGTGGTTGGTCCTCACGCCTGTTCCCAATATCAAATCCTGATAGTCGGTAGATCTGCCCAAACCGATGGATTCCAATTCTACCGGATCGTCAAATACAATGTCGTCGGAAGGAATAGTCCCGTTCCACGAACTGCGCTTTGACTCCCTTTTCATAGCGGCAAATTCGGCACCATTCATCATATCTACCTTTTTGGTGGCACTGGATGTACCGTAGAAACCATCGTAGGTAAATACTGTTTTTCCGCTTGAGCCTCTTTTGGTGGTGATCAGGATCACCCCATTGGCCCCCCTGGAACCATAAATGGCCGTAGCGGCAGCATCTTTTAGTATCTCAATCGACTTGATGTCCTGTGGGTTGATATCGAAAATAGAACTGGTGGAACTCGTTTGGGGAATTCCATCGATCACATAGAGCGGGTCGTTGGAGGCTGTAATAGACCTGCGCCCACGGATATTGATCTGTGGGTTCTGGCCTGGCCGTCCACCGGCAGCCAAAATATCCACTCCCGACACCTGGCCCTGCATGGCTTCTACAGAACTGGCCACAGGTATCCTTTTGATCGACTCTTCGTCCAGAGAAACAATGGCCGCTGTAACATCGCGTTTGTCCTGAGTACCATATCCCACCACTACTATTTCTTCTAGCTGGGCTGCATCCAGATTCATTTGAAGGTCAATTACATTCCTGTTGCCCACGGGGATTTCCTGTGTCACATATCCCACATAGGATATGACCAATATAGCATCGGTTGGGGCTTGCAGTTTGTACTCCCCATCGAGGTTGGTAGTGGTGCCATTGGCCGTACCCTTTATAATAACAGATGCCCCGGGAAGGCCCTGGCCGCTTTCGTCACTTATTTTCCCGGAAATATCAATATCCTCAAAAACCACTTCTACTTTATCCGGTGTGGTACCTTCTACCAGGTCAACATTGATGGTTTTGTTTACCTGCTTGAATTTCACCCGCGCTTTTTCCGATACTTTCATCAGCACATCGGCTACCGACACGTTTTTCCTTCGGATGTCAATTTTCGTTTCTCCGTTCAATTCAAATTTGTCATAATTGAAATTATAATCGGTCTTGGATTCTATGGCCTTGAATATTCTTTCCAATGTGGCATCCTTGAGCTGGATATTGATAAATACCTCGTTGACGCTCACATTGCTATGTTGCCCACTTGTATTGTTTGCCAAAAGCAGGTTCAGCAACAATACCTGTAGAAAAACACCATAAATCGACAATTTCATGATTTTAAGTAATAGTCTAATTTTCATATCTTTGTATGGTTTTGATAAATAGTAATTTGTCAGAACTGGTCTATAGTAAAATGTGCTTGGGGAAGTATCTGATTACTATAGCAGAATCTCGAAACGGTGCTGCCTTGCAGCCCGTTTTTTTTTGCCATCAATATCTAAATCATAAGGTCCTTTATTGTTTAGTTGAACATGATTTTTACATTCTTTTCATCTATGGCGTAATCAAAATTGAGCGTAAAGCCCATCGCCTGAAGCACCTGCTTCAGGCTTTGGTCTTTGAATACAGCTCCATAGCTCACTTTTTTCTTGCTTGGTGCCACTACCTCTATTTCCACTCCATACCACCTTTCCAGGTTGGCCACTACTTCTTCAACAGAAGATTGCTTGAAAGAAAGAATTCCATCTTTCCAAAGCAAATCTTCATAGTCGTTGTATTTCAGTTTTTCCAGGGTCCTACTACCCCTGAGATACTTTATCTTTTCGCCGGGCATCAGGATATTATCTACAGCATTGGGCAGTTGGCCTTCCTGCTCTATCCTCACCTTGCCAGACACCAATGTCACCATCAGGTCTGCATCGGAGTAGTTGCAAACATTGAAGGAAGTACCAAGCGCAACTGTAGATATGGCCCCACTTTTCACTACAAAGGGTTTTTCGGGGTTGTGTGCCACTTCGAAAAATGCTTCTCCATTCAATTCAATTTCCCTTGTATCGGATGCGAAGTTCTCGTCATAAATAATAGAGCTTTCCGAATTGAGGATCACCTTTGAGCCGTCTTTCAGGGATATGGTTGATTTTCTGCCTTTTGGGTTTTTCTTCACTATCAGGTTGGCCACTTTCGTCTCCGCCGGTACCTGAGTATCCTGATATTGCTCGTACAATACGAAGGATACAGAAAGTATGAATACCAGCGAGGCAGCTACTTTTAAGGCTGGTTTCAACCAAACCATGCGCCTTTTTGGAGGTAATTTTGCCACTGATCCCTTATCGGAATGCGCACTGGTGTAAGACCCATTGGTATTCAGTGCTTCGTTTTGCAGGTTGGCTATTGTGAGGATTTCCTCTACAATATGATCGAGATTGGCTGCAGATATGGTTCCCCCATTGTTGATTTCTTCCAGTAAATCATGTTCAATACTGGCAAGCAGCTCAGCATCGAACTTATCGGATTCTATCCATTCGATCAGCTCATCGAGGTGCATTCCGGCATAATTGTTTTCCAAGAGTTGTTTTAGATGTTTCCTGTCCACTGTCTTTAGTCGTTTGGTTATAGTACACGATACTATATCCGACTACTCACTGGGATTTGAAAAAAAATAGAAAATTGTCAATTGGGCTGGAGATTTTGGGTTTTGGGTTTTAGCTGTTGGCAATTGGCCTTTCGCTTTTCGCAAGGGGCTGTTGGCTATTCGCTTTTGGGTTTTGGGTTTTGGTAGAAAAAAAATCTTGAAGCTGGCTTCTGCGAGGTATTCTTGTGATCAAGCCAACTGAAACAACAGTAAAACGACCTCTATATAGCCCCGGTTTTTGAGGTGGGATTTCAATGATTTGAGTGCCCTGTAGATATGATTTTCAACCGTCCGTTCGGTTATTTTCAGTTGGCTTGCTATTTCCTTGTTGCTTAGGTTTTCTATTCTGCTGAGTTTAAAAACTTCCTTACGAACCAATGGAAGCCCCTCGATGAACAGGTCTGTAATCTTCTTTACTTCGCTGAACCTGATGCTGTTCTCGGTGTTGCTGCTCAAAGATCTCGGACGGCTGGATAGGTATTGCACATAGGCTTCTTCCACGATCCTGCGCCTTGATTTATTAAAAATCAAATTTTTGGCAATACTCACTACGTATGGCGCAAAGGGCTGGTCCTCTTTGATCCTTGTACGGTGCAACCAGACCTTGAAAAATACTTCCTGGATGATTTCCTCGCTTTCGCTTTTCGATTGCAGGTACCTATAGGCAACATTGTAAATATGTGGGCTGTATTGATGGAAAACATATCGGAAGGCCTCCTGATCACCATTTTTCAGCTTCAATAGAATTTGTTTCTCTTCCAATCCTTGTACTTTATCCATAGCTATCACCAAACAAAATAAGGATACCTAAGCGTTCCTTTTGGTGTTTGCCCCCTAAACATAAGCTACATTCCCGGTCTGTCAAAGGTAAATTTAATAAATCATATCAGTAGATTAACGCCCCACCACTACACCAACCATTCGCATTGGCCGGTTATTCAATGGCCTAAAGTCGAGGGTTTTTCTTCTATTTCCACAGTTGGGAATAAAAAAATGTTACCGTAATTGTGAAGGTGTAAACAGCAACCGGGTACGCTTTATTCCAAATTTAAAACTTGTGGCGGACTATTCAATTCCCACTGAACGATCCTCCCATTAGACTATTGGTGAAAAGGCTTATTGAGGCTTTCGTTTTTACACTTCTACGTTGAGTTTCAGGTGTCCACCCAGCCCTTCTCTAATTATTCGCATGAGGGTAGATAGACGAATATCGCTTGCATTGTTCTCAATTCTTGAAATGTACGTCTTAGTTGTTCCGCACTTTTGAGCCAGTTGTTCCTGGGTCATGCCTTGGTTCTTGCGCAGTTCTTGAAGCATTACCCCCAATCGAAAAGCCTCAAAACCTTCTTCAAAGGCTTCTCTCGATTCAGTTCCTCGTTCACCATACTCAGAGTTCAGGTGATCGTCAAAATCAACAATTTTAGTTTTGCTCATTGTAATATTGTTTTTGTAACTTTTCAGCTAGTTTAATCTCGTTCTTCGGTGTTTTCTGAGTCTTCTTTTGAAATCCGTTCAACACCACAACCAATTTACCCTTGTCAAAAAAGCAGAAAATTCGGTAAATGTTTGTCCCCGAGATCATCCGCATTTCATACAAAGTTGTTCCCTTGATGCTTTTGAGGTACAATACCTTTCTGACATCAATACTTTCATTCACACGAACAAAGTTATCTAATTAGATAACATGTTACAAAGGAAAAGGTTTCGGTGAGTACTTTTTTTAGGTTCCGGACATGAAGCGTAATGACACAGCTAGTGAATAGCACTAAAGTGGTCAAATCTACCGAAGCTCACAAGGCTCGTAAGTAACTGCACTTTGAAAATCTCTTGTCTAATGGCCATCAGATAACTCAGTCAGGGGACGGGATGAAACGGTAAAGCTGGCAGCAAAGTCTGCAAATAGCTCAGTTGGTCATTCGGCATATCGTATGTTAGCGAGCTCTTACTTCTCGGTTCACGTAGTAAAAAATATCATGTTCGAACTTAGTTAGCATCTTCGAAACAAAATCTCTGGCCATATATACCATAAATATCAATGCAAAAATTCCAGCTGGAATTAATGTTAATGCTTCAAACGTTCGAAAAATAGGAGCCGTTATGATACCAGTTAAGATGAAACCAAACCCGACAATCATAAATAGTACCGTTGCTGAAACTACGCCTGTCACTTCAAAATCAACGCTTACTCCTTCTTGGGTTGTGTTGATGGTTCCTTTGATTCTAGCAGGGTTGTAGTTACTATCAAATGTTCTGTAATTCTCCTCCAGTTTAAAAGTGTTATTGATAATAACTCCTCTATAGTCATTACCTGTGGCGTTCATCCTTGACACTTGGACACTGTTATCCATGTTCTTATACAGCAAATCCTTGAGTTCTTCAAGAGTTACCTTGAACTGTATGTTCCCCTTGGCAATAATTCCGAGTTTCAGAAAAAGTTCTCGCATTTGCTGTTGTGCTCGCTAACAATAACCTAACCAACCCTACGTCGCTTAGCTACCCTTCAAATATACCCCTTCTTGTTCCACTGTCCAAGTAGATTTTTCATTGTTGGCCTTTTATGCCCATACATGAATAATTTAAAGGAATTGAGCAATTCAATAACTTAGAAAACCTACATCGCATTGGTTATAAAACAAAAGGTTTAGCCCATATATCCATTTTTGTAAATATTTATATTCGACTATAAGTACTTATAAAAATAGATATTGTCACCTGCAAATACCCACGAAAATCAAGCAGATTGATCTTCTCTACCTTTGGTCTTCACATCTAGCCAAGGTGGTTCATTCAACAGGTTACTTGAAGTAACCTGTTGAATTTAGGGGCAAAAAATCTACAGACCAACCGTCCTGATGTCAGAACTAACAGAAGCTCTATGGATTAACAGAAAGGCACTAATCTGAGCTCGATGTAATCCGTCTAAAAACGCGCCATTGCGAATGGAGCGCTAGCGGAATGCGGCAATCTATCTAGGGAAAAGCAGAATAAACAGACAGATCGCTTCGTCGTGCCTCCTCGCGAAGACGGTAAAACGAAGGTCACCATTTCATAACTGGCACTGTACCGCTGGAGATTGAAACCCATATTATTCTATTTCGTTACAAACCCATTTGTTCAAATTGCAGTACCTCCAAAACAGCTCGCCATTGCGAATGAAGCGCTAGCGGAATGCGGCAATCTATCCAGGGAGTAGTAGAACAAACAGATCGCTTCGTCGTACCTCCTCGCGAAGACGGCAGAACCATAGACCGTCATTACATATCCAAATCCTGTTGGAGAAATGATGTAAACAGCAGCCCTTTAAGAAACCAACAAATCAAAGCTTACCCAACACTATATCAGATATAGTGTTCCCGATAGCCAGAGAGGAGGTAGCTGCAGGAGAAGGGGCATTGCACACATTCACAAAATGTTGGTTTTCCTGAATGCTAAAGTCATCCAGCAATCCACCGTTTCGGTCGCAGGCCTGCGCCCGTACACCAGCCCCTCCAGGCTCCAGATCAGATTCTTTTATTTCAGGGATGAGCTTTTGCAGTGCCTTCGTAAATGCTGCCTTGGAAAATGAGCGGTACATTTCACCAAACCCTGTTTTCCAATATTTCATGGCCACTTTCTGAAACCCAGGCCATGCCAGTGTTTCAAAAAGCTCTAAAATATCAATGTCGGATTTCTTGTAGCCTTCCCTTTTAAAAGCCAGCACGGCGTTGGGGCCTGCTTCCACCCCACCCCTCATCATCCTCGTGAAATGTACACCCAAAAAAGGAAAGTTTGGATCGGGCACAGGATAGATCAGGTTTTTCACCAAATGCTCGCTATCCTTCTTCAATTTGTAGTACTCACCACGAAACGGTACAATCTTCAAATCGGGTTTGGCTGGCGTCAGCTTTGCTACTTTATCCGAATAAAGCCCCGCGCAATTGACAATCAGCCTGCCCTGATACTCTCCTTTTTGTGATGCCACAGTACGGTAATCAGGCGCATCATCTATGCTCAGCACATGTTGGCCATAGACAATTTCACAACCTACATTTATGAGTTTTTCTTCGAGCTTTGCTACTACTTGCTTGTAATCAATGATCCCGGTCTGAGGCACGTAGATCCCTTTTAAACCTGCTACATGGGGTTCGTGCTCCTTCAATTCTTCTGCCGTGAGAAATCTCAGGTTGTCCAAGCCGTTTTGTGTTCCCCTTTCGAATAGGGTATCCAGCAACGGCAACTCATTTTGCCCGGTAGCCACCACTATTTTCCCACAAAGGTCAAATTCCACCCCTTCTTCTTTACAAAACCGGATCAATTCGTGGTAACCTTCTATGCAATTTCTGGCTTTGAGGCTTCCTGGTTTGTAGTAAAGGCCAGAATGGATCACTCCACTGTTGTGACCTGTTTGGTGCACCGCTGGTTCCCGTTCTTTTTCTATAATGAGTATGCTTGTGTCAGGTGCTTTTGATTTGATCTTCCAGGCGGTGGCCAACCCTACTATTCCTGCCCCTATTATAATTACATCTTTTGCCATTATTCGATTGCTTTCAAGCTGCGAATATAGCAAACTAACTCAATGTGGGTTTAATGAAGTACGTAAAGGTTTCCCTATAAAAACCAGACATCAAAGGTGGGGCGGGCAATGCCGGAAAGTATAGTTCAAATATTAATTTCAGGCTGTGAAGACACAGCCCGAGGCGTGATAAAGACGACCATTCTGCCGCTAAAAACCTGGATTTGATTAAAAAAAGCAATAAAAACCTACTAAAACGTCAATCTGAGTCCTTTTTATCGAGATAAGTGTGTGATAGCCTGCCGAACAGCCGGGTTCCAAGCGAGGAGATTCCTACGCCTTTATCCTGGCACAACCCTCGCCAAAGCCTCTGAATGACGGTTTTTATTGTTTTTTTTAAATATCCTGCATCGACCAGAGATTAGCTTATTCCCCTTTGAAATCGATGGATGCACTGTTGATGCAATATCTAAGACCCGTGGGCTGGGGGCCATCTGTAAAGACATGGCCAAGATGCCCGCCACAATTGGAGCAGGTGACTTCCGTGCGGTACATCCCGTGCGATTTGTCCATGGACTCTGTAATCTTTTCGTTTTCCGCTGGCTGAAAAAAACTTGGCCAACCACAACCCGAATCAAACTTGTTGTCTGATAAAAACAAGGGTTCACCACACCCCTTGCATTTGTAAATACCTTTTTCTTTGTGGTTCCAATACTTGCCCGTAAAAGCCCTTTCGGTTCCCTTTTCCCTTAAGATGTAATACTCCTCAGGTGAAAGTTCTTTCTTCCATTCTGCTTCTGTTTTCTCTTTTTTATCCATAATATGGCTCAAATTCTTACCAACAAGATTTCTATATTTTCATGTGCACTCCTATAGAGTACGATGGATCAGCCAGGATCAAATTGCCTGAAAAAGCACTGCCCATGTTGGCAGAAATCCCATACTTGCCTTTGATCTCATAGCCCACCTCAAAGGTATAGGAAAGGTACTCTGTATCACTGGCGAAGAGGCTTGCACCATTGGTTTCTTCAAAGGTAGAATTCCTAAAGGACTTTAAGCCCTGTAGCCTGAATATACCGATCAATTTTCCATCTAAGATCATACCAGCCTCAGCTCCATACCTGAATTCATCCGAAAATCCCTTGTTCCTGTTGTTGAGGCCAACATTAACCGAGTAAAAAGTATTTACAGGACCAAATGTAGCCGATGTGCTTATGTCCAGTGACACCCGCTGGTTCAGCTCTCCATCGCCTGTTTGCAAGGTGCCGTTTTCTCCGCCACTATCATTGCCCAATGGCAATCCTAAGTAAAAGCTGGCACTAACCACTATAGGTTTGTTCCTAACCAACCCATATTTAACCCCGACATCCGTATCGCCTATACTGTTGATGGACTGGGCCGGAACGATCACCTCGCCTGTGGTACTGGACACCACGGCGTTGGAGTAGGATCGGCTGAAAACCGGGAAATTGACCATCAGGTCGATTTTATCAGAAAGACCGTATTCCCCATATAGGGTAGTATTGAACAAACCGGTGGTCACATTGGGGTCAATCTTGCCGGCATCCGTATAATGAGCGTCTGCCACTACCCACCACTCACTCAATTTAAAAAAACCTTTGCCCTTGCCGCTTACCCAACCACCGCCAGCATATGCCGCCGAATAGCTTAGCAGTAATACGATGGCCAGTGTTATACTTTTTATGTTACTCTTAATTGCCAATTTCGCCATGACCGACTTTTACATTAAATGGTTTACAAAAATACAGCAAATAGGCATAATCCATAATGCCTACCGAGCCGCCAATGGCCATGGTATTAGCACCGGAAAAGACTTTCACTTCACCTATCTCATAGGCACCATTGACAGTGGCCGGATTGTTTGTCAAATAAACATACAACCCGGGCAATGCCGTGCTGGCTTTGTAGTTACTGGCCAACTGAAGCTCAAGGCCTTCTTCTGTTTTTACGATGGTGAAATCACCCTCCAGGGTATAGGAACTGGTGGTCTGAATAGTGCCTGAGCGCTCGTTGGGGTTTTCCATCACTACCGTCTCAGCCCCGGCCATCACGGGCAGTTCGTATTTCAACCCTGCCACCTCCGGAACTGACACAGAAATAATCACATTGCCTTCGGACAGGCCGGTGGCCAGTCCATTGCCATCTACGGATATGATATCCGGGCCGGAGCTTTGCCATTCGAAAGTGGCTTCATCTATTTTGCCTACATTGTTGAAAAACCTGGCATTGAACTGGTAGGTATCCCCTACCTTCAATTCACTTATTGGATTGGCTATTTCCACCCGTTCATCTACCCTATCGTCAATAAAGTCTTCACCTACACAGCCAGACAATAAAATTGTTGCCAGTATTATCTTTATCTTGTTCATTGGCCTGTTTTTTTTACACCTCAACGAAAGAAGTATAAAGTTAACCAGCTTTTCTATATAAGAATCGTCCGATAATTGACAATTGGAGTGCAATAGGTGGGATATGAATGTAGAGATAATCTAGCCTGATGGTTAATTTCTTTCGGTGAGGTTAAGGATTAGAACTTTGTACGCTAAAGCTGGTAATTTTTACACACCACCTTCTTGACAGATGAATACTGGTCGCTACAAACTGTTGACTATGAAAGTCGGACATCTTTTTTTGTTCAAAAGGTAATCCAAGAAAAAAGAAGGGTGGTTTTTACTAAATTGAAATTATAATAAAAGCAGCTTATCTGTCGGTGCTCACAAAGTATCCGGAATGCACTGCGTCTAGAAAGATAAAAGAACCTGACCTGCGAGATGCGCCTGGTAGAAAGCTCCGACTTTTCCCAGCGGCAGGTTCATGGTGATGTTTGCACTACAGCAAGCAGAGAGGCAGTTTGGCGCATTCATGCTAGCGACTGTTACCACACGTTAATGGACATCAATTCCGTTAAAATAAATTTCGGTTATTGCAGTGTCGTCCCATTTCGACCCAGGATAAACCTCAGCAATTTCAAACTTCATCGTAAAGCCTGGTTTCTTTTTTAGTAGTTCGAAGTTTTGTCGATCACCATATCCAATCGGGTCAACTTTAAAATGTTGCTCTGCTTTTGCATCCTCAAGTTCGAGTACAGCATAGGGTTTGTCGTCAATGTACATTTTTAAGGTTTTGACTCTTGAATTATTCTTCCAAGCGTTATCACTCTTGACATAGCCATTTACAATGATGATTTCTGTTATTCGCGGGTTCTCTGGTTCAATATAATACTCAAGAAATTCACCAATTCCATATCCAGAAACACCCTCAACCCATGCTGTTTCATAACTCAAGTCATGTGCGTTTTGAGCGTTGTATGTGTTAGTTCCTTGTGCACTAAGTTCGCATGAAGCTGTTTGAGTATCCTGTCCTCCTCCACAATACCAGCTACATCCTCCGCCAACTATATCCCACATGTTCTCATAAACTTCTCCGTACTTTTCAAATGTTGCTTTCTCTTCAAGGGTTAGATCGTCCCATCTCTTGCCCGCATTTAGATCGTTCATAGCCTTATCTCTCAGCGCCCATTCTTCTTGAACTGAAGGGCCGAAATCTAACATTTTACCCATTCTCGGCTTGAGTGTTGGTACATCTTGAGCGTTCAAAAAAGTAAGGAGAAATAGAAATGATATGTTAAGCAGTGTCTTCATGAATACAGCATATGTGTAGCAACAGTATCGGCCATGTTCAGTGGCGGTTTTATGACCACATACTTTTCAGTTTATAATCGACTTTAAATTTATAAAATCAATTTTGGGTAAGCACATAAACCGCTATTTTTTACATACCGTGTTGTGCGCTGGCTTATTTCGTCCAATTAATTCTGATGGCTGAAAATTTAGTTCTATCAAACTCTTCTGTAGTTATTTCAAAACCCATTTTGCTATAAAAATCGATAGGTGATTTATACAATTCGCCATTATGTTTTCTATAAATGTTCTTTTCTATTACCCAACCATTTAATTCCGTTAGACATTCTTTCGCAGATTCGATGAGTTTTGTTCCAACTCCTTTATTTTGCTTTTCTGAATTAACCATTACGACGAACCATTTATTACCGTCTCTATCAAATCTAACAATCCAACCAGCTATTTCGTCATTTGCTTTTCCGATAAAATGTTCCGCATTCGTCAGTTTGGAAAGATATTTATCAAATTCGTTTAATGATTTGTACCGCAAAAAATCTGGATATTCAGCATTCCATATTTTCAATATTTCTCTTTTTTGAAGTTTGCTAAGTTCAGTTGTTTTGATTAATTCCATCTGTGTGATTCAGCTTGCGCACAACAACAACCAAAGCAACATTATGTCGCTTAGCTACCTCTCAAATATACCTCTTCCTGCCCCACTGTCAAAGAGTTTTTCCATTGTTGCGTTTTTATCCGGCACATGAATTATTTAAGGGATGTTACTATTTAATAACACCGCAAGCACCCCGTCTATTTGCACCAAAATAGACGGGATCTTATAAATGAATGTCGTTTGGTGAAGCAGGGCCGTCTCCGGGTCTGGACTGATCTGGGCTTTAGTTCAAAACCTAAATCTCCCTGGTGGTTATCACTGCCTCATTGATCTGGTTCTTTTTCCAGGATTTGTTTGTGTTAAGCCAACCATGGATATTGGGATTTACTTTCTCAAAAATTTGACCCCAAGTTTCAATTTTATACTCTATAGACGAAAAAGGGCAAAAAGCATGGAACTAGGATTTTCAGGAAGGCGGACATTATTACGACCGTATTTATGGTAATCATGTAGTCCATTTCGAAGGGGTACCCCCTATTGACGAGAATTGGTAATCCTCACCTATCAAAATGAGCATCACCCTCCCAGCAAATACCAAAACTGTGCCACCAGAAAACACACGACAAATCCCATGGCGATTGGCAGCAGGGAGGCTACAGCAGTCCATTTGGCACTTTTGGTTTCCTGATAGATGGTATAAATAGTGGTGCTGCATGGATTGTGCAACAAACTAAAAAGCATCAGGTTGATGGCAGTCAAAAGTGTCCATCCTCCTGCCCTCAGCACATCACCAGTGGCAGACATGGAATCCAATTCGAACATTACTCCTGCCCCTTCGCCATAACCATCCACACCTGTGGACATGACAGTAAGCATCAGAATGGTAGGTATGATGATTTCATTGGCTGGAATGGCCACAATATACGCCAATAAAATGACCCCATTCAGCCCAAAAAACAAACCAAACCCATCCATATTGGTGATGGCCCATTCTGCTATACTCTCATCCCCGATGTGAATGTTGGATATCAGCCAGATAACAGCCCCAGCCGGGGCTGCAAATACGCATGCCCGCCAGAGTACAATAAGTGTCCTGTCAATCAGAGAGGTGTAAAGTGTTCTCAATATTCTTGGTGGCCTATATGGTGGGAGCTCCAAAGTGAAAGTAGAAACCTCACCTTTGAGGGCAGTCTTGGACAAAAAATACGAGGTGACAAAAGTGAAAAACACACCCAACAAGGCGATTACTATGACCGAAACTGTAGATACCAGCCCCGCCAGCAGAGGTGGTGCCATTACACCAATAAATATCGAGGCTATTAATATCTGTGTTGGCCACCTGCCGTTGCATAATGAAAAGTTGTTGGTAATGATGGCAATGAGTCTCTCACGGGGGCTGTCAATTATCCTGGTCGCTATTACCCCAGCGGCATTGCACCCCCATCCCATACTCATGGTGAGGGCCTGCTTACCGTCAGCACCGGATTTTCTGAACAGTTTATCCAGGTTGAATGCCACCCTTGGCAGATAACCAAAATCCTCGAGTAAAGTGAAAAGAGGAAAAAATATAGCCATGGGCGGTAGCATCACACTTATAACCCAAGCCAACGCCAGATACACCCCGTCGATGAGGAATCCGCTCAGCCACCATACCAGACCAATACTGTCGGCCATGTCTTTTAAAAATGGATAAATATTGTCCAGCAGCAAAGTGGCCAGCATGGATGATGGTACATTGGCCCCTTCTATTGTCAACCAAAGCACCACTGACAATATGAGCAACATGATCGGGAACCCTAACGTGCGACTGGTGACAATTTTATCAATTTTACCATCCAGGGGCATTCTTTTGCGCTCACCCTGAACCTTTACCACCTCATCGGCAATCTTAGATGCATCGGTATAAATACTCTGTGTAAGGGAATCATGAAAGTCTTCCCCAATATTCCACTTCAGGCTATTGGTAAATGATAAGATGTCCTTTTTTTGTTCCTTTGTCTCCATTTCGCTCTAGGCAATTTCAAATTCATTATTCTCCAGCGCTTCAATTACCCGTTTGTCATTTTCCAGTAAACGAAACGCAATCCAGCGGCTGTTGGGAATGTTTGGATAATCCTCCTCTATCCTATGGCTCAACTGATCGACTGCCTGCTGGATATGGGCCGGTATATTTTGGATGCGGTAGGGCTGGCATTTTATTTTCTTTTCTGCCACATCACTGATCGTCTTGATCAATTCGGGTATGCCTTCTTCAAAACGGGCACTGGTGGCCACCACGGGTATCCCGAGCCTTCTGGCCAATGACCTCTCGTCCACGGAAATATTCTGCCTCTTGGCTTCATCCATCAGGTTCAGGCACAATACGGCCTGGTCTGTTATTTCCAGGATTTGCAAGGCCAAATTGAGGTTTCGCTCAAGCCTGCCAGCATCAACCACTATCACGGTCACATCTGGTTTGCCAAAAAGGATAAAATTCCTGGCGATTTCTTCATCCTGACTGGTGGACAGCAGCGAATACGTTCCTGGCAAATCCATCAGTTTATATTTTTTGTCGTTGTATGAAAATCCCCCTTCCGCACGCGTAACCGTCTTACCCGGCCAGTTTCCTGTATGCTGCCTCAATCCGGTGAGTGCATTGAAAACCGTACTCTTTCCGGTATTTGGGTTGCCGGCCAGGGCCACCACAAAATCAAAGCCCTTCACATCCAAACCAAGGCGTTTTAATCCACCAGCATTGAAATGCTCACATCCTTCACAATTGTTATGAGATTGATTTTTCATGTTCATTTTTGGTTTTAATCAAAATAAAATTGGCTTGGTCGTTTCTCAAAGCAATATCGGTATTCCGCACTTTATAAGCCCTTGGGTCGTTAAGCGGACTGGTGATCCCCAGCGAAACTGCGGTACCAGGCACAAACCCCAAATCGAGCAGACGCCTGCGATTGGCACCACGGCATTCCCGTGATATGCCAATGATTTCGACCTGCTCTCCGTCTTCGATATTGGCCAACCTCCTGACGTTGGCATCATGCTGATCTTCACTTTTCACAGGTTCCACGCTCACATTTTCAGCCACAAGGGGTGCCAAAACAAATTCTTCACCTTCTGACAAAAACCTGACACGCTCCTGATTGGACTCTGTAACCCGCACCTGCGATCCGATGTGGAGGTTTTCTGCCAAAATTTGCTTGTAAACTACCTCCGGTTCATCCTCTATGTGGATGATTTTACCCACTTTGTTGACCGGAAACAGGGATAACGAAATCCCTCTCTGGGGCCTGATCTCCCCTCTTTCTGTAGGGATGGGGTCACCATGGGGATCGAAACGTGGACTGCCAAGGCTTGACGAGAGGGCATTCGTTTGGTCAATAGTCAATTGATGTTCCATTTGCTCGGCCCTGTTGTGCCATTCGGCCTTGTCATACCCGGTTTTTTCTGCAAGGTATTTCTCCCAAAGACGATGCGCCCTTACAATTCTCAGCGCATATTCCCTCCCTTTTGGCTCCAGTACCAAATTGTCACCTTCTTTTGAAATCAACCCCGTTTTGATCATTTTATCCAGAATTTCCAGAACATCATTGCCTCCCACTTCTGTTGAGGCTTTCAGGTCCCTAAACCTGATGCTGGTATTCTCATATTCCATATGGAACAATTGCTTGAGAATGTCTTCAATGATAGTTTTTTCGTTGTGCCGCTTGGCTTGTTGAAATACCCAGAAGTATCCGTTGGGGCCAAACAACATATAAAGTGCCAGGCACAACAATCCAAATACCAACAGGGCAATAACAGGTTCCTTCATAATAGGCTTTTGATTATATCACAACTCACCATTTTTCAAAATTAGCAACAAAAAATTAATTTTTAGATATATCTAAAAATATTTAGCATAAATACCTAAACTTTAGGGTATTGATACGAACCTTGCGGAATAATGATTCGATTTTGAGCATTCAGTACACATTTTCACTAAATCAAACCATTCATCCTCCGAAGGAGCATTCCACATACGCATGGCAAATATTACATGTGATTGGGGCCATTGACATCATTCCATCTATAAATCATTTGATTCAGACCGCAAATGATTTAATTTAGAATGAAATGTTGAACTCCGTAACTATGACTGCCAGAACTCCTCTTTTGTTAATTTTATTCTGCTTAACCCTGAACATTTCGTCTTATGCCTTGCTTCCTTCGAAAGAATACCGCTACACACCAGGGCAATTGAAAATGAATTATGAGGAGAAACGAGTTCAAACCCAGGACGGAAGCTCGATAATGATGTGGTATTTCCCATCCCCCCGGATTACCAACAAACTCATCATCGTAAGCCACAACGGAGTGGGCAACATGGGTGACAACCTGGAGCGGATCAAAAGCTTTATTACCCTGGGGTTCAATGTATTATGCTATGACTACCGTGGTTTTGGTGCAAGCAGTGATTTTTCGATCAGCGATGATGTGTACCTTTACGCCCAATTTTATAAGGATTTTGAAGCGGTTTACAATTATGCCGTGGAAAACTACGGAAAAAGGATTTATCTCTATGGCTGGGGCATTGGGGCTACTGTGTCCACCACCATTGGATATACCAAGGTAAATACGTTCACGATCGTTGCAGATGGCCCGGTATCCAAATTTTCTGATATGCCTTCTCGGTTTTCAAAAATCGGGAGCAGGATGGTCATTGATCCGGAGGTACAGGCAAACTATCCCGATCCCTCAACGGTGCTGGCAGGCACCCCTCCGATCAACTTCCGGGGCATTTTGCTTATCGTGGGAAGCAACGACCATTTGTTTGTCCCCTCTGATATGGAAGGTTTGAAAGCCCAAATGGAGCACAACAATGTTCAGGTCCATGTGGTGAACAACAAACGGTCCACCGATAATTATAGCTTTGACCCTACCATGTACATCAGAACAGTAGGCAGTTTTTTCGTCAATAATTAGAACGAACTTCTTTCAAAATATCGAAAGCCACATCCCTATCACGGTAGAGACGAAAAAGTCATAAACCGGTTAAAACCTTGATTTTATGGTGGGGTTGAATGCAACCAAAACCCATATAGCAGCATCTCATTGGTGTTCACCTGCGAACTCAAAAAATGGCATTCAGTTCGTAAACGGACACACTACGTCAATAAGCCACTCTTTAAGTGACTAAAATACAATGCTTTAAGTATATGGTACGCTTGTTGGCACTATACTTCTTGCTAAACGAAATTTAGGATCATGCTGAAAAATTACTTTATGGTGGGGTTGAGAAACCTCCGAAAAAACAAAAGTTATGTGATCATCAACACCTTTGGGCTGGGCATTGCCCTGGCCTGTTGTATCACTGCCTATTTGCTTTTGGCCTACAATATCGAATTTGACGATTTTCATAAGGACCAAAAGGTAGATAACATATTCAAGGTACATGCCCACTTTGTCAATACCGATGGAGACCCATACCAGAGCATTAGCGCCCCGATCAACCTCGGCCCCAATGCCCAAATGGATATAGCCGGCATCCAGCGGTTTACCCGATACAATGGAGAAGGCGGCTATGTGAGGAGTGGCGATGATTCTTTCCGGGAAAACGTTTCATTTGCTGACAGTACATTCTTTGACATGTTTGATTTTCCATTATTGCACGGAAGCTACCAGTCTTTTCAAGAACTACATACAGGTTTTTTGAGCGAAGAAACTGCACATAAGTACTTCAGGGATGAAAATCCCATCGGTAAAGTTCTGATCCTCAATTTCGTGAACCAAAAAGAAATAAAAGTGATTGTAGGTGGGGTAATCAAAAAAGTACCTGTCAACAGTAGTTTAGTCTTTGATTTACTCATCAGGATGGAACATTTTTATGACATCCACAACCTCTCTACCGATAACTGGAAAGACTGGCGGGACCCCTCCACATTTTTTCAGGTGGCATCAAAGGAGCAGGCCCCTACCATATCCGACCAACTTGCCAAATACATTGATAGAAGGAACAAAGAAAAGACTGATCGCACGGTGAGCTCTTACAAACTTGAGCATTTCAAATCTGCATTTGACCAGGATGACATCCGATGGAGCCAGGTAAATTTGCGCATAAGCCCTGCACCGCTGGTGGTATTCCTGTCCATGGCTCTGATGATACTGTTGATCGCCTGTTTCAACATGACCAATACTTCCATCGCCATGACAGCCAAAAGGATGAAGGAAGTAGGCATCCGAAAGGTAGTGGGGGCAGGAAAACGGCAAATCGTTGGCCAGTTCCTTTTCGAGACTGTCATCGTTATTTTGCTTTCCCTAATTACGGGCCTGGCCATGTCAAAAATAATTGTTCCGGCCTTCGTAAACATGTGGGAGCTGGACTATGGCATGGAAGACCTCAACGGATTGAATTTGCTCATTACCTTACTGGCGTTGGTGTTTTTCACCTCCCTCCTGGCTGGCATTTACCCGGCCCTTTTCAATAGTAAATTCAAGCCAGTAGTCCTTCTAAAAGGCCATGCCCGAATCAGGGGCACCAACGTCCTGACAAGAGGTCTCATCTCCGTACAATTTGCCCTTTCCGTAATCGTATTGATAGGTGGGGTCATTTTTATTCAAAACACCAAATACCAGGAAAAGATCAGGTTTGGGTACGACAAGGACATGGTATTGCTGGTGAATATTCAAAGCGAAAAGGAAATGGAGGTGATGGAAAATGAAATCCGGCGCAATCCCCATGTGCTACAGGTAGGTGCCACCTCCCATTCGCTTGGATGGAGCAGCTATTCTGCGGCAGTGGGTATAGATACGGCTGAATATGAAATACGCCACTATGCTGTCGGGAAAAATTACTTCGAAATAATGGGCCTGCCCCTACTGGAAGGCAGGGGACTCAACCTGGAAAATACTACCGACAAGGAAGGTGCCGTAGTTGTGAACAAGGCTTTTCTGGACAAGACGAACATGCAAGACCCGATAAGGAAGGTGATTAAGGTGCATGGCGTAAAAAGGCATATTGTTGGAGTAGTTGAAAACCACGTGGACAATCTTTTCAGGTCGCGCGAACCAGAGCCGGCGCTGTTCTACCCTGGCATTCCTGGCGAATACCAATACATGCTGGTGCGATCGCATCCGGAAAACCTGGCGTCAGTAAAATCCAATATCGAGGATTTGTGGAAAAAGCAATTTCCAGACAAGCCTTTCCAATGTCGTTTTCAGGAAGACCTGCTCCTGGGTGAAACCAGAAAAACCAATGCCAACCTGGAAAAAATATTCCTGTTCTTAACTATTCTCGGAGGCCTGCTATCCGGCTCAGGCATATTTTCATTGGCCTCCCTGAACATCGAAAAAAGGGGGAAAGAAATAGGCATAAGAAAAGCCCTGGGTGCTTCGGTAGAAAATATTGTTCATCTAATGAATATGGAATTTATGATAATCCTGCTCATTTCCGGCCTGCTTGGCTCCTTGGGTGGGTATGTACTCACAGGGGCACTGCTCGATGAGATTTATGCTTACCACATCAGTGTTGGACTCATTCCGGTATTTATCTGTGCACTTGTGATATTCGCTATTGGCATCTCTACCACGACATTTACCATACTTAGGGGGGCCAGGGCCAATCCGGTGGACACCTTGAGGGATGAATAGTTGGTGCTTCTATGAAAAATCGGTCAAATCGAACACAGTGGAATTCACGAAGGGTTTGTACACATGGGCCTGCGAGAAGCAAAAGCTTATCGCTCTATTTTGGAGTATTCTGCACCAACAAACTGCTGATCATTCGCTTATTTTGCTGAAAAGTTAAAACCCGTTCATTTACTATGAGGCGAAAAATCCCGGAATCAACGCTACCAAAACTCAACCGCTCGCAAATGATTACTCCCGAAGGCATGCAAAAATTAAGGGAAGAACATGATCACTTGTGGCGAGTAGAACGCCCAGAGGTTACCGCCAGGGTGTCGTGGGCTGCCAGCCTGGGAGATCGTTCGGAAAATGCCGATTACCACTACAACAAAAAACGACTAAGAGAAATTGATAGTCGCCTTCGGTACTTGCGGAGGTGCATAGATGACTTTAAAGTCATAAACTACCACCCCAACCAGGAAGGAAAAGTGAACTTTGGCGCCTGGGTAGAAATTAAAAACGAAGCAAAAGGCCTCCATAAACGTTTTCGGGTAGTGGGTTACGAAGAGCTCATCGGCAATAAAGATTATATCTCTATGGACTCCCCCATGGCCAAAGCACTACTTGATAAACAAGTAGGAGACGAAGCTATCGTCAAGACCAAATTGGGAGATTTTGTATGGGAAATCCTGAGTATCGAGTACCAGAAGTAGGATGATCAATTTGGGGATTGCACCATCACCGAAGAGTGGTACAGTCTGGCCTGAAATCACTGGCACACACATTTGCTTCCTTTCTGCTTGTATAATTTGTTTTCCTTCAGAAACGGTTAGCTACACCTGAATTGAAGATATCCATTTCTCAGCGATTAGGATTTTGCTTATGAAATCTACCTGTCTCGATGCACTTGCTGGCCAACACATCGTTTACCTCGTCTGCACAAGCCATATTCTACCAGCGTCATTCTGAGAAATCAGACAGCTGATAAGCTGGATGATGACGTGAGAATCCCCCAGAGTTTTGTAGACAGTTATTAAAGCCCATAAGTTGTCTTTCCTTCAGTTGTGTTTACTTTTTCGCTTAGGCCGCTGGGGCCATACTTTTTTAATTCCTGTCAGTGGACAGCCCAGGATGAAAAGTATGCCAAAATCTACACATAAAAATGTTTCTACTCACAGGCCATCGCCAACAGAGTACGGCTCCCCTACTCGATTAATTACCTTCAAATGTGCTCCTTTATAGTTTAGTTAACCCGGATATCATGATAATTTTCAAAGAGCAAGAAAGCAGTTTTCATGATGTTTCGGCTAGCTGATCTAGCTTCGATAAAGGACGGAGTTGAGACCAATTTGTCACTTCAAATTGCTTCTAAAAGTTCAATAATGTCCTCCTCTTTAAGCTTCGTCCTTCTATTGAAAAGAGTCAGCCTCATATTCCTTAGCTCCTGAATGGCCTCTGCTTGGATAGTCGGCAACAATATAGGATCTGTAAAATCAAGTACTTCATCAATTGAAGCCCCACGATTAAATAACCCTTCAAGTTCATTATATTGATCCTGAGTAATCAGGTGATTATATGGAATTAGCAATGATTTAAACTCGGTTGGGATCAACTCTAGAACACCTCCACCATAAAACCTTCCCTCCAATTCAGCCAATACCAAAGTCAAGGAGTTGTAAAATGAGAATACAAGATTTAGAATATTATATTCATCTTTTGCGACAACCCTATAAAACGAATCAGTTACTAATACATTAGCGGAATTCAAAAATATCCTTGGGTACCAATGGCTCCTTTTGCAAAATATTGCTTCTGAAGTCCAGATACTTGGCACATGGTACCAATTAACCCTTTTCTGCATTTTATACCTATTATGCAGGTCTTTCTCCTCACCTTCTAGAATGAACTTTTGTGCTGATTCATTTAGTTGGTTTTTAGGCACATTATCAAAACATACAAGATTAACAGGTTTGTCAGATACTTTTAATTGATTAAATCTTCCCTCACCAATTGTAATTGTATGGTGGATTAAATTGCTTTTTTGCAGAATTGGCCTGATGTAACGTTCCAAATCATAATCATTCAAATCTGATTGCTTGCGTATGAAATAACTATTTGCAGCTGTTACAATTCCTACCTCAGCTTTTTCACAATAGTCATTTATTGGATTCAAGCTTAAATCGTTCGAAACTCTGTCAATGGTGTTAAGTTGCTCATCGCTTAAAATATAATTGGTCCACTTATCAAGTCTCTCCCTGTGGACATTGAAATTCATTTCAGTATAATTCGGAATCTTTAAATCCTCTAAATTTTCAACCTGATAAAAACTAACCCCATGCTCAGCTCGAACATGATGATTTTTCACACCAATTATTGCAACCACATCTTGCTCGGCTTCCTCGAAAATAAGCTCATTGAAAGCAAAAATCTCCACTCTATCAAAACTGTCCAATATCAGTTCTCTAAGACCTTTGGTATACTTTACCTGAAGAAGTTCCGAAGGTAGAACAAAACACATTATTCCATTCTCGTCCAAATTTTCAATAGCCCGAATCAAAAATGTTGGCCATATATTCTTTACCTCTCCAGAAATGTGTGGTTTACATATTTTCTTACACTTCTCTATTTGATCAACCGATAAATGTTTTTTACTGATATAAGGTGGATTCCCGATAATTAAGGAATAGTCACTCTCGAATTGAAAATTTAGAAAATCTTCGTTATAGACCTGAATTTTATCAGGGTGTAACAAATCGGAGGCTCTAGCAACTGATTTCATAAGCTCAGTTTGACTTATTTCTACCAAGTCTAATGCAATGTTTCTATTGAAAAAGTGGTTCTTCAAGCACCCCACGAATTCCCCGTCTCCACAACTGGGCTCAAGAATTCTTAGATCACGAACTCCATCTAGATATTTATGGAAAATATGATTTACCAAGAACTGAGAAAGTATCTCTGGTGTATAGTATGAGCCTGTATGCTTCTTATCTTGCATTTACTATTTTCATAAATTGCCTTTCAATTCTATTTTTAAAATCCAAAAGTTCATTCTTATTGGACTTCAATTGAATCAAACCTGGATCATCAGAAGTTCCGGCAGTTTGGTCATCAACAAGCAGATCAATTTCTTCAATAACTGTCGTGATTCTTCGGATAGTAAACATTACAGAATGTCTTAGCAATCCCAAATTAAGCTTGGTATACATGTAAAATCCGATTGGGCGAACTGGCATAATCCCACCCGATTCTGTTCGTTCAAAAAGATCGTTGTATCCTATTTCTCTGGGGTGCATGTATCCCTCGGTCTCGTCCTCATTAAATGGACTATCCGCTGAATCTGTGGCCCAGTCATTTGATTTTGCACTGTTACAATAGAAGCAAGCATAAACTAAGTTTTCATATGTATTTCTTAATTCGATAAAGGGTTTAACTGGAGCAAAATGATCGATATGCATACCTCGCCAACCGTTCATAAGAAAATCATGATCGTTGCAGTATCCACAACAATTGTGAAAATCTACCTCAAGAACAGGTTTGTACGCTGAATAATTAGCATAGGCATCATTGTTACTTGTTGTTAACGGATCTATTTCTCTAAATTTATACATCTCCTTTTAGTGATTTCAAAAGCTCCTTGGTTTGATCAACTAGCTCATTAACCTTTTGTAAATGTATTTCCTGATCCTCGAAAGGTTCAATGATGCTTTCTCTGTCCCTCATTTCAGACAACAGGCTATTGAGAAGTATAATCCTTCTTTTTTCCTTCCCGGTAAGTATTTCTCCCTTCTTTTGCCTTAAAGTAAGTTCTGAAAATTCCTTTTTATATTCATCTTCCAAATTCTTATAGTATTGTATATAGGCAAGAAGCTCATTTTTGAAAGATTCGTCTTTGATATTATCAAGAACTGTTTTATCGAATATTTTGAAATTGGGAGGAAGCAAACTACCCTCCGTTGAAGCTTTGTCGGTATCACTTGTTAGAATAATCAAGGGCATATTCAGCTTTCTTTCTTTGAACCTCAATAGGAGTTCATCGCCATTAAAATCAACTTTAGAACTCGAGTATCTCAAATAATAGTCTATGGCAATAACATCACAACGACTCGCAATTACTTCATCCACAATTTCATCTTTACTCTTGCTTCTTGGGTCAATTATAAGTACTTCAAACACGTCACTATACTCTTCGAAGTAAAGTTGAAAATCTTCATTTTGTGATTCATCTTCGTCAATAAAGGCAATTTTGTAACTCATTTTCTATATGGTAATTTCAAAACTATATTAAAGCCGGTTTTAGGACGGATAATTTCCAATACACCGTTATAGTAATCAACAACTGTATCAACGATCCACATTCCAATACCAGTCCCGATTTTCATTCCATTCCTGTCGATTTTAGTTGTATAGCCTGGCTTCAGAATAACATAAGGATTAGAGATATACTCTGGTATTCCAGGACCCGAATCGGAATAATCAATAATTAAATATTCAACATCTTCTTCTTCTTCATAGATTATGTCAATGGTAATATTGATTTTTCGCTCACCAGTAAAGCCCTTTTTATCAAATGCGTCAAATGAATTAATCAGGAGATTATTAAATATACTTTCAATGTCGATTGTGAATGCCTTTATCTCTAATTCTGTTTCGGTGGATGTTTTTATTTCTAGTTCTACCTCGCGAGTTTTCAAGGTTTCTATCCAGTTATCATTAAACTCCGTTAGAAACTCACTAAGATTAATTGTTTCTGAGCTCCTCTTATCTTTCCTAATTGCAGCAAGCGAGAAGTCAAGCCAATGCTTTAATCTTTTGTCATATTTCTTAAAAGCATCAATCCGTTTAAATGGATTATGTCTATTCTCCAATTCCTTACTAAGTTTTTCCTCATCTAATAATTTTTCAATCACGGATCGCAAATTATTAGTCCTTCTTTCCATTTGATTTCTCAAAGTTCTGAACTCATGTCCAAAACTGGTAACCATTAATCCTGTAGTTGCAAGCGCCCTTAATATTCTGATTTCTTCCTTAGCGTCATCATAATCTGATTTTATTGCCCCATAAGCCAGTTTTAGAGTGTCTCTTTCAGAACAACAATCATCACCCTTAGATGACTTAGTTGATTTATTCTCCTCGACTATTTCATCAGCCCTTGATTTAGCTTCAATTACCTCATCTTTTTCTCGGTATAATAAATCCATCTCACGAGCAATGGTGCTTTTATCTTCTTCTACTATGGAAATGATTTCTTCCAATAGTTCTTTCAGTACTATAAAAGTCTCATTCTCCTGAAAGCCTTCTCTACTTGACTTGTCAACAAATTTCAAATTTGCAATTCTCGAAATATGCAAAGCTCCAGCTACTTGATTAGGAGCTAGTTTGTAGCCACCACCCTTTTTTGCAATTCCAGCTGGACTTTGAGCTTTTCTCTCACCCAATGAGAGCCAGTCAAACGATGTACTACCGACCTCCCCATATGGCCGAACTCTGAAGTTATCCCTGAATACCTTAATTCCCCCAAACTTATTAAACCATTCAACTCGATATGGTCTAGAGAAATTCCTGTAAAAAAACCGCCTCTTATTCTCTTCATTCTCACTTAACTTCATGAAGTACAATACGAATTCAAATTCTCCCAATCTATCAAATTCCAATTCTCTTACCGTACCAACCAAAGGTGCTAGTATGTCTTGAATTGATTTGTTTATTACATAATGTCCCTTTCGGAAGGTTTCATGATCGTATGGGAAAACTTGCATTTGTTTCCTCTTGAATAATGTTCTGTCAATTGCATTAACATTAAATTCGTTACGGTCTATTCTTATTTCTATATTCTTATCTGCACTATATTTGGCAGTTAACTTGTAATCATAATCTTCAAATTCCTTATTATTTACTTTGCCAAATTTGTTTTTGATTCGCTTATCAAATAGAAATATGTCAAACTTATGAGTTTTGTTAGGCGGTGACAAGACTTCCAAGTTCTGATAAAGCTTTTCGATTTCTGTTTCAGACCACCAATCTCTTAATTCAGATACCTTTAGGATCGTACCTTGATTTTTAAAATCATTATCAACAATTCCGGTAATTCTTAAATCAGGGATATTATTCTTAACCTCATGTTTGTAGTCCATTGGTGTCATTTCCTTGAACTCAGCCTGAATTTCACCTAGAGTAATACCCTCTTCTTGGAAATTCTCCCAATCAACTTTCCAGTTGTACCCAATAATCTCACTCTCAGGTTCTGGTTTAGTAATCATTTCACAAATACTTCCAAGCCTGTCAAGTGCAAATCTTCCTATTCCTTTGGCACCTGCCTTGATTCTTCCTGAGTTGGTAACAACATCACTTAATTTGTTGCTTGTGCCAATAGTCATCCAATGTTTATCGATGACATCTTCGGTCATCCCTTCACCACTATCAATTATGTACAACTTATTTTTTGACTTAAAAAAATATTCAAGCTGCTTTTTTGCATTTTCTGGAATGTCCTTCTTTAGTTGAAATGAGTCATCACTTTTTTCATAGCACAATTCTATTATGGAAATAGCTTCTTGCTCATTGGTCTCCTTGAGATATTTTTTGTAAAATGAAGGGCTAAGAGTAACCGGTAATTCATGGTGCCGAACATCAAAATAAACTATGCAAATTTTAGAATCAGCGTCATAACAGTTCTTAACTAGTTCGATAATTGCACCGTCGGCATTTGCAACATTTTCTCGGCCAATTAACCTGGCAACTCTAGCTGATACTTTAAACGGTTTCCTAACCATGATTTTGGATAGTTTTTCTTGATGAAACAATTAAATCTTTAACATCAACGTTAAGAATATCCGCTATTTTATTCAAGTCTTCAAGACAAGGTTGGCTTCTATTTTGAACATAAGAATTTATCATATTATAGCTCTTGCCAAGTTTTTCAGATAACCATTTTTGCTTAATTCTTTTTTCCTCAAGAACTGCTTTCATATGATTCATCATTGACAGGTTTTACAAAAACGGAAGATAGTGATATCATCAATAAATCTCTTAAATTTCAAAATGTTTTTCAAAAGTTCAAATGCCAATTTGTGCTTTTAAACCGCACACATTTGCTACTCTGCTTCCCCCTGTCCTTTATCGCTCACTGCAGCATAGTAATTCCTCACTCGCCAGAGTGGCAAAAGAGTGTTCGCTGCTACGATTAAATGATGTGATTGCATTTGATTAGAGAAAAAGGCCAACCCTAAACTATCAATCCCATTCCTGAACCAAAGCTTTCTAATCCCGCCCTAAAGCGGGACAGGCGATAACGCAGGATACAATACTTCGTGTAGGCATGATAAGCGTTATTTTAAATATGCCTGAATGAATTCGAATTGAAAAACACTGCCATTTCTTCGGTGATAAGTCCAAGTCATGGCAAATGACTCCCATAATCCATACTTTGACCAAGTGTTCTTACTATAAATATTCCTGATTCAGATTGAAGGTAAAAGATCATGTGGGATTTATATACAAACCTTTTTAGTGCTGGATAAAACTCAGATGCGTCGCTACCTATATTGGAATTTTCTGCTAATGTCTGAAAAAGGCCATGAAGACCAATCAAATACTCTTGCGCCTGATTTAATCCAAATTTTTCAATTCCATATTCATATATTTGTGATATATCGTTCTCACATGCTGCAGAAAGTTTATAGACGCCCATCTGCTTTCATTCCAGCCTCCACCTTTTTCATAATATCTGGAACAGTACTTTCACTTATTCCACTTTCAAGACCTTTGGCAATGGCAGTTTTTAAAGTAGAAAACTTTGTGTTTTTCGCTTGGTCTTGCCTTACAAGGTGACGTAGATACTCACTGTCATTTGTAAATTCTCCAGCTGATATTTGGGCTTTAATCCATTTATCTTGTTGATCAGTCAACGTTATTGTTTTTCTAACGGTAGCCATAACTCAAAAATTTGATCTAATAATCATACTATTGGTGTAATAATACATCATATTGCATGCAATACCAAACATGACAACAGGTATAAAAACTTAGAGTCCGCACACATTCACCTTTTACCCAAGCCTCTACCCTACCACAAAAAGTTGAAAGAGTATTCTTTCTTCCAGGAATTGATGTGATCGTTTTTAATTGATGAAATAGACCTCCCCTAAACTATATTCATCCCGCCCTACAGCGGGACAAGCTATAACGCAGGACAAAACCAGCTGTCGCAATGAACGAATCCAGGGGTTTTCTTAGAAGCACTGGTTTGGTGCTACCAACCTAATGTAATCCCTATTTTGAACACGATCATGTCTGTGGTAGATCTTTTAGGGTTGGCAATGGCATGGTCTATGCCGTCTTGCCGGATAGATTTTCCATCCACAAACTCGGCCTCCGCTCCTTTCAGGTACTGAACCCGAAATTCCAGGGCGGTATTTTTTTCACCCAAGGGGATATGTAGCCCAGCGGATCCTCCGTAGCTGAGGGCTATATCGTGAAAGGTAGTCTTGATGGCTTCAGGGCTGGACAGGAGGTCCTCTTTAAGTTTGCTGATGGTGTATAGATATTTGAACCCATAGAGCCCTTCCACCAATGGCACCACCTTTCCAGTGGAGGGTTTCAGGCGCAGTACACCATGGAACTGCAGGATGTTGTTGTTGGTGACTACCTCATAAAACCCATCGCTATCGAACGATTTCCCATAAATATCATAGCTCAAATCGGCTCCCAGATAAAAAAGGTTTTCTTTATCAAAAGAAAAATATCCGCCCATGCCAAACCCAATGCCTACTGCATCGGTGTTCTGACGAAATTCACCTGTAGGCCTTCCAAATTCTGCCCAAAAGTTGACCATCCCCTTTTGGGCATGGAGGTACAGTGGCATGGCAACAAGGAGAAAGGCTAGTAGTCTTATCATCTCAATTCACGGGCTAGGTGTGGTTGGTGCTGTTTGAAGTTGAATTAACTAAAAATGTTCTGTTAAAATTAACTATAATTCCGTGAATTATAATAATACAGGCCTGGCATTACTTTAAATCCAGATAAAACACAACACTGCTTTTGCAACTGGTTTGAGCTACTTCGGGTCGGATATTTGATGCGGGAGATGGTTATTGAAACAGGCAAAACTGACCATCAAAAAACCCGGCTTCACCGGGTTTTGGGCTAAGCAGAAACCTTTGTGATTTGCTAGCTTATACCTTAAAGGGTATTGTGCAATGAAGTTACCTATTTCGCTTATCAAATGCAAGCATTAAGAAGACATTTTCAGGTCCTCTATTGGGTTCTTTTTCGGGTTGAAAGTGAGTTTCGGAAAATCTGATAGTTAAGATTATTTCAAAAACCATATTTAGGAAAATCTTCCAAAAACTCTCCCTCAGCAACTGGGGGATTGACTTCAATGTCAAAGTACTCATACTTTTCGTAAAGGCCCTGGTCGTCATATACATCCATTCTCAGTGGCAGCAGCGCATCTTTGTCCAGGTACAAAAGCAGTTTGGGTGAGTAGTCGTTGGGGATAGTGATGGTCTGGCCTGGCTTCACATCTTTGTAATCCTTCACTGATTTGTTTTTCTCCAGGATCATATGGCCACTCAATTTCATCCTGGCGGCAATGTCGTCTATATTTTCACCCTCCTTCACGGTATAATCTATGTACTTGAAGTTGGGGTTATCGAATGTGATAGAATAGCACTCCTTGTCCTTGTATTTCACCATGCCGTTGAATTGGACTATGTTGTCTATATCGCCTTTGTATTTATTGCATAAAAATGCCAGGATAGAAATCACATGGTCGAAACCCGACTGGAATATAGTGTGGTGCTGGTCATTCCTCATCATTCCATTCTTTGGATCCATTTTTACATTGATCCAGGGAAACCCTCCAGGATTCACCAGCGCTTTGTTGTCGTTGCTTCCCTCTACGTAAAGTACCTCTACCCCATCTTTGGGAAATGATTGGCGCACATAAACCTTAAAGGGATCCTTTACCATTTTAGTATAGGTCACTTGTTTCAGCATTTTGCCATTGATCCTTTCCTGCTTCGACAAAGAGTAAACGAGTGTATTGATTTCTACGGTCTTGCCAAACATTTCTTTTACCAACTCATAGCCAGACCTGTGTTTTACGTGCAGCGAAAATGCACTCAGGAGCAGCAAAAAGCAGGTAAGAAAAATGGCGTTGTGTTTATTCATATACAGACATCCTATAAAAGGCTACAAAGTAACTGCTTTAATTGGAATAGTATTGTGTCAGACAAGACAAACGTTGGCCAATATAATATTTGAGCATAGGCAATACACATGGATAATGGTTAAAATCTATTAAATTACTTACCATATCCACCTAACAAAAAAATGAACAAACCAGCCAAAATCATTATAGCGGTACAAACTGCTATCATTCTCCTCTTTGCGGCTTTGTCGTACAATTACAAATGTGAAGCGAAAATTCAAGCTGACACTGCCCTCATGCACCTGGAGAAGTCTAGAATAAACCAGCAGGATGCAGAAAAGCTAGCTGAACGAGCCCAAGAAAATCAGGAAAAAGCCAATACCGCCGCTGTAGCCGCAATGGAGGCCATGGATAAATTGAAAAAATGTAAAGATGGGGAATAGCCCCTTATCCTTTTGATATGAACAAGACTGCAAAAATTATTATCGGAGCTTTGTCAATATTGGTGTTGTTCTTTGTGCTCATGGCACAAATACAAAGAACGGAAGCTGACAAGCAAAAGGGAGCTGTTTTTCAAAGTGCCGAGATGGCACAAAAAAGCCAACAAGAAGCCGAGAAGCAGGCAGAGTTGGCACTTGTTTCAGCTGCGCATGCAACAGAAGCTCAAATTCATGCTGAGAAAATCATGAAGGATTTACAGGAGTGTCAAAACAGTCAGTAATTCCCCTCGGAATACCTGCTAACATTATTTCCATGAAATAACCCAGCTGTAGAATTAAGGGTGTTGTCTTATGACACCTCCTGTCCACTACCATCCTCTGTTTCAATTCTATTGAAAATTGCAATCCTTCAAAATTTGATTTATTTTTCGTAATAAATTTCACCTAACCTTATATGCAAATGAGTGACTCAGCACAATACGCCGGATTCTGGATGAGGTTCGTAGCGGTAATTATTGATGGTATCATCCTGTCCATTCTTCAAAATTTACTGATTGTACCAATCCTGGCGGGTATAGGATTCTCTGCCCTTGGGGCGGGAATTGACCCTTCCATGTTTACGGAAGAAGATTTTCTTGCAGCCTTACCTGCGCTGATGGGTACTATTGGTACCATGGTTTTGGTTTCCGGAACCATCAGTATTCTCTATTATTCATTCATGGAGTCCAGCAAAACGCAGGCGACATTGGGAAAAATGGCACTTGGCCTTAAAGTAACCGATGAAAACGGGCAAAACCTGAGCTTTGTTAAATGTGTGATCCGTCAGTTGGGAAAATATGTATCTTCGGTTATACTGATGATTGGCTACATCATGGCAGGGCTCACTGAAAAAAAACAAGCCCTCCATGACATGATGGCGGGAGCATTGGTAGTGAAGAAATAATAGAAGAGGGGCCAAACAAAAAAGGCTTTCTCAAAAGTATGTCGTGACCTACACCAGATGCCGGGACGGTTTATTCGACTTTTGAGACAGCCTTTTTTTCTTTATGCAATCGGGCAAGAATCAGTTTTTCTTGTCCATCATCAGCAGTTCGTTCAAGGAAATTTCTGTAACGTACCTGGTTTCCCCTTCTTTCTCATATTTGCGGTTGATCAATTTTCCCTCTATCGCCACTTCACTTCCTTTCTTCAAATAGGTTTCTACCACACTCACCTTTTTGCCCCACACCACGATGTTGTGCCATTGTGTGTCTTCTACTTTTTCTCCTTGGTTGTTGTAATAAACCTCGTTGGTGGCCATAGAAAATGTGGCCATGGTTTTCCCACTTTCGAAGTTCCTTACTTCAGGGTTGTTGCCTAATCTACCAATTAACTGTACTTTGTTTTTTAAAGTTGACATGATTAAAAAAATTTAATTGTAAAGAATATTCACCTGATGGTAGATGAATTTGTCGATTGACATGGCAAAGAATGCCCCACGCTTACAATCAAATCGGTTTTTAATTATTTGTAGTCATTTAACATCCGTTTGTAGTCGTTTGTAATTGGATATAACACAGTTAATCAATAGATTACAGTATGAACCAGGAAAATGAAAACAGAAAATGCCCGGAATGTGGGCGTGCCATATTCGGTAGGATAGACAAGAAGTTTTGTTCGGATGCCTGTAGAAATGCTTTCAACAACAAGGCAAATTCTGATGCTACTAACTACGTTAGAAATGTCAATAATATACTGCGCAAAAATCGTAGGATATTACTAGAACTCAATCCTTCGGGCAAAACAAAAACCCACAAAGACAAGCTTTTAAAGAGCGGTTTTGATTTCGATTTTTATACCAACACCTATACCACCAAAGCCGGGCAGCAATACCACTTTTGTTACGACCAGGGATACCTCATGCTCGATGAAGGGTTTGTGCTGTTGGTACAAAAATTGGAAAGTTGAGGCGGGCGTGGAGTCATTCCTTTGTCCATCCTCCCAAAATCAACATGGGTTCCATCTGCCAGGCACGATTATGTTTGATTTTCACTAAATTGAATCAATTCCCTCCTCTTATAAATTATTCATAGAAGAGTTGGTCAGGCATAGTTATTTAGTTTTCCTTTGCATTCTTAATCCTCTTTCCTCCATAAAGTCGTTGATATCAATACTTCTGACGCCATTTTTCTCTGATACCTTAGGTATTTTATTAGGTTTTATTTTACTCTCATTGGTTATCAAAGTATAGCCATGTGTTTTGCAATAAGCTATTAAATATGGATCGGCTTCTTCAATTCCTTGTGCCAATTTCTTAGCATCAAAAAAGCCAGATTGGTATTCTTCATTGATGATTGGAATTGCCGCATTGAAACTTTGTTCATCTGTCTCGGTAACTAAAAGCTTCTTCCATTTCTTCATCCATTTTTTCAGAAAATCCTCTTGACCTTCATAGGAATTTACTTCTTGTTCAACGAAATCAATTGTTTTTAAATGTTCGTTCCGAATCAAATCCTCTATTTCATCCCAAATAGCCTTAAAAACTGGATTATCATATTTGAAGGTTGACTCAAGACGAATTAGTGCACTAGTGTCAATTAGATATTTTGAATCATCCGGATTGAAATCTAGTTGCATGAATTATGCGTTAAGGAGTTGCCTTGTTTTAGGAATATATTTCAACTTGATTCCTAGAAAATCTGATAAATCTTTCAAGTCAATTCTGTTGTGGTCGAAAGCACGAAAAGCAAGTGAGACATAAGTTCTTCCTTTTTCTCTTAATGTCTCTTTTGGTAAGCTTCGGCCTTCTGGATTTTTAGCTCTACCGAAACTTGGCTTGTTCCAAGAATCATGTTTTTCCCTGTAAAAACTTGTTGTAGTTCGTCCACTTTCTAATAAAGCTCTAAGTATTGACAATGGACCTACATGAAAAACTTTCCCAAGTTCAACCAAGTCTCTTTTTTGCCACCTTGTAATTCCCTGAGAGTGATAGTCTTGTACTATTGATTGTCTTAGTAACTCATTTGGTGGAATAAGAATATTCGCGGCGAAAGAATTACACCATTTCTCAATTTGAATTGTTGTTCTATCCACTAAATCACAAATCCCCCCCTCGTTCAAAAGTAGATGACCTACTTCATGAAATAGAGTGAAAATTTTAGCCGTTGCTGGTTCTCCACCACCCTTGATTCCAATTATCGGAATTACATCGTCAACTATGGAAAAACCTCGTACATTGTCTTGAGTCAAGCTTAATTGGAACACTGCCACCCCTAATCGTTCAATAACCTCAATGTAAGCATCGAGTGCTTCTGTAGCCTTTTTGAGCTCTTTTATCTCAATTAATTCCCATTCACTTCTAAGATTAGCGGCTATTAGTGCTGGATCATCTGAAATTAAAGCTTTCTCTGAAAATTTTGAAACTGAAATTCCAGCATCAGTCTTCAACTCAATAAGGGATTCAGCCATAGCTCTCGCCTTTCGAACTGCAACTATTGTCTTTTCACTAAACTTTCCTATTTCAATTTCTGAATTAACAGTTCGCCTATCCCTAGGCAATGGTTTTTCTGGTGGGGGGGACTTTAATAAGAGAGTTGCTATTGTTCGTCTATAAGTCTTTGATAAGGATTTAAGTTCTTCAAGGCTAGGTTTTTTTTTTCCAGACTCTAACTGTTCTAGCAGAATTAAACTAATTCCAGTGGATTCTGAAGCCTTAGTCTTATTCAGGGCGCTAGTTTCACGAGCCCACACTAAGACTTCTCCATTTACATTTATTCCAGTTAGTTCAGCCATATATAAAATTGATCAACAAAGGTTCAATCTACATTATTGATAAAAAAACTGCAAACCGCGGGAGTATTATATCTAAAAACTATCCATACCGCATCACTTAATGGTTAGTTAACAGGCACCAACCTAAAGACATAACCAGGCCTTTCCACACCAACATATACATAGCCATCGGGCCCCATCTCGACATTGCGTACCCTGCCAATATTCTTCATCATTATTTCCTCTCCCACGATTTTGTCACCCACTACCTTACAGCGGTTGAGGTATTTGAACCTGAGGGAACCTACCAGCAAATCCCCTTTCCATTCAGGGTATTTGTCTGAATCGACAAATGTCATTCCCGATGGGGCTATTGATGGCACCCAATACAAAATGGGTTGCTCCATACCTTCAGATTCCAACTTATCGGTAAAAGTGGTGCCATCGTAATTGATGCCATAAGATATAGAAGGCCAGCCATAGTTGACGGCCTTTTTGATAATGTTCACCTCATCGCCACCACGAGGGCCGTGCTCATGCGCCCATATTCTACCCGTAGATGGCTCCATGGCCACACCCTGAGGGTTTCTATGCCCATAAGAATAAACTGAAGCCACCGCTCCCTGTGTGTTGACAAACGGGTTGTCTGTGGGAATGCTTCCGTCATCCATGATCCTGTGGACCTTGCCACAATGGCTTTCCAGGCTTTGGGGATTCTCGTCACGATTTCCCCTGTCCCCTACCGATAGGTATAAATACCCTTCCTGGTCAAACTCCAGCCGGGAACCATAGTGGTGTCTTTTCTTGGAATATGGCTCTCCTGAAAAAATCTTTTCTGCCGACGTGAGTTGGTCATTGGCATACTTGTACCGGCTAACCGCTGTACCAGATAATGTATCGCCTTTTTCCACCCTATAGTCAGAATAGCTCAGATACAACCATTGGTTGTTTTCAAAGTCAGGATGCAATTCTATGTCCAGCAAGCCTCCCTGCCCTTTGAATTTCACCCTGGGTCCACCCGTAATTTCGGTTTTGGCCCCATCTCCCGATACACGATAGAGCTCCCCGGATTTTTCGGTCACTATCAAATCGCCAGAGGGCAAAAATGTCATCCCCCATGGACTGTCCATATCAGTTGCAACGGTATCCAGGCTAAATTTGACCATCTCAGTTTCAAAAGTATCGGATTCCAGCTTCACCTCCTGAAAACCATAGCGCTCTACATTTTCTATTCCTTTCAGAATATAGCTCACCAGGTTTTGTATTTCCCGGTCGGAAAAGGAAGCTTCCCAACTTGGCATGCCTGCATCGGGATATCCGGTTTTTATCGATTGATATATGCTGTCCCGTTCTTTTCCGTGTTTCCATTTGCGATCTGCAAAAGCCATCATTTGTTCACCGTGGCAGCTGGAGCAAAATTTTTGATAATTGTCCATTGCTTGCAAGGTAGCACTATCCAGCTCCTCTACTGGCTCCTCTTCCACTTCCATGGTAGCAGCCGTATCGGTACTGGTTTGAGAGCATTGAAAATAAATAAGGCCTGAAAGGGCCAATGCGAAAAAATTCCTAAAAAAGTACATGAACGAATGTTTAGTTTATTTAATTGTAGCGCACAAAAAATTAAAGGTAATAAAAGGATTTTGAATTTCGATTGCCCAGAGATCACTTATTGAAAATAGAAGGGTATTTTATGTAGCGCTACCGATGACGTAATTTAGCAGGGCATTGATTATGAGTAGTTTAATCTCTATACATTCCCATTGGATGAAGTAAAGTCTGAAGTAACAAACCGCCCCGGTCTGTGTCCTCAAAGACCGAAACAATGTGGTTTGTGAGGACATCTGCCTGTCGTCAGACATGGCAAACCAAAGCGGGGGAATCATGCAGATGCTTTTGAAAAGGCTCAAAAAAAAAGCCAGGTGAATTACCTGGCCTTTGCCCATAGCTTTCAGATTTCCCTAAAAATGTCTTTCCAGGGTAAACTGAAGGAAACTATCCCGCCTGAAAAAGTTGAGAAACTCCTGGTCACTCACATCCTCGAACAACCTCATCTCCACATCAAATGTCCAGGACTCCCCCAGCCTTCTACTGCCTTCTACACTGATTAATTTTGTACTCCGTTCCATGTCTATGATGGTTCCGAAAAGGAACTCAGTGCTCTGCACATCATTAAAGGCAAGTCTTGCCCCGGTAAACAAATCACTCTGAAGCCCACTAAGGGCCAGATCGCCCCTGTCATCATACAAATACTCACCGATCAACCCTATGTCCAACCCTTTGCCGCCTACATTTCCGATTGTATATTCGATCCCTGCATCCATGGCAAACATATCCTGGTTTGCCGACTGGCGAACGATGGACTCAAATTTCCACAAAACAGGCCCGGTGGTGGCTTGTAAGTCCATGCCCGTCTGATTGATCACCGGGTAAAAAACATTAAAAACCCCCTCATTTTCCGAACCAGGAATAAAGAGTGGTTCCCTCCCGTTTCCATAAAAATGTGACAGGCCTATATCGAATATTCCGACATAATTTGACCATCGCAAAGCGAACCCCGGCCTGGTTTCTTCCATATCGCTCTCAAATCCTATGTCTTCTTTTTCCAAAATAAAGGGCGTCCTCAACCTGCCATGTTCACCCGGAAAAGCCCTCCTTCTAAAATATGGCAGATAGAACAAATCAATGGTCCCAATAGGTGAATACAAGGAATAATGTACCATAGGCTGACCGAGTTTTTGTTCACCATCAAAAGTTTCCAATTGATCTGTTTGGTTGATGATATCTACCAGGTGAACTGCCTCTGTTACACCCCAGTATATTTTTTTCACCCCGACGCTGAGCTCCCAGTTGTTTTTTACTTTCTGCCAGTACAATTCCCTCAGGTCCACGTGTGTCCTGCTGGCATCCCGAAAATTAATCCTGACAAAACCTGTAGCATTCAGGGATTGACCGCCCTCGTCCCAGCTGAGGTTCAACTCAGGCTCAAAAGAGAAGGAAGGAAAACCTGCCCTCTGATTTTCATACAGGCCATCGTGTAGAAAGTGCTGATAGCTGTAGCCCACATACCCGGAAAAATCAGCTTCGATTCCCTGGGCTTTGCTTTGGCCAAAAAGCAAAAGTATAGCGGGCAAAAAGGCCCACCATACTTTTTTTAACCAACCTAACTTACCTTTCATCAATTTCTTTACTTTAACTGCCTACCCTTCGCAAACTGTTTTGGGTAAAATCGGCATCCGTTAAACCAATTTTGAACTCATAATCTTCAAAAATCAATTTTGTCTTTTTACCACTTTGATGGTTTTCCATGAGGAATTCGCCAGCCCTCCAATGCTTGTTGAAATACTGCTTGTATTTAGAATAAGTCAGGGTTTTCATCAACTCATTTTTCCTGTCATAAAAATCAATCTTCTCCAGCCTGTAGTTGTCCTTGTTGTACCACACCAGCTGCCTGGTGTAGCCCGATTTAGGGTCAACCGGATCCCTTTCTACGAGATAGGTATCCACCCCATTGATTTTTTCTTCCTTCAAAAATTTGTAAGTATATTTTTCCACCTCTTGAGACGACAAGTCCTCATAGGCAAATTCACTTCCCATGAATGGTCCCGATTTATTGTCTGAGGATATCCTTTTCACCCTTTTGATCGATGGCAGGTAGAGCCACTGATCGTCAGAGCCTACTTTGTGGGTGAAAGTCATGGTAGATGTGCCCTTTACATCTTTCGGGCTGTCGAATACTATCAAAGATTTGTCCCCGTCTTCGGTCAATTCGAGCGTAAGGGTGCTCATATTTCTCGTACTTTCCTGTCCGTGTTTATTGGTAAGGATCATGATCAGGTTTACTTTGGAGCTTTCGAACCCCAGGTCTGCTTCTTCCGCAGATTTGGCTATTTGCAGCCCTCTTGCTTCAGGGGTCTGCGCCTGTGGCTTGGTATTTATTCCAACAACGAATAGCAATGCCAAGGCTGTTGATAGTGTTTTCAGATATTTCATTTTCTACTCTTTTATATTGTTTAAATTGATTTCAAGAAAAATACATGGGCTGCCTCAAAAGCCCAACAAGCCGTCCCCGCATCTAGTGCGGGGCAGGCTATCACGAGCGCAGCGAAGTGATCTCAACCTTGGATTGCACTCTCTATAATGAGATTGCTTCACTCCGTTACCGATGACGTAATCAATGCTTTCATCGATTATAATGTGGTTACGCTGGTGCGAGCCTTTGGATCGTATCTGGTCTGATGGATACGAGCCAAAGGCTCGCACCAGCGCATTGACACATACTACCGTCATTTCAATTTGTGTGTTTGGCTTGACCAAAAATTAGGTCTCTCGATGACGAAATACTTTTGAGACAGCCTCATGCTGAATTGTTATGCAGGTACCAGGTTGTCCTTGTTAAGGTTGATACTTTCCCCGGATTTTTGAGTGCCATCTTTTTTCCCAACATTGAGCAAAATGGCAGGCAACAATAGAAAATCAAGGATCAGGGCTATAGATATGATCAACATGGTGATTTTGGCCATTCCCGAGTTCATGCCGAAACTAGACTGTGACATGACTACAAAGCCTGCTATGAGGACGATGGTTGTAACCACCAGGGCTTTGCCTACCGTATCAAAGGCATACCTCACGGCATCTTCCGATGACTTGCCATGTTCCCTTTTTGCACGCAGGTATTTTGAGATAAAATGTACTGTATCGTCCACGATGATCCCCAGGGTCATACCAAACACCACTGAAATACCGGTATTGATAATGCCGGATGTAATGCCCCATACACCAAACCCAACGGCAACTGGTATCAGGTTGGGGATCAGGCTCAATAGACCGTGCCTAAAACTCCTCAAAGCAAACATTAGTATGAAAGAGATCAGTATCAGGGCACCAATGCTTCCTGTCATCATGCTGTTCACCTGCCTTCTTGTCAAATGCGAGAACATAAGGGTAGTACTGCTGGCTGTAGCGTGCATAGCAGCTGGGGTATTGTTTTTCAGCCAGTTTTCCGCCCGCTCAGTCAGACCAATCAGGGTATTGGTAGATACGTTCCTTGTCGTTACGGTCATCCGGGTTTCAGATTTGTCCACATTCACCTGGTTGTTTAGGTCCAGCCCAAACGGAAGGGACATTTCATAAAGCAACAAAAACTGGGCAGCCTGTTCCCTGTTGTCGGGAACCCTGTAATATTGCAGGCTATCACCGTGCATGCTTTTATTGATCCTTTTGGCTATTTCTGAAAACGAGTTGACGTGCACTACTTCTTCCTGCTGCATCAGCCATTTGTCAAATTCTTCCAATTTGGACAAATAGGCCGGGTTGTTGATGCCACCTTCTTCCCCAGAGCCAACTGAGAATTCTATGGTATAAATACCCGTAAGGTTCTCACTGATGTAATCAGTATCAGTCCTGAATTGTATGTCGTCATCGAAATACTTGATAAATTCCTCATTGAGTTCGTTTTTGAACATCAGAGTGGACAACAGGATAGATACTGCCAAAGACCCCCAAAGTACTCTTTTGTCGTTGAAAACCACAAAATCTGCCAGTTTGCCAAAAAAACCACCGTTTACAGCCTTGGTCACTGTTTTTTGCTTCACCTTCACTGGTAATATGGCCATAAGTGCGGGCAGGGTAATGATAGAGAAAGTAAAGGCTGCTGCCATACCTACCGCAGTGATATTGCCCAGGTCATGAAATGGAGGAGAATCACTGAAATTCATTGAAAGAAACCCTATGACGGTCGTCAGGCTAGTAATGAACACCGGCATGAAATTCACCCGGATACTTTCTACAATGGCTTCACGTTTGGGTAGGCCTTTCTGCATGGCCTGTACAAATGTGATGAGCAAATGCACACTATCTGCAACAGCCAGTGTCATGATCATAGTCATGGCGGCAGATGAAGGGGGCGTGAGTTGAATGCCTATCCAACCCGCAAAACCCATGGCCGTCATGATAGACATGATAATGACCAACAGGGTAGCGAATGTACCACTGATCGTCCTGGTTGTAATCATAATTGCAATTACTATGATTAGGAACATCAGGGGTACCAATGTTGCCATATCATTGGAAGAAGCTTCAAAAAAGGCTCCATTGAGCATAATCATCCCGGAGGTGTAGGTATGCAACTGTGGGTTTTCCTTTTCAAACTCCGCTACCATATCACGGACAAATGCGATGATTTCAGGTCCTTCTTCAACCCGCTCTCCGGGCAATTTTACTGTGATGTTTACTGCCGTCAGCGATCCTTTGGAGTTGACCAAACGATCCCTCAACAAAGGTTCTTTTATGGCAATGGCGAAAGCCTCATCAATCTCCTCATTGGATTTTTCTCCAGAATTTTCGATCAGGTCATCCACATACAGGTCGTCGGCTACAGCTTTGGTATGCTGAAAATTGGTCACTGCATCCACCCTTGTTGAATAGGGCGTCTGCCATGATGCTTTCGTGAGTTTTTCTATAGCAGCGAGGGATTCCTGTGTAAAAACCTTTCCATCCTTTGCTTCCACTACTATGAAAACATTGTCGTCTTTTGTGTATTTGTTTTGGAGCGCCTCATAGGCCAACAATTGAGGGTTGTCTTCACTAAAAAAGACATGGTAGTCGCCATTAAATCCTAGAAATCGTCCACCGCTCCCGGCAACAGCTGCTATTGTCAAAGTGGCTACAAGGGCCAGCCATCTCCATTTAATGATCCATTGGGCAAACGATATAATCCTTTTTTGACTATTCGCCTGCAATTCCTGTAGAGTTCGTGTCATTGGTGCTTTTGGTTATAGATAATAATTTCCATATTCGATTATTCCGATTTTCGAAATATTCGAACAGCACTAACGACCCTTATTTACTTTGGTTTCAAAATAGTACGATTTTCGTAATATATTTTTCGAAGTGTTAGATTTCGGTTACAGGCACATGCTTTTCAAGGTTACATGTCACCTTTTCCAACAATCCAATGAACTGTTCCCGCTCGTCTGTGGAGAGGTCGCCCAGTACGGTTTTGGCCATGTTGTGCAAACTTGTTTGGAGCAGGTTGAAAGATTTTTTTCCAGAGGTACTAAGGCCCACCTGAATTATCCTTCTATCCGTGTTACTGTGGTATCTGGACAGGTATCCATTTTCAACAAGCTTATCTACAATACCGGTGGTGGTACTTACAGGAATATTTAAATATTCAGCTATGTCACGCATGATCACTTCCTCGTTTTTGCCGACAAATACTATAATGGAAAAGTCCCTCTTACTAATGTGCTTTGTTAGTTCTACGCAGGTATTGTCCACTTCCTGCATTTTCATCATCATAGTCTCAAGGGCTGCTGTAAACCTTGATATTTTATCTTCTTCTACCATCTTCACTAATTGTTCATTTTGGGTTAATTAGATATAAATCTATCAATAATCTATCCAAAATTAAAAAAAACTAACAATCAATTGATAAGTTGGCAAATGAGATAAAAAGGATTTGAAAATGGAGGACGGCTTAAAACTATTTGCAATAGGTCTGTAAGGCCGTTTTGGCCTCTTCAACTTTCAGGTTGAATGCCGATTTGAAATCGTTGCAGGCGTTTTTGCTACGACGAAGCTGGATATTAATGGCCCCACGGTAAAGATAGGCTTCACCCAAATCGTCATCAAGATTAATTGTAGCATTGTAGGCTATCAATGCTTTCTTAAATTCACCCAACTGGTGAAGGGACCTGCCTTCCCAAAAATAAGCCTGCGCCAGTTGATCATTGAGTTCAATGGCCTTTTGTGCTTCAAAAAGCGCCTGTTTGTAATTTCCTTTACGGTAGTAGTGCTTGGCCAGGCTGAGGTAAGCTGAGGTATTCTTTTTATCCAAATCTAGCACAGACTTGAAATCGGCAAAAGCCGTTTCAAATTGCCCCAATTCTTCATAAGAGCGCCCACGATTGTAAATGGATTTTACATCGTTCGGGTTCAATTTTAAGAATTCGTTGTACGCTGCTATGGCATCTTTAAATTTCCCAGCATTATAGAAATGATCCCCCTTTCTTTCGTCCTCATTCGCACAGGAAAAAAGTAAAGCGAACACCAAAAGAAACAAACTTATTTTTTTCATTACCTACTATATCTCTTTTATTAGCTCGTAAAGCTTTAAAAACAAATGGGGCTGGTTGATCTAAAAAGCGAGGAAAACTTGCCCTCAACTTTGAATTCAAATTTCAAAATGCAAACTTAGGTCTAATATTTTAGAATCAAACCAACATAACACCAAATGGCTTGATAAATTTCAAAAAACAATTGAATTATGGTGTAGGATTTTCAACCTGGGCTTTGATCGATACTACTTGTGTAGGGCTTGCCGGATCATTGGAATAAATGGTAATATTCTTCAATTGGTTGCCTCTTCTCCCATCAGAATCGAATGTAGTGGTAAGGGTAGTGGAACCTCCCGGCTCTATGTCATAGCTATCCAATTTGGCCTGAATGCAACTACAATTCGGAATGATCTTCCTGATATTCAAGCTCATTTTTCCAGTATTGACCAATTCAAATTTAGTTTCTTTAGACGTACCCCTGGCTATTTTTCCAAAGTCGTAAATTCTATCTGTTATATTCAGTTGAGGGGCCTTGGTCTTTTCCTCGGCTGACATGGGAGGGAAATACTCCGTTATGGTAGCCATGATGTTCAGCTCTTTTTCTTCATCCTCCGCCTCATCTGTATAAAATTTAACACTATGGTTCTGAAACCCAAGGTTATCTTTGAAATTAGGGTCGTACGCTATCCTTATTTTGCCCTTTTCCTTTGGTTGCAGGGTCTCTGGTTGGAATGACAAAGCAATGAACTTGGGCCCTATCATCTTTTTTGTAAAAGAAAAAGCCGAATCACTGTCATTGTACACATCTACCTCCCTAATGCCTGGTTTTTCTGTGGTTACCCGTCCCATATTCACGGTTTTGTTTTTCACCCTCATGGCCCCTATCTGTATCCTCAGTTCTTCTTCTACGGTCTTCATCCTCGGTATTACTTTTCCCTGTATATAGAGGACAGTTCGGGGACTTTCGCCATCGCTGGTGATAGTGAGGGATTTTTTAAAAGCTCCAGGCCTATTCAGTGGATTGTACTGGGCTTTCACAAATCCTTTCTTACCGGGAAGCACAGGTTCCTTGGACCATCCTGGGGTGGTACACCCACAAGATGCCTTTACATTGCTAATGATGAGGGGCGCTTTGCCTGTATTGGTAAATTCAAATTCATGGACAATCGGGCCATCCCCTTCATTTACGTCTCCAAAATCAAAGGTGTCTTCTACGAACTCAGCATTCCCCCTGTTTTGGGCAGAAACCAAAAATCCTGAAAGAAACAGAACCAAAAAATAAAAAGTTTTCATATTTACAGCATGAAGTTTTGACCAGCAATTGGCCACAAATAAACAATAATAGGAGAACGTAACAAAGGGAAATAATTTTATTTAATTTGCAAAAAAAAATCAATGGCAAGAATCTTAACAGGAATACAAAGTTCGGGCAGGCCACATTTGGGAAATATACTAGGAGCCATTCAACCCGCCATAAACCTATCAAAAACTGAAAAAGACGAATCACTTTTATTTATAGCCGACCTTCACTCCTTCACTACAATTAAGGATCCGGAAGTAAGAATTCAAAATATCAAGGCAGTGGCCGCCGCATGGTTGGCATTTGGGCTTGACACCAGCAAATCGATCTTCTACAGGCAATCTCAGGTCAAAGAAGTTTGTGAACTCAGTTGGTACCTCAACTGCGTCACGCCCTACCCAATGCTGGCCAATGCCCATTCGTTTAAGGACAAAGCCGACCGGCTTTCTGATGTCAACTCCGGCCTCTTTACCTACCCGGTATTGATGGCTGCTGATATTGTGCTCTATGATGCCAATGTAGTGCCTGTAGGAAAAGACCAAAAGCAGCACCTCGAAATGACAAGGGATATTGCCAAAAGTTTCAACAATCAATTTGGAGAAACTTTTGTAATCCCAGAGACCAGGATCGACGAAAACCTGATGACCATACCTGGAACAGATGGACAAAAAATGAGCAAATCTTATGGCAATATTATTGACCTTTTCCTACCTGAAAAACAGTTGAAGAAAAACGTAAAGGCCATTGTGACAGATTCTACACCCCTGGAGGAACCCAAAGACCCGGACATATGCAATGTTTTTAACATATACAAAACGGTGGCGGATGAGCATCAGATTGATCAGATGAGAAACAACTACACCGGTGGCAATTATGGTTATGGACATGCCAAAGCGGAGCTTTATGAGCTATTGCTTGACAAATACGCTGAAGAAAGAAAACGCTTCGATTACTTTATGAACAACCCCGAAGAACTGGAAAAGGCATTGGTCGAAGGTGAAAACAAAGCAAGGGACATTGCCCAATCAGTAATGACAAGAGTAAGAGAAAAAATAGGATATTAAACTAAACAGGACAATTGAATGGATGCATCTCTAAAACCAACTATAGACAAGTGGCTCAACAGCCAGATTGATCAGCAAGACAAGGATCTTATCAACAAATTGATTGCCGATGAAAATGAGGGGGAATTGACTGATTCGTTTTACAAGGAACTGGAATTCGGAACTGGCGGCTTACGTGGCATAATGGGAATCGGGCCTAACCGAATGAATAAATACACCATCGGAATGGCAACCCAGGGCCTTGCAAACTATCTGAAGTCCGCATTTGCCGGGCAACAAATTAGTGTGGCTATTGCGTATGACAGCCGAAACAATAGTGACTTTTTCGCCGAAACTACAGCCGCCGTATTCTCATCAAATGGCATCAAGGTGTATCTATTCGACGAATTGAGGCCAACACCTGAATTGTCCTTTGCCATCAGGCACCTAAAGTGCCAAAGTGGAGTGGTGATCACGGCCTCTCATAATCCCAAAGAATACAGTGGGTACAAAGCCTACTGGGATGATGGTTCGCAAATCATAGCGCCCCATGATGCCAATATCATAGCTGAAGTGAGGAAAATAAGCGATGTAAGCCAGGTGAACTTTGATGCCGATGACAGCCTGATCCAAAAAATAAACCTAGAAGTGGATAATGCCTATCTTGATGCCGTTGCGCAACAAGTGCTCTCCCCCGAATGCATCAAAAATCAAAATGACTTGTCAATAGTTTTTTCCCCAATACACGGAACTGGTATCACTATGGTACCGCCTATCCTTGAGAAAATAGGGTTCAACAATGTTCATGTGGTGGAGGAACAATCTGTGCCGGATGGAAACTTCCCTACGGTTGTTTACCCCAATCCGGAAGAGCAGGAAGCCATGTCAATAGCCCTGAACAAAGCAAAGGAGCTTGATGCCGATCTGGTACTGGCCACAGATCCAGATGCCGATCGTGTGGGCATTGGTGTGAAAAATGACAAGGGGCAATTCCAGCTGCTCAATGGCAACCAGACCGGGGTACTCATCATCTATTACCTCTGCAAGAAATGGAAAGAAAACGGCAAATTGGATGGCAATCAGTTTATGGTAAAAACCATTGTCACCACGGAATTGATCAAGGATATTGCCGAAAGTTTTGATATCGAATGTTATGATACCCTTACTGGTTTTAAATTCATAGCCGGGCTCATACGCGAATTTGAAGGCAAGAAAAAATTTATTGGTGGTGGTGAGGAAAGTTATGGCTACCTAATCGGAGACTCTGTGCGCGACAAAGATGCTGTAGCTTCCTGTGCAATCATTGCCGAAATGGCCGCCTGGGCCAAAGACAATGGCCAGACCTTGTATGAAGTACTCATGGAAATATACAATCAATATGGCCTGTATAACGAAACCATGGTTTCCATCACCAAAAAAGGAAAAGAAGGAGCTGACCAGATCAAAGAAATGATGAAAACATTTCGAAACAACCCGCCAACACAACTTGGCAACTCCAAAATCACCGAATTGATAGACTATGATGCTTCTGTTTCGAAAAACCTGACCAGCGGGGAAAGCAGCACGATTAACTTCCCAAAGTCAAACGTACTGCAGTTTATTACTGAAGACAAAACAAAAATATCGATAAGGCCTTCAGGTACCGAACCCAAGATAAAGTTCTACTTTGGAGTGTATAAAGGTATGCAGTCAGGCGCCCAATTTGACGATGAACTAAGGTCATTGGTCGAAAAAGTGGAAATCATAAAAGAAGAACTTGACCTAAGTTGATTAATTAGGGCTGTTTTTCAGGGATTTAAAAAATAATTGCTTTATAATTGCAGTCATAGTTTCATTGGACTATTTCACAATTATTTTGCATTTAATTGATATTAGATTCAAATACGATTGTTGACTTCCAGAAAATATTTCGAATTATCCTTAAAATGGAAGTGGAATATTTTCAATTATAATTATATTTAGTTGAGTTCTAATATTAAGGGCAATCACAAACAAACGCTAAGGTGGATATATTTATAAGCTTAGTTCTAATTACTATTGGATTTGTATTGTTAATTAAAGGTGCTGATTTTCTAGTAAACGGGGCATCCTCCCTGGCGAAAAGGTTTAATGCTTCAGATATAGCCATTGGGCTGACCGTAGTTGCTATGGGCACATCAGCACCAGAATTGGTTGTAAACCTCATATCCGGATCAAAAGGAGCCAATGACGTTGTTTTTGGCAACATTATCGGTTCCAATATTTTCAACATGTTTTTGATTCTGGGTATTTCAGCTGTGATTTTTCCCCTTACAGTTCAAAAAAATGCCCTCTGGAAGGAAATCCCCTACTCTTTGGTGGTCACTATCGTTTTTTGGGTACTGGTAAACGACAGATTATTGTTTGGGGCTGAAACCAATTCTACAAGCATGGTAGATGGAATTATCCTCCTGGTCCTATTTGCTGTATTTCTGGTGTACGTTTTTCTCAACATGACCCAGGGTGGTGGGGAATCTGCTTTGGATGGGGAAGACATTGAATTGTACGGAAGTTTGAAAACTACCATACTGATTGTGGCAGGTATTGCCGGATTGGCATTTGGAGGTCAACTGATTGTGGACAATGCCATCAAAATAGCGGAAAGCTTCGGTGTAAGCCAGAGATTGATAGGTTTGACCATACTAGCGGCCGGTACATCGCTTCCAGAATTGGCGACTACAGCAGTGGCAGCATTTCACAAAAAATCGGATTTGGCCGTAGGCAACATAATCGGGTCCAATATCTTCAACCTGCTATTGGTACTTGGTGCTACGGCAGTAGTAAACTCACCTCTTATTTTTGACACTGCCTTAAACATTGACCTGTACCTGGTGATGTTTGGCACTATCCTTCTTTTTCTTTTCATGTTTACATTCCAAAAATTTAAGTTGGACAGATCTGAGGGAGTATTGTACCTGCTGGGCTTTGCAGGGTATATGGTGTTTTTGTTTCAGAGATTGTAAAAGCCCTTATTTTCACTCCAAAACCCCTTGTCCATTTCACGCCCAGGGCTTTACAAATGACTGCAATGTCTTTCGCAGACATTTAGGCACGTACATTAACATTCCTTAACATCTTTTAACTGGCCATTAACATTCGCCTTGCTTCATTCAAGTTAGCTTGCTATAAATTTTTTATCACAAAGCAACTAATAGAACCTTGGAAGCATTAATAAGCAAACGAATATTCCCTAACCCCGATTTCAATGTGGATGATGGACGACTGACTGAACTATGTCAAAATGACGATGCTTCCGGGCAAGAAGCTTTGTACAACCGTTATGTCAATACCATGTTTCGCACTTGTCTGCGTTATATGAAGGAACAGGAGGAAGCAGAGGACATGATGGTCACCGGCTTTGTAAAAGTCTTTTCCAAAATCACCTCTTTTGAGTATCGTGGCAAAGGGAGCCTGGAAGGGTGGATAAAAAGGATCATGGTGAACGAATGCCTGATGGCATTGCGGAAAAGAAAATACGAAAAAGTGGGATTGGACAGCATCAGCAATTTTCTGGACAATGGCATTCAAATAGACAGTCAGTTGCATGCCGAAGAAATATTTAAAGCGGTCCAAAACCTACCAAAAGGGTACAGAACGGTTTTTAATATGTATGCGATAGAAGGATACAGCCACAAAGAAATAGGTGAGAAATTGGGAATCAATGAAAATACTTCAAAGTCACAACTGAGCAAGGCCAGGTCGTCGTTGAAGAAAACACTGTATAAACTTGGTTTGACGTAAACATAAAAGGTATAAATGAGCATGGAACGAAAACTTGGAAATACGAATCCTTCCGGAAAGGCTATTGACCTTTTAGTTAAGAGAAAAATTGAGGCCGTAGAACCCACTCCCCCACCTATCGAAGGCTGGACCAGAAGCAAAACCTGGCAGGTAATCAAAAGTAAGCTGGAGGGTTCTAACAAGACCATCATCGCATGGGGTTTTTCCATTGCTGCCTCAGTGTCTATGTTGGTTGGTGCGGAATGGGCTTGGACAGATGTCAATATTTTCGAAGATGAAACCGAAAAAGTAGAAAGCCCTTTGGCCAGCAAACCGGATTTCGAACTGGAAAAAGAAAATCCTGAGATGGGAATTGCTATTACTGAAGACAGGGAACTGATTGTTCTTGACAATGTGCAAATCAAGCGGCCAAGCCTTCTCAATCCATCTCCAGGCAATACACTGCCCATACAGCTGACAAAATTCAACATCACATCAAAAAGGGAAGTTTACCAACGGAATCATAAAAGAGACCCTCTGATCCGCCCATTCATATATATGGGACATTCATTAATCCTTGGAGCAACCTCGGGGTTGGGTATTGATGTGAAGCTCAAATCATTTAGGCGAAATGCCGCCAGACATGAGATCAATCTCGGTCTTCAAGCGAACTTTCAGCAAATAGTGAATGAAAAAAAAAACCAAACTTACCCATTTACATACCTACACCTGGGATATTCCCGCAGCAATGACAACAACGATAAAGGATGGGCGGCACAGGCCGGTGTGATGATTAATCCAGACAGCAATGTGTATCAGCAAAAAACTGTCAAGTTTTCACTCAACAGGCAGTTCAACCGCCACATCAAAGCGGGCCCGGAGTTTATTTTCACCAATAACTTCAGAAAAGTGTATCCCGGTATTTCTATTATTTTAAGCTGAGACCAGTTTATAAACGCCCTTCGAAAACAAACTTTTTGGTATAGAAGTTATAGAAAAAGATCGTTCCTGTTACCAATATTTTTGTGAAGTATTGGTGATCAAATAGGAATTGAAATTGGTTAAGGCCTGAGATCATAAGGGTACTCAGGGTAAGCCCTATGAGGGAGAAAAACATGGATAGGAGGAAAACTGTTCCGGTTTTGCCTTTGAGGGAGAATACGAATCTTTTTTGAAGCAAAAAGTTCAAAACCATAGCACAAGAGTACGAAATGATGTTGGACACTTCAGGGCTGAAAAAGAAGTAAAACAGTACTAGGTACAGCACATAATCAAAGGCAGTGGCCACACCGGAAGTAAGGGCAAATTTTAATTTTGGCAGGATAAAGCCCACCAATCCCAAATACATCTTTTTGAAAGATTGTGAGGTCATGAGAGGTTCACTTCTTGCGGCTGGCCTCTAAATTCTTCACGTATTCGGTAGGTCTTTTTGTTCTGTGTTTCAAAATACGTTCGTACGATCAATTCAGCCAGCAACCCGATGGTGATTAGTTGCACCCCACCGAGCAGCAGGGTAATGCCCAATATGAGCAACGGACGGCCCCAAATATCTTCACCCATTATTTTCAGTACCAACAGGTACATGTTAATCGCTGAACCCGCAAGGAAGGTGACTATACCTGCAGTCCCAAACAAGTGCATGGGCTTTTGCAGGTACTTTTGAAAAAATATCATCAACAGAAGGTCACTCATTACCTTAAAGGTCCTACCAAGACCATATTTGGATTGGCCATGAATTCTCGGATGATGTTTGACCGGCATTTCGGTAATATTGGCACCCTGCAATTGGGCCAACACGGGTATAAACCTGTGGAGCTCTCCATAAAGGCCCAGGTTTTTTGCCACATCCTTCTTAAAAACCTTGAGGGTACAGCCATAGTCGTGCAAGTGTACGCCAGTCAGTTTTCGGATCATGCCGTTGGCTATTTTACTGGGAACTTTTCTAATCACGAGTGAATCTTGCCTGTTTGCCCGGATACCCGCCACAACATCCCAGCCTTCATCTTCCAGCTTTTTGAGCATCAATGGAATGTCCGAAGGGTCGTTTTGCAAATCTCCATCTATGGTTACAACGTACTCTCCTACTGCCTGATCAATACCAGCAGCCATAGCCGCTGTTTGCCCATAATTTTTATTGAGTATGATGAGGCGTGTATTTTCATCGGCACAATCTTTAATCCTTTTGACTGTCTGATCAGAGGATCCGTCATCTACAAAAATGAGTTCGTAAGCAAAGCCATGCATGGCTTGTTGAACATTTTCCAGCAACGGGGCAATGTTATCTTCCTCGTTGTACACGGTCACTACAATTGACAATTTCATCATTAATTCAAGCAGTTGGTGCCTGGGCCAGGCACAGATAATATTTTTTTAGAAACCTGCAACAAGGTTTTTCTTCAATAAAGTATAATACGTGGTTGTTGGGTCAAAACCCTGCTTCCCACTTATATACCTGCAAACCTACTACGAATTTTCAAACTGAAATTTCATATACTTGATAGATTCCCCTTTGTCATAAAAAAGTTTTTCATATTTGGTCTTGACCCCATGGTGTTCATCCATATATTCGGAATGGTACAGGTCATGGGTATATTGCAGGTTCTTTACTTTGATGGTGCCATCCAGCAAGCCAAGGGTGTAATCAAATAGTGGGGTGTTATCCGTTTTAAACTTCACCCAACCATCAGGCTTTAAAATTGATCGGTATTTTTCCATGTAACGAGGGCTGGTCAGCCTTCTTTTTTCGTCCCTGTCTTTGGGCCTTGGGTCTGGAAATGTAATCCAAAGGTCATCCACTTCATTCTCGCCAAAATAATCTTCAAGCATGAGAATATCCGTTCTCAGGAAAGCCACATTCTCCAGGTTGTTGTTGATGGCATAAGTGCTGCCAACCCAAATCCTGGCACCTTTTATATCCACACCGATGAAGTTTTTGTCTGGAAACTTCTCGGCCAAACCTACTGTGTATTCTCCCCGGCCACACCCAAATTCAACCACAATTTCATTTTCGTTCCCAAACAAGTCTTTGTTCCAGTTTCCTTTTATGGTTTCAAAAACAGGCTTTCCCTTCTCAACAATATTTCTGCGCTGGGCATTGTCCCTGAACCTATCCAGTTTTTTTCTCAACTCGCTATAAATTTTCTATTTCTGCTACTACAAAAGTACTGCCACCGATAAAAATCAGATCGTTGGGCCCGGCATTTTTCTGAGCTTCACAAATGGCTGCATTCACGGAAGAAAACACTTCCCCATGCAAGCCATACCTGAGGGCTGAGTTGTAAAGTGCGTCCGCAGGCAAGGCACGAGGTACTTTCGCTGCGCAAAAATAGTATTTCGCCTCTTTTATCAATAGAGAAAGGATATTATCTATGGATTTATCGCTCACCGTGCCAAACACCACATGCAGTTGTTTGTACTTTTTTCTTTTCAATTGCTGCACTACTTCCCGAATTCCATCTTCGTTGTGGCCAATATCACAGATTATCAAAGGGTTTTGGCTCAATTCCTGCCACCGTCCCTTTAACCCCGTGTTGGCATTGATGTTTTTCAAACCCATGCGAAGATGCCCCTCATTTATCTGGAAGCCTGCCTGCCCCAATTCAGATGCAACCGCCAAAACAGGCGGTATGTTCTTCAAAAAATATTGCCCCTTCAAAGCAATATCCAAGGAAGAATACTTCATTACGCCCTGAAATATAAAGTCATATTGCCCGCTATCATTTTCATTGATCTGCCATTGGTTATTTACATCAACTACTTTTGATTTCATTTCGTTGGCACGTGCCAATATCACTTCTTTTGATGTGCCGCTGATGTCTCCGATCACTACGGGCACATGCTCCTTTATTATCCCAGCTTTTTCAAACGCAATAGACTCCAGGGTATTCCCCAGCAAGTCCTCATGGTCCCTGCCAATAGTAGTGATAAGGGATACCAATGGTGTGATGATGTTTGTGGAGTCCAACCTGCCTCCAAGCCCGGTTTCTATGATGGCGATATCAACTTGCTGATGGGCAAAATAGGCGTATGCCATTACCACAGTGATTTCGAAAAATGAAGGCGATATCTTCAGGATTTCATCCTCATGTTCATTCACAAATCCGGTGACGAAGTTTTCCGGTATCATCTCGCCATTTACCCTGATTCGTTCACGGTAAGACTTGAGGTGTGGCGAGGTATATAAGCCTGTCTTGTATCCTGCTTCCTGCAGTATTGATGCCAGGGCATGCGCACTGCTGCCTTTGCCATTGGTGCCTGCAATATGCACTGATTTGAAATCCTTATGGGGATCTCCCAAAAGTTGAGACAGGCGTAGGGTATTGCCCAAATCTTTCTTAAACGCACTGGCACCTACTCTTTGATACATAGGTAGCCTGTTGTATAAGAAGTCCAGGGCTTCTTGGTAGTCCATTAAATTATCGTGCTTGTATAAAAAAGGTAATCTTACCGTTGGAGGTAGGTGCTACAGAACGGTTTTCGGCAGTTTTACTAAACGTGAGTTCCATTACCGCATCTTTGTATATTTTTTCTACCAATGGGGATACTGTTTTTTCAAGCGTTTTGATCCCTATTATTTCACCCTCATTGTCCACAATTATCTGAAAGACTATTTTCCCGCTTTCATCCGATGTGTCGTTTGGTTCTGGTTCGAAATCCCATAACCATCCACTTAGGTCGAGGCTAGCACCACCACTACTGCTTTGTGAATTTTTAGGGCCTTTAGAGCCTGTATATATGGCCCTGGAATCTATGGCCGGCTTTTCTTCAGCCTTTTCTTCCGATTCGTTCTTGTCAGTATTGTTGTCCAGTTTTTTTACCGGCTCCTTTGCTATCAACTTTTTTGGGGTGCTTTCTTCTGTTTTCACCTTAGGTTCTTCCTTCACTGTTTCCACCACATCGGGGCTATTCACATCTTCGGTCTCAACGGTTTCGGTTTCCTCAACGGGTTCTGCCACAGTTTCTTCCACCTCTTCTACGACTTCTTCCTGAACCTCACTCGTTTCACTGGTCTCAGCTGTTTGCTCCACTTCCTCGGGCACTTCCTCTACCGGGTCTTCCGCTTGCTCTTCCGGCTCATCACTTTCCTGTGTGTTTTGCTGTTCACTTTCATTTTCAACTTTTCCTGTGGAAGTACTGCTTACAAAACTGAGTTCTATGCCATATTCTGGTATAGGAGGGTCGGGCTCAGACCAGGCCAACAGGAAAAAGAACAACAAAAACAGCAAAGCGTGAAACCCCAGCGAGGTTATCATGCCTATCCTATTGTTCTTTTTTTCTTGTGGATCCTGCTTTTCCATCATCAATCTGGTTTCGTTGCTATGGATACTTTGGCCTCCAATTTTGTGGCTATACCGGCTACAAGTACAAGGTCATCTACAGGTACATCCTTGTCACAGTGTAGCACCACCACTCCTTCTTTGTTGCTCAATTCATTCCTTAACACCATTTCCAACTTGTTGGAGGACACCTTTTTGTCATTAACGAAAAATTGGCGGTTGCTGGTTATGGTTACACTCACTTTTTGGAGTACAATTTTAGAACTCTTGCTCGTTGGGAGGTTGACCGGCAGGCCCGATGGTGTTACAAACGAAGCTGTAAGCATAAAGAATATCAGCAACAGAAAAATAACATCTGTCATTGACGACATGCTAAAGGCAGCCTGTACTTTATGTTTGGATTTTAGGTTCATTTGCTCTGGGGCTCTTGTAACAGGTCGATGAAATCTATGGAAGTGTATTCCATTCTATGTACCAGTTTCTCCACCCTGGCAATAAGGAAATTGTATCCAAGATATGCCAATATACCTACAAACAGCCCTGCTGCTGTAGTGATCATAGCTTCATAGATACCGCTGGACAAAAGCTTAGGGCTCACTACCCCTTCTTCCTGGGCAATTGAGATAAAGGCCTGGATCATACCTGTAACAGTTCCGAGGAAGCCAATCATAGGGGCAGCACCAGATATGGAAGCAAGCAAACTTAAATTTTTCTCAAGTTTGTACAATTCAATTTTCCCCACGTTCTCTATTGAAACTTCAATGTTCTTGAGGGGGTTGCCTATCCGAACTATCCCCTTTTCTATCATTCTTGCTATTGGTGTTGCTGTTTGGTTGCAAAGCATCCGGGCTGCACTGATGTCACCATTGACAACCTGCTGCTTTATCTGCTCCATAAACTGATCTGGAGTCTGTGCAGCTTTATTGATGGTCATGATGCGCTCTACAAATATGTAAACAGCAGTAATCGACAACAACAAAATGGGGATCATCATAAATCCTCCTTTAAACAACAATTCTATCAAAGAAATGGTATCTACGGGCTCTTCTGGAATGGGTACGTCTTGAAGCCTTGACAAAAGAATTTGTCCTATCATGAATTTTAAGTTTTACAAGGGTTTTAAAAAAACAAAAGAAAGGCATAATACCTTTCTTTTATAATATTCTTGAAGTTTTAAACGCAGTATGTTTAATATAATTATATCAGCGACTAATATTTAAGTGTCCAGATGTCTTCTCCATAAGTTGGTTTGTAATTGCCCAACTGTGCTACGGCATCACTGTACGAATCAAAGTCAGCCACTGATACCCTATACCTTTTGGACGTGCCGTAAGGGAAAATGATTTTGACACCACTACCCGCTGCAGACAACTCCTTGGCATAGTCATTGGCCAAATCCTGATCAATAAAGCTTCCTATTATGACATAAGACCTGCCTGTTCGATCCTGGATTTCTACGATCTCTCCGGCAGGTGCACTCTTGGCTGGTTTAGGCTGTTTGGTAGTTTTTGAGCTTCCTGTTGTGGTACTTTTGTTCCCACCTGAACTTGTTGATGACGTGGCATTGCCTGGTTCTTTCGTGCTTTCTGATGACGAAGCAGCAGCTTTAGTTCCTCCATTTTCAGCACTTTTGGCATCACCACTCCCCGTGGTTTGGGCAGCTGATGTTGTAGGTTTTTTGGTAGCAGCGACATGCTCTGGCTGCTTGGCACCATCAGTATTCCCCACATCCTGAGTGAAAAAGTAATAAAAAATAAAGCCAACTAGTGCAAAACCAATGGCTCCAAATATTATCACCTTGGCAAAACCACCTTTATCGTCATCATCAGAATAGGGCTTATACGTTGGAGGCAAAGCCTCTTCGGGTTCAAATTCTTCTTCTTTTTCCTCTTCTTTCTCCAGGCTTATATCATCACTGGCGAAAATCGATCCTCCGTCAAACTCACCTTCACCCCCAAAAACATCGCTATCATCGCTCGAAGAATCTCCATCAGATGTAAACAATGAATCACCGGATTCATCTTCCATATCAGCCATCACTTCATCTTCATCGGCTATTCCCAAAGCAGCCAGTTCATCAGGGCTATTGATGTCAGAGAGTGAAGTATCCTCCTTGGATTCGTATGAATCTTCGCTATCCAGGTCGATGGAATCCAACTCAGACAGGTCTTCCTCCTTTTCCTTTGGATCATCGGAAGATTTCTCAGCAGCTGGGTCGCCTAACAATTCGTCATAATTTATATCAGAGGAAAAGTCTTGATCAGGAGTCTCTTCAATATCCCCTAGACGATCAGATATCAGCTGGGCACTGTCCAACACATCCTCTACTTCATCAATTCCTTCTTCGAGGGCCGAAGCATCACCCGCTCCTGTCGGGCTGGTTTCTTTTTCTTCAGTGGATTCTGCATCAAGATTAAAATCTTCCCCTATATTTTGTGCATCCTCAGGGGATTCTTCTTCCAAATCCAGGTCCAACTCCTCTAGTTCCTCAAATTCCAGGTCTGGAAGACCAAAGTCGTCATCATCTTGAGCACCAGTATTTTGTTTTTTTTCCTCTTCAGAACCTTCTTTATGGAGATCTTCAGCCATAATTCTAATGTAAGTGTCGTTTAACTTTTAACAAATCTATTTAAATATAGCCATAAATGTAACAATAATTTCGATAATACAGGCTATTCTGCTTTCATCGACAAATATAATTTTATGTGGTTTTTATATTCCTATTAATAGGTACTAATTGCCAAACTTATTAATTGCCTGTGATCGATTAGCGTATAACCAGGGCAAGAACCCTATTTGCCCTACTTCCAAAAGGCAGCAACGGTACATATCAAATATTTATCCTCAATCTAATGGCACACAACGGAAATTTCCATGTATATTTTTTTAGGGAAAATCACGAGATGATAGGTATTGTTTATAGTTTCGCATTTAACCTATCCCAGGAATAAAATGAAATACATTCTTCTTGTATTGTGTGTGTGTTCTTTTTTTAGTTGCAGTAAGAAGAATGCCGCCCTACCCGGGCTGGATTTGGTTGAGTGGAAAGCTGACAAATACGGGTGCAAAGGGTACAGGTTGAACCAGGCAACTGTTCTGGACAAGGGAAAGGACAACCTTTTCGGCTATTCTGAAAAGCAGGTGATTTCTGTGCTGGGTGTTCCGGATGAAACTGAATTGATAGATCGAAGCGAAAAGTATTATTCCTATTATCTAAAGGGCAACAGCAGGTGTCCCGTTCCCGTAGATTCCATAAGGTTGCACCTGAGAATAAGGTTCAATTCGCTGGGTTATTCTAAAGAAGTACTAGTTTTAACAGAGAAAATATAATTATTCTTTTCCGGTTATATATCTTTAGCATTTATTGCGTTAGTTTATTTGATAAAATAATTAAGATTGATAAGAGTTAACAATTATGTCTGATATTAAAAGTCAATTGAGTGTGTTGGTTCACTTGTCAAAAGTGGATAAGCATATCGCCGAACCGGAGGCCAAAATGATACACTATCTGGGTGAACGCAACGGCTTGTCTTTCGAAGAGGTAGAAAGCATCATAGAAAATCCCGGGGATTTACCATCTATATCAAACATTGACCCGGATACCAAGTTTGAGTATCTGTATAATGTGGTGCAATTGATGAAAGTAGATGGGAAGGTGTTTCAGAGCGAAATTGATTTTTGTGAAAAAATTGCCCTCAAACTGGGATATAAACCTGGCGTTATAGCCGACCTTTCTGCGTACATTTATAGTGATCCGAATATCAACACAAAAAAGAGCTACCTACGAAGTATCGCGGACGATCATCTAATACCCCTAAAAAGGAAATAGAAAACCTCAGCTTGCCCACCCAGTGATACTTGTGGGAAACAACTCCAGTTCTCAATCCAAACTGAGCACATGGCTTGTCAATACCCTTTACTTTTTCTTCTTATTGGAAAGCTTGTTTGTACTGGATCCTTTGCGCCGATCGGTAGGGTTGTACCCAAAAAGGTAAGAAACTGAAAATACCACCATGTCGTTGGCAAATTGGATATTGGGCTTATAAGTAATCCCCTCTACCAACTCCAGGTCATCGTTGAATCCCATGTTGGAGTGGCCTATTCCATATTTTACTTCTACAGCCAACCTTTGGCCTGAAGCCAGGTCGATCAAAGTACCTATACCAACATCCAATCCATATTGCAGGCGGTTTGGACGAGGTACCACCAGTGTTTGATTGCCCGCTCCTCCAAGGTTATCGCTGAATTCAACGGTATAACTGCCCCCGGGCACACCGAAGTTGTCACTGGCCTCCTGGCTCACATAGCTACCCGATCCATTGACCCAATAGCTCATCCTTGGGCCAAACAATCCATACAAAGACACTACACCTTCCATAAAGGCAAAACGGCCATGCATGCTCGTGGTAAGGAAAGTGTAATCTGTCCTATGGTCAAGTACCGCTGTATCCACCTTATTTCTCACCCTGTTCCGCACTTTTTGGTAAATCAATTCAGTATGGACTGCAAACCTCTGCTCTGTGGTATATTGTAGTGCAAACCCAGCGTGCCAGTTGAGGTCTTTATCTACATCGTATTGTTTAGAATAATCTTTGGCCTGGTAGGAATGCTTGGTAAACTGACCTCCTATCTTTGGCCCAAACCAAAACTGGGCTTGAATTCCGGTTGAAATCAAAAAAGCAAAAGAAAAGATAATTAAAAACCTCATGTGCGTTATAAAAAAGGATTGGCGCTATTTTTCAAAATCAAAGACTAAAAATACAAAATATTTCTATAAAATATTCGAAAAGTTAAACAATTGAACTTTCAACACTCCAATTCAAGTATTAATATCCGAAAATACAATTAAAATTTAAGTATCACTATGGATTGCTGGTTGGATTTTTAAATACTAACAATTCAAATCAATTCATTCATTTATTCCTGGAATTATAAACTAAATGATATGTAATATGAACTTTTTGATGATATTGATATAGATTTGATACATATTCATTTTTTATTGATAAATTTTACAAACCACCGCTAAAGCGATTTATAATCATATATTTTCCCAATGAAGAAATTATTCGCAAGCTGTCTTTTTTTCTTTCTTTTCAATCAATTGTTGGCGCAGGAACAACGGGTATTTAGCCAGTTTTTCATGAACCCGTATATATACAACCCCGCCTATGTCGGGGTGGAAGGCCATACGGCCCTCTTTGTGATGTACAGGGCTCAATATACCAGCTTACAGGGTGGGCCTAGTTTTTCACATGCTGCTATTCACACTCCATTAAAGGGTGGTATAGGCCTGGGCGGTATGTTGTTCAACGAACAGGAAGGAGGCATATTGAATACATCAGGTTTCAAAGTTTCAGCTGGTTATCTGGCCGCATTCGACCGCAAACACTACCTGCGGTTTGGAATGTCGTTAGGGGCAGGTACCACTACGCTCGACGACTCTGACCCTGCAATCGCCGCAGATATCTTTGGCGATCCGGCTTTCAGCAATTTGTCTAATAAATATATGATTGCCGACTTTGGCATGACCTACCACTTTGGTCATTTCAACGTAGGGCTATCCATTCCCAACCTGGTAGGCAGGGAAGTGATCTCTTCGGAATCCTTCTCCCCTATTAAGATTTCCCCAATGGACAACATTCTGATAAAGATGAACTACCGTGGGCACATTGGACACGATTTTGCCATAGAGCCACACCTATTATATAGGTATTCGAATATCACTACCAGTCAGTATGAGGCCGCACTCATCGCCCACATCAAACATATCGTATGGGTTGGTGGCTCGTACCGGGAAGGTGCCGGTATAAATGCACTGGTTGGTTTTAAGGTAAAAGAAAAACTCGGGATAGGGTACGCCTTTGAATTGGGCAATTCAAAAATTGCTTCCATTACAGGAAATACCCACGAAATCCATATCGGTTACCACCTAAGCGAGCATAAAAAACACCATGGACACCATCATTCCTTTATAAAGTCGCACAAGCTCACTGCTGAGGAAAGGGCAAAGCTGGCCGAAGAAAAAAGGTTGAAGAAAGAGGAAAAAGAGCGCAGGGAACAGGAACGGTTGGCCAAACTAAATGAAAAGCCTGAAGAAAAAGAAGTAGAGGACAATACGGGTCAAACTACGGATGATACACCCAAAGAAACACCTGCTGAACGCAACAATACACAGCAGCAGCAACAAAATCAGGACAACCAACAACAGGAAATCAGGCAAAGTCCCGACCGTACTACGACCCCTAAAGAAAACCAGGAAATACAGAATACAACTGGAAATAATAACGTAAGGACCAATCCACCAACTACCGGAACTGCCCCAACCGGAACAGTCACCTCGCCTGAAGGTGCTCCACGTGTAAAACGTGGGACACACTACCTGGAATTACCACCAGGCAACCACGTAGTGGCAGGGGCTTTTAGCGAATTTCAACGTGCGGAAGACTATAGTGACAAAATGTTTGAAAGAGGTTTTCATGACACCATAGTAGGTTACCAATCCGAAAAGGGATATTACTATGTGGTGTTGTTCAGATCGGCCAATCATAGCGTGGCTGCTGCACAGAGAAACAGGATCAGGCAAAGCCCCGATTTGGCTGACGTGTGGATATTGACAGTAGAATAAATTGGGGATTGTATAAAGCATTGAGTTATGAATATTTCTAAAAATACTATCATTGGTTTTCTATTGTTAATTACTGTAAACCAATCATTTGCACAGGTTCCTTACATCAACAGCATAGAACCCACCACCGGCACTTTCGGTGAAACTGTGACCATATCAGGTTCCAACTTTTCCACCAATATCGCCGATATGGAAGTGAGGTTTGGGGCGGCTGTCGCCACTGTGACTTCTGCCACTGCCAGTCTGCTGGAAGTAACCGTACCGGCAGGTGCTACTACTGACAATATTAGTGTCACCAATACCAGCGGTAGCACCGTAAAAACAGCCTACTCCAACCAATTATTCCACATAAGTTTTGGAGGCAGCAAAGGTGTAGCAGGCAGCTTCGATCCTCAGGTATTGGTAAATGACGGTCCTTCAGATTTCGGCACTTATGACTTATGTCTTTGTGATTTTGACAAAGATGGCCTTTCAGATGTGGCCGTCACCAACAACGAATCACAGAACATAGTTATCCATGATAATAACAGCACTACTTCTACCAATAACTTCATCAGATCTCAAATATCTGCAGGTTTTGCAACGATTAACACAGTTTGTGGGGACCTGGATGGAGACGGCTGGCCCGACCTGGTAGCTACCCAGGGAGATGCCAGCAACAACAGGATTTTTATATTCCGCAACCAGGCCAACGGCACTGTGAGTTTTGCGGCACCTATTACACTTACCCTCCCATCTGACAATGGCAACCTTAGATTGGCACGTCGGGTGTCTATTCAGGATTTGGATTTGGATGGAAATCCTGAAATTATTGTATCCAACACATCTGACAACAAAATAGATGTTTTTAAAAACAACAGTATTCAGGGCACTATCACCATGAATACCACTTCACAGCAATTCACAATGGAGGCGAGTGATACAAGGGTTGGTGGGCTCGTGGGCCTGGATGTAAAAGACCTTAACAATGATGGCCTCCCTGAGGTTGTTGCAACGTTTAACAGGAATTCGAACGTTTATGTGCTTCCCAATTCCAGTCAGCCAGGTTCTATATCCTTTGAAAGTTCTAAAGAATTCAGTGCTAGCGGTGCATTTCAAAACCTCAAAGTCGGCGACATCAACCAGGATGGCTTTAACGATGTAATACTGACTGCCAGTAATGCCGGAACACCGGCAAGTGCCATAGTAATTGTAGAAAACAAAACAGCATCTGCTGGTGGCAGCATTAGTATGGAAAGCGCCGCAACAATATCAGGTATCTCCTCGCCCTGGGGACTAGATATTGGGGATGTAGATGGGGATGGCAGTGTTGACATTGCAGTGGCTTCAGTGGGCTCCCCCGGTAAAATTTTTGTACTGCTTGCAGACAACCCTACAGCTTTTACCTTCACCACCACAGAGATTTCCACTACCTCCAACTCAAGAAATGTGAAAATTGGTGATTTGAACGGGGACGGTAAACCTGACCTGGCGTTCACACATAATGTAACATCTGGAAGTACAGGTGAATTGTCCGTAGTAATGAACAGAAACTGTGTGATTCCTGTAATCACCCCTTCAGGAAATACCGATGTTTGTAATGGCCAGGTTTTTACTTTAACCGCGACCAACAGTAGCAGTGCTACCTATACCTGGAAAAGAAATGGAATAGACCAGGCAGAAACATCCAACACGCTGGTAGTACCCACCGGAGGAAATGGCACATTTAATTTTACTGTAACGGTTGCCGATCAGGGGTGCACCCAGGTTTCAGATCAGGTAACCATCGTTGTAGAGGATGGTGGCATCACTGCCCCTACCCCATCGAGCAGTCCTGCGGGTTTGCGTTGTAGTGGTGACGAAGTTACCTTAATGGCCGGACAGACATACGACAGCTACGTCTGGACAGGCCCTAATGGGTTTACCTCTACAGACCAGAATCCTGTAATTTCATCTATTTCACAAAATATGTCTGGAAAATACAAGGTATTCGGGCGAGACGCCAATGGCTGTGTGAGTGAAACCAAGGAAGTGGTGGTTACCGTAGAAAACCTTCCTGTAATTTCCGTAAACAATGCCGATGAAGATATTTTCTGTACTGGCTCAAGTGCCATGTTGTCTGTAACTGATTTCGGCAGTGACTATACTTACGCCTGGAACAAAGACGGGGCAACCACCGGCCAAACCGGTACAACCATAACAGTATCCGAATCCGGTAACTATTCGGCCATCATCACCAGTGTAGCCAACAGTTGCCAGTTTGAAAGCCCCGCACGTACATTGAGTGCCATTCCTGTGCCTTCCAACAGCATTACATCAGACCCTGTAAGTGGTTTGATCTGTGAGGACCTTTCCATAGGGTTTAGTACTACTGCTGGCGATCAAAACGGACAACCAGTTACCCATTCCTGGGATTACGGGGATGCCTCACCCGTAGAGCAGGGTGCGGCAGTAAGCCACACCTATGCTGATCCGGCAACACCTACGGTCACCCTGACTACTATATATACCAATATTACCAATTGCCCGTCGGAGATAAGTACAAAAGAAATTACGGTGCAGGGTGTGCCCAATACCACCAATGGCTCCACTATTGCTGTCACAACAGGTAGCGGATCAACTGACAAATGCCCTAGTGAAGAGCTACAACTGAGCCTTGGGGATACGTTCACCAACTATTCATGGACCAGCGACCTGGAACCGGGCACTGAATATTCAACCACCAATTCCATGGGTGCCATAAGACCTATCAAAGGTGATCCAACGGTCGCTTATACTGTATCAGCAACTGATGCTGCCGGATGCGATTTCACTGCCTCCATTGGGATTTCCCTCAAGGCCGCCGAAGGCATTTCCATTACCACACTGGAAGAAACCAATGTAAACGACGATGGTGAAAATGAAATCCAGTTGGATGAGGACCAACTTTCTGTGGACCTTTCTGTCACCAATGCTACCGGGATTACCTGGACACCTGAAGAAATATTTGACAACCCTGAAGCCATCGATGTAACAGCCATACCTAACGACATCAACATCCTAATTAAAGTATTTGGGACCGATCCCGGAGGATGCCTTGAGTCGGACTCTATTCGCGTAATAAACCCTCTGGTAAGGGCAAAAAGGGTATTTTCCCCCAACGGGGACGGTATAGGTGACGAATGCTGGGAAATTACCAATGCACGGTCTAAACTGGATGGATGTACCATATTCATATTCGACAGCAAGGGCCAGGTCATCAAGCAGGAAGAAATCTCCCCGCAGACCGACGATTGTGTCTGGGATGGTACCCGCAATGGGTTGTTATTACCGGAAGGAATATATTACTATGCCCTGAAATGCGTCAATAATGCCAATGTCCCTACAAACCTGTCCGGGTCTATTTTAATGGGACGGTAATCAGAAGATGCTTGCCACTCATGGCCTGAAAGGTGTTATTCATCGAAATATCACCTTAAATAAATTCTATTTTATATCAAATTAATGCATTTTTTAAAATTTAGCCTATATTTAGGAGTTAAAGTGCCACAGTTATGCATTGTTCAGAGAGTGGTATTTGTACTTTTTAGTGATTAGTGGCTAAAAATATATTTATATTTAATGGAAATTTATACCGACCGATTGATATGAAAAGCTATAGGAAGATCTTATTATTATTCACTTTTGTATTCAATACTTTTTTGCTGTATGGTCAGGAGACTTGCGATGATGGTATTGATAACGATGGTGATGGTTTCATCGACTGTTATGATGCTGACTGTACAAATGATGGGGATTGTGCCAGTTTCTACTTTGGAAATTCAGTAGTCTGTCGCAATGAACCAACGGTCAATCCGGCATTCAATATCAAATTGCAATGGGGGTCGGACAACCGGACTGCCAACAACTCATCTTTGCCAGCGGTCGGTGATATAGATGGGGATGGCATCCCCGAGGTGGTAGTTTCCAACAGGAGTACCAACCAGTTATCCATTCTTAATGGTATTGACGGGGCAACCGAAAGATCAATCTTTGCGGATCCACTAAGCAACTATAAAATCAGCCATGATGTGACCATAGCCAACATTGATAACGACGAATGTGGTGAAATTTTCATGGCAGGTGCCTATACTTCAGGCACCATTACGGCTTATGATTGTAACTTAACATTATTATGGGAAACCACCGTGCCAGACAACAGAACTGGTGCCATTTCTGTAGCCGATTTCAATCAGGACGGCACTCCAGAGCTTATGGTCGGTAATGGAATCTACAATGCAACCACCGGTGCTGTAATTATTTCACCAACGTCTCCCATGGCTACTACCGGGTTTTATGGTACCACTGCAGTTGATATACTTCCCGATGGTGCATGCGATGACTGTCAGGGGTTGGAAATGGTTGCGGGTGGGTTGATTTACTCTATAGATATAGCTACAGGCACCAGAACAGTAGAAAGAGACATCAACGACCTGTTGAATGGAGTCAATGAATGGTCGATTGATGACTACTCTGGCTATTACAACATGAACTTCTCGGCTGTAGCCGATTACAACCAGGATGGTACTACAGCCAACCCTAAACTAGATGTTTTATTCAATGGCAAAAACGGTAACGGAAAAATTGTGATTTATTTCTGGGACGTGACCAACAATACAGTCACCACATTTAGCGCACTCAATGATGACGACCATTGGCTCGGAACAGGGCGTATCAACATCTCTGATTTAGACAATGATGGCCAACTCAATGCATCCTTTGTATCCGACCAGACCCTATATGCCCTGGATGAAAATTTTGACATACTCTGGACCAAAGGAATTACAGAAGGTTCCTCCGGAATCACAGGCTGTTCGGTATTTGATTTCAATGATGACGGGGCTGCCGAAGTATTGTATCGTAGTGAAACAACACTTCATATTATAGATGGTACTGATGGTAGTTCCAGAACAACTAAAGCATGTATATCTCTTACCTGGGACGAGTATCCAATTGTTGCAGACGTAGATGGCGATGGAGCAAGTGAAATCTGCCTGGCTTGTGCTACCAGCAACAGTAGTGACAAATACAGTAGCTCCGATGGTCAAATAAGAGTTTATGAATCAGATGGTGAAGATTGGCAACCCTCCAGGGAAGTCTGGAACCAACATGCATACTTTAATGTGAACGTCAATGATAACCTGACCATCCCGGTGGTTCAGCAAAACCCGGGCGCTGTGTTTTCCACCAATGTTTGTACTGCTGGACCTAACCGTCCACTGAATACTTTCCTGAACCAGGCACCTGTTTTGAACGAGCAAGGTTGTCCTTCATACGTTTCTCCGGATTTGGAACTGTTGGACAATTTAATGGCAGATTCTCCTCAATGTCCTGATACTCAGTTCAACGTTTCATTTGACGTAAGAAACTCCGGGGATATTGCCCTAAGTAATTCGTTCCCAGTTACCTTTTATGCTGGAGACCCTGCCCTATCTACTTCTATAAAACTTAACACTGCGGTTGCCACCGTTGAAAACCTGGAAGTGGGTGAAACGGAATCCATTACTCTTCAGGTAACAGGCCCTGGCGGTTCTGGTTTCGATTTGTTCGTGTCCATCAATGACAATGGATCTCAAGATCCTCCGATGACCACTCCCATTGGAACGGTTACGGAATGTGATAAAACTAACAACCTGGCCTCTACACCTATCACAAGCTTACCTTTTGAGATTTTTGCAAACAAAGTCAAAGACAATGAGCTCTGCGACCCAACTTTTTCTGATAATGGTATTGCTAGGGCATACTACATTGGAACTACAGCAGCTACATCTTCCATAATATGGAATGAAGATTTCGAAGATTTAAACGTAGGTGATATAGAAGATAACGGGACAACTGGCTGGAGCAGGACTTATGATAATGACGGGTCAGCTGCTGTGGGCCAAAGTGGTGGAAACAAATGGTTTCGTGTCAATGATGCTGATTCTGAAGTGGTCTGGGAATCAGATCCAATAAATATCAATGGACAAGACCATATAGACATTTCTTGGTTCATTAAAGAATCAGGAAACCATGAAAACAGTGACTACATACGCTTGTATTATCAAGTTGCCGGCGGAAATTTAGAAGCACTTGACAATGGTACATTCAGCAATGATTATGGAGAAGAAACTGCAACAGCTTCTTTCGACAATGTAACATCCGCCGCAACGATGATTTTAAGGGCTGAAATCCTCAATAATAGTAGCAATGAATATGACTACATGGACAATATTGTGGTGACCGGCACTGTAAATGCAGCCAGTGGTGAAACAACAACCGGTGCTACTTTCGAATGGTACAATGGCACTGATTTCGCATCAGGCCCTGTCTTTACTGGAGCTAATGTGACAGATATGCCGCATGGCACATACTCTGTTTTTGCCATTCTGGGTTCCAACTCCTGTCCTTCTGATACCGCAACTGTGGTCATAGATTTGATAGAAGAAGATCCTGTGATAAAGATCAACAAACTGGCTGACCTTACCGACTGTGAAGTGCCCAATGGCAAATTGGAAGCTGTGGTAATAGTAGATGGACAAGAGGTAACTGCGGGGTACGATTTTACCTGGTATCTGGGCAATGACTTTATCGACACAGTAAGTGTGGCCAGCATCGCACAAAACCTGGAAGCAAGGACCTACACTGTTGTAGCCCAAAATAAAATTAGTGGTTGTACATCCAATCTGGATGAAGTAGTTGACACCAATCTCACCCTTCCGGGTATTCAGTTTGAAACCAAAACCAATATCACAGCTTGTAATGACCTCAACGGCGGCTCTATAACAGTGAGTTCCAATGGGTTAACGGCTGATTATACATTTAATTGGTACCATGGTTCTTCGGTGAAAGCCGTTCCCGACTTTACAGGTGTTGCAGGGGCAGGTGCCACCTATTCGGGTATTACGTTTGGTTTTTATACTGTAGAAGCTGTGGAAACAGGTGGGGCCAACCCATCAAACTGTACTTCTGCACCACTCGTAATTGAAGTTGAAAACCTTACAGGTGCACCAGAAGCAGAATTCGCCTCAACAGATGACAGCTCTTGTTTTGCAACTGGAGGAAACGGTTCGATCACAGCTACATCCGGAGGTATAGCCACCGGGTTTACATTCGACTTTTACGAAGGCGTTAGTACTTCTCCCTCTGACCGTATCTCCACCAATCTCTCGGGGACAAACAACAGTATAGCGGGATCTCTTGATGATGGAGATTATACAGTAGTAATTACCAACAATTCCAACGGTTGTAGCGTCACCAATGTGGTCACATTGAATGACACCAGTACCAACCCTGACATTTTAGATACTGATGTTGATACGACCGACCGTACCGCCTGTAACGGTGGAGGTGCAGACCCTGACAATGGTCAGATTGATGCAGTGGGTACTGCTTCGGGCGGCTCTGGAAATTATGAGTTTATATTATGGTCAGGTGCTGCTTCTGGCAACCCTTTAGCTACAAACAATACCGGATTATTTGAGCAGTTAGGCTCTGGAAATTATTCATTAAAAGTAAGGGACCTAGACACTGAGTGCATATCAGATGTTACATCTTTGAGGATAAATTTAGTCAGAGACGAACCCATCATAGGATTTTCGTCAAGCACTGCCAATACTAATTGTGGGGTTGGAAACGGAACACTTTCAGTAACAGCCCAATCGGGAGTATCAGAACCAATTTCGGGTTATGAATTTAGTATCTATCAGGGCAACAATACCCAGGCGTCTAATTTACTGCAGGGTCCCATTGCTGTAGCTGATGGTTCTGTGGGCCATACTTTCACCAATCTGTTAGGAGGAAATTATAGGGTGTACATCCTCAATGTTGGAAACAATTGTGATCAGACCGAGGATTTTATTGTGGCCGACAATATTACTGTGCCCACTTTCGATCCTTTGGTAAGTACCCCACAAAGGAGTTGTTCTACGCCAAATGGAGGGTTGTTTGCTTTGATTGATGAATCACCGGGTGATGGATTTTCAAATTACACCTTTGAGTGGTACGCCGGGGATTTGCCAAGCGGACCAGTCATTAGTACTTCTAATGATCTTACTGGTCAGGCTGCTGGCCAATATACAGTAGTAGCCACAAGCAACACATCCGGATGCGAATCTGCACCAGTTACCGGAACTATTAATGAACAACTGGAACTTCCTGATGTAACCACTGAAGTGGTAAACTCACAATCCAATTGCAGTAATTCAAACGGTTCCCTGAAAGCGTACACCAATGACCCTTCTTTTCCAGGTGTTGAATTCACCGATGGTTTTACTTTTGAATGGTATCTTGGAAATTCTGCCGTAGGTTCTGCGATTTCAGCAGGTGTTGATCCCGGAAACGGTTCCAACCCTACTTTCCCACTTGGAGCGGGAGAAGAGCATACCATTGGTGGATTGGTAGCAGATACCTATACAGTAGAAGTAACCAATGACAATTCTGGATGTGCAGTTACGCAGACAATTGTACTTACGGAGAGTATTGTGACTCCTATTATTACGGGAACAACGAATGTGGACAATACTGGATGTAATATTGCCACTTATTCAGGACAAGTTACTGCTGCTGTCAGTTATAATGGCAGCAATGTCACCGACTTTACGGGTTATACTTTTACCTGGTATAATGGTAATGATTTGTCGGATCCCGTGAACGCAACCTCTACGACTGAAGTTTTATCTAACCTCAATTCAGGAGACTATACCGTTACTGTTACTGTAAATGGTTGTACTTCCAATCCATTCACCACTACTGTCAACGATTCACTCAACGAACCTACAGTATCATTTACTTCAACCAATGAAAATACTGTTTGTGATGTAAGCAAAAATGCCTCAGGCAACTACGATGGTATCATAACCGTTTCCCACGCCAGTCGACCTGTGACTGATTTTACTTTTGAATGGTTTGTTGGACAGAACACAACGATCTCATACACGACGATAACCGGGGCAGCTCTTACCAACAATGACAGTGAACTCCAAAATGTTCCTGGGGGAACATATACACTGAGGTTAACAGACAATGTAAATGACTGTCAATCAGTGCTGGAATACACATTGGCTGATGATCCTGCCAACGTAGTGGTCAACAATTCTGTTGCTGCCGATATTACTATTACAGATGTTTCAAGTTGTGAAGGAGGAACAGTATATCCTAATGGTGGAGCCACATTAAACAATGTTGAAACCAATGGAAGTACGGGCACTTATACTTTTGCCTGGTATGTAGGAGCTTCTGCCACAGGCACTGCACTATCAAATGGAGATGATATATTGGCCATAAAAGGAACAGGAACTACAACTAATACTGTTACCGGAGCTAGTACCAATTCAATCTCTAATTTAGACCCAGGCCAATACACTGTTGTGGCAACAGATCAAAGTACCGGTTGTGATTCATCGCCAGTTACTGTTACGATTGGAGATTCTTTAACCCCGCCTACCGCTACCCTCGATGCGGCCAATACCAACGACAATACCGTCTGTGACCTGGCGGCTGCCGCCTCCGGGGAATACACCGGTAAGATCACTGCCATTCCTGGCATTGGCGTGGCTGCAGATTACTCTTGGGAA
>JAVKDJ010000029.1:0-4179 GCA_040222275.1 Cyclobacteriaceae bacterium
CTTCGTTACTTTAAGGTCGGGAAATCTGTGCAGAACGGGTGATGACCAATTGGACGTAATAGACATCAGAAATTTACAAAGCCCAGAGCTCATCAAATCTTACCCTTTGGAAAACCCTCACGGATTGGGCATCAGGGGAAATACCCTGTTTGTCTGCGAAGGGGAGCATGGATTGAAGGTATTTGAAGTTCAAAAGAATGCAGTGCTTGAACTGGTCCGTTCGTATCCTGAGATTAGATGCCATGATGTGATCGTGAAAGACCAGGTACTTATCGTTGTATCTTCTGATGGCTTTTATCAGTACGATTACTCTGATCCGGAGAATTTGGAACTATTGAGTGATGTGAAATTGGTGCCTTAACCCAATGCCCACTCAAATGCATTCATATGAAAAACCTTCAGAAAATTCGAACAAAATTCTAATATCTTAATAAGTCCATTAATACCTTAAAATTGGAACTCTATATTGTGAAAATCGTACGAACCGTAAAGAAATAGCAATATTATTATATATTACAATAATATTATTTCTATATTTTTGTATAAACGAGGATAATATGAGCGAAACAACAAAACCAGTAAGCTTTACTCTTGGAGAACATGATCGTGATTTCATTTCCAATATGGTTGAAAATGGTCGATTTGGAAATCGAACAGAAGTTGTAAGAGCAGGATTAAGACTGCTTGAAGACTATGAGTCCAACAAAAAACTTCAGCGTTTACGTGCCTTAATAGCGGAGGGTGATGCAGACATTGAAGCCGGCCGAACAACATCCTATTCTGATCCTGCGCAGCTAATAAACGATGTTGTAAAATCAAAATAACACCTCTATTAAAACACTGCGCTTAAAAATCACCGATACCGCAAAGGAGGATTTAAGAGAAATTCATAATTACATTGCGGAAGATAATGTTGACACTGCTGATGAGTTCATTCAAGACCTGGTAAATAAAATATTTGAACTGGCCCATCTTGGCGTAACTGGGTCTTCAAGAGGATGGATAAGCAAAGGATTGCGAGGTTTTCCATATCGGGACAGGTGCTTTTATTTCAGGATCATTGATGATGAAATGATTATAGTACGAGTGTTACATGGTAGACAGGATGTCACCACTAAGGACTTTCCTTTATAGTTTCAAGTTTATTTGATTGAACTTTTGGAGTAGTTATTGATGAAGGTTGGCACTTAACCATTTCAGTGATTCACTTTGCCAAAATACAATTCCTACCACACCAATCTGATACTGTTATATCATTTTGATGCTTTATCTATTGATCACAGGTCTACAATCCCCAGAAGTACACTATCCAATTGGAAAAGAAAGGACATTTCAGAAATCATTGGCTGTAGTTCCTTGTCAGACACGGATGTTTCGGTACTGAAGGAAATAGCAAAAATAAAAAGCTCTTAAAGGCTTCCAAAGCTTTGTACTTTTTATTTAATACAGCTTCACAATTATTCAATCATGCCCAGAACAAAGCTGAATTACTCAGACTCAACAAAACCTCGATCCTAAAGACCATTGAAAAGGTTCAGCCAGTTTTAGGAACCAAAAGGATTTTGAAATCCATCGGCTTGACATCCGCTAAAATGTACTATTGGCTTAAAAAGAAAAAGTGCCAGAATTCCATATTTCAATTATGTCAACCAAGACATCCTCATCAATTGCTATCAACCGAAGTAAATACCATCAAAAATTATTTACTTAATGACAAGTTTGAAAATTGGAGTGCACTTTCAATTTATTATCAAGCTCTGCGTGACAAAGCTGTTTTTATGGGTCTAAGCACTTGGTATCAGTATACCAATCGGATAGGAGTCAAAAGGAAATTCTTCAAACTGAATCGCAAAAGGGAAATTGGAATCAGAGCATCCAGACCATTTGAGATATTACACATGGATGTAACCATTTTTGAGCCTTTAGATCAAAGTAGGGTTTACATCTATTTCATTGTTGACAATTTTTCAAGGAATATCGGATCATGCAATAAATCTGCTTGGCAATAGCACAATTTTGACAGTTTAGGCCATAAAAAAAGGCCAAACCGATTAAGATTTGACCTTTGTTTGTGACCTTGTCAGGATTCAAACATCGCTTTGTAACTTATTGGTTTACTGTTGTTTATAAGCATTGAAATTTGTTAGGTATATCTGAGGTACAACAAATTTGCCAATCTGTGCGCTCTGATGAATTCATATGCGCAATCAAATAATTCTTTTCCAAATCGTTTTTTGGCCTTATATGGCAACTTCTTAATCAATTTAAATCTTTAAACTACTTCACCCCCAGCCCCCTCAAGACCGGGAGGCCTAACCCAAAACGATCAGCAAAAGGACTGGAATACACACTTTGTGCTGGATTGTGCAGGAAATCATAGACCACAGAAATGTAGCCGTTAAACCCATAAGAAATAGAGAATAATTTGCCAATGCCGGCAAACAGATTGGTGTCCATTTGTAATTGGCACCATCGTCTGTTTGGTTGATTAGTATTTTATTGTTTTCAAATTACGAAGTGAGGTAGAAATTTCGGAATATATCATAGTTTGCGAAAATCTTGTAGCTCAATTCGCTTTTTTTCTTGTTGTAATTATTGGTCAAAGTATCGTATTCCCCGAAGGAGAACTGGAACCTGGAGCCCACACCTGCCACTAGCCGTTTATTGATTTTATAACCAATCGAGGGATCAAAGAAAATGGTAAATGGCTCTATATGGCTGAACTGGAAGTTCCCCCCAATGAATATTCTATCCGTAAGGGGGCGGCCCTTCATGGAATTGGCTTTGGTGGCTGTGCTGAGGTCATTGGAGTTGAGCACTGAAAAATATTTTTTCTTCATTTTGGTGCTCTTTGTGAGCACCTGCCATAGCTGCTCCAAAAATACTGTGTGCTATTGCTCCTGCTACAGCACCACTTGGATCAGTATAATTCGCCGGATTATTTGCCATTCCTAGGTACGGACTTGCAAATTGTCCAGCCGGATCGCTAGATATAATCCTACCCAAAGCCGGATCATAGCTCCTCAATGCAAAAGTATTCCACTTGGTTTCTTCTTGCTGTTCGGAAAACACCCCCTGATACCCATATTTATAACTTTTCCTACCTTCATTCCAGTACTCTGTACCTGCTATTGGCAGGCCAAAGGGGTAATAGTCTTTAGCCCCTACCACCTGAAGTGTATTGTTAGCTTTTATATGAATAATTCTAAGGTCATCAAACCACACATCCACATTAGCAATACTTTCATTGGCCTCATAGATGTAGAGATATCCACTGACCGGCATTGTAAGGTCTCCTGTGGAGAGTTTTTCAAATGCCTGATATCCATCGGTTGAGACAGAGACTAAACCGTACTGGTTTTGAACATAGCTGTTTTCTAACAGGATATAATTCAGGTATGCCTTTGGTTCGTTGTTGCCCCCTCCATTGGGGATGTTGCCCGACACGCCGGGTACGGCATTGCCAAGAGTAATCCGGTTAGCTTCCGATACACCACTTACACCGACAAAAGCTGATGAAACCAATGCAGCCAGGTTACTTACCAGGGAATTCACCCCGCCTGTTGTAATATTATACCTCGCCCATGTTTCCATATTTACAACATCACCAGCGGAAACGGGTATCATAAGAGTTGGCCCGACAGCAGCTCCACCCCCATCCGGGTTCAGTTTGGCAGAGTAATTAGGTGCAGGATCGCTGGCATCCGGCAAAGTATGATTGGGCTGGTTGGCTTGCCCGGTACTTGCATTGCCAAATGCTGTTTCATCCGCAGCTTTACAATATCAGGGGACTACTTATATGCGGTGGATAATTCCAGGCTGCTGAGCTTTTCGTTGGCCGATCCCATGAATCCCCAACAGACCAATGTGCATCAAATTGGCAGGGGGGTCGAAACCATTTTCGCAATGGACACTATTGTCTTCATCGGTACCCAAACCGGTATGCAGATGTTTGATATTTCCGAGCCTTCAATGCCAAGTTACCTATCCAAATTCGAACATGCTGTATCCTGCGACCCGGTGGTGGCCCAAGATACACTAGCCTTCGTTACTTTAAGGTCGGGAAATCTGTGCAGAACGGGTGATGACCAATTGGACGTAATAGACATCAGAAATTTACAAAGCCCAGAGCTCATCAAATCTTACCCTTTGGAAAACCCTCACGGATTGGGCATCAGG